>NZ_JH597773.1:3618114-4325094 GCF_000243335.1 Leptonema illini DSM 21528 | reverse complement strand
TGTGAAGCGGATATCACGGCTCTCGATTGATTGAAGGACACTGAGTGCGCTATCAGCATTCTCTGTAGACCCCTCAGAAATGCCCAGAAAATGCTTGTTTCCGGCCGTATCGACCCCGAGAGCAACGATTACGACAGAGCCGCCGAATACGATGCCATCAAGAACAATACACCAGAATGTCTGATCAGGAAACCTGCGTGAATTCAAATGATTGAGCGACTCACGGCTGGACTTCACAAACTCCCGCGAAACCGCACTCCGCGAAAGGCCGAGAGAGGCTTCTGTCTTTCTCAGCGTCTTTTCATAGTTCCGGGTGCTGATGCCCGCCAGCATCAGGCGCTCAACATGCTCGCGAAGATCAGAGCGATCCTGAAGGATCTCATATCGCTCCAGCTTCACCTCCTTGCCGTTACGTCGAGCTCTGGGCCTCTGGATGGCCACCCTTTCTCCATCGAGCACAATGGAACCACGCTGGCTGCCGCCTCGATGGGCAAGACCACGGCCTCTCTTATGCTCCCCTGTCTTGCCGCATAACGTTTCGATTTCTTCGAGAATCAAAGCTCCTACGTAGCCGAGTGCAAATTCGCGCACTCGAGCATCGAGGCTGGTTCGAATATAATCCCGAAAACCTTCGGCCGTAAGGCTTTGTGTTTGACTGGTTTCTGCCCGTTCGTTCTTCTTCATCTGGAACCCTCCGTAAGGGAATGTGGTGTTCGGCCCATTTTGGGCCAGGGTTCCGCCTTTTCAAACTCTAACTAAATTCGGGACATAATCGGCCGATTCGGCCTTGCGCTTATTCGGGCCGGCAAATTGTACAGCCCACCCTTCTTCGTAGCGCGGCGTGGACTGAAGCCACGCCCAGAATACCTGCCACGGCACTGCATCACCAAAACGGCTTTCATAACTGTCCATTTTGTGGCCATTTTTTCCAAAGAACCGGCGTGCCGGATCCTCGAACAACCCGGTCAGACTGTGGTTTAACCCTAATGCGTTACCCAGCCCGATGTCGATCGTGCGCAGTGCGCCGTAAACCATACTGCCGCCCGGAATTTTTTGTAGCCAGCTTCCATCGAGCAACATGGCCGCCGGCCCAAGACGGTCATCAAGGTACATACGCATCTTGTTTAGCCCATCAAAGAAGCCGCCGGTAACATTTGTAATCACCTGCCATGAACCGTCTGCAAGAAGGCAAACACCATCGTTAAACAGAATGTCAGCGACCTCATTGTCGGTACCACAAAGGGTTTCTATAAGATCATTGTCTTTAAAGAGTTTAGCGCCGCCCGTTACATAGGCTGCCTTCTCTGAATGATAGCCCATTAGAAGCACGGTCCGCCCGTTTTGCTGGAACAATGTCACCATCCTGGCCGTCTGGTTCAAGATTCTGTTATTCACATAATGCGCCCAGTGAGGGTTCACAGCAATCGCATGGGCATACTTGATATCGTTGCCGCCGATCTCCATCCAGACGCGTCCCGGCGCCGTCGCTCGCCAGCGCGCGGCTTCTTCGCTTTCATGATCCCCAAGGCATTTCTCAACACCCGAACGCCAGAAATGGGCTGTCGTTGCCGAAACCGCAGTATTGAGTACACGCCAGCTTGCGGCCCCTTCCGGTGCAGGATCTGTCAGGAAGTAATCCCATGACTTACTCTTCACACCGTTTACCTGCCATGCCATCGGTGAAGGCGACGCCGCAAGCAGGGCGCCTACCGAATCACCTACGAGCATGATGTGAAACGGGCCCGGCTGCCCTGCGCAACGCATATCACATTTTGCCCACGCACGGGATGCACTGACTTCAACAAAAGGCGTAAACATATCATCCGGATCGCACTGAGGCTCCGGAATCTGGGCATTCAATGCATGACTGAAGATGAATATGGATATTAGAATATATCTCTTACTGCCTACCATAAGCTCTGGCTCCTTGATTGTACCTTTCAATTAAAACTGAATGCTATACTCGCAACCACCGCATTGAGCAAAAACCCACACGTCTGCAGGTGCTTGCGATATCGTGAAAGTCGGATCGTCCCGGTAGTCAATTGATGTCCGAACCGGTGTCCACAGCGTAAGGCTCCCGACAGAGGTGCCTGTAGTCAGCATGGTAATCGTAACAGCCGACGTTGTCGTTAGATGGAAGCATTGCTGGCTCGTAAACGGCCCGACCAGATCGCCTTGATTGACTTCCATGTACGGACGCCCATCCTTACATGGGTTATTGTAATTCACCCAGTACTGTATTAAAAGACCGAGCATGAACTCATCCTTTGTCGTACTTTCCTCCGGTTCACACCCTGCCGGCAAGAAAGCAGCGATGCTTAGAGTGAAAATGAGTGGCAGGCGGCGAATCACTGGCCTTGCCTCCGCTCAATCTCCAGGCTTACGGTTTCGTAAAGGGCCAGCATGAACCTTTTGTTTTCTTCGAAATCCTCTCTCGATATATCGCCCGCCCAGAAGCCTTCCTCCTGAAGCATCTCATCAGACATTACGGCCGAATTAGCCGCAATATATCGGATGTTCCAGAGAATCCCTTCGGGTGCTGTCGTAAGAACTCTCTCCACTTCCCGACGAAAATCAGCGTTCAAGCTGGCCATGGTGGTGCCGTCCTCTTCGAGAGCAGATGCAAACACAGATTGCATATCTCGTGCTATGAGCGGCTGAACGGCCGGTTCGTAAAAGCCTTGATTGTAACGTTCCAGCATCTGGTACTGTAAATACTCCCGCTCCCCCTCCACGAGGGCTAACGGGCCTGAGGCAGGAAACATCTCTTCCACAATCTGTGTTCGCACGGCCTCCGGCGGTGCGGGCGTGTACGCAAGACTCAGAATGAGCGGAACGACCTTGTTCTGGGAGGGATGCTCACCCGGAATACACGATGAAAGAAAACCGAACCCAAGGAATAAACTACCTGCGAAAATTAAATGCTTCATTGGAACCTACCGTCTTTTTTGTTTTTGATAACCATATTCTGCTCATTCTGCCCGCCCGTCCGGAACGTCTATGTGGGCAGGCGGGCCTTTTTGCAGCAGAATGCGCTCACCGATATTCCGACGGGCATAAGCTCGATGGACAAACCAGAAAAGAATGATCAAACCCAGAGAGGTCACAAGAAGATTCGTTGCGGGAATAGTGCCTGATCGATGAGAGAAAAAGGAAAGATTATAGAGAATGAGAAGAATCGAATGGGCAAGGAATAATCGATACCCCCATCTCTTCTGGAGGAAAAGACCAATGCCCACCACAGGCGCCAGAATCATCAGGAGAGCGCCGACAGCCGGGTAATGCAGCAGAGCCCCACGAAAGGTCGTGCGGAATTGCCACATGACTTGCAAGAAGTTCACAATTGGAATCAGACAGTAAACAACGGGTGCCAGCCAGAGAATCAGCGGCCGTATTCCGTATTCCGTATTCCGTATTCCGTATTCCGTATTCCGTATTCCGTATTCCGTATTCCGTATTCCGTATTCCGTATTCCGTATTTTTTCAGGTGCGTCGCCCTGCATACTCCACAGATACGGCCTCAAAATCAGAATGTCAATCAAAAAAAAGACACTTCACCATCCACTGGATGTCGCAATTTTCTTTACCGATACTCTCGAATTTCGCCGGGAAATTATGTCTTCAAAATCTACAGCCAGATACCAACAGCATGAAGCGAAGGGGCCCGATTCAATGCATGCAGATTTACTGCACAGGAAGTTGCAGGCGCGAATCGACGACACGGGCACTATTAAGTAAGACCGGCCAGTCATCATCCGCGCGGATGATGTTTGCGATGCACCTCTTTCAGCTGGCTGGCCGCCATGTGCGTGTAGATTTGCGTAGTGGCGATGTCGAGGTGTCCGAGAAGCTCCTGCACGCTGCGCAGATCGGCGTTGTTTTCGATCAGGTGTGTTGCGAAGCTGTGGCGGAACGTATGCGGCGTGACGGTCTTTGTAATCCCGGTGCGCGAGATATACTTTTTCAGAAGACGCCAGACGGACTTCCGGTTCAGGCTCTCCCCTTTTTTCGAAATAAAGAGATACTCGCTGTCGCGATCTTTCAGGATGACTTCACGAGAGTTAGTCAGATAGTCGTCGATGACCTGCTTCGACTGTTCGCCGAAAGGAATCAATCGTTCCCGGCCGCCTTTTCCGCGCACGGCGATCATCAGGTTATCAAGATCGACGTCGCTCATCTTCATGGCGCAGGCCTCTGAGATGCGAAGTCCGCTTGAATACATCATCTCAAAGATGGCGCGGTCGCGGATCTCGTACGGATCGTTCTCGTCGAACACGGTGAAAAGCGAGCGAATCTCGTCGACGGTCAGATAATCGGGAAGCGTGCGACGGATCTCGGGCGGCTCGACCTTATCGGCAGGATTAACCTTGACGCGCCCCTCATCGCGAAGATAGCCGAAGAACTGGCGCAGCGCGGCAAGCTCGCGAGCCCTGGAGCGGGTGGAGATGTTCATCTCCTGCTGTTGCTTCAGAAAGGCGACGATATCGTCGGATGTCACGACGCCGACGGCCTTGCCTTTCTGGAACTTCTGCAAGTAGTCCAGGAATTTTTTTATGTCGTATGAATATGCAAAGATGGAGTTTTCGCTCAGGCCTCGCTCTACAAGCAGATAGTCCTGAAACTCTTTGATCAGATCCGTTGAACCGCGTTGCTGCGCCTTCTTCTTTGTTGCCAAGGCCGTTCTCCTCTGTGTTTGCTCTATTTTCGGCCCGGATTCAAAGAGACCCTGTAACTTTTTTCTGTCTCATAACGCTAACCCGACATAAAAAAATTACGCTCCCTGCCCCTTCGTCTGCGCTGCTGCGTCCGGAATTCTGAGGCCTTCCTGAACGGATAAAAGCGATTTTCAGCGCCGCCATGCACACCTGTTAAAATTGCTTTTCGATTGATTGGAGAGCGTGCCGAAAAAGAAAGCACTATCACGCTCGCCTTCTATCGAGCAACAGGATCAGATCATGGCCGAAAAGAAGAACAAAGCAGAAGAATCGTTGAAGGATATCGTAGCGCTCGCCAAGCGCCGGGGCTTCGTGTATCCGGGTTCTGACATCTATGGAGGACTCTCGAACACGTTCGATTACGGCCCCTATGGCTCAGAGCTGATGCGCAACATCAAAAACGCCTGGTGGAAGGCCTTTGTTCATGATCGCGACGACGTCGTCGGATTGGATTCTTCCATACTTTTACATCCAGACGTCTGGAAGGCCAGCGGCCACGTCGACAGCTTCACCGATCCGCTTTTCGATTGCAAGGCCTGTAAGTCTCGCTTTCGCGCAGATAAATTCCTCGAAGACGCGCTGGGCGTCGACGGCTCAAAACTCGATCTCGCCGCCATCCGCGAGGTGATGGAGAAAGAAAAAGATAAACTGAAATGCCCCAACTGTGGAGCGAAGGATTTCACCGAGCCGCGTCAGTTTAACCTGATGTTCGAAACGAAGATGGGCGCCGCCGCCGGATCGGATCAGACCGTTTACCTGCGTCCTGAAACCGCTCAGGGCATCTTTATCAACTTTAAGAACATCGTCGATACGTGTCGCGTGCGCGTTCCCTTCGGCGTCGCTCAGATCGGCAAATCCTTTCGTAACGAAATCGTCGCCCGTCAGTTCGTCTTCCGCACGCGGGAGTTCGAGCAGATGGAAATGGAATACTTTTGTAAGCCCGGAACGCAGAAAGAGTGGTTCGACTTCTGGGTCGACTACTGCGTGAAGTGGCTGCACGGGTTAGGCATCAAGCAGGATAGCCTTCGCGTCAGGGCGCACGAGCCCGAAGAGCTGGCATTCTATTCAGAAGGAACGGTCGACATTGAATTCAACTTTCCCTTCGGATGGGGCGAGCTCTGGGGCATCGCCTCGCGCACCGATTATGACCTGCGTCAGCACATGGAGTTCTCGCGCAAGAATCTGGAGTATCTCGATCCCGAGACGAAAGAGAAGTATGTTCCTTACGTCGTCGAGCCCGCTCTCGGCGTGAACCGGCTCTTCCTTGCCATCCTTTCAGATGCCTACCGCGTCGAGCATGCAGGCACTGAAGAACAGCGCGTCGTGCTCAGCCTGCATCCTTCGCTTGCTCCGGTGAAGGCCGGCATCTTCCCCCTCACGAAAAAAGACGGGCTTCCTGAGATCGGTGAAGCGCTGTATAAAAGTCTGTCGAAGGTCTTTCCCGTCGATTACGATCTTTCGGGTTCGATCGGCAAACGCTACTACAGACAGGACGAACTCGGCACGCCCTACTGTATAACGATCGATCATCAGACGAAAGAGGATAACACCGTCACGCTGCGTGAGCGCGATTCGACGAAGCAGGAGCGCATCTCGCTTGATAAGGTGCGCGACTTCTTGATCGATCATGTGAACGGGGTTTGAAGTGGAACGGGCCGGTGAAAGCCGGCCCGTTCCACTTGATCGGATTTGTTCACTCGACAGCAGTCACAGTGGCTGGCATTTGCCACCTGCCCAAACATCCGCTGTGTTTAATTGCATATGTTTTTCTGTTGACAAACTCACCTTAAAAGCCACCCCTTTTCAGTACAGAGGTGGACAGAATGAATGCTGCAACACATAGATTCGGTGGAAGCTGGACAGAGAGGAAACTTGCAATTCTGAAAAAATACTTGGGAGCTTACAATCAGGCATTAAAAAAACAGCCGTTCAGAAAAATGTACGTAGATGCATTTGCCGGTTCCGGCTCGATCGAGCAAATCAGCGCCCGCGCTGCAAATGCCCCTTCATTGTTCGACGATATACCCATTCCCACCTCTGATTCCCCCGAGAAAATGCTCGAAGGCTCTGCCTCTATTGCTCTGCAAATCAGTCCACCCTTTGATGAATGGGTCTTTATCGAGAAGAATGCGAATAGATGTGCGGATCTGGAACGACTCCGTGGCTCATATCCAGATCTCGCACCAAGAATCCAAATACGCAGAGGAGAAGCAAATGAAGAGCTTAAAAATCTCTGCGAAATGGATTGGTCCAGCACGAGAGCGGTTATGTTTCTTGATCCGTATGGGATGCAAGTGGAATGGCAGACCATTGAGAAAATTGCTCAAACACAAGCTGTAGACATGTGGTTGCTGTTCCCACTTGGAATTGGACTGAATCGAACGTTGCCCAGATCAGGTGATATCCCTACAGCATGGATTAGGCGCATAAACCTGTTCCTCGGAACCGATGAATGGTATGAAGAATTCTACACCGTTGAACATAACCAAGACATATTTGGTCAACCTCATCGTGAGATAACGAAGGCCAGAATAGAAGTACTCGCACGATTCTTTATCAAACGATTAGAGGAGATATTCCCGGGAGTAGCGCCCAATCCGGCCGTCTTGAGCATTACTGCCAATAATCCAATGTACCTCTTTTGCTTCGCAGCTGCCAATGCCCGCGGAGCAAAAATTGCCTTGAACATTGCCAAGCATCTTTTAAACAAGATCTGAAATGGCGCTAGGATCTGAAATTGAGTGGACTGAATCTACATGGAATCCGGTAACCGGTTGCTCAAAGATCAGCAGCGGATGCAAGAATTGTTATGCTGAGCGAATGTCACGCCGACTACAGGCTATGGGTCAATCCAACTATCGGAATGGCTTCAAGCTAACACAGCAACCGCAATTGCTTGAACTTCCGTTATCATGGAAAAAGCCTCAGACAATTTTTGTAAATTCGATGAGTGATCTCTTCCATAGGGGCGTACCGCTCACGTATATCAGACAAGTTTTCGATACTATGGAGCGCGCATTCTGGCATAGATTTCAAGTGTTGACAAAGCGTTCCGATCGACTCTTACAGTTGAGCCCTTCACTTCCTTGGAGGAAAAATATCTGGATGGGTGTCAGCATAGAAGATTCAAAGGTTAGCTACCGTCTCGACCATTTGCGAGGGTGTGATGCTCACATTAAGTTTTTATCGCTAGAGCCATTACTGGGCCCACTCCCCAACCTCAATCTCTCCGGGATCGATTGGGTGATAGTTGGGGGTGAATCAGGCCCGAAGGCCAGGCCCATTGATAGTCGCTGGGTATTAGAAATTCGTGATCAATGCATTGAAAGTAATGTTCCTTTTTTCTTTAAACAATGGGGAGGATACAACAAAAAGAAGGCTGGCCGGCTTTTGGAAGGTCGCACATGGGATGAAATGCCAGCTGTTTCAACCAAAGCTCTTGCTCGATCCACTTGACACTTAATAGTCATCGGTTTTCCTGCAAGTGTGAGAACGGAGCATCGCTGGATTTCAGGTTCGGCCACCGATATGAGCGGAATTGACGACGCCTCGGTTGATCTCGTCGTTACCTCACCGCCTTATCCCATGATCGAGATGTGGGATGCCATGTTCGCCGAACAGGATTCGTCGATCGACGGTACATTAATCGAGAATCAACCGGAGCAGGCCTTCGAACGAATGCACCGCTTGCTTGATTCCGTATGGCAGGAGTGCTTTCGCGTTATGCGACCGGGCGGGATTCTCTGTATCAACATCGGTGATGCCACCCGCACAATAGCAAAAGAATTCCGTCTCTACCCAAATCACTCGCGGATTCTACAGAGCTGCCTCTCTCTCGGTTTGCGCAACCTACCGAATATTATCTGGCGTAAACAGACGAACGCTCCGAATAAATTTATGGGCAGTGGCATGTTACCTGCCGGCGCTTACGTTACCCTTGAACACGAATACATTCTGATTTTCCGCAAAGAAGGCAAACGCCTGTTCAATAGCGCCGAGGAGCGATTGCGACGCACACAATCCGCCTTCTTCTGGGAAGAACGCAATATATGGTTCTCTGATGTCTGGGATTTTAAAGGTATTCGACAGGCTTTTTCAGGTGCAAGAAGAGATCGTAGTGCAGCTTTTCCTTTTGAGCTTGCCTACCGGTTGATCAATATGTATTCCCTGCGGCATGATACGGTACTCGATCCGTTTCTTGGCACAGGTACAACCATGCTGGCCGCCCTCTCGTCGGAGCGAAATTCGATCGGCATTGATATAGACGCGAGCTTTCAACTGCTGCTTCATGACCAGATGACAAGAAATCCAGACTCGCTGAATCAGGTTACAGGAAATCGTATTCGAAATCATCTGACCTTCATAGAAGGACGAAAGGCCGAAGACAAACCCGTTCGATACTGGAATGATTTTTTTGGCTTCCCTGTAATGACTATGCAAGAGCGAGAATTGCAGCTTCACTTCTTGAGAGAATGCACGAAAGAGTGTAGTCGATGGATCGGCAAATATGAAAGATTACCGCTTGCCGATATTCTTGCAGAGAGAGATTCAAACCAGCTTGCCTTAAGCCTCTAACAAATCTGACAGTTCAAAACAATCCACTTTCAACCGGCATACCTTTTGTCGATACATGTCGCATTTCTTCAAAACTCTTTTCACAATTTTTTGAAAAAGAACGAAGCCCTGGTTTTCTGTTAACGCAGAACGACAGGGCAACATGCATACAGAAGAAAATAATACGGATAAACCCCCATCCTTACTGAGCGGGATTCTCGGCAACGCACTGAAATCCACGCAGCGCTACAAGCAGGAAGCGCCGGCACTTAAAACAAAGAAATGTCCCGGTGACTATGTCCCAGTGATAGTTAGACTTTGAGGCAGGACCCACTGAATGCATCCTATGCCGAGATCCGCTCGTCAATCTTTTTATCCAGGAAGGTGTTTAAGAACTCATGGATATGAGTGTATGACCGCACCTTACGGAATTGTTCCTCCTGTGATAGCAGGAGACTACCGACCCATCGGAGCACCTGGTCTGTCTGAGGCCTTGACCGTTTAACCCGGTTAAGCTGAGATCTGGGATTCGAGAATGCCGAATCGATCAGATTGGTTGTGTAAAAGGATGTTCTCAATTTCGGCGGCATATTGATGCGATGCAGCGTTAACAGTGCCTCTAAACCCTCCTGAAGACTCTGAGAGGCACTGTAGCTGATGGATTCGAGCCATGATAGAACGGACCGCATCTCGCTTGCGACATCTTCGTAACTGTTAGCGCTGAATGCCTGCTTGTATCTCTTGCAGAATTCTGCATGATACTTCCGTGGGAGCTTGGCAAGAACATTTCTCTGTTTATGAAGGTAGCAGAGTTGGATCTCTGCCTTCTTTCCGAAGAACTCTCTGGCCGCTTTTTCAAGAGCCTTTGATCCATCCATGACGACAAGCACACGATCTGTGAAGCGGATATCACGGCTCTCGATTGATTGAAGGACACTGAGTGCGCTATCAGCATTCTCTGTAGACCCCTCAGAAATGCCCAGAAAATGCTTGTTTCCGGCCGTATCGACCCCGAGAGCAACGATTACGACAGAGCCGCCGAATACGATGCCATCAAGAACAATACACCAGAATGTCTGATCAGGAAACCTGCGTGAATTCAAATGATTGAGCGACTCACGGCTGGACTTCACAAACTCCCGCGAAACCGCACTCCGCGAAAGGCCGAGAGAGGCTTCTGTCTTTCTCAGCGTCTTTTCATAGTTCCGGGTGCTGATGCCTGCCAGCATCAGGCGCTCAACATGCTCGCGAAGATCAGAGCGATCCTGAAGGATCTCATATCGCTCCAGCTTCACTTCCTTGCCATTGCTTCGAGCTCTGGGCCTCTGGATGGCCACCCTTTCACCATCGAGCACAATGGAACCACGCTGGCTGCCGCCTCGATGGGCAAGACCACGGCCTCTCTTATGCTCCCCTGTCTTGCCGCATAACGTTTCGATTTCTTCGAGAATCAAAGCTCCTACGTAACCGAGTGCAAATTCGCGCACTCGAGCATCGAGGCTGGTTCGAATATAATCCCGAAAACCTTCGGCCGTAAGGCTTTGTGTTTGACTGGTTTCTGCCCGTTCGTTCTTCTTCATATGGAACCCTCCGTAAGGGAATGTGGTGTTCGGCCCATTTTGGGCCAGGGTTCCGCCTTTTCAAACTCTAACTAAATTCGGGACATAATCTGTCCCGGTTGCGGGGCAGCCCGCCCGGAAGGAACAGATCTGCGCTTCTGCGATTTCTGCGGGCATCAATTTTACTGAGTATTCTAACATATGGAACAGGAAATTGCTAAGATCGCTGAACGCTGGGATGCCTTTCTGATTAAGATCGAAAATCGCTTTCACGAAATCGTAAACGAAGCCAATGCCGCTCTGCCTGCATTGCTTCTGGTCGAGAACTTCGATACGACTGCGTTTGGCGTCGCCTATCAGGGTATTGAAACACAGCTCAAAGAGCTTATCTCAAAGATCTCAGATACCTATCAGGAGAAGGTTACCCCCGCACTCGAAGAGATTCAGGAGCGCGAAGAGGCGGCCGTCGAAGACCGGGAGGGCAGTCTTGACGAATTCTACGCACGTTTCTATCCGCTCTATGAGAGAGAGCAAAACAAAGGCCTGACTCTTCAGCATCAGCTTGACCGGGAATTGCGCATCGCCGGGATACGCGTTCCCGCTGCCGCGGCACATCTGCTTCATGATGAGGCCAGAAAGGCGCTTGCAAAGACCTTTCAGTGCACACAGTGCCAGGCTCCTCTGCCGCTCAGAAACAATTTCTTTCGTTCCTACTATCAGACCTGTGATTATTGCCAGACGGTGAACACATTTGAACCGGGCACGATCGCACGTAACGTAGAGCATTATGCTCTGCATGCTCTTGCCGAAGAGGCGGCCTTCGAAGAGGCGCTCGCTTATTATGACATGGAACTGAAATACCGTTCTCAGCGCGACGATGAATCGCCTGTTCTTTCAAAAGAAGAGCTCTTACAATGCTACACAGCCTACGCTGAAAAGTATCTGAAGGCACGTATAGAGATCATCCCCGATTATGCGAATCAGTACGAATCAGACCTTGCCTCACGAATTGAGCACGTCCGCAAATGGACGCTCGGCGAGCATGGCCTCGATTTTTCTATACCGAGTAACGAAGAGAGAAGCAGATGAGCGATAACCAGAATAAAACACTCAGATCGGTCATCGAATGGAATAATCCCGATGCCGAATTGCTCTTTGAACGGTGGACCGAAGACGGCAACGAGATCAAGAATGCATCACGTCTGATCGTCGGTCCGGGCCAGGGCTGCCTCTTTGTATACGAAGGACGCATCGAAAGCGTCTTCACGAAAGAAGGCAGCTATGAGCTGAAAACCGACAACATCCCCTTCTGGACGAACGTAAAGAACGCCATGTACGGCATGCAGTCCGTACACACCGTCGGCATTTATTTTTTTAGAACCGGACACATTGTTAACCGAAGATGGGGAACCCCTTCGCCGATCACCTACAGCGATCCGAAGTTCAAGTTTCCCGTCGGGCTCGGCATCTTTGGCAATTTCTCGTTCTCCATCGTCGATCCGGTTGAGTTCTTTCGAAGGCTTGTTGCCGGGGTTCACATCTATACCGTGCGCGAGATCCAGAAGGTGCTCGTTTCGCGCATCACTCAGCCAATGAGCGACTTTCTCGCCTCGGCTGCATTCGGCTACGTCGACATCGGCAGCCACCGTAACGAGATTGCCGCACACTGCCTTGCCTCATCCGCTCCAATATTCACCGGTCTCGGACTTGAGCTGCTTGATCTGCGCATAGAGGGAACGAATTTCGATGAGGCTACGCAGACACGCATCGGCCGTATCGCCGATATGAGCGCCGAGGCGCAGGCGCTGAAAGAAGTGGGTATCGACTATGCACAACACCAGCAGCTACAGGCCATGCGCGATCTCGCCCGTAACGAAGGCGGAGGCAATCTGGGTATGCAGATGGGGCTGGGGCTTGAAATGGCAAAGCAGATGAAGCCCTCCGAGTCGGACGACATCATGCCGAAGCTCGAAAAATTGAAGAAGATGTTAGAGATGCAGCTCATCACCGATGAGGAGTTCGCCGCGAAGAAGCAGGATCTGCTAACACGGCTATAGAACCCTCAACAAAAAACCATTACAGGCCGCACGATGCACGCTCGCCTGTCGAATTCGTATAAAACACTCAATCTTATCTGCCCGGATCCCGGGGTCCGGCGGCTATCACATAACCAAAAGAAGGAAGTCAGAGGAACGTCAAATGGAAGAAAGATACTCGCTGGTAGATCATCCTGCCAGTTTCAAAACAAAAGGCCTGAAAGAATATCCTGAGAGCTCAAGAAGGTTTCTTGATAACTCCATCCCTCGCAACGGAACGGAGATCGAAGCCCTGAATCAGATCGTCAGCAAATATGCCGGCCGCAAGGTACGGCTCGTCATGGCCGGCGAAGGTAGCACAAACTCTATCGAAGTTGTGATCATCGACTGGCAGGCAGAAAAAGGAAACACACGGCCTGTCTATCAGCGCTTTGCAAAATCGCCATTCCCATCGGACTATATCCCCTTTGCCTATCATCAAAAAGACGACGGCAGGGAATCTCTTTATCTTTGCGAAAAACTCGATACGCCCTCTCCATGGATCAGAGTGTATAACGACGAGAGTTCAGACGGCTGGGTCGGCCATTACTTCGGCAACTCTATCCGCAATTGCGGCATCATTCCCTATACGATGCCCGAGCATTATAAGACTCGGCTTGCCACCGATGTCGTGAAAGAGCTTGAAGCGCTTGCCGTGGATGCCGACGGATCGAAGCTGATCGCCGCCGGGTTCGAGAATCTCGACCACCTTCATTATGCGCTCGAATCGGCTCGCGGCAACATCGCCGAAGGTATGGCCGAGGCGCAGGCCATGCTCGATGCCATCAACGAAAAGATGAACGCTCAGATGAATCAAAACGTCGCGGCCGCAAAGGCCGGCGGATTGCTTGATCCTATCCAGGGGGTGAGCATGGAAGACTGGGCGGCGGCTAACGCAAAGATCGCGGGCGGAACGTCTCTTGACGAAGTTCTGCGCATACTTGAGATCGAAAAGCCCATCTGGGATGACGTCTCAGCGCAATGGATGGCTCGCATGTCGCAGGATACGACGTTTGCGATCTCGAAAGTATATGGAGAGGCCTTCACAAATCCGAACATGGGTCGATTTGCCGCAGCTTCCAATGGATCTTCGGCAGGTTCGAGCGCGGCCGTAGAAAAGGTTAAAGGCGACTTCGAGCTGTATATAAAGATCATGTGTCATCAGAATATTGGATCAACGCAGGGAATCGATGCGTCGTCCATTCTCAAGCAATACGGCCTCTCCGTCGTGGACTGGTCAGCGGCAAGCGCTCACTGGAGCCCGCAGATGGCTTCGAATCTTGAGCTCGCCATGAAGATGTCTGATCTCATGAATCGGTATAATGCCGAATTTGCCGCCGCTGCTCCCGCCACAGCGGCCAGCGATATCGACTTCTGATCAGCGACTATCTGAATAGCCCGATTGCCGGATACTTCCGCATTCGGGCTATTCAGGCTGGCGCCACGGGTCTCAGGCCATTTAGAAGCCACAAAGGGATGTGTGATGGCTTCTAATCCTGCACGCTTACTTCTGCCCGACCTCCGTCGGCTGCCGGCAGATTGACTATGGGATACAGGCGCTTCAGATAGAGCTGAGTAACGCTATCATCCGGAAATTCCGCCGCCACCTGTTCGAAAAGTCCTTTTGCCTCATCGAAGCGCCGCGCATGAAAGGCCGACGCCGCCTGAATAAAGGCATCCCGTGTCTGCATCTTCTTTTCGAGAACGGACGGATCATCGCCGTTCAATATTTCGTAAACTGATATCGCTCTTGTCTTTCCCTTCACGCGAACCCGATCAAGAAATCTATAGTGCAGATCTGATATCTGTTGCTCGTTGATCGACACAACGGCCGCCTCGGTTACGGCGATACGTACGCCATACACCTTGGTCAGACTCTCGACACGGGCCGCCAGGTTAACGGTGTCAGAGATGACGGTACCTTCAAGCCTTTCTTCGGCGCCGATCGTTCCCAACATAAGCGTGCCGGCATGGATTCCCACTCCGATACGGACAGGAAGATACCCGCGCTTCTGTCGGTGCTCGTTATACTCCTCCAGATAGCGCTGCATCTCGACGCCCGCTCTGACGGCATCGATGATACTGCGTTCAAAAAGAGCCATTATGGCGTCTCCGATGAACTTATCGATATAGCCCTGATTCCTCTGAATAATGGGACTCATCCGTCCGAGATACGAATTGATGAAATTGAAGTTCTGCTCGGGCGTCATCTGCTCGGAAAGCGTGGTAAAGGCTCGAATATCGCTGAACAGTACGGCCATCTCTTTCTGGATTTGATCGCCGAGACGCACGTCGAGAATCGACTCCTTCCCCAGGCTGGCCAGGAAGTCCCGCGGAACAAAACGAGCATACGACTCGGTTAACACCTTCTGCATCTCGATCGCCCTTGTCTGCGCCTCTTCTTTTTCCTGCTTCATGACGTTGATACGATCGGCAAGGGCTATGGAGAGCAGAATCACTTCCATGGCCGATCCAATATACAGGCCGTAATCCGTAAAAATTGAAGACGGCAGAATATTCAGGAACTTGAAGACGACCACGACGCCCGATCCGATGAGAACCGTGAAGGCCAGCAGGAAGTAACGGGCCGGCCTGAAGCCTTTGACGAATGCCGTGATGGCGACCGCCATCACGATCACAGGGGCCGGGCCCGTCAGAAACAGGGCAAGCTTCACCGTGATCTCGGGCGGCAGAATGACAACCGTAGCGATCAGAGCCAGAAACGCCAGTCCGTACGCCTTGAGGAAACGATCGACGTATCGATGCACGATCCTTTCGGTATTCAGGAATCGGCGAGCAAAGACGATGAGCGAGGATAGACAGATACCGGTGAACATCACATAGGCATTCCGCTGCAAGAACGGAAGATCCGGCCACAGATACTGGAACCCATGCCCCGTCAGAGTCAGCTGAATACCGAGAAATCCGAATATATAAAGCACATAAAACAGATAACTTCGATCCCTGACGGTAACATAGAGAAAGAGGTTATACAGAATCATCACCAGCATGACGCCGTAGTAGATACCGAGCCCGTGCTGGATGCCTGCATAGGCCTGCACAAAGCCGTCCCGCGTCCACAGGTAAAGCGGAACGTTCAACCCACCGCTTGTCTTCAATCTGAGAAGAACCGTATATTCCGTTCCGGCCGGCACCGTTACCGGGAACACAAAGTTATGGTGGATAAACTCCCGGCTTCGAAACGGCAAGCGCATCCCGCTCTGCTCGTGCCGGATCTGCCTTTCACCCGAAAACAGGTAAAAGTCCACCTCATCGATATTGCTGTAGTCGATCTCCAGCATGCGCTCGACTTTTTCCGCAGAAGGATTCTTCAGATGCAATCGAATCCAGTAGGCGTAGTTTGTCTGACCGAAATTCGGTATGGCCTCTGTCGAGGGACGAAAGCCGCCGCTTTTCAGGACGTCTTCAACGACGGCCTGTCCCATGATATCATCAAGGATCTCCAAGCTTTTGCCGACGGGCTGCTTTTCTGGTTGTGTGATCAGGTCGACAGGCGAGGCAAAGAGATCAGTAACAACGGCTAACGACAACACCACCGTCACTGCAAGAGCAAGAGCGCTATACCTGCGGCGCATGAGAGACGTAACCTCTTCGCGCATATTCATTTCGAATGCTCCATCTCGCCAAAGACGCCGCTTTTCGTCCATTTCTCGTAGTTGCGACTTCCTTTTTTTGCCATCACCGGAAAGACGGCATGCAGCAATCCGGGAAAAAGCACACCGATCCGCGACCAGAAGCCCTGTCCATACGGCACATAGATCTCAAGCTGCTTTGAGTAAACGGCGCGCACAACGGCCTCCGCCACTGACTGAACGTCGATCGGAGGATGCACATATGCCATCGGCGAGCTGCTACGCCTTGCCATGTCATTTGTCATGGCTCCGGCCACCGTTCCCGGAAGCACACAGGTCACACTCACGCCAGCTTCGCGAAGCTCGAAGTGCAGACTCATAGAAAGGCTGCGAAGGGCCGCCTTTGTCGCTCCATACACCGAGTGAAGTGGAGCAGGAACGATACCGGCAAGAGACGAAACAAAAACAACACTGCCGCGGCTCTGAAGAAGATGCGGCAACACAAGGTTCGTTAGATGAATCGCTCCGTACAGATTCGTCTGCAACTGATCGTCGATCTCAGTCTCTTTCGCCCGAGCCAGCGGAGAGGGATGCATCAGGCCGGCGTTGTTTACAAGCACGTCGATGTGCCCCGTCTTAGCAATACAGCGCTTGACGGCCTTTGCAATCGAGGATCGATCGCGAAGATCGATGGCGTCATCATAGTGCATGCCAGGCAACGACGATGCCAGCTGTTGCAGCTCTTTCTGTTTGTTTTTCAGATCAACGAGGTAGAGAGTGAAACCGCGATCCGCAAGTTTTCGAGCAGTGGCCGATCCGATTCCGCCGGCCGCTCCCGTAAGGAAGACCACTTTATCTGTCATTCTGAAAGCAGAAGTAGCACTCCCGACAGAGAAGCCAAGAATAATTTTTCCGTAAAAATACGAGGCAGTATTAAGCAAAGAGCCCGCTTCAAAAGCGGGCTCCCGGAAGAAAAAAGGTAACAGACAAACGAAGGCAGCCGGATGCCGAAGCTCCCGGCTGCACGTTTTTACAGGGCGTCGATGATGCCGTTCAGCGTAGCGCTCGGTCGCAGAGCGGCAAACGCCTTTTTATCATCGGGTTGATAGTATCCGCCGATATCGACAGGCTTACCCTGTGCCGTGTTCAGCTCGCCGACGATCTTCGCTTCGTTTTCTTTCAACGCCTTCGCCACCGGAGCAAAACGATTCTTCAGATCGGCATCTTTGCTCTGCGCGGCAAGGGCCTCGGCCCAGTACAGCCCGATATAGAAGTTACTTCCGCGGTTGTCGAGCTCACCGACCTTCCGTGACGGAGAGCGCTCGTTTTCAAGAAATGCGCCCACTGCCTGATCCAGACATTCGGCCAGTACGGCGGCCTTCTGATTCTTGAAGTTAGCCGCAAGGTGCTCGATAGAGGCGACAAGAGCGCAGTATTCGCCGAGCGAATCCCATCGCAGGTGTCCTTCTTCGAGAAACTGCTGTACATGCTTCGGAGCCGATCCGCCTGCACCCGTTTCAAAAAGCCCGCCGCCGTTCAGAAGCGGAACGATGGAAAGCATTCGGGCCGACGTCCCCAGTTCGAGAATAGGAAAAAGGTCGGTCAGATAATCGCGAAGAACGTTACCCGTAACGGAGATCGTATCCTGTCCTTTGCGGATGCGTTCGAGCGAGAACTTCATGGCGGCGACCGGATCAAGGATCTTGATCTCAAGGCCGCTCGTATCGTGATCTTTCAGATAAAGCTCGACCTTCTTGATCAGCTCGGCGTCATGCGCCCGGTTCTTATCAAGCCAGAAAATCGCAGGCGATCCCGAAGCGCGAGAACGCGTAACGGCAAGCTTCACCCAGTCGCGGATCGGCTCATCCTTGGTCTGGCACATTCTGAAGATGTCGCCCTGCTCAACGGATTGTTCGAGCAGCACCTTGCCCGATTCGTCGACGACGCGCACCGTTCCGGCCGAGGCCATCTCGAAGGTTTTATCGTGTGATCCGTACTCCTCGGCCTTCTGCGCCATCAGCCCCACGTTCGGCACGCTTCCCATCGTCGACGGGTCGAACTGACCGTTCTTCTGACAGTCTTCGATCATCGCCTGATACATCGTAGCGTAGCAGCGGTCGGGCACCATGGCCACCGTATCCTGCAACTCGTCTTTCGCGTTCCACATCTTACCGCCGTCGCGGATAACGTTCGGCATCGAAGCGTCGACGATGACGTCGTTCGGAACATGAAGATTCGTAATGCCCTTGCGCGAATCCACCATGGCAAGAGGCGGCTGCTTTTTATAAAGCTCCTGGATATCATCTTCGATCTGCTTGCGCTGAGCCTCGGGCAGGCTCTGAATACGAGCATAAAGTTCAGAAATCCCGTTATTCAGATTCACGCCCAGCTGCTTGATCGTATCGGCATGTTTCGCCAGAACTTCGGCGTAATACACAGAGACGGCATGGCCGAACATGATCGGATCAGAGACCTTCATCATCGTCGCCTTCAGGTGAAGAGAAAGCAGGGTGCCCTCTTTTTTCGAGGCCTCGATCTGCCCGGCATAGAACTTGCGCAGGGCCGATACGTTCATGACGGCCGTGTCGATAACCTCGCCCGCTTTGAGTGAGAGCTTCTCTTTCAGGACTTTCGTCTGTCCGTCCTTACCGGCGAATTCGATCTTCACCGTCGTCGCCGAGGGAACGGTCGTCGATCGTTCGCTGCCGTAGAAATCGCCTCCGTCCATAAAGGCGACGCGGGCCTTTGACTGCTGCGGCCAGGGCTTCATTCCCCGATGCGGATTCTTCTGGGCGAATTTTTTAACAGAGGTCGCCGCCCTGCGATCGGAGTTACCTTCGCGCAGAACGGGGTTCACGGCGCTTCCAAGGACCTTTGCATAGCGAGCCTGGATCTCTTTTTCGGCGTCGTTCTTCGGCTCACGCGGATAGTTCGGAATCTTGTATCCGTGATCCTGTAACTCTTTAATCGCTCCTTCAAGCTGAGGCACGGAGGCGCTGATGTTAGGAAGTTTGATGATATTGGCTTCGGGCTTTGTGGCCAGCTCTCCCAGATAGGCGAGGTTATCGGGCTGCTTCTGAGCATCCGTCAGCTGGTCGGGAAAGGCGGCAATAATTCTGCCGGCAAGGGAGATGTCTCGCACCTCGATCTCAATACCTGTTCCTTTCGTATAAGATTGAATGATAGGAAGCAACGAATAGGTCGCAAGGGCGGGCGCTTCGTCGATTTTTGTCCAGATGATCTTCTGTGTCATGTTTGCTCCTCAGCGATGGCTTGCGCAACGGCGCTGCCGCCAGTTGGCCCCGGCCGGGCGCGCTGCAAACCAGTTTTTGCCCTCGCATGGGGAGCATTTACTAAAAAAATCCAACTTTCGAGCTTTGCAGATCTCTCCAGCAGGCTTCAGGGCTGCTTATCGTCTTTGCCTTTATCTTGATTCGGAACTCCGGTCGAATCCCTGGCCGTGTCTTCTCCAGGCGCTTTGATCGGAGCATCATCCCGCCAGTCTCCGTCGAAAACCACAACGCCATCCTTGATCAGTTTTCCGCGGCCCTCGCGCTTGTTGTTCACCCACAGGCCTTCATAGACGACGCCATCCGGATAACGATACGTGCCCGTTCCGTGCTTCATCCCGTTATCGAAGCTACCCGTATAGGAATGCCCGTTTGTTGACGTAAACACTCCTTCTCCATGAGCCTTGCCGTTACGAAAGCATCCCTCATAGCGGAATTTTTTTGCCTGCTCCTGAACACCGCAGCCATTTTCGCAATCCCCCGAAATGCAATCCGGAGAAGAAAAATAGTACGAGCCCATAATGATGGCAGCGGCTGAAAGACTGACGAGAATGGCGATAGTATGTTTTCCCATACCGTTTCGTCTCCACTCCCGCGATGTCGTCAAGCCTTCTTCGAACGACCTTTCCTTGAAGGAGCGGGCGGCAGCGCGCTTTTCACAAGCATCTGTGGCAGAGGGCAGCAAAGAAAAAGCATCACGACCTCCCGGGGTCAGACAACAACCCGACAAGAAGCGCTTCGAGCCGATCATAGCTGTTCGCAATTCCGCGTGCCGTCTTCGAATTCAGAACCGTATCGCGCGCATCGCTCGACTCATAGAGGATCGTAATCTGTAGCTCGGTCCCTTGCGGATGACTCCTGTAGCTGGACGTGATCAGCGACTCTCCAGGATACCACTGCTGATCAAACCGCTCCGTATTCACAAGAACATGCGGTCGCTCAATCGAGCGGTAGGTGCCTGATACGGCCATCTCTCCTGTCTCACCGCTCCACACGAAACGATAAGCGCCATCGACGCGCAGATCAACCTCACAGACGGAAAGCGCCCATCCATCAGGCCCCGTAAACCATCGGCGAAGTAGCTCGGGCTTTGTATAGGCATCAAAGACCATCTCAGGCGGAGCCGAGAATACGCGCTTGAGCAAGAGCTCACGCTCACCCTTTCCTTCTATATATAGAGCATGTTTTATATGCATCCCTTCTCTCTCATTCCCTCTCTAACAGGCTGCTTTTTCAGCAGCCTGCTAACGGCCACCGCTCGAAGACTGCTATCGGTGCGGCCGCCGCTTTTTCGAAGCCTTTTCGGTCTTCTGAAGCATCTTCATCTCTTCAAGCAGACTATCGAGGCGCTCGAATCTCTCTTCCCAGAACTTTCGATAGTTTTCAAGATAGGCCGTCGCTTCGGCAAGAGGCTCGGGCATCAGATGTCGCGGACGCCTCTGCGCCTCTCTGCTGCCGGCAATAAGCCCGGCCTTTTCGAGAACCTTCAGATGGCGCGAAATCGCCGGCTGCGTCATGTCAAACTCTGCCGTCAGTTCGTTTACCGTAAGATCTCGCTCGGCAAGTTTCGCGAGAATGGCGCGCCGTGTGGGATCAGCAAGAGCAGAAAACGTCGCATCAAGACTGTGCGAGGCAACAATAACGGACATACCTACATAACAATTCGGTTATATAAAAAGGCAAGTCTTTTTCGTTCCTGCTCCACCTTTTTGCAAACCTGTCGCCAGGGATTTCGCTTCACGTTCAGAACAGCAACCATCCGATCGTCAGATAGGCAGCAAGGCCCAGATTCATAAGAACGCAGGCCGGCAGGAGTGCCCGACGAGCTGTTCAGTCATAACCCTGTATGTGCAGCGATCGCTTCGAGTATCACGGGCCAGTCGGCCTCATGCAACTCATGGCCAACGCCTTCAAGCGCAAGCAGGGTGGAACCGGCCACATCGGCATGCAGAGCTCTTGCATGAGCAAAGGGCAGTATCGGATCTTCGGTGCCGTGAATAATCAAGAACGGGCAACGAATCTCAACCGACCGACCGTAAAGATCCTCGCCGCCCGTAAGCTGCGCATGGTTAAACATACTGAGCAGGCTACGAGCCCTGTCCATATCTCTTTCGGCGAGCTTTCTTGCCGCATTTTCGTTGAAGGCATGAGCCGATCCGTTCAGAATCCGGCATCCTTCGACCATAAAATCGACCACGGAACGACGATCACTCCAGTCAACGGATGAAGCCGTCGCATGATGGGCGAGCACCTGTTCGTCCATCTGCATCAGCTCCGGACGATCGTCCCACACACTTGAAGAAATAGCCGTGACGGTACGCACACGGTCGGGATTTCTGATGGCGACGATCTGCGCGATCATGCCGCCCAGAGACATACCCACAAGGTGAGCGTCTTTCAATCCAAAAGAGTCCAGCAAAGAAACGGCATCATCGGCCAGGTCGATGACGTTATACGGCGGACGTCCCGGCTCATAGCACGTCGACTGCCCGGTGTCGCGGTTATCGTAACGGATCACGTATCGCCCTTGATCTGCAAGAGCAGTGCAGAATCGATCATCCCACCACATCATCGACGCCGTCGCTCCCATCATCAAAAGAACGGCAGGCATGGTCGGATCACCAAAATCCTCCGTGCAGATTTCTACTCCGTTGATCTTTCGAATTACTTCAGCCATATCATAACTCCCGACGCTCAGGCTGCTGTCAGGAATCAGGTACCGAGGTCAGAAGACAAGAAAAAGGCCCGGACTTCCGGGCCATGACATCTGTTTTCATCATCTTTACATGTAAGGTCATCCGTCTCTTTGCATGGCCTGTTTTCTTTCAGGCGAGAGCCTTCTTCACACCGGCCGCATAATCCGGATGCACTTTCTCGAAATGAACGAGCTGTCGCTTTACGATGAAATCCGGCACGCCCTTCATCGAAGCGGCGATATTACTGAAAAGCCTCTCTTTCTGACCGGCGTCAAACATCTCGAAAAGCACTCGTGCCTGCGAATAGTCGTCGTTGCCTTCGCGATGATCGTAACGATCGCCGTCTCCCGATATACGCAGCGCAGGCTCCGACGTATCGCCTGTGGCCACAGCGCCGCCGAAAGAATTCGGCTCATAATAGGCATCGACGTTACCCGTCTTCTGCCCGATGAAGTTCATCGATCCGTCTTTATGATAGTGATGAACCGGGCATTTCGGAGCATTCACCGGCAGAGCTTCGTAATGGGTTCCGAGGCGATACCGATGAGCGTCGGCATAGCTGAAGATCCTTGCCTGCAACATCTTATCGGGCGAAAAACCGATACCCGGAACGACGTTGCTCGGCGAAAAAGCGGCCTGCTCGATCTCGGCAAAATAGTTATCCGGGTTGCGGTTCAGTTCCATCACACCGACCTCGATCAGTGGATAATCCTTATGCGGCCAGACCTTCGTCAGATCAAACGGGTTGTACGACGTCTTCTCGGCGTCGGCCTCGGGCATCACCTGCACATACATCGTCCACTTCGGGAATTCCCCCTTCTCAATCGAGTAGAAGAGATCTTCCTGATAGGTTTCTCTGCTTTTTGCAACGACGGCCTCCGCTTCGGCGTTCGTAAGCGTCTTATGCCCCTGCTGCGTCTTGAAATGAAACTTCACCCAGTAACGCTCGCCTTTCTCGTTCCAGAAGCTATAGGTATGGCTACCGTAACCGTTCATGAATCGCGGACTTACAGGGATACCGCGATCGCTCATCAGTATCGTGATCTGATGCAGGCTTTCAGGCGAAAGGCTCCAGAAATCCCAGGCGGCGGTATTGCTTCTGAGATTCGTCTTCGGATGTCGCTTCTGCGTATGGATGAAGTCCGGAAACTTCAGAGGATCTCGAATGAAAAAGACCGGCGTATTGTTGCCGACCATATCCCAGTTGCCCTCTTCGGTATAGAACTTCAAGGCGAATCCGCGTACGTCGCGCTCCGCATCGGCCGCACCCATCTCGCCGGCCACCGTTGAAAACCGTGCAAGCATCGGCGTTTTCTTCCCGATTCCACTGAAGACCTTTGCCTTTGAATAACGGCTGATGTCTTTCGTGATCGTCAGCGTTCCAAACGCTCCCCAGCCTTTTGCATGCACGACTCGTTCGGGAATACGCTCCCGATTCTGGTGTGCCAGCTTCTCAAGTAACTGCCAGTCCTCAAGCAGCACCGGTCCGCGAGGCCCGGCCGTCTTTGAATTCTGGTTATCGGCGATCGGCGCTCCGGCCGTCGTCGTATGAAATGGACATTTCTGTTCGCTCATACTTCCTCCCTTTGATTCCCCGACTCTACAGGAAGGAATGAAATAACGCAAATCAATTAATACTATCTTTAGATTGAAGATATCAATACGGCCGGGATAATGCCTGTAGATTCACTCTGCTTCACAAGAGCGAGTATCTGCTCTACCCTCAAGCTCCAGTATTCCATATGAAGATCAGAAAGATGCAGTATTTTCAACGCAGAAACGGGAGTCCCGGATGCCAGCGAAGCAGATGAGAGAGAATCCACGCTCAACTCCTCCTCTGAAAGCTGGACCCGGCGCGGACCGACCAGATATCCGTACACATATACGGCAAATCCGGCAAGCTGCAAGCTGCCCCAGATAAGAAGCAGCAGGATCCAGCGGGGCTCCCAGACGCCGATCGCCATCGTTAACAGAGAAACGGCCAGACGCGGCAGCTGCAAAATAACAAGCTGTTCGGCCACTGGTCCAAAAGAGATCTTCTGCCGGCCTGCAATTCTTATCACGGCTGCATCAAGAGCGATAGTAGCGGCTGCAAACGGAAAAATCACAGGACAGTCGTAAAGCATACCCGCATGAAGCAACAGTAACATTGCTCCGGTGAAAATCAGGAACACGTTGCCCGATGGAATGCGAAATCGGTGAAATAACGAGCGCAGCGATTTCAGTAGGCGCCTTCTCCTCTTTTCTCGAAGACCTTCGCCTCTATAAAGACCTTCAGCATCTCAGGGTCGAGATGTCCATCACGCGCCTCTTTGCCAAGGATATCCAGGGCGGCGTCGGAATGAAGCGACTTCTTATAGGGACGATCCGGAGCGGTAAGCGCATCATAGATGTCGGCGATCGTCATCATTCGCGTCTGTGGCAGGATCTCGGGCCGATTCAACCCGAGCGGATAACCCGAGCCGTCAAGCTTCTCATGGTGTCCGTAAGCGATGTCGGGAACGCGCTTGAGATCGCCCGTCCAGGGGATCTGTACCAGGAACCGATAGGTATGTGTGACATGGCTTTCGATCTCAAGCCTTTCACGTTGATCGAGATTTCCGCGTCGCACCTGAAGGCTCATAAGCTCGTTATCCGTGAGAAAGGGAACGATCGTTCCATCGTCGAGGTGGAGGCGGTTGAGGGCGACCTGCTCGATCTGAACTATGGAATCGCCGTCAACGACGTTCGGCTCGTTTGAGAGCTCGACGATCTGAAGCATGCCCTGCAATTCCTCGATCTTCTGTGCAAGCTCGGCGTCGATATAACGCTCGTAGTCGCGGAAAGGGCCCTCGCCGTTCTCTTTGAGGTAGTTCAGCTTCTTCTGCGAGTATTTATATTCAAGGGCCTTTCGCGCATACCGGAACCGCCAGCGAATCTCGTTTAACTGATCGGGATACAGCTTCTTCGCCTTAACAAGCACCTGCTCGCGAACTCCGACCTTACCAAAATCGTGCAGCAAAGAGGCATAGCGGATCTCGCGAATCTGCTCTCTCGTGAATTTGAGATGCTGAAAACGGCCCGAAGACAGTCGATCGACGGCCTCGGCAAGTCCCACCGTATACTCGGCGACGCGAAACGAATGGCCCGACGTCGTCGGATCTCGCTGTTCAATGGCCGTCACCGAGGCTCGCACAAATCCTTCGAAAAGATGATTGATGTCGTTGATCAGTCGGTTGTTCTCGATAGCGACGGCGGCCTGACCGGCGACGGCGCTGGCCTTATCCATATCGGCCGTCGTGAACGGACGCACGGCTCCGTCTCGCATCTCTTCAAAGCGAAGGGATCGTCCGGCCTCGGGCTTTTTATTGATGAGCTGGATAACGCCGATGATCTCGTTGCGATAGTTCTTCATCGGAATAACGAGCATCGATCTCGTGAAGTAGCGATGCTGCTGATCATACTCTCTATTGAAACGGTAAGGCTCCTCTCCCGAAAGGGCATAGCAGTCGGGAATCATCAGCGGAGCGCCTGAAGATGCCACATAGCCGGCAATAGAACGAGCATCGATGGGAAGCACGAACTCGCTTGCATTCAGCTGTAAGGCTGACTTCTTAAATCGCAGGTATTCCGGACGATCGCCTTTATACGGCTCGGTTACATAGATCGAACCGGCATCGGCGCCGACGACGCCCATCGCCTCGTGAAGAATCTTCCCGATCAATACCTCGAAATCTTTCTCGGTCGAGAGCAGCTGACCGATGCGGATAATGCGCCGCATATCCTGCAGGCTGAGTTCGAGACGGGTTTGATAGCCGAGGCGATCCAGTCGCAGCGACATCTCGCGGTAGGCGTTCTCCACAAGCTGACGCAAAAATGGACCGGGCGTGCCCGACGGCATGATAAGATAGATCAATTCGGAGGGAATCCCCTGAAAGGAGTTGCGGCCGCGCTCCCTTTTACACAGGATCAAAAAAAGCATCTCACGCGAAAAGATCCCCTCCAGCCACTGGCCGAGCATAGCGGCGTTGTCATCGGCATACTGCTCGGTAACGATACAGATGGCCGAAACGAAACGATCCTGAACCTGCGCCGGCTCGGCGCGGTGATCGGCATTGTCGATCTGCCTGATATGCAACTCATCAAAAGAAGAGGAGTCTATATCGGGCGACAGAAAGACATAACGCGCCAGCTCCGTTCCCCGACGCCGCTCGGCAGAAAGGGGGAGCGGAGCGTCCTGTCTGACGTCTGATTTTGAGTCTGATTCTTTTAGAGAATCCATCGCGAACAAACGTTGAACGACTCAGGCGGAAATGCCAGTAAAAAAAAAAAGGAAACAAATCGTCTTATATGAATAAAAGAGAGACGGCATCAAGCGGGGTTCGTACGCCGCCTGCAAATCAAGGGAACTTTTTTTCGTTTTCAGAATCGGCCCCATGCAGGAGATGACCGAAACTGTGACCGGAAAATGGTTGGATTTTTTCAAAAGCGGTCCTTCTTGAAAGCAGGACTGTTCGGGCCTCCGGGCTCAGGGTGGAGGGTTGATCATGCTGATTGAGATGTGCAAATCGAAAATCCATCGCGCTACGGTAACCGAAGCCGATCTGAACTATCAGGGCTCTCTTACCGTCGACGAAGATCTGCTCGATGCAGCCGGCATCAAGGTCTACGAAAAAGTAGCCATCGTCAATGTGAACAACGGCGCACGCCTCGAAACCTACACCATTCGCGGAGAACGCGGTAGCGGAACGATCTGCCTGAACGGCGCCGCCGCCCGTCTGGGCCATGCCGGCGACAAGATCATCATCATCACCTACGCCTACTACAACGCCGAAGAGATTCCGGCCGACTACGAGCCCCGCGTCGTTCATGTGGACGAATCAAATCGCATTCGTTCGATGACCGGTGAGCTTCTCAGTGTCTGAATGAGATTGCAGCGCGTCGTCCGTGCCTTCCTATCCGTCTTTCGCTCGCTGAAGATCGTTCGCGAAGAAAGGCTCTGGTCCTATTTTGTATTGCCAGGACTGCTCAGCCTTGTTCTCGGCACGGCGCTTGCCGTCGGGGTTTTCTATGCAGCTCTTGCCCTGCTTGAATGGCTGATCGTGCTGATTCCAGGCACGATGGCCGATGCAGCCCTGCCCTTCCTCTGGATCATCGCCCTTGTTCAGGCCGTTTTCTTCTATTTCATAAGCTACCGACTTGTAACGGCCCTTGTCGTTTTACCGTTTCTAAGCCCTCTGCAAGATCGGCTCGAACAGCTGCAATTCGGCCAGAGAAAAGAGACGGCGCTTTCCGCCGACATCGGTAATGCGCTGCTCGGTTCGCTGCGCGCATTGCTTCAGATCGCCGGCATGCTGCTGCTTATGCTGGTCACGCTGCCTCTGGGGCCGTTTCAGTTTATTCCGCTTGCGCTCTATGACGGCTACTTCATCGGCCGCGGAGTCTTCGATATGCTGCTCGAACGGGATTATCCGAAAAGCGCGGCCCGCATGCAGACCCTGAAGGCGCTACGCCCGGAGTCGCTTGGCCTCGGGCTTGGTTCGCTTGTGCTGCTGCTCATTCCCGTCGCCGGCATTCTGACCGCCGCAGGCTTCGGCCTGATCGCCGCCTTTCGCCTGCACTACGGCGATCTGAAAGTGATCAAAAACCTGCCCTGAGTTTCAGGACGGGTTCCGACTCTATATCGTAAACGGATATTGCGAAACGCCGTCGATCAAAAGAACGCTGGCATGCGCATCAACGTAATAGCTTCTGCCTGAAACGGGCGAGAGCTCTCCTTCGGCGAAGGG
Source organism: Leptonema illini DSM 21528 (assembly GCF_000243335.1). Taxonomy (NCBI): domain Bacteria; kingdom Pseudomonadati; phylum Spirochaetota; class Leptospiria; order Leptospirales; family Leptospiraceae; genus Leptonema; species Leptonema illini. The sequence goes on along the minus strand of NZ_JH597773.1, from coordinate 4,296,841 downwards.
CTCTTTTGCAGCCGTATTGATAAGCAGATGCCAGCGCATCTCGGCTTCAGGCAGGGCAAAGGACAATCGCTCATGATAGGCGTTCAGCATCACATGCATGCGTGGCCCAGGCCCCTCCAGCGTAAAGGCCAGCGTATGCGAATGATCCGATACATCGGGCTCATGCAGACGAACGCCGCTCCATCGAATACGAGGATGCTCGACGGGTAAGATCCAGGACGAATCCTGCTCCCATGCCGGATGCAGACGACGTAAAGAGAGCACCTTCTTGAGAAAACTCGCGATGCTTCCGTTACGCTGAAGATCTTCCCAGTTCAGCCATCCGAGCGCGTTATCCTGGCAGTAGGCGTTGTTGTTTCCCTTCTGGCTGCGTCCCATCTCGTCGCCCATCAGGATCATGGGCGTGCCCTGCGAAAGAAGCAGAATCAGCAGCATGTTTCGGATCTGCTGCAGACGCAACTCCTTGATCTGCACGTCGTCGGTTTCGCCCTCAGCTCCCCAGCCCGAGCTGAAGTTCTCGTCGCTTCCGTCTCTGTTCTCTTCACCGTTCGCCTCGTTATGCTTGCGCGCATAACTGACAAGATCCATAAGCGTGAATCCGTCATGGGCGGTGAGGAAGTTGATGGTGCGGCCGATGTCGCGTTCGGCGTCGAGATAGAGATCGGGCGATCCCGTGATGCGATGCATGAGCGGCCAGACCGTTTGCCCGTCTCCGCGTATAAACCTGCGCACGTCATCGCGAAAGCGTCCGTTCCACTCCGCCCATCGATGGCCGATGAACGATCCGACCTGATAGAGGCCGGCCGCATCCCACGCTTCGGCGATGATGGGCGTACCGGCCAGCACCGGGTCGGATTCGATCTCCCACAGAATGGGCGGGCTTTTCAGCGGCGCTCCCCATTCGTCGCGCGCAAGCACGGAGGCGAGATCGAAACGGAAGGCGTCGATATGCATCTCTGAAACCCAGTAGCGCAGGCTGTCGAGGATCAGGCGACGCACGATGGACTGATTGCCGTTCACCGTATTCCCGCATCCCGAATAGTTCGCATAACGCCCGCGACTTTCCGGATGCGGAATATAATAGGCTCGATTCTCAAGCCCGCGAAACGATAGCGTCGGCCCGTCTTCGTCGCCCTCCGCCGTATGGTTATACACGACATCAAGGATAATGCGGATGCCGGCCGCATGCAGGGCCTTCACCATATCGCGAAATTCGTCGACGACGGCCGTCGGGTCATCCGGTCCGGACGGGTTAAAGGCCTCGCCTGCATCGGCGTCATTGAAGGCGGCTCCGGTCGCATAACCCGCATGAGGAGCGAAGAAGGCGACCGGACTGTATCCCCAGAAATTTGTGCGCCCCTGCGGAGCGGCAAACGGATCAAACTGTTGAACGGGCATGAGCTCGACCGTCGTCACGCCCAGCTCTTTCAGATAGGGGATCTTTTCGATGAGTCCGCTGTAGGTTCCGCGATGCTGCGCCGCTACGGCAGAGGACGGATGCTTCGTGAAGCCGGCGACGTGCATTTCATAGATCAGAGTCTTACCGGGTCGCATGTGCGGCGCATGATCGTTATCCCAGTCGTAGCGGCTTAAATCGACGACGACGCTTTTCATCATCGTCGCCGCGTTGTCGCCGTCTTCAATGGCATACTCAGGTCGGTAGGTCGAAGGCACGGCGACTGATTTCGTATAGGGATCAAGAAGCAGTTTGTCTCCGCGAAAGAAGAGGCCTTCCTCGGGAATAAAGGGGCCTTTTACACGCCAGCCATAAAGCTGCCCGTGGCCGACGCCTTCGAGGAAGATATGCCAGTAATAGAACGTGCGATGCAGGGTCGGATCAAGCTCGATGACGTCGGTCGGCTCCGCATCTACTCTGTCAAAAAGAAGCAGCTCGACGCTGTCGCAGTTGCGCGAAAAGACGCAGAAGTTCGTGCCTGTTGCTTGAACCGTAGCGCCGGGTGGAAAGCTACGTCCCGGTCGAATCCACCCTGTTTTGCGCGTCATGGCTCACCGTAACACATTTTATACAGAGAGTCAAGATAGGCCTTCGCGTCGGGATGGTTTTCAGGAGGCGCCCATGCGGCGAATTCTTTGTCGTCGGCCGGCGTATACGGCCCCGGTTTCACTTCAAAGATAACGGCGACATCGGTTACGGGAAGCAGCGTATGCCAGATCCCTGGATCGATGTCGACGCCCATAGCCGGATTCTCACGACACTGTTCGGTCAGGTTTCTGCGCTCTCTGTCGAAGGCCATCTTTGCCTCGGAATGATTCTTGCCCAGAAGATCGGGAGCGGCGATCAGGCGACTTTCTTTGATGCGTCCGTCATCGTCGAAGATGAGGAAGATCACCGCACCGGAAAGCAAAACAAACGATTCGGGTTTTGGCGGCAGAAGATGGCGGTGCGGACGCACATACGTTCGGCGCATCATCGCATTCAGGAATCGATGCGGATTCTCTTCAAGCGTATGATGAAAGTTACGATTCAATCGACCCCGCGGAGTGTCCGCTGCTTGCTGCACAAGTCCATCAAGCATCGAAGCGTCAATCCAGCGAATCGGATCCATCGGCAGAGACTGGTTGCATTGATATGCCTGTCAAGAGGAAGACGCCGGCAGTTTTCGGGAAGGCCAGGCGATCATGCCAGGCAGTCTCAAAAAGCACATTGAGGACTTGAGGCACTGAGAATGATTCCTGAAAAAAGGGTTTACCTGAAACCCTATTCATTTAGGGCTGAAGTTCCGATGGAAAATCAGTCGAATTCCAGCTTTAAACGTGCCCGGACGGAGCAGGCCCGCGAGCAGCGACGAAACGTAATCCTCGACGCCGCACGGTCCACCTTCTTTGAGAAAGGCTACCAGAATACGACGATTAAAGAGATCACCGACAGGGCCGGCCTGTCTATCGGAACCTTCTATCTTTATTTCGAGGATAAGGTCGACGTCTATAAATGCGTTCTTCTCGAAGGCATCGTCCTTCTGGAAAACCATCTGCGCCAGGCCGTCTCAGAGTCGGGCGTAGATTCCTCCACCGAGAAGCTTCGCATCGTCGCCCGGGCCTATCTTGAATTCTACAGACAGAACCCTGAATACTTCGACATCATCGCCGTCCTGAATCTGACTGAAGAAGAGCTGCGCGAGAACCGATCCCGCATCAGTCGTGAGATCGACCGCAAGGCACGTGATGTTCTGAAGTTCGTACAGGCCGTCGTGCGCGAAGGCATCCTCAGACGGGAATTCCCGATCAGCGATTCCGGAGCGGCGGCTACCGGCCTCTGGGCCATTCTCGACGGCATCCTCGTTCTCTTTCATCGCCGCAACCTTACGCTTCTCAAGCAGGACCTCGACAAACTGGCGGCCAACTCCATCGACTATTTTATCGAAGGCATGAAGGCCTCGCCGAACCAGCCTCAGGCGTCGTGATCGCGATACTGCGCCTCCTGCTCTAACAGACCGCTCAGGCCGTCTCTGACTTCCGGACGACAGATCGGCCGAAACAGCACCTCGAATACGGTCCTCTCCATCGCCTGTTCCGGATAAACCGGACGATGAAGACAGCAGAATAGATTCTCGGCGCGCGTCATGCCGACGTAGGCGATGCGGATCTCTTCGTCTGAAAGAAAGGTCTCGCCGCTCCAGCCGCCTATGACATCAAGCAGCACGACCGGAAACTCCAACCCTTTCGAACGATGTATGGTCAGAATCCGATTTTCGGGAAAGCCGGCGGCGATCCACAGATCGCGTCTGAAGTTACTGCGTGTGAGAATGACGACGTCATGCTGCTCTATCAAGCGTACAAAGTCGGGTTCTTCGCCCGGACGCAGTGCGAACGACAGAACGGGAAAGTTAGGACCGCGCCCGCGTACCGCCTTCACCTTCTTGCGAATCTGCCGCGATGAATGCTTGATGATGCCGCTACCGCCGTGAACGATGGGCTGCAGGCTGCGATAGTTTTCGGTTAACGGGTACAGGACGGTTCTCGGAAAGAGCTTCTTAAAATCCAGGAAGGGCTGCACGGTAGCGCCGCGAAAGCTGTAGATGGCCTGCCAGTCGTCGCCGACGACCATCAGCCTCGGCGAATTCATGCGCAGAAGAAACTCGAGCTGCTGCGGATCGGTATCCTGAAACTCGTCGACAAGGATCATGTCGTATAGAGATTTCATGTGAAGCGCCCAGCTTTCCTGTCGACGCAATCCCCACAGAAGAATCTGAATGAGGTCGTCGTATTCAAGCAGATCGTTTTCTCGTTTATATGCATGCAGAGCTCGGTATGTTTTCATCGCAAGCTCGGGAAAATATTCGTAGAAGGTTTCGCGACTTTTCAAGATAAGCGAGAAAGGGATGCCGCCGATCACATCGGGATGTTCTCGCAGAATCTTATAGAGAAAACGATTGCGCTCTTCTTCTTCAAGGATGCGAAACGAGGATCGACTCAACGTCGGATGCAGCTCCAGAAGACGCCTGTAACAGAAACTGTGGAAGGTGCGGATCTCGACGGCATCATGCAGCTGTGCGGGCAGACGGCTTCGAATCTCGCCGCAGGCCTTTCTGCTGAAGCTCAGAATAAGAAAACGTCCGGCACGTTCCAGACCGGACTCGAATCGGAACCTGGTTAAACCGATAACGGTTCGCGTTTTTCCGCTACCGGCAGCGGCGACGACCTGCTTGCAGGCCTTCTCTTCTGTAATGATAGCGATCTGAGCCGAAGAGAAGCCTTCGAGAGTATTTCGGTGCTTTGCTGAAAGGGGTGGCATACTGTGAAAGGTCAGCATTCGAACGGATGAGTTGTTTTTTTTTATCTGCCCGCGCTTTTTTTTTCGCACAATCGACCGGATTCTTACCCCCACATACAGAATGCCGCAGAGGCGGCATGTAAGGAGAATCCCATGATTAACATTGATTTTGTGCTGTTTGACGGCAACCTCACGCAGGACCCGGAAGCGCGCATCGTCGGCGATAACAAACGACTGACGACGTTTTCCGTCGCCATCAACCATCCTTCAGGCAAAGAGGATCGTGACGGCGTCAGCTACATCCCTGTCGAAACCTGGGGAAAGCTGGCCGAGAACTGCGCGAAGTATCTCGTGAAAGGAAGCAGGGTTACGGTCGAAGGCGCCCTTCGGCAGGAGCGCTGGCAGGACGACCAGGGAAAGAACCACAGCCGCATCAAGATCCTTGCGCGCAACGTGCGCTTCGAAAATTCGAAAAAACAGGAGGCCGCCTGATTCATCGTCGGGCCCGACTCGGGCCCGCTCTTTTCACAGATCTCGTATGAATCCCTTGCTCCAGCGGATCAGAGCAAAAAAACGGACCCATGCCTGCCATCGGTCTGATCCTGCTCGGCATTGCCGTTGGAGTCTTCGGAACTCTGATTGGTGCGGGCGGCGGCTTTATACTCGTTCCGATTCTTTTGCTGCTTTATCCGACGGCGTCGCCTGAAACGATAACGGCCATCTCGCTGGCGGTCGTTTTTTTTAACGCGGCGTCAGGATCACTGGCCTACGCAAAGATGGGACGTATCGACTATCGCTCGGGCTGGATTTTTGCCGCTGTCACCGTTCCGGGAGCCGTCCTGGGTGCTCTGACGACGAATCTGATCCCGCGGGATCTTTTCAACATAACATTCGGCCTGCTGATGATCATGGCCTCACTGTATCTGCTCTTCAAACAAAGCGAGACCGAAGGGAATGCAGGCCCTGATTCAGGTCGCTGGGTTATCCATCGAAGTTTAGTCGAACGAAACGGCGAACAGCATCGGTTCTCTTACGATTTACGACCCGGTGTTTTCATCAGTGCGGCCGTCGGTTATATATCGAGCCTTCTTGGAATCGGCGGCGGAATCATACATGTTCCGGCGCTGCATCGGCTGCTTCGCTTTCCCGTGCACATAGCGACGGCAACGTCTCACTTCATCCTTGCCATTATGGCCCTTGCGGGAACGCTCGTTCACTTTTACACCGGCGCTTTCTCTCATGGCGGAATTCATCGCACCTTATGGATCGGCATCGGAGCTCTTATCGGAGCTCAGGGCGGCGCCTTGCTGGCAAGGCGCGTTCATGGCAGCTGGATCATGAAATCGCTGGCCATTGCTCTTGGAGTCGCCGGTCTGCGCATAGCGTTGCTGTCTGGCCACTGATCGCCTGACAGCAACGCTGTACCCGTGCTAAGAAAAAAGCCCCTTCCGCTATGACGCTTACCGGATTTTCTCGATCTTTACATCGACGTTCCAGCGTTCGCTCGACAGAGAGAGATACTTTGAAAGAAGATCGGTCACCGAGATCGCTCCTTCTTCGGGGCTTTCAATCGTGAAAATGACCCGGCTCGCCCAGCCTTCATCGTCGACGGCCTCAAGGCGAATATCGCTCAACGCCGACGAAAGACGTTTGCTCACCCGACGCATCTGCCTGCCCTTTGTTTTCTTATCTCTCTTTTCGAACTCGATAGACTCGGGGGCCTCAAGCAGCCGGGCATAAATGGTATCGGCCGATTCTTGCGAGAGACAGTAGATGCCATACGTAACGCTCCCGGTCTTCATATCGGGCAGACGGTCAATCAGGCTAAAATCAAGAAGCACAAGGCCGGCGGGAAGGTTCTGTTCCAGAGCCGGACGCATGGCCTTTTCATCGATGTCGTTATACAGCTCGACGATGATTCTTTCGTTTCTGGAGTGAAAGTAAATGGGTAACGATCCGCCCAGATGAAACTTCTCGTGCTTGTTGAAGCCCTGCGAGAACGTCATCGGCAGCCCGATGCGACGCAGAGCCTTGCGAACGACCTCGACCGTATCAAGATGACTTATGTAGGCGAAGGCGTCCTTCTTCTGGAATACAAGACGAAGGTAACGGACCGTCTTGAAGCGCTCGGCGGGAATACTGACGGGTTGCAGAAGCTCGGGCGGAAAATCCGATGCCTTGAACTCCTGCTTCTTCGCCGGATTCATATTCTCTTCGTTGATCGACTCGAACTTCTCGAAATCCCGAACGAGCTTTTCTCGCGGGAATCCGTCGATGACATCTTCCCAGGGGACGTGCGATCCGCCGGGCCGTGCCTTCATCCAGAGGTCGGCTAACTCTTTCGGGATGGAATCATAGACGGGTTTCCAGACCTCTTTCTTGAATCCGTCATCCCACGAATCGAAGCGAGCGCCCTGGCGATAGGCTTCCAGAATATAAGGAGCGATGCGGTGATCGCTGCGCGAAAGCAGTCCCTCCACCCAGGCCATCCACGGCGACGGATGTTTCAGGCGGACGCGACGCGTTTTCATGCCTGCCTTGATCTTTTCGATAGACTCTTCGAAGAAGGCGGGGTCTTTCTGTTCTTCCCACTGGAATGTCGTAAAAGGCTTCGGCACAAAAAGCGAGACGGCGACGTTCGCGTTTTTGCGCGGACCATGCTCTTTCGCCAGCTCGCCGAGCGCATTGATCGACTGAATCAGATCTTCGACCTCGCGACCGTCGCGATCCGGCAACCCGAGCATGAAGTAGACCTTAACAAGCTCCCAGCCCTTCTCGTAAACGAGATGGATCAGGTAGTGCAGATTCTCCTCTGACGACTTTTTATGAATACGCTCGCGCATCAGCTCTGACCCCGCCTCAAGGGCGAACGTGATATTCGAGCGACGGATGCCCGACGTCATCTCGAGAATCGGAATCGTGCGCACCTGCACACGAAGAGAAGGGACCGAAAGCGATATGCCTTCGGGCCCGAACTTCTGAGCGAGGGCGATTACAAGCTCTTCAAGCCACGGATAATCGGCGATGGATAACGAATGCAGGGTCAGCGTATCGGCGCCCGTCTTGCGCACCATGTGCTCGGCGATCTCCACAAGACGATCGACCTCTGCGTTTCTCACGGGACGCTTCCAGAAACCGGCATGACAGAAGCGACAGCCCTGCCCGCATCCGCGGTTCACCTCGACGACGGCACGATCCTGCGTGATGGCCAGGCTGGGCAGAACGACGTGTTCGAGTCGCGCGAATTCAGGCGCCCTGTAGGTTCGCTTGCCGACTCGCTCGCCGATATAATGCGGTCCGTTCTCGTCGATCTTCACATCCCACAGATCGGGGATGACTAACCCCTCGACCGCATGCATGCTCTGCAGAATCTGCAGGCGACTGAGGCCCTTCTCTTTGCCGGCGGCGATAAGATCCATCATCTCAAGGATGGCCTCTTCGCCGTCGCCCATGAAGATGCCGTCGACAAAGGCCATCAACGGCAGGGGATTGGTAACCGCCGTACCGCCTGCGATGATAAGCGGGTCTTCGGGCCCGCGCTCTACGCGAAGAAGCGGAATACCGGCCAGATCAAGCGCATAGAGCAAATTCGTAAAATGCAGCTCATGGCAGACGTTGAAGCCCCATAGATCAAAGGAACGTACGGTGAGATAACGATCCAGACTGTAAAGCGGGATCTCATGCTCTTGCAGCAGGGCACCGAAGTCAGGCCACGGAAGCGCCGTCCGGTCGGCGTAAAGATCGTCACGGCGCTGCACCCGGTCATAGAGGATTTTCAAGCCCTCATTCGACATCGCCAGCTCATACGTATCAGGGTAGCTGAAGACGGCCCGCGCCCTTGCCCGAGTCGGATCTTTATCAGGAATACCGAACTCGCCTCCCGTATATCGTCCGGGTTTTTCGACGCGCTGCCAGAGCGCCTTCAGGCGACGGCCATCAAGCGCACAGAGCTGTGGAGCAAACGGACGTGAACCGCGCTCCGGATGGGGCACGGCGCCCGGAAAAAAAGGATCAGACGAAAGAGATTGTAAAGCCGGAACCGACTCTACGGGAACGGAAGACATAGATACTGATAATGAAGCGAAGTAAGAGCGGCAACTTAAAAACCGACGATCTGCTTGATCTTCTCGACGAACTTATCGCGATCCAGAGGCTTCGGTGAAAAGCCGACGGCACCCTGTGCTGCCAGCTCTTTAACAAGAGGAGGCGAGTTCTCCACCGACACAAAATAAACCTTCAACTTCGGATCAGCCTGCTTGATCTCGAAGAAGGCCGCATAGCCGTCCATCACAGGCATGATGATATCGAGGATTAAAACGTCGGCCTTACCGGGATTGCGTTTCACCCAGTCCGCTACCTCACGTCCGTTGGTGAACGTCTCGACGATGGTGTATTTCGGATTCGCACCGAGGAACTGCCGGATCTCCTGAACACGGATCTTCTGATCATCACAGATCAAGAATTTAGCCTGCATGATGCCTCCTGCGCCCTCTGGCTTACAATCCTTCGTTGATGGCGGCGGCCATCTCTTTTGTGCCGATTACGGCATCACCCGGGCCGGCGATGTCTCCGGTACGGGCGCCTTTCTCGATCGCCCGATCGACGGCCTTTTCGATGCGCTTCGCCACGTCATCCATACCAAAGCTATAACGCAGCATCAGGGCGGCCGAAAGAATTTGCGCTATCGGATTCGCAATGCCCTTGCCGGCGATATCGGGCGCCGTTCCGCCCGAAGGCTCGTATAACCCGAAGCTTCCCTGCGTCGAAAGCGACGCCGAAGGCAACATACCGAGAGAGCCTCCCAGTACGGACGCCTCATCGCTCAGGATGTCGCCGAACATATTGCCGCAGAGAACGACGTCAAAGCGCGTAGGATTCAGAATAAGCTGCATGGCGCCGTTATCCACATACATATGTTCGAGTTTGATCTCGGACTTATGAGCCGGCTTATAGCCTTTCGCAAACTCCGTAACGACCTCGCGCCACAGCACCATACTTGTAAGAACGTTCGCCTTATCGATGCTTGTTACATGACCTTTACGAAGATCGGCCGAATCAAAGGCCACTTTTGCGATGCGTTCGATCTCGTAACGATGATAGACCATCGTATCAAAGGCCTTCTCGTTTTCTCCCTGGCCTTCGCGTCCTTTCGGCTGTCCGAAATAGACGTCGCCCGTCAGCTCACGAATGATCAGCAGATCGACGCCGGCCTTGATGCGCTCTTCTTTTAAAGGAGACGAGTGGATGAGTCCGGAATAGAGCTTCACCGGGCGCAGGTTTGCGAAGAGATTAAAATGCTTGCGCAGCGGTAGAAGGGCGCCGCGCTCCGGCTGCTGCACGGGAGGCAGATGCTCCCATTTCGGTCCACCGACCGAGCCAAAGAGAATCGCATCGGACTGTTCGCAGAGCTTCAGGGTTTCCGGCGGCAGCGGCGAACCCGTTGCATCGATGGCCGCGCCACCGACAAGGGCATCGTCGAACTGAAAATCAGAGGCGGCCGGGCCCAGGGCCTTCTTTAATACTTCAAGAGAGGCCTCCATGACCTCAGGACCGATACCATCACCTGGAAGAACTGCAATACGACGGGGCATGGGGGAATTCTTTCTGGCAGGGAGCACTGTCAACTAAGAACGGAGCAGAGATCGCCGACCAGCGAGGGTAGAGCTTCCGCAATAGCTCCAATCATTAGCGAAAACCTGATTCAAAGGTGAGAATAACCACGGGAGCACGGAGAAAGAAGGCAGGGGGCTGCTGACTGTTATCAGAGAAAGACTTCAGGTCGATTTTTCGTGCACCATTGCAGCCATTTTTCGGGTTCCTCAGCCCTTCTCTGATTCCTTTAAGAATCGTCACTGGAAGGATTTAGAAAATCATGCGGGTAAAAGTCGAGATATTACCTGACTGAGAACAGGATAGAGCACGGTAAATGTGGCCATCGCCGCCAGAATCCACTTCGTCTGAAGGCTGATTTCGTGGTGAACGCCTGCAATATCGGCTTTAACCTCGGCTCGCAGATGAGCCATCTGCGTCGACGTTTCGGCCCGCAGGCTGGCAAAATCGGACCTGAGTTCGGCCACGTCCGTCTTTAACTCTGTACGCAGCTCGCCCATTTCCGTCTTTAACTCGGCTCGCAGCTCGACCATTTCTGTCTTCAGCTCGGTACGCAGCTCGGCCATTTCTGTCTTCAGCTCGGTACGCAGCTCTGACATGTCGGCTCGCAGCTCGGCCATTTCCGTCTTGAGCTCGGTACGCAACTCTGACATATCGGCCCGCAGCTCTGACATTTCCGTCTTCAGCTCGGTACGCAACTCTGACATATCGGCTCGCAGCTCGGCCATTTCCGTTTTCACCTCGGCCAGACCGGAACGGTATTCTTCTCGCATTTCAGACATATCCAGTCTTATTCCTGAAATCTCTTGAAACAGGCGTCGGTCAAATTGAGTCATCGACATCTGCACGACCTCTTCCCTCTGAAGTTGCATCAACTCCTGTAGATAGTCAATAAAATAATCCGAGACTGTCGGACCGAGCAGCTGGCGCAAAGGCACAGGCAATTCTGGTAGCTTCATACGAAGAATAGGTAAGAAACCGATCATTTGAGCGCGAAAAAAAAATGCAAAGCCTGGAGTAGAAGACGGCAAACCGTTACTGTAAACTCGAACGGCAGAAAGCCGATGCAAAATCATCTTTACACGGCACGTTCCGGATTTCGTATCGGCCTATGTTCCGACATCGATCGACGGCGCTGCTTGCCGCTTTTACGCTCTTTCTGGTTGCCCTGCCTGCCTGTAAGGGAAAAGCTGCCTCTGTGCCAGATAGAAAAGGGCTTTTTGCCGTCATTTCCACCGATAAAGGCGATCTCGTAGTCGAGCTTCTTCCCGAGGCCGCTCCGAAGACCGTAGAAAATTTCGTTACGCTGTCGAAGAAAGGTTTCTATGATGGAATCATCTTTCACCGTGTAATCCCGCAGTTTATGGCTCAAACCGGCGATCCGCAGGGAACCGGAACAGGCGGTCCCGGCTATAAGTTCGAGGATGAGATCGATGCCGCAGCCCTGGGCCTGGATCAGGTCAAGGCCGGCGAGGCTCCGTATTACGAACGTCAGATGATGATGGCCGTCATTCGCAAGCTGGGCATCGAAGACGAAGCCACGTTTCAACAGCGTCGCACTGAGGTTGAGCGTGAGGCTCGATCCCTCGCCGACAAATCCGTGAAAGACGTTCTTGAACTGAACGGATACAGCTTCAAGAGCGGACTCAAATCCGTGCCCGGCAAACGCGGCACGCTCGGCATGGCGAACTCCGGACCGAACACAAACGGCTCGCAGTTCTTCATCAATCAGGTCGAGACGCCGCACCTGAACGGATTGCATACGTTCTTCGGTCAGCTTGAAGACAAATCCTTCCCCGTGCTCGATCAGATCATCAACGCCGGCAACGGCAACTCGAAGATCACGGGCGTCGAGATCGTCGATAAAAGATAAGCAATACCGTCTTAAAACCGGTCATTGCATGGACAAGAAGGCCCGAGAAATCGGGCTTTTTCGTTTGAAAGCTCGAAAAAAGAACATCATATTTCGTTCTGATTCGGTCTATTGATTCTGAAGTCGTCCAGGGATTTTTCACGGACAACTGGGGGATGTCTACAGCCACTATCAGCGCATCGAGGCCAACATCCTATGTAGAGTACGTCAATCTCGGTGCTGCCTTATACTTGAATTACATCGCAGGATCAATATCGGGCGACCCCGACTGCGCTCAGGATAGCCTTGCTCAAGCCGCAGCATCGGTACCCGGATGGCTCGGGCCTCAGTTCTTAGCCCCAAAAATGAGTTGCTCGGTACAGCGCCCTGCGTTTTCTGTACATTCCATTCTGGTATACTGAGGTAGATATGTTCGCCATTGTCGAGCTGGCAGGGAAGCAGCACAAAATCACGAAAGATCAGATTTTCCTCTCTGAGCGCACCGGCAAAGAGCCGGGAGAAACGTTCCAGATCGAGCAGGTGCTTCTGGCCGGTGAAGGCGCTGGCGTGAAGGTCGGTAAGCCGTTCGTTTCGGGCGCATCGGTGAAGGTCGAGGTTCTGGCCGACATCCGCGGTCCGAAGGTTCACGGCTTCAAGTACAAGAAGAAAACCGGCTACAAAACAAGCTGGGGCCACCGTCAGGATCTGCAGAAACTGAAGGTCGTCGAAATTAAGGCTTGATTGAGATCTCGCTGCGAAGCGACTCCGAAGGTCGTCTGACCGAGCTACAGGCTACCGGCCATGCCGGTCTTGCAGTAAAAGGCAACGACATCCTCTGTGCGGCGGTTTCGGCATTGCTTGAGAACCTTGCTGCGGGGCTTTCGGAGGTCGTAAAAGCGGCTGAGGTCAGGCGGGACGGCGACGAACTCAGAATTCTGATCCGCCCCGAAGCGGCGACTGAGCTGCTCTGCGGCACGACGCTGCTGACGTTGAAACGGCTACAGAGTCAGCATCCGGATCGCATCCGGATTACGATTCAGCCGGAGTTATCATAAAGCCTGCGGGCATGGGGCCGGTGGCCTCGAAGTTGGAAGCATAATTGCAAGGGAATTCAGGAGAACGTCATGGCACATAAGAAGGGCGGTGGCTCAACAAAGAACGGTCGCGACTCGCAGAGTAAACGTCTGGGCGTTAAGCGCTTCGGCGGCGAGGTCATCAAGGCCGGCAACATCATCATCCGTCAGCGTGGAACGCAGATCCAGCCGGGAACGAACGTCGGTCTCGGTCGTGATCATACGCTTTTCGCCCTCGTCGACGGAAAGGTGACGTTCGAACATATTAACCGAGAGAAGAAAAAGGTATCGGTTTATCCGGTAGCCTGATTCTCCTTTTTCCGCAGTCGATTCCGTGAAATTCGTCGATACGGTGGAAATCGGAGTGCGGGCCGGGCATGGCGGGCCCGGCTCAGCGCACTTCCACCGCGAAAAATACGTCGAAAAAGGCGGGCCCGACGGCGGTGACGGCGGCCGCGGCGCCGACGTGGTGCTGCAGGCCGATCCCTCCCTTTCCACACTCGACCGCTTTCTCTCCCATAAATTCTTCGCCGCGCCTAACGGCGAGCCCGGTCGCTCCCTGCGCCGCTTCGGACAGGACGCCGACCCTCTCGTTATCAGACTTCCCGTCGGCACCGTCGTCGAAGACGCCGACACAGGCGAATTCCTCTGCGAGCTCATCCATCCCGAAGACAGCGTCGTCATCGCCGAAGGCGGCAAAGGCGGCCTGGGTAACGTTCACTTCGCCACATCGGTCAATCAGGCGCCGACCTACGCCCAGCCCGGTATCGCCGGAACGGAGCGTCGACTTCGGCTAACGCTCAAGCTCATCGCCGACGCCGGTCTGATCGGCCTGCCAAACGCCGGCAAGTCGACTTTGCTTTCGGTCGTTTCGAATAACAATCCTGCGATCGGGGATTATCCGTTTACGACGCTGAACCCGAACCTCGGCGTCTTGATACGCGGCGAGCGACGCCTGATCCTCGCCGACATTCCCGGCATCATCGAAGGGGCGAGCAAAGGAGCCGGCCTCGGCCTTTCCTTTCTCAAACATATCGAGCGAGTGAACGTCATCATCTTCGTTCTCGATATAGGCTCGCTTGATCCGACGGCTGAGTTTCGCATGCTGCGTATGGAGTTAAGCAAGTACTCCGAGGCGCTTGTACACAGGCCGTATCTCGTTCTTTTTAACAAGGCCGATCAGGTCGAATACGACGCCGACTTCGAGAAAAACGTCGAAGAGCTCTTTCGCGAAAAAGGCAGGGATCTTGATCCTCCGCTTAAAGAGGATGCCGATATCCTTTTCATCTCGGCGAAAGAAGAGAAGAACCTCGATCGCTTTCTTGAAACGCTCTTTTCTCTATTCAAAGAAGAAACGCATGCCGAACGGCTGATCCGCAAGCGATAATGGACCGCAAAGAACTACAGAAGGCGTTAACAGAATCGAAGCGAGTCGTGCTGAAGATCGGCTCGGGATTGATCGCCACGGCGAACGAGGCAAACGAGCCGAATGGACTGGATCGCAGCATGATCGAGAAGCTGCGCGACGAGGTGCTCTTTCTGCGCGAACGCGGCATCGAGGTTATCCTTGTTTCAAGCGGCGCCGTCGCCATGGGACGCTCCGTGCTGCGCAAAACGCTCGCCGGTTATCATCCGCAGTCGAATCCCGGGCTTTCGCGCAAGCAGGCCCTGGCCGCCGTCGGCCAGGCACGTCTGATCTCGTTATACGGCGAGATCTTCGCCGAGAAGGGCCTGGCCGTTTCGCAGATCCTCATCACGGCGCGGGACTTTCGCGATCGCAACGCCTATCTGAACATCGGCCACACGATTCAGGAGCTACTGCGTCTCGGCGTCGTTCCCATCATCAACGAGAACGATACCGTTTCTACCGAAGAGCTGCGCTTCGGTGATAACGATCTCTTAAGCGCCGCCTGCGCCGCACTGCTGCGTTCCGATCTTCTTGTTCTTCTGACTTCTGTTAACGGCTTTCTGATTAACGAGCAGCGCGTGCCCGTGCTGACGTCGATCACCGCCGACGTATTAGAGGCGGCCGGCGGTCCAAGCGGCCCCGGATCGGGCGGCATGCGCACGAAGATCCGCGCCGGACAGCTCGGTCTGCGCACGGGGTTTCGCGTCGCCATACTACCGGGTCGCGACCGGGCGCCGGTGCAGTCCCTTTTTACCGGAGAAGACATCGGCACCATTATAGGCTCCACCGAGCCCTCTCACATGAATGCGCGCAAGATGTGGCTTCTTTTCGCAAGAACGAGGGGTGCGGTCATCATCGACGACGGAGCGGTAAACGCCCTGCGTCATCGCGGATCCTCGCTTCTTGGAGCCGGCATCAAGGAGCTTCGCGGCGCCTTCGCACAATCCGACGTCGTCGAGATCGTCGATGCAGCCGGCCAGAGCATCGGTCGCGGCATTGTGCGCGCCGGCTCTCGTGAGATCCAGGCATCGATCGATGCGAAGAAGCCACTGTCATACGAGGTGATCCATCGCAACGATCTGATCATCGAGACTGAGATCGGGTGAAGGGGCACAAAGAGTAACAAAATGCATCCGCATCAATGCGGATGATCCTCGATGCTTCGAGAGCGCTCGACTTCAGCTCCACATGATCCACTCCGCCCTTCCACCATGCAGCAACCAGTTTACAGCGCTTTCATGAGCCATCCCAGTACGGAAAAGTCATAGTAGAAGATAACAAAATCCGTCAGGAAATGGATGATGATACCCGGCCACAGACTGCGCGTTGCCAGGAAGAGTCCGGCCATGGACATACCCCAGAAAAAAGTTTCCACTAAGGCTATTTGCCCGTTCTCCCAATGCACACAGGCGAATAAAACGGAAGACGACAGCACATAAAAGAAGGACGAAATCCAGCTGTTGTCTGCAAGAAGTCGGGGAAGAGCTCGAAAGACGATCTCTTCAACAACACCAGCTGTAGCTGCGAGATAGATGGCACCGATGACTCGCCACGTTCCATCAGCCGGAATCTGCGAAGGATAGCGGAAGCCTTGATCCAGCCAGTTGTCCGAAATCATGATCTGAGCGACAAAGCCGATGACGCCGTAGAAGACAAACGACAACGGGAAGAGTAAGAGAGTAACGCCCATGAACGGAAGCAAGCCGCGATAGATGGGTGATGGAAGCGTCAGTCCAAGATCAGCCAGGGTCAGGCCACGTCGATAAAGGACGAGAAACCAGACAGTCGGCCAGGCAATCCACGTAAAAAACTCAGCAGTCCAGTAAAGGACAGCGCTTTGTGCCAACACCGGATTATAGAATCCATTCGCAAGCGAGGGTACAGAGAGAGCAAAGATAGCAAGAGCCACGAACGAACGCCTCTCGTCTTCGGCATTTCTCGTTTCGCCGTAAGGATGTCGCAAGGAATGACGCATCATGGGCTCAAATACAGTTAGAATGACCTTCAGATAACGCTTCGAACCCTCTCTTGATCTTTGCGCCCATCACGCTGAGCCCCCTTTCCGCCTCTCGCAGATGAGTAACGACAACTCTCTTAAAGAACGAACTCCGGGAAAAATGTAATGAACGGTCGACGCCAGCCCGAGTTGCTTGCGGAACAGTATCATGCTTGTAATCGATAGTGCAAGGAAGAAAGCACCTATGATCGCAGCGGCCGGTGCTTTCAGGAGGAATGCTGCAACCACTGCAACGCCCGATGCAACCGATACAATAGAAAATGCCGATTGAATCACGCGCACCTGAACCGGCTGAAGCCTCCTGTGAGATACTCTGACCGGCGGCGGTAACACACCAGGGAAAGGAATGTTAATAGCATCGACAAACGACCAATCGCGTCCCTTTGCAAGGAAGCCAAGCGACGTTCTACCTGTTGCGATCCTCTGTGGGGATCGTGAGTTAATTGAATGCAAAAGAAATCGCAGAATAGTGCCGCGTTCGCATTCCCGTCCTACGAACTTCCATTCAGGAATGTGCACAGGCTGAGAGTGCTCAGCAATCAGGTCGGCAAGGGCTCCTAAGGTGGAGTCCTTTGAACGCCATAGATTACCGAACTCCGTTTCAGGGATCGATGCAGAGTAGGCCTTTCTGAAATGATCCAGCTGAACGCGCGCATCGAGAATCAGGTCCATACCTTCGATCCAATCCCTGAGCAGTAGATCCTCCCGCGGCTCCAGACCGGGATCGACTGCCGGGTCGACGACTCGAGCGATTTCGTGACTGCAGGCGAAGACCTTCAGGATGTGCTCTTTCGTGTAAACGATGATCATTCTTTTCAGCAGCCCTCTCACGAATTTCTTCTGCGTATGGGTGTGGGGTTTCGTCCATACGATAGCTCTTCGCTCCAATCAGTCAAACGGATTTTCCACCCCATGCATTCATTGTGCATGTCCGATTGATTAAAACGACTTTCTCTTGACACTTTTCGGTATATACTGCTATATATACTCATGGAAAAAGCAAAGCTTTTCAAGAACGGAAGCAGTCAGGCCGTTCGATTGCCGAAGGAATTCCGATTCACAGGCAGCGAGGTCTACATCCGCAAAATAGGAGATATGGTCGTTCTCATACCCCGGAAGAGCGCCTGGGCGGACTGGCTCTCCAACCTTTCGGATTTCAGCGACGACTTCATGATAGAGCGCAATCAGCCCGAAGCACAGGAAAGAGATCCTCTGTGAAATATCTGCTCGATACGAACATCTGCATTTACGTTATCCGGAATAGACCGGAACACGTGGCAAAAAGACTGAAAACCGTCTCAGTCAGGCATAGCGTCGGCCTTTCCTCTATTACTGCTGCAGAGCTGGAATACGGGGTCCACAAAAGCACGACTCCTCAAAAGAACGCCATTGCCCTCATGAAATTCCTTTTGCCCTTCGAGGTGATTCCGTTCAGCGAAGAGGCGGCTCCTTTCTATGGTAAGATCCGCGCCGATCTGGAAGTCCGCGGCAAACCGATCGGCGCAAACGATATGCTCATAGCGGCTACAGCCCTTGCCGGCGGCTTTACTCTCGTAACCAATAATGAAAACGAGTTCAATCGAATACCGGGATTGAGAATTGAGAACTGGGTTAGAAGGGGATAGGTCAGGCTACTAATCATCGACCATGCGCATAGGCCTGGATCTTCTCGAAATGCTTCGCCTTGTTCAGCAGCTCTTCTTCCAGATCATAGTCATTCTGTAAACCCAACCAGAACTGCGGGCTCATTCCAAAGAAACGCCCCAGACGAATCGCCGTATCCGCCGATATCCCTCGTCGCTTCTTTAGAATCTCACTGATACGCGTCTGCGGGATTCCGGTCTCCTTCGCCAGCCGATAGGCGGTCATTTCAAGAGGAACGAGAAACTCCTCATAAAGAACTTCACCTGGATGTACATTGTTCAGACGCTTCATTTCAATAATGCTCCTATCTTACTGTCAGTGATAGTCGACTATCTCCACCCGAGCAGCATGCCCATTCGACCATCCAAAGCAAATGCGCCACTGCTGATTGATCCGAATACTGAACTGGCCCTTTCGCCTTCCTTTCAGCATCTCAAGATGATTCCACGGTAGATTCTTCAAGTCCTCAGGCGTGGCTGCATTGTTGAACCTTCTGAGCTTTCTGAATCCCCACCGCCCACCAAGTGTAGCAAGGAAGAGAATAAAGGCTGAATACCATAATGACCGACTATCAGATTCTCTGCAAAGTCTTCAACAGATGAATCACAGTGAGCGAAAAACACTAAAGTCCATCTATCGGATATGCTGAGTGACCGACTCGCGAAACTTTTTTTTCATCTCTTCTTTCGAACTATTCGAGTAATACCTTTCAATGGTCGCGGCAGCCTGAGCAGGCAACAGCGGCAGAACTGGCGCAGGCCTTACTAATTGAAACGAGTATCCAGATCTATAGGTTGACCGAAAAGAGATGATCAGTCCAATTCGAAACCTTTCCAACCAGAAATTCATTCCATTTTGTTCAAGTTTCCAGAAGAGTGAATCAAAGTCCTTTCCCGTGTATGTACTATCGTAGAAGCAAAGATACGAAGCATTAAAATACCTCAGAAAACTCGCAGCTTGCATAGCATCCTGTATTGTGGGCCAAGTGTTCTTTACCTCAAAAACAGTGAGCTGTGCGTTCGGAACTGTGACAGAGAAATGTCCCGCTGGCAGAGAGGCAGCAATAATATCTGGGTTTTCCCAAATGCCAGTATAGGAATGGTTGTTTCCTATGTTCTCAGCAATAGATTATGTCCCGAATTTAGTTAGAGTTTGAAAAGGCGGAACCCTGGCCCAAAGTGGGCCGAACACCACATTCCCTTACGGAGGGTTCCAGATGAAGAAGAACGAACGGGCAGAAACCAGTCAAACACAAAGCCTTACGGCCGAAGGTTTTCGGGATTATATTCGAACCAGCCTCGATGCTCGAGTGCGCGAATTTGCACTCGGTTACGTAGGAGCTTTGATTCTCGAAGAAATCGAAACGTTATGCGGCAAGACAGGGGAGCATAAGAGAGGCCGTGGTCTTGCCCATCGAGGCGGCAGCCAGCGTGGTTCCATTGTGCTCGATGGTGAAAGGGTGGCCATCCAGAGGCCCAGAGCTCGAAGCAATGGCAAGGAAGTGAAGCTGGAGCGATATGAGATCCTTCAGGATCGCTCTGATCTTCGCGAGCATGTTGAGCGCCTGATGCTGGCAGGCATCAGCACCCGGAACTATGAAAAGACGCTGAGAAAGACAGAAGCCTCTCTCGGCCTTTCGCGGAGTGCGGTTTCGCGGGAGTTTGTGAAGTCCAGCCGTGAGTCGCTCAATCATTTGAATTCACGCAGGTTTCCTGATCAGACATTCTGGTGTATTGTTCTTGATGGCATCGTATTCGGCGGCTCTGTCGTAATCGTTGCTCTCGGGGTCGATACGGCCGGAAACAAGCATTTTCTGGGCATTTCTGAGGGGTCTACAGAGAATGCTGATAGCGCACTCAGTGTCCTTCAATCAATCGAGAGCCGTGATATCCGCTTCACAGATCGTGTGCTTGTCGTCATGGATGGATCAAAGGCTCTTGAAAAAGCGGCCAGAGAGTTCTTCGGTAGCAGAGCTGAAATTCAACTCTGCTACTTGCATAAACAGAGAAATGTCCTTGCAAAACTCCCACGGAAGTATCATGCAGAATTCTGCAAGAGATACAAGCAGGCATTCAGCGCGAACAGTTACGAAGATGTCGCAAGCGAGATGCGGTCCGTGCTATCATGGCTCGAATCCATCAGCTACAGTGCCTCCCAGAGCCTTCAGGAGGGCTTAGAGACGCTGTTAACGCTGCATCGCATCAATATGCCGCCGAAGTTGAGAACATCCTTCTACACAACCAATCTGATCGATTCGGCATTTTCGAATCCCAGGTCTCAGCTTAACCGGGTTAAACGGTCAAGGCCGCAGACAGACCAGGTGCTCCGATGGGTCGGTAGTCTCCTGCTATCACAGGAGGAACAATTCCGTAAGGTGCGGTCATACACTCATATCCATGAGTTCTTAAACACCTTCCTGGATAAAAAGATTGACGAGCGGATCTCGGCATAGGATGCATTCAGTGGGTCCCGCCTCAAAGTCTAACTATCACTGGGACATAGTCCTCATCATCTGGGGCCGGGGTATAATCCTCGACACTCTCGTCGGGCAAATTGGCATTGAAGTAGGCTTGAAGTGCGCTAATGTTCGATTCTCTAAGTGTCCTCTGCGCTCCCTGTCTTGGGTTGAATTGAATCCCACCGCCAGGGCCTACTTTGCGACTGGCCTTGCCAATTTCGCGTAAACCGGAGACGATTGTATCTTCATAAAGAGAGTAATCCTCGCCCATTATTGCTTCAATTTGTTGGTTGGTCAGACGATCGCTATTATTAATCATCTCATTGAATACGGTTTTTGCATAGTTCATTAACTTGTTAACATCCATAGGCACCTCTGTTTCTCTCCTATTCCGAGCAATCTACTGGTTCTTCTCAATACTCCTGATACTGTCTTTTCAAGTCTTACTCCCATCCCCCGCCTCTCAATACGGCCCACCGCTCGCATCGTCTGTTCGTCTCGGGCTCGACTCAATGGTCGCCACAACGGTCACCGGGCGCTCAAATGGCTGCCCTGCTCTGGCCTGCAGCATCTTATTCCATTCATCCTGCTGGATGGCGCTTGTGATGATAAAGAGCAGATGCGCCGTAAATATCGATACGACGTCAAGAGCCAGAACAAGGACGGTGGAATCGGGCAGGTCGATGCCGTTCGCCTGACGGATGCGCTGCAGCTCTCGTGAGATGCCGTAATCGACGTAGGCACCCCAGAGGCCGGCGGTGAATATGGCGATGATAAAATCCACAAAGAACGGCAGCCCTGTCGGCGTCCGCCCCGTAATCGAGTAGAGATCTCGATAAAAGCAGTAATACCAGTAAACCAGATACAGGCCGCACGTCACCAGGGTGAGAAGCAGGACCATTACGGGGGATCGTTCTTCGTAGCGCATATCATTTGAGACGTCGAAACGTCGCCACTGGCAATCCTTTTTTTTCCCGCAGTCAGCACCCAGGGACTATTAGGCTTCTCTTTAGAAATTCAATTCCTGCCTTTACTGGATTTCCTCCGTGCCCTCTTCTCCGTGCCCCCTGCCTCCGTGGTTAACCCTCGCTTCAACGCTTCAGGAACCGCAATTCAGATTCGCCGACGATGACCTCGCTCGGTCGGTAACGAGCGAAGAGGCCGTTTTCAAGAACGCCCGGAATGGTATTGATCTCTTTCTCAAGCAGATCGGCGTCAAAAGGCGGAAAGGCGACATCGAAGACAAGATTGCCGTTATCCGTCACGACGGGGCCGTCTTTCTTAACGGCCATACGCAAAGCACAGTCGCCGCCGAGCTTCACAAGCTCTCGCTGAACAAGCTTCAACGACACGGGCAGGAACTCGACCGGCACGCGAAACGCTCCGAGCTGCGAGACGAGCTTCGACGGATCGACGATGCACAGGAACTCCGATGAAAGCGCATGCACGATCTTCTCTCGGGTATGCGCCGCTCCTCCGCCTTTGATCAGGCGAAGCTGCGGGTCAACCTCGTCGGCTCCGTCGATCGAGATATCGAGACGGTCAAACGATTCGACGGGCAGCGGACGAATTCCGGCCTGCAACGCAAGGTTCTGCGAAGAGAACGATGTAACACAGCATTCGATCTTCAGGCCTTCGTCGCGCACGCGGCGGCCGAGTTCGGCTATAGCAAAGGCCGTCGTCGAACCGGTGCCCAGCCCGACCGTCATCCCCGACTGCACGCGTCGGGCCGCCTCTTCGCCCGCTCTGCGCTTTCCGTCGGCGTTTGCGTTTACGTCTTTCATAAAACCTCGTTACTTGCGTTAAAGATAGATGGAATCAAGTTCAGGCGTTATCCGAATTCGAGATACGCGAGCGAAGCTCTTCATGATAGAGCTCGATCAGCCGCTCCGCCGCCTCAAACGGATTGATCGCACCCGATTCGACATGCCCTGCGATCTCTTCGCGTCGTGCGGCGACGGTGCGCTCGAAATCCTGCTTCAGATGCTCGTCGATGGCCTGCTGCATCCAGAAAAGTGCCTGGCGGCGACGGCGATCAGCAAAGAATCCTTTTTCGGTCATCTGCTCTGTATAACCCTCAAGCAGAGAGGCCAGCTCGACAAGGCCTTCGCCCGTCATGGCCGAGGTCAGTCGCACCGGCACGGTCCATCCGTCTTCACGGGCAGGAAAGAGATGCAGGGCTCGATTCAGATCTGCAGCGGCGATCTTCGCCCGCGGGATGTTGTCCCCGTCGGCCTTTGTGATCACGATGCCGTCGGCCATCTCCATGATGCCGCGTTTCATGCCCTGCAGCTCATCGCCCGCCCCTGGAAGCGAGAGCAGCATGAAAAAATCTACCATTGAATGAACGATGACCTCGCTCTGACCGACGCCTACGGTTTCGATAAGTATGCGATCGAAGCCGGCCGCCTCGACAAGTAGAATCGTCTCCCGTGTATGCCGGGCGACGCCGCCAAGCGTAGCGCCTGATGCCGTCGGCCTGATATAGGCGTTGCGCTCACGCGAAAGCAGCTCCATACGCGTCTTATCGCCGAGAATGCTACCATGCGAACGTTCGCTGCTTGGATCGACGGCGAGGACGGCTAACTTATGGCCGCCTTCGACGAGGTGCAGTCCGAACGATTCGATAAAGGTCGATTTGCCGACGCCCGGAACGCCCGTAATACCGATGCGCAGCGAGCGACCGGCCTCGGGCATCACTGCCTCGAGAACCTGCGCCGCCGTCTCGCGGTCTTCGGGGCGTTCGCTTTCGATCAGCGTGATCGCCTGACTGAGTAGCACTCGATCGCCGCGACGCACGCCGTCGATCAGAGCGGCGGCGTCGGGGCGGCGTCGAATCTTCACACGCGAACGAAACGTAAGATCGGGATTCAGAGCAGGAGGAGCATCGACGCCGTCCATTACGTGCAGCGCCGATTCGTCGGTCTTTTCCTGATCCAGATCGTCCTTCATACGATCATGCCGAGCGTGATGCCGGATCTTCGCCTAACAGAAGCTTCAGCAGCTGAGCGGCCGCTGAGGCGATAACCGTGCCCGGTCCGAATACGGCGGCCACGCCGGCCTTATAGAGGGCTTCGTAATCCTGATGGGGGATAACGCCCCCTGCAATGACGAGAATGTCGTCGCGACCGAGCCTCTTCAATTCGTCAATGACCTGGGGCACAAGGGTACGATGTCCGCCGGCAAGCGACGATACGCCGAGGATATGCACGTCGTTCTCGATGGCCTGCTTCGCCACCTCTTCAGGGGTCTGAAAAAGCGGGCCGACGTCGACGTCGAAACCGATGTCGGCGAAGCTTGTGGCGACGACCTTCGCTCCGCGGTCATGTCCGTCCTGTCCCATCTTCGCAACAAGGATACGCGGGCGACGGCCTTCGTTCTTAGCGAAACGATCGGCCAGATCCTTCGCTTCTTTAAAGGAGTTGTCGTTCATGATCTCGCTCGAATACACTCCGGAGATCGTCCGGATAACGGCGCGGTAACGTCCGAAGACCTTCTCCATCGCCTCAGAGATCTCGCCCAGCGTCGCGCGCTTGCGAGCGGCCTGAACGGCCAGATCGAGCAGGTTGCCCTGCCCCGTTTCGGCACATTTCGTGATCGCCTGTAGCGCCGCCTCAACGTCGGTCGAATTACGCTCCGCACGGATCTTCTCAAGGCGGCGGATCTGCGCCCCACGTACGGCCGTATTATCGACGGCCAGGATATCGACGGGTTTATCGCGGTCGGCCTTGAATCTGTTAACACCGACGATGACGTCGCGCCCCGAATCGATGCGCGCCTGTTTGCGAGCGGAAGCCTCTTCGATGCGCATCTTCGGCAGGCCCGTTTCGATGGCCTTTGCGATTCCGCCGAGGCCTTCGACCTCTTCGATGAGCTTCCATGCCCGGCGGGCAAGCATGTGGGTTAACGTTTCGACGTAATAGGAGCCGGCCCACGGATCGATGGCCTTTGTGATCCCCGTCTCTTCTTGCAGATAGATCTGTGTATTGCGGGCGATGCGGGCCGAGAAGTCGGTGGGCAGAGCGATGGCCTCGTCAAGGGCGTTTGTATGCAGGGATTGCGTATGACCGAGCGAGGCAGCCAGGGCCTCGACGCAGGTTCGTGTAACGTTATTGAACGGATCCTGCTCCGTAAGCGACCATCCCGACGTCTGGCAGTGCGTTCGCAGGGCCATCGACTTCGCCGACTTCGGCCCGAACGAATTCACAATCTTCGCCCAGAGCAGTCGTCCGGCGCGCATCTTTGCGATTTCCATGAAATGATTCATGCCGATCGCCCAGAAAAACGACAGGCGGGGAGCGAACTCGTCGATGCTCAGCCCGGCCTTCAGACCGGTTCTGATGTATTCCATGCCGTCGGCGAGCGTATAAGCGAGCTCGATATCGGCCGTCGCTCCCGCCTCCTGCATGTGATAGCCCGAGATCGAGATGGAGTTGAACTTCGGCATATTCTTCGATGTGAAGGCGAAGATATCGGCGATGATCTGCATCGAAGGAGCGGGCGGATAAATATACGTATTCCGCACCATGAATTCTTTGAGAATGTCGTTCTGAATCGTTCCGGTTAACTTCTCATGCGGAACGCCCTGTTCTTCGCCCGCTACGATAAAGAAGGCCAGAACCGGAATCACCGCGCCGTTCATCGTCATCGAAACCGATACCGAATCCAGCGGAATCTGATCGAAGAGGATTTTCATATCTTCGACCGAATCGATGGCCACACCGGCCATACCGACGTCGCCGACGACGCGCGGATGATCGGAGTCATAACCGCGGTGCGTCGCCAGGTCGAAGGCTACGGATAACCCTTTCTGCCCGGCGGCCAGGTTGCGACGATAGAAGGCGTTCGATTCTTCAGCCGTCGAAAAGCCGGCGTACTGACGGATCGTCCACGGCTGCAGCGTGTACATGGTCGGGTATGGTCCGCGAAGAAACGGAGCGATACCGGCGGCATAGTGCAGATGCTCCATTCCCGCAAGAGCCCTGCGATCATAAACGGGTTTTACGGGAATGCCCTCAGGCGTCGTCCAGACGTCGTCGGCAAGCAGACGATCGAATTCCTCTTCGCTGATCTGAGCGAAAGGCTCTTTCGTATAGGGGATGTTGGCAAAATTCGGTCTCATGCACAGAACCTCTTCTGATACTCGCTCAGTGTTTCGTACACGTTGCGACGAACGTGGATAAAATCTTCGATTCCGGAGGACTTCAACGCCTCGACTTCGGCGGGATTCCCGGCAAGAATGACCGGAACACCGATCGCCTTCAGCTCGGCCATGATGGCGGTAGCCGCAGGCAGATACTCGGCGTCGGCCGAGCAGAGAACGAAGGCGTCGATCTTCTGCTTTGCAGCGGCCTCTTTTGCGAAGGCCAGACATGCCTCGGGCGTTTCCAGAGATCCCGGATCGTTCACAGCGAAACCGGCACAGCCGAAAAAGTTACCGATAAAGGCGGCACGCGCTCGCTGCATCGATAGATTGCCAAACGGTAGAAGCTGCACAAAGGGACGGTGTCCTTTTTTCGCGAATTCTTCGGTCTGCAGTCGCAGACGCTCGAAGGGCACGGCCCCTCTGAAGATCGGCGCCGACGCATAACGCCCTTGCTTCGCTTCGGGTAACGCCGGAATAGAGGCGTCTTTATACTCGGAATCTCGCAGGATTTCGGTATTGTTCGGGAACTGATTCACGCCGAGCTGAATCTCTTTACGACGAGCCAGGGCATCCAGACGCTGTTCGCCGGCCTGCTTGAGACGGGCCTGGACGCTGCCCTTCTCGAGGGCCTTGCGATATCCGCCTTCGGCTTCGATCTCTAAGAATATCTTCCAGGCGGCCTCTGCAATCTGATCTGTGGCCGCTTCGATATAATACGATCCGCCGGCCGGATCAGATACGCGATCAAGATAGCTTTCATGACGCAGTACAAGCTGCGTATTGATCGCCATGCGTCGGGTAAATTCATCGTCCCGATCGAACGGTGCATCAAGAGGCAGTACAAGCACCGAAGAGGCGCCGCCCAGAACGGCCGACATCGCCTCGGTACAGACGCGCAGCATGTTCGTATAAGGATCATAGAGACTGACGTTGAAAAGCGACGTCACGGCGGACTGAGCAAGCACCGGTCTTTCGTACGACGTCACGCCGAAGCCTTTTGCAACCATAGCCGAAAGCCTTCGCGTCGCCCGGAACTTCGCCATCTCGACGAAATAAAGGGCTCCGACAGGTTGAAAGAGCGTTATACAACTCAGAGCATCGACCGGCGACATACCGGCGTCGACTAAAGCAGAAACAAGATCGGCCGCCGCAGAAAGAGTCAGGCCGAGCTCCAGGGCAGGAGTGGCGCCGGCATTATGAAAGAGATCGGCCCTTACGGCGCCGACCGGAATCTTCATCTGCGCGAAAGCGGCCTTTATGGCGCCGTAAATATCGGCTTCGTTCAGAGCAAAGTCGCCGCCGATCAGGACGTCCGAGAAGGGGTCGATGAGAATCGATGAATTCGTATTTTTAACAGATCCACTTTTCAATGCGCCGACTAACGCGACAAGGTCGGCGGTCGAACCGACGCACTGCACGGGAAGCTCGCTCTGTGCAAGAGCGGCGGCCGCGTCGTTACGTCCTCTGCCGTAAGGGACGGCCGGGAACGTTCCGCCGACGAATAGCGTCACGCCATCCGCTCCGCGACGCTGCGCCTCGCTCAGACGATCGGCAAGACTGCCGTCCCCTTGCAGCGGATACTGCGCCGACCACGTCTGACCGCCGCGCTGCGTCGACCTCGTGAACGGGTAAACGCCAGGAAAGTCGCCGATAAAAGGCAACTCGGCCAGATCCTCTTCAAGTAAAAAAGGGGGGAGTGAGATGCCGTCCGGAAGAGCCCAGTTCAGAGAAAGGCCGGCCTTTCCCTGTTTTTCAAGTGTGCGGGCGATTTCCTGCTCCCACGCTGAGCGTGAAGAAGAAGGAAATTCTTCAAAAAGTTTAAGATCGGAGGGCGGAAAGAGATCGCTTGCCGACTGTGCCATGAAGAACACAATTCGGTGACGGGCCTGGTTTTCCAGCAGAAATGTAAGAACGGGGTCCGGTCTTTTTAGCCGCACAGCGACTGAACCGGAGCACGGTCGATATGCGTTTGCACTTTTCGCTTGACTGAAGACAGATTAACCACGGAGACACGGAGAGAGCGCAGAGCCTGTATCACATTGCAGCGGCTTTCTGACGCTTGCGCTGCACCTGTTTGCGGTAGAAATCCACCTGCTTCTCGAGCTCGGGCAGATCATAGCACTTCAGCGTGCCCTGATCAAGACGCAGCCAGCGATGTTTGTTGATCAGGCTGGCCACATACTGCTGATCGTTCTGCGGATCGAATCCGACCATTTTCAGAAGATCTTCGGCGCCGAAGTTGAAGTCATGCGTCGTCTTCGCCTTGATGGGCGTCTTGTTCTTCTCGACCTGGATCAGAAGCATGTCATAGAGACGGCCGACCGGATCATCGATCGTCAGGTTCGCAAGCTGGCGATAGGCCGTCCAGATGCGCTCTGAAAGCAGTGTGATCAGTTTGACCGCGACATTGGGATTGCTTTTTACGAGGCCTTCGAAGTTGGCCTTGTTGATGGCCATCATGCGCGTATCTTCGGCGACGATGGCCGAGGCGCTGCGCGGCTTGTTATCGAGGATGGCCATCTCGCCGAAGATGTCGCCCGTTGCAAGAACGGCCAGCATGACCTCCTGCCCGTTCACGAGCTTGGTGATCATGACGCTGCCACCCTGAATAATATAGAGCTCATAACCGGGCTCGTTCTCGCAGAAGACGATCTTATCTTTAGGATAAACCCGGTTCATGTTTTTATCGGCCACCGGAGGCGCCTGCAGAGGACGATTCATCTTCTGCAAATACATCTTCGATTGGCTGACATGCTCCCCTTTGGGGCAGTATTGCAGATAGCGCTGGAAGGCGTAGGCCGCATGATCGAGACGGTTTTTTTTGAACCAGGATTCACCCAGCTCAAAGAGATGGCTCGGATCTTCATCAAGCGCGTTTCGAAACGACAGCCGCGTGATGGCCGTATCGAAGGCTCGCAGCTTCATCGAAAACGATCGGATGATCTTCATGGCCAGAGGGGCGCTCTTCTGAATCAAAAGGCCGAACTGGTCGTTCTTTACTTTGATCGCCGAAACGGGAGTGAGGGCCTGGGCAACCTCGATAGGCTTATGCCCCGACATGGCCGATTCGACGCCGAAGAAATCGCCGGGGCCGAGCACAGTAGGTTTATCATCACCGTAGACCGGAGTGCTCTTATAGGTTCGCACCTGCCCGCTCTGGATGATGTAAAACTCCTTGAGCTCCTCCTGGCCTTCGATGATGATATAGGCCTGCGGATTGAATTTTACAATCTGTAATGACATGCGCCGAACCCGGGTCTCCCCGTAAGGAGATCCGTCCTGATTATCGGCCACACCTTGACGGAATTTCACCGTCGGGTCAGCGAAAAGAACGGAGCTCGAAGTTAATTTTCAATATCAAGACCTTCGCCCAACCTGTCAAGTGATGATTCATCATTCTTCGGGGCTTTGCCCGGGGTGGTCTCGTTATCGGTTCGCGGGGCGGGCTGCTTTTCACCTTCAGATTCTGTCGGCTCGGGCTCGGCCTGCATCTCTGCAAGTCGGCGGCCTGCCAGCTCGGCCTCAGCAGAGGCTGGAAAGGCTGCCAGCAGCAGTTCATACGTGGCAATGCTCTGCGGCCACTGTCCGAGGCGGTACTCGAGATCGGCCAGACGTGCAAGCAGCGGCTGCGCCGAAGCCTGGGGCGCTCCGTTAAAGGTCTTCAGGTACTTGCGAAGCTCGGCGAGGGCGCGGTCGGGCTGTGAAAGCCGTTCATAGATATCGGCGATATGGCCGACGACGATGGCCGTCTGCGGATGCGCCGGGTAAAGAAGGCGAAAATCCTGAAAGCGACGCAGGGCGGAGGAATAATTCCGACGATCCTTCAGCTCAAGGGCGAGCGCAAAATCGGCCCTCGCCTGCGCCTGAAAGAGCTGCTCGCCCGATTGATTTCTCAATCCGACGCTGGAAAGGACCGGGAAGGTCTTCTCTTCTTTTTTCGTCGGCCTTACGGGCTGCGCCGGCTGCTCGGACGTTTCGGGCATCTCTGCAGGCTGAGCCTGCAGAGAGAGCGTCAGGACAAAAAGTAAGAAAAGAACGGCAGAGCGTTTCATGGCATACCTGCGTAGATGAACGCAAATCTCAAACGGCTTCTGAGCGGGTGCTTTCGACAAAGCCTTCAAACCAGGCCTGATCCTCTTCAGAGAGCTCGGCCTTATCGAGGTTCATCTCTTCAAAATACTGAAGCAGGATGCCAAGATGCTCGGCCTGCTGTTCGTTCTCGCTGCGCAGCTCTGCGTCAAGTCCCGAGACGACGAGCGCCTCTTCGCGAACGGCCTGTCGGAACTCCGCCGATTTGCCGCGAAAGATCATAAGGGATGAGATGAGATCAAAGTGAACGGTGTCGCAGATGCGCTCGAACTCTTCGTCGGTGTGATCGAAGTATTGCGAGGCGATCTCGGTCTGGAAGTAGTCGCCCCAGGAGATGATTTCAGGTCGTGCCCCGTATTTTGCCTCAAGAGCTGCCGCCTCGCGCTCGGCCACTCGGGGACCGGGAGCAATGCGATCGACCATTTCTCGAAGCTCCAGTAAAGAGACGATTTTACGAGCGGACAGCTGACCGCGAAGAACCATGCCACGAAGCTGAGTATGTAAGCCTTTGATCTCTACCATATTCGATGGATCGACCAAATGCGACAGAATCGGGAGTATTTTTCTGCCAGATTTTGAACACAAAGAAAAGCTTTTTCGGCAACCAGCGAGAAGGCCCCGGGTATCAGAAACGAATGAGAGTCCACGGATTCCGCAACGCTGTCGTGATGCCCACAGGTAATCGGGGCCACACAGGACCTGCGCCTGCTTCTTAAAGCGAGGAGCTGTAGCCGAAGCCCACGCCCGATTCATCGACAGGCGTATAGCGACCATCGGCCTCTTCATAGACCCAGGTGCGCCGGAACGTATATTTGATGTACATACCGCCGAAAAAGCGCAGTCCGGCCTCGGCGGCCATCAGGGCGTTCTCGTTTACGATAAAGGCCTCTTTCATCTTATCGAATTCTTTCTTCTTGTAGTATCCGTTTGCAAAGATGCCGCCCATATCGGGAATATAGAGGCCGACCATCACGGCCGAGTTATTCGGACCGTCATAGTCCTGGTATTCCGCTTCAAGAGTTACGTATTCAACGAACTCCAGGGTCGAATTGACAAAGTACCCCTTCGTGATTACGCCATCGTCGGGCAACGACTTCAGATAGGCCAGCTTCGGCGTCGTGCTGCTTGTCGCTCCTGACGGAAGATACGTCGTGCGTTCGACTGCATAGTAGGAGTCGAAGTAGGTCGGCAGATAGTTGGACGTCGCCTCACGGTATTCCGGTCGTACAAACCACCGCAAGAGCGAGCTGAACTGCATCTCGAAGATCAGGCCCATATGCGTGCCTTCGGCATTATCGAGTCCTTTGATGCGGTTGCGGTCGATATAGGCCGTCAGATCAAGCCAGGTAAACGGAGAAAGACGCAACTCCGTATCGACCCCCTCGATAGTGAGATTTTCCGTTTCAATCGAACGAGGCAGCAGCGTATAAGGATCAACGACAAGGTTCTCAGAACCGTCCACTTCAAGCTCAAGCGGAGCATCGGAGTCCATCACGCGCGTCGCCCCGATCGCCCAGCGACTCCAGAAGCCCTGATCGAGTTTACTTGATTTCTTTGTATCGCTACGATCGGGCGGTTTTTCCAGAGTCGGATCAAGCTTGCTCGGTGGAAGATCTTCTTTCAGCACCGGCTCAATCTTCGTTTCGCCCGTCACCGGATCTTTCACCTCGACGAATTCGATCTTGCTGTCTTCGAGATCTTCGCGCAGTGGACGATAGAGATGCTCACGCAGAGCGCCGCCCTGTCCCTGATCGGGCACGCGCTCCTGAAACAGATATTCTCTGCGCGCACGCCTGTTCTCGGCCACAGAGCGGGCCACATCGCGGCTGTTGAAATCACGCGCAACAAAGGCATTCCATCCGGTAACAAAGATACCGACGGGGCGGATGTATCCCCGTCCACCGCGCACCTCGCGCGTCCAGACGTCCGATAGAAATACCTCGACCCCGCCCCAGTTGTTGTTGATGTCGGCCATCAGGCCAGGGCGAAACAAGGTCGGATCATAGCTGCTTACGTAACGATGTATGATGGTACGATGACCGATATAGCCGTCCGTCATCTCACCATAGAAAAAAGACCAGTTAAAGAGATCGTCGGGATTATAGTAAAGATGCGTGCCCTTGCGCACGTACTTCACCAGCTTCATGTAGTCAGAATTCTCATTGTACATGCCGGGGCGGAGCGAAGGGACTTTTTCACCAGATTGCGGGTCACGATCATAAACGAGCACTTCAAGAGGCACCTGAAGGCCGATGCGAAAACCAAAAAGCGGGAGCTCAAAGGTAGGAGTGATCGTCACGTAATAGTCGCCATCGACGTCTTTGACGCCTGTGTCGACGCCATAGCCCGTCCCCTCCATGTTCTGACCGGCTCCCTGTCCGGGCGGCTTGTAGATCTCGGCCTGAAGCGGTACGGAAAAGAGCAGAAGCGCCAGAAGCCCCCCGGAAACGGAGGCCGCTCTGATCGCAAAGAGCACCCGCTTGAGAGTGCCGCTCGCTCTTTTTCCAATATTAAACATCTCAGCCCGTATTATCGGCACCAGGCTGCCCTGCGTGCAGTACTCTGACGATGGATCGCGGGAAAAGATCGGCATCAATTTCCTCCCTGCCCGGCAAGCAGTTCTTCGATGAGCATGCGCGCCGAAAGCGGGCTGTCCCGTAGCACGAAAAACTCGTCGAGCTTGCTCATCTGAAAGATGCGTTCCACGCCGCCCTGCACATTAGAGAGAACAAGCAGACCACCCCGACTTTTCAGCCAGTTGAAGATCTGAATCAGGGCTCCAATACCCGATGAGTCGACATAAGACAGATCTGTCATGTCAAAGACGGCAAAACGATAGCCGTTTTCCATGGCCCGCCGAACCGCCCCTTTCAGATCAGGGCATCTGTAGAGGTCCAGCTGCTCCGAAAGGGTCAGCTCAAAAATCTGATCATGGTATCCCGACACCCGGCGCAGATCCCGGCGCCCCATCGATTCGGCCTCTGCCATCAGGCGCTTGCTGAGAAGACCGATATTCTCGTCGAGATTGCGTTCCGTCATGCCCAGTCGTTCGTGCAGTCGGTGCAGCAGCTCGGAGTCCAGATCAAACGATTCTTCGATCTGCTGGCGCTTACGTCGGATGAGTTCACGAGCCGAGGCAAGGTCTTTCTCGGCGGAAAGGCGGGATGCTTCGAGCAGCACGCGGCCCGCTGAGGCGATGATGGCTTCGAGGCGCACCTCGGGGTCGAATTCTTCGGTCGGAGTTCCGACCTGTGCGGAGGCCACGGCCGAAAGCCGCTCCATCTTCGCCCCCTGACGCACGTTATAGAACGAGCACTCCGCCGTCACAAGGGGCTGTTCGGGCAAAATGGAGCGGCCATCGATCTCGATGACGAGCACGAGATTCATCAGATCATCAGAACGAACATCGCCGGGCCGCAGAATCAGTTCGCTGCCATGCTGTTCATGGGGGATCTCATTCAGAAGCTCTTTTACCGTCACCCCCGGAGCAAAATGCAGTCGGATCTCAAGGCCCTGTCCGTACAGGGCTGCGATCTCGCCGAACTCCTGAAAAAAGACAGAGCTGGCCTGTTCGGGCCCCTCGATAAAGTAGAAATTGCCGCCGCCTTCGCTGGCAATCTCGCGCAGCGTCAGCTCCGAGAAGTCACGCCCGAATCCCATCGCCGTCGTGCTGATATTGCGCTGCAAATGATCGCGGGCGATGCGTCGCAGCTCGGCCGGATTGACTATGCCGGCATTGGCCATACCGTCGGTCAGCAGTATGACCCGGCGCACGGCCGTTTTCTCTGCGGACGGCTCTTCTTCTATCATACGCAGTGCCTGTAGCCAGCCACCGCTCAGATTCGTCGAAGAGCCCGCTCGAATGGACTCGATGCGCTGCGTTACCGAAAACTTGTCGGTGAGCGGCAGGAGCGGCTGGATCACCTCGACGTTCGTATCATAAGCGACGACGGCCAATGAATCGTTGCGTGTAAGCCAGTTGACGAGAGCATTCGCCGCTTCAATCACCGAGGCCAGTTTTTCGCCATGCATCGATTTGCTGCGATCGATGGCCAGCGCCACGCGCAGAGGGGTGTGCGGACCCGCTTCATCGACCGGCGGCGAGACCAGCCTTACCAGCAGATGCTGAAGAGCGGGTTCCTGATCCGAAACCTGCCTCTGTTCGAGGTGAAGACTGAATTTCATGAACCTCTACGGCGTAACAGGGGAGTCATTCAGGTCAAGCCCCTTGTCATCGCTCCGGAGACATCAAGGCGGGCTCAGACGCCTTCGGAGCAGGCTCCCCACGCCGTTCCGGACGCACGCCTTTTTCGGGAAAGATTACGTCGTCGTCTTCGCCCTTCATCGGCAGAGGCGATATTTCAGGAGAAGGCTCATCACCCCGCGGCGGAGTCGACTCAGGCTCATACACCGACAGCGGAGCGACCTCCTCTTTGCTGAGTTCGTTCAGATCGGGTAGCGTCACATCGGCCGGATCACGCTTCATGCGATCTCTGTACACCTTCTCTTTGATATTCGACAGGTACATGTCGTCGCCCGTTTGCGGAGCGGAATCGCTTCCAGCACGAAAAGACCAGATGACAACGAAGATGACCAGGACGCCCCAGACGGCCAGCACCCCGAGGCGCACCATCTTCTGCACGTTAGGAGGGATGGCATGCAGCATCCGATCAATCATTTTAAAAAGGGCGTCCACCTTTCTATAATCTGCGTTCTAAAGGCAATCCTCAACATAATTTTTCTCGGCGGCGCTCTCTCAATTAGCACCCTCCCTGAGATAATGAGATTGAGTCTTAACTCTGTAGAGCCTCGCGGATCTCTGCCCGGCTCTGCATACGCAAAAGGGCCCTCAGCATCCTCTGCTGCGGATCGATGCTCATGAGCCGCTGACGCACGGTTTCGTAGGCCCCGAGAGGCACGCTGAAGTTCGTCACGCCTAACTCAAGAAAAAGCGGCAAAAACTCCACTCTCGCCCCCATCATACCGCAGATCGAGACCTCACGTTTTATGCGTCGCATCCCGTGAAAGAGCAGTCGATAAAAGGCCGGCTCATAGAGATCGTCGGGCGCCGGTTGAGAGCGGCTCTTGCCGATGACGTATCGCAAGAGGTCATTCGTACCGAGGCTGAAGAAATCCACGGAATGCTGCATGCGCTCCATAGAAAAAAGAGCGGAGGGGATCTCGACCATCATGC
The DNA here is from genome assembly GCF_000243335.1 of Leptonema illini DSM 21528. Taxonomy (NCBI): domain Bacteria; kingdom Pseudomonadati; phylum Spirochaetota; class Leptospiria; order Leptospirales; family Leptospiraceae; genus Leptonema; species Leptonema illini. Next base: position 4,261,618 of record NZ_JH597773.1, on the reverse strand, counting down.
CCGCGCGGAACGGGCCTTCATAGCCGGAGCGCTCCTGCTCTGCCTGAAGAGCAGAGAGAACAAACTGCCAGTCTTCGGGCGTGCGCATCATCGGAGCCATGATGCGCAGCTCCGCACCGGAGCCATGCTCGATAGCAGCCTGAAACAGAGATCTGATCTGCGCATGAAAGATCTCGGGCTCGGCGCGGTAATAGTCCGCTCCGCGCAGCCCGCGATTGCCTGGCTTCGTGAAAAAATGGGCCGAGAACTTGTCTTCGTCCACATCAAGCAGCCGGAACGTCACCGAGCCGTCCTGTCCGGCCGCTCGCATCACCTCGCCATAGGCGGCCACCGAACGCTTCTCGTCAAAAAGCAACGAAGTGTCGCGAAGATAGAGAAACTCGGTACGGAACAATCCAACCGAAACTCTGTGATGCAGGCCATGCTCGCGAATCGTTTCGGCATCATCGGCGTTAAGCGAAAGGCGCACGACCCGACCATCGGCCAGAGTTATACTGTTGTCCTCTCGAACACCGGTCGGAGCAGATGCGCCGATAACGTCAGACATACGCTCTCGCGCCTCGTATACGGCCCCTGTTTCACCGTGGATCTCAATCCAGTTGCCGTCGCTGATCCGTTCAAACTCGGCGGCCGGTCCCGTTCGCACAAGGATGGGAATACCCTGATTGGCGGCCAGAAGCGCCAGATGCCCCGATGGGCCTCCGTCGCGAAGAATGATGGCGGCCGGCTTCGGCATTTTCAGGTACATGGCCGGCGCAAGGTCAAAGGCGACGACGACGGGGCGATCGCCGGCCGTGCGCACCCGTTCAAGGCAGGTCTCTTCGTAAGAGACGCCAAGCAGAATGTCAAGGACCGTCCGCCCGGCGTCTTCAAAGTCCACCCAGCGCTGCCTGTAGAAGTCGTTGGCCGATTCGGTAAAGCGCTTCTTGAGAACCTCAAGGGCTCTGAAAAGCGCCGTCGGAGCGTTATACCCCGCCGCCAGCTGGATCTCGATCTCGTCGGCAAGCTGTGGATCACGCAGAAAGACCTGCTGCAAATGCAGCATCTCACGGATGGGCTCGGGCTGTCCTTCTTCGAAACGGCGCAGATGATCGAGGGCCTGCTCGATGCCCTTTTCAAGGAGCTGGCGCTCCTGATCGACGGACAGGCTTTCTCGTTCGGGGAGGAAGCGATGAACGGGAGGCAGTACGACCGCAGGCCCGGACGCATCGCCGGATGAGGCGGCGATGCCATGCAGATAAAAAACCCTGCGCTCCGCCTTCTGCATCTTCCCATTTTCCGGGCGGCGTTGAAAAATCAACGCTTCTTCTTCACCCGGCGCAGCACAAGATAGGTCGTATCGTCGGCCTGCCGGCGAAAGATGGAGTGTCGACGCCAGTCAAAGATCAGGTGACGCAGCAGACTTCGCGTCGATTGTCGTGCGTATTTTTTAAAGACGCGCTTCATTCGATCGATTCCGTAGGCGCGCCCCTGTAGATCTTCGCCTTCGTAGGCACCATCGGTATAGAGCAGGATGGCATCGCCGGGGTTCAGGTCTGACCGGCTGCCCCGATACTGGAAGTCGTCAAAGATACCGATGGGAATATTTCGAGTGTCAAGTTCCTCCACCTCGTTTTCGCGGTAGGCATACCGCAGAAGGGGCGGGCTGCCGGCAGCCGAATACTCCACCGTACCGGAAAGCAGATCAAGGATGATAAATACAAACGTCGAATAACGATCGACCTCGAAGAAGGCCCGGCTGATAATGTTGACCTTCTTCATTACCGAGGAAGGGACGACGCTGCTCATATCGACGCCGCTGTTTAAAAGATTGGCCAGATGGATCGTAAGAAGTGCGGCCTCAATACCTTTGCCGGCCACATCGCAGAGTGTTACCGCAACCCGACTGTTCGAGAGGGGGAAGATACCGAAAAAATCGCCGCTTGTGCGGTACTTCGGGATGGTGCGGCCCGTAATCTCGTAGTCCTTGAAACGAAAGACCTCTTTGCTGTTCATGCCGAGGTCCCGCGTGATGAAGCGGTACAGCGCTCGTTCACTGAGCAGTTTCTTTTTTACGAGAAAGGCTCCCAGCGGATCGGTCGATTTCCGGACCATCTCCTGGATCTCACCTTTTCTCTCGAAGGGAAGGAGTTCGTGCTCGAACAGGACGTCGAGTACCTGTAAATCATCCATGCTAAACAGCAGACGATATACAGAGGCTGCCCGCCGCAAGAAAAATTGCCTGACACCCTTTTTTTACTGTACAGGAAGTCTGCACGGATGACGCTGCTGCAAGCCCATGCTCGACGATTTCCGAAAACCCGAGGATGTGCTCCAGAAATATCGGACCATCCTCAAAGAAACCGATCCCATTCTGCCGCTGGGCCGCGTGGTCGAGGTGAACGGCATTTCCATTCTCAGCTTCGGCCCGCCCGACACCAGTATCGGCCAGCTCTGTCGCATCGAGCCCGACGGCTCCCGCCCGGTGCTCTGCGAGGTGACGGGCTTTCGCAATAATCAGCTCATTCTCATGCCCTTCGGTTCGACGGAGGGTATTTATCCTTCGGCCGTCGTACACAATACGGGCCGGCGCATGTCCATCTATACGTCCATGGATCTGATGGGCCGTATGCTGAACGGAATGGGGCAGCCAATGGACGGGAAGCCGCCCATCCTGCACGGGGAGTTACGATCGGCCGACGCCAATCCGCCTGATCCGATCAGTCGAAAGCCCATCGATTCGGTGCTTGTTACGGGCGTGAAGGCCATTGACGGGCTGCTCACCGTCGGGCGCGGGCAACGTCTGGGCATCTTCGCCGGAACGGGCGTCGGTAAGTCGACGACGCTGGGCATGATCGCCCGTTATACACGGGCCGATGCCAACGTAATCTGTCTGGTCGGCGAGCGCGGCCGTGAGGTACGCGAGTTCATCGAGCGAGATCTCGGTCCTGAAGGCCTGAAACGCTCCGTCCTTGTAGTCGCCACCTCGGACCGTTCGGCCATCGAAAAGGTCTACGCCGCTCTTTTTGCAACGACGATCGCCGAGTACCTGCGCGATCAGGGCATGCACGTCAACCTGCTTATGGACTCGGTGACGCGTTATTGTATGGCGCTTCGCGAGATCGGCATTGCTTCGGGCGATCAGCTCGGACCAGGCGGTTATCCTCCTGCCGTCTGGTATAAACTGAGCCGGCTTGTCGAACGTTCGGGCGTCTCTCCAAAAGGAACGATCACCGGTTTTTACAGCGTACTCGTCGAGGCCGATGATATGAACGACCCGGTTGCCGACGCTACGCGAGGTATCCTTGACGGTCATATTATTCTTTCGCGCGGGCTCGCACGTAAGAATCATTATCCATCAATTGAGGTTCCCGACTCTATTTCAAGGGTTATGGATCAGGTCGTTTCGGCCGATCACAAAGATAAGGCCGATCAGCTGAAGACGTGGATCTCGGCGTACAGAGAAAACGAAGAGATCGTTTCGCTTGGAGCCTATGCGCGAGGATCCAATCCCGACCTGGATCAGTATCTGGCACGACAGGCGCAGATCCAGGCGTTCTTAAGGCAGCCCATCGGCCAGGGCTTCACCTTCGAACAGACTCTGGATCAGCTCTCGCAGGTGACGTTCACCCCTGAGGAAGAATACTGATGAAGCGCTTTCGTTTTCCACTCGAAGGGCTATTAAAAGTCCGGGATCTCAAGCAGAAGCAGGTGATGGCCGAGATGGCCGATATCACGGAGCGCGTGAACAATCAGCGAAGTATCGTCGAACGATCCGAGCAGGAATACCGCGACGAGATGGAGCGCTTCGCCCGATCGCAGGGTGAAGCGTTCTCGATCGACATGTATCGCACCTTTGACCGGTATATCGATCGACTCGAAGGCGAGAAGGCCCGGGCTCACGATCGACTTGAAGAGATGAGGCCCGAACTCGAACGGATGCAGGCGAAGCTACTGGAGGCTCGAAGGGAAAAGCGAGTCGTAGAGCTACTTCGCGAAAGACATCTGAATCGTTATAACGAAGAAGTGCGACGCGAAGAGCGTCGCGAATTACAGGAACTGAATCAGTTGCGCAAAGAGGTATCAAGTGTTTCAGAAGATACGTCAGTTGTTTTCGACGACGGAGACGGAAGCGAAGAGCGAACGGAAGATCTACGCACAAGAGACGCCCGTCGTCGGGCCGAATACCTTGAACAGGCCGGACTCACAGAGGAACAGGCACGAAGATCCGTGGGACTCTGACGAGCTGTACGCTCTGATCCCGCAACCCGAGCTGGAGCGAAAGCTGTATCCGGAGCGGCGCATGGTACAATCTTATGATCCGCATTCCGTCGATTATCAGAAGAAACGACTCGAAGATCGAACCAGACTGTTCGCAGAGATTGCACGGAAACACTCATGAACTCGCTGTCGCCTAAGATCAAGATCGCCTATCTGACGCTGCTCATCCTTTTCTCGATAGCAGTGTTCCTGTATCTGCTCGATACGTGGAACATTATCAACGCGCGCCGGTATATCCCTTTTCTTTCAGATCAGCCGCCGATCGTAAGCGATACGACGGATAGTATCGCCCTGCTTGAAGAAGAGCGGCGACGCAAAGAAGAAGAGCGTCTGGCCGAACTCGAACTGCAGCTGAAAGAGATGGAGGCCCGACTTACCGAAGAGAAAGGCTCTCTTGAAGAAAAGCAGAAAGAATATGAAGAGCTGAAACAGGGCCTGCTTGAAGAGAAGAAACGCTATGAAGAGCGACGCAACGCCGACGCCCAGAAAGAGAAGATGATCGCCGAGATGGCGCAGCGTCTGAACAACATGCCTCCGACCGACGCCGTTGCCATCCTCACCGGATGGTCTGACGCCGATATCGTCGACGTCTTTCTGCGCATGGAACGCAACGCCGAGGCCGAAGGAACGACGTCGATCGTGCCCTATCTTCTGACGAAGATGCCAAGAGACCGCGCCTCCATCATCACATCACAGATGATGGACGAGGAGGCACGACTCAAACCGGTCATTGAATGACATAGGATTTCTGCACGACTTTCATCTGACGGAAAAAGCATTTGCCGATAGGCGCCGAAGGACTTGACAGCGAACGAGTTTGTGCTTCATTACGAGCGGAGGCTTCACGATGGAAATGACAGAAATCAAAACGATGCTGCATGAAAGCATTGAGAATATTGATGATCCGGCCATCTTGCTCGCCATGCAGGAAATCGCCGGTCGAAAGTACACTCCTCAGGATCCGCCGCATTTGTCCCCAAATCAGATTCAGCGTATAGAAGAATCAACGCAACAGATACGCGAAGGACTATATGTCACAAACGAGGAAGCCGATGCACTGGTGGACGAATGGTTAAACGGGTAATCTGGTCTCGAAAAGCCATCGCCGACCGTATTTCGATTCTGGACTACTGGCAAAAACGGATTGGATCAACCTCTTACAGCGCTCGCCTGGATGCCGAAATCCGGCGCGTTGTAAAAATGATCGCACAGTATCCCGCCATCGGTCGCACACTTGAAGGCCGCCACGAGCGGTTCTTCGTCATATCGCATTACTTGATCGTATATGCTGAAAAGCCGGACCGTATTGAAATATTGCACGTCTGGGACAGCAGACGAAACCCTGATACTCTTATCCCTTAATCGGCTCCACATTGCGCGCTACTGCTTGGATGTTCCACAAGTCCTCTGCGCTTGACATCGCATGAGCGAAGCGTCAAATGGCGGCGTGTCCTCTTCTTCTGGCAGAATGTTTTCCATCACCACCTTCGGCGAAAGCCACGGCCCCGGCATCGGCGTCGTCATCGACGGCTGCCCCGCCGGTATCGCCATCGATTCCGACTTTATTCAAAGGCAGCTCACGCGAAGGCGCCCCGGTCAGAACCGGCTGACGACTCCGCGAAACGAAGAGGATCGCTTTCAGATTCTAAGCGGCGTCTACGAAGGCCGCACGCTGGGTACGCCCATCGCCCTCTTCGTGCCGAGCACCGACGTGAAATCGGGAGACTATTACCGCTGGGCCGACGTTTACCGTCCGTCGCATGCCGATTTCACCTATCATGCCAAATACGGCTACCGCACGCCCATCGGCGGGGGGCGAGCATCGGTGCGCGAGACGATTGGCCGTGTGGCCGCCGGTGCTCTTGCCGCGCAAATTCTAAGAGAGGAGTTCGGCACAGAGGTCATCGCATGGGTCGACTCCATCGGTAAGACGACAGGCCGCGGATACGAGCATCCGCCTACGTCGATCGATGAGGTCGATGCCTCTATCGTCAGATCACATATTCCCGACGTCTCGGAGCGCATGATTCAGGAGATCGAACAGGCCCGACTCGCCGGCGATTCCGTAGGCGGTACGATCTGCGTCATCGTGCGCAACGTGCCACCGGGGCTTGGCGAGCCCGTCTTCGACAAGCTTGAGGCCGAGGTCGCGAAGGCCTGTCTGAGTATTCCGGCCTGCAAGGGCTTTGAATCCGGTTCGGGTTTCGCCGGCACGACGATGCGCGGCAGCGAGCATAACGACGCCTTCTTCGTAAAAGGGAAAGACGCCGCATCGACGGAAGGCGAGGACGACGAGTCCGATACGGATGCAGAGAGCATGGAGCGCGTGCGTCCCGGCTACGTGCCGAATCCCGTCCATGGCGTCGAAAACGTTCCGGAGTTATACACAAAGACGAATCGCTCGGGCGGCATCCAGGGCGGCATCTCAAACGGCATGCCCTTGCTCTTCAGACTGGCCTTCAAACCGACGGCGACCGTTCGCAAAAGGCAGGTCACGGCTAACGAAAGCGGCGAGCCGATCACTCTTCGCGCCGGCGGACGTCATGATCCCTGTGTCGTGCCGCGCGCCGTTCCGATCGTCGAATCGGCGATTCATCTTGTACTGATGGATATGATGCTGCGTCAGCGCGCCATTCATCCGGAATGGTGGTTGCGATATTCAAAAAACGCGAAAAATTACCTGTCGAAAATGTCTGAATCATAAAAAACACCGAGAGGCCCTGCATGTCCCTTACAAAAGCGATCGCAATCCTGTTTATCCCTGCACTGCTTTTCAGCTGCCAGAAGAAGGCCGATCCGGCTAAATTAATCTCTGCGCTTGAGCAGGCAGTGCAGAAGAACTATTATTTTTACGAAGAAGGGCCAGCCTTCTCTGAGGCTGCGTATGAGGCGGCAGCAAAGGCCATAGATCCGCAGTCTGCATGGAATCCCGGCGAAAACGCCGCTGCCGCTCTTGCGAGCAGAATCAATGAAATGCCCGAGGCGCAGCGCGACGATTCTATGCGCAAGGCATTCAACGCACTTCTCGGCGGTGAAGGCAACGACCGCCGCAACTACTATATCGGACTGGAAACGGCCCGTCGCCTGAAAGATCCTGCGCTGAACGCAGGGGCCGGCCTTGTTCTCTTTCGTGAGAGCTATGGACGCTTTCGTATCGTCGACGTGCTTGAGGGATCGGCCGCTCACCTTGCCGGTATTCCACAGAAGGGGATGCTCGAAAAGATCGAAAATCGACCCGTTATCGATCTTGAACTTGAAGACGTCGTGGCGCTGATCCGCGGCACCTCAGGCACTTCACTATCGTTAACCGTAGACGGAAAGCAATACACGCTCGTGCGCGGGCAGTATTCCGTTCAGCTGCTGCGCAAATCTGAATGGGATGTCGATGGGAAGCGCGTTCTCTACGTTGAACTGCGATCGGCCGGCAAAGGCGCCGCCCGCGAACTTGAATCTGTTCTGATGAAAAGTAACAACCCTGATGCGATGGTGCTTGATCTGCGTAAGCTCAATTCGGGCGATTTTGAAGAGGCCTTTGCAATCGCCGATCTCTTTGTCGGCGGCGGAGAGATGGGACTCATCAAACGCAAGGGCATCGCTGCCCGTCCCATGCAGGCCGATGCGAACGTACTCTATTCGGGCAAAACCTACGTACTCGTCAGCAATCGCACGTCGCCGCATGTAAAAACGCTGGCGATGGCTCTACGACTTTCAGATAAAGTAAAGTTTATCGGCCCGGACACCTCCCTCGTAGCCTACGCAGGAATCGAAGTGCCTCTCGAAGACGACGGTTATGCGATGATCATCGACGCCGTTATAGAACCGGCCGAAGGCAAGGATTCACGCCTCAACCCCGACATAGAAATCGAGGATTTTGTTCCTGTTAACCCTCCGTCGACAAAACCGGACGAACAGGATCCCGCTCAGGCGGCGCTACTGAAAGCCCTGTAACATGGAACTTGCCGGCAGAACTGCACTCGTCACCGGAGCGGCGACTCGCATCGGACGCTCCATAGCACTTGCTCTTGCCGGCGAAGGGGCCATTATCGCCCTGCACTATCGTCATTCAAAGCAGGAAGCAGACGAGACGCTGAGCGAGATCCGTCGACTCTCGCCGCACAGCTTTTCTGTTCAGGGCGACCTCTCGGATCGAGAGCAGATCGAAGTCGTAGCCGCATCGGTAATCGAGCGCGGGCCGGTCGATATACTTATAAACAACGCCTCGCTCTTTCCGGTCGAAGACCGCTTCTTCACGTTCAATATGGAGCAATGGGATCGCCTGTGGAACGTAAACGTGCTCGCTCCGATGCTAATCTCGCGTAGGCTCTTCGTCGGTAATCGCTCCGGAGCGATTGTTAACCTGATTGATGCCGGCCTCAATCGCATCCGCTGCGAGAATTTCGTCTACCGGATGACGAAGGCTGCGTTGAAAGAGATGACGTTGATGCTTGCCCTTGAGCTGGCCCCGCACGTGCGCGTGAACGGCATAGGCCCCGGGGCGATCCTGCCTCCTGCAAAGATGGGGCCGGACGGAAGCACGATCCGCCCCGATGGCGATCGAGCAGCCGGCCTGTTCGACGCCTACGTTCAAAAGCACGTTCCGCTGCAGAGGCCCGGTTCGCCCGAGATCATCGCCTCAAACGTTCTACATCTGTTAAAGCAGGATTTTCTGACCGGTGTCATTCTGCCTGTCGACGGCGGCGAATACGTGTAGAGGCGTTGCGAGGCCTTTCTCGATCGCGGGTCTGGCGCCCTGCCGCTGCACTCTCTCTTACCTCTGCTTTACGTTTGCCAGCACTACCGCCGACTTTTCGCTGGCCCTGATGGCCGATCGAATACTCATTCGAGATCTGCGACTGCGATGCCTGATCGGCATCCATCCCGAGGAACGGGAAACTGCACAGGAATTACGCATTCACCTGACGCTGTTTACAGACATCAGAAAGGCCGCCGCGTCGGATTTCATTGGCGATGCCGTCGACTATCAGAAAGTCACCGAGCACATCCTCGACTTCACCGAGACATCCAGTCGCTTGTTATTGGAGACGCTGATTGAAGATATGGCGCGCATGATACTGGTCAACTTCTCGGCAGTTGAAGCCTTGCAGTTACGTGTAGAAAAACCGGCCGCCCTGCCGCTTGCCCGATTTGCTGGCATTGAAATCGAACGTAGTAGAGCGGATTTCGGGATTTAAGCGGTCGCCCTTTATCGACTTCCGGCCGGCCTCCTCCGTATCATCACGCCTGCTCAGACTCCAGTTTGAAATCCAGCGCCTTCAGAGCCGCGGCCAGAGCCTCGTTATCCTCGGCAAGGATAAACATCCGATCGCCTTTCTCAAGCACGGTCGTTCCGTTAGGAGTGATATACTGCCCGTCTCGCTGAATCATCGATATTAGAGCCGTTCGAGGAAACCCAAGCTGAACGATAGAACGCCCGACAGCAGCTCCCTCTTCGAGAACGATTTCTACAAGCTCAGATTTCACTGAGTCGGCCAGCTCAAGATCGACGTCGGTGCGCGGCTTCAGCGATTCGGGCAGACCCACTCCAAGAATCTTCGCCACAAACGACAGGGTCGTTCCCTGTATCATGACGGAACTCAAAGAGACGAAGAAGACGATATTAAAGATCATATTCGCTCGCTCCAGGCCGGCAACGAGAGGATATGTGGCGAAAACGATGGGTACAGCTCCGCGAAGACCCACCCAGGACACGAACCAGCGGCTGCGATTCTTCATACTAAACAGGCTGAGGCTGAAGAAAACTGTCAGCGGCCGCACGACGAACATAAGGAAAAGGGAGATGACTAACCCAATTCCGATGACGGGCACGATCTGGCTCGGGAAAACAAGCAATCCAAGCGTAAGAAACAGAATGATCTGACTGAGCCAGGCATAGCCGTCGAAGGCCTTGATGATTCCCTTCTTATGAAGAAGCTCCTGGTTTCCCAGATACACCGCACATAGATAAACGGCAAGGAAACCGTTTCCTCCAAGCGCATCGGTGGCTGAATACGTGAAAAACATTAGCGCCATTACAAGAACGGGAGACAACCCCTCGAAATCGAGCCGGATTCGGTTAATAACGAATTTGCTCAGATGCCCGGCAAGCAGGCCAAACGCGCCGCCGATCAAAAGCTGCTTCAGTAAAAAGGGAACAATGCTGGCAATGCCCTCTTCTTCGTTGAGAACAAGCGTGGTGAACACAATCGTGAGAACGTTTGCCATCGGATCGTTACTACCGCTTTCCAGTTCAAGCGTCGGACGCAGGTTATGCTTCAGCGCCAGGCTTCTCGATCGCAGAATCGAGAAGACGGCGGCGGCGTCGGTAGACGAAACGATCGAGCCGAGAAGCAGGCTCTCATAAAGCGTGAAATCGGTAACGTAGTACACAAAGGCGCCAAGCCCTATCGCCGTCATCAACACGCCGAGAGTGGAAAGCGTTATCCCCTGCCAGAGGATCGGTTTGATGGCCTTCCAGTCGGTCTCCATGCCGCCTGAAAAAAGAATAAAATTAAAGGCGATGATGCCAACGAACTGCGCCTTCTTCGGATCATCGAACTGGATGCCACCGATCCCCTCTGAGCCGGCAAGCATACCGACCAGCAAGAAGAAAACGAGTGTCGGAACTCCAAACCGATAGGAGGTTTTGCCGGCCAGGATGCTCAAAAAAAGAAGAATGGAGCCGACAAGCAATATGTTCTCTGCCGTTAAATTCAAAGGCATCACCTCTTATTTATGAATAACTACGCACAGATTCGCTGTCCAATAAAAAACAATTCGCCTCTCGGGACAAGAAAAAAGCGCGACCGTACCTGCCGGCCCGCGCGCAGAGGCATTTGACTTCAGATTCTTTCAAGCGGAGTATAGCGATCGAGAAACCGTCGCGTCGTCCCGTCGTCGAAGCGTATGGTTAACTTAGTTCCGGCCGGCGTCTTCTCTGTGTCTTCGATTTCGCCCGTTCCGAAACTTTTATGTCTGATGCGATCACCCGGTACAAGATTAAGGGCGCTTGAGCCCGAATCGGGAGCCGGCCGCGATACGACCTTGCGTTCGGAATACGAGCGAGAGGAATCGGACCACGAAGAATCAAACTCGTCATAGGATCGCTCCCGGCGAGTCTGGATGCCCATCTCTTCGAGAAAACGTGAAGGTAGACGAGGATCAAACGATCCACCCGTTCGCCGAAAACGACATGCAGAAAGATAGAGCTGCTCCATCGCCCGCGTGATACCCACATAGACAAGGCGCCGCTCTTCTTCGAGGTTCCCCTCTTCAAGCGACATACGATGCGGTAGAAGAGACTCTTCAAGGCCCGTGAAAAAGACGACGCGAAACTCCAGGCCTTTCGCGTTATGCAGCGTCATCAGATGAACGCCCTGGCGATCCTCTTCTTCGAGATCGGGGTCGCTTTCAGACGAATACAGGGAAACGCTCTGTAGAAACTCGGCGATGTCGACCTCACGGTTCTCGGCGCCTGCCCGATCTTCATAATCGGCGAGAGCGGTCGCAAACTCCTGCATATTCTCGATGCGCGAAACGGATTCCGGATCATCTTCTTTGCGATAATATTCGACGATACCCGACTCCTCGATCAACGTTTTGAGGATCACAGACGGTCGTTCGCCGGATTCGTTGAGATCGGTCCATCGTTCATAATTGGCAAGAAAGGCGTTGATCGGCTTCGCGCCGCGAAAGCCGGGCTTCACGGCCAGCTGACGCAGTGCCTCAAGATACGGGATGCCGGTCGTTCCGGCAAGAAAGCGGGCCGATTCCAGGGTCTTCTCGCCGATGCCTTTGGGCGGATTGGCAAGCACGCGCTCAAAATTTTCCACGTCGAGCGGGTTAACCAGAACCTGCATATAGGCCATCAGGTCACGGATCTCTTTGCGATCGAAAAAGCGAAACCCGCCGAAAACCGTATGCGGTAGGTTCGCCTCGCGAAAAACCTGCTCGAAAATGCGGGATTGAGCGTTCGTGCGATAGAAGACGGCGATCTCGTTCAGGCGAACGCCGGCGCTGCGCAACTCGCGAATGCGAGATAGAACGGAGCGAGCCTCTTCGCCTTCCTCCTGATATAGACGAAAGCTCGGAGGACGAGCGTCCGGGCGATTCGTGAAAAGCGTCTTTTCCCGGCGCTCCGAGTTATTCTGGATAACGCTGGCCGCCAGCTTGAGAATCGACGGAGTGCTGCGATAGTTTTCTTCGAGACGAAGAACCTTTGCTTCGGGGAAGTCCTTCTCGAAATTCAAGATGTTGCTGATGTCGGCTCCGCGCCAGGAATAGATCGATTGATCGTCGTCGCCGACGACGACGACATTGCGGTGACCGCCTGCAAGTAAAAGAACGAGGCGATACTGTGCATGGTTCGTATCCTGATACTCGTCGACGAGCAGATGCTGCCAGCGGCGACGGCACATCTCAAGCAGCTGGGCGTTCGTTTGAAGCAGCATGACCGTCTCATAAAGCAGATCTGAAAAATCGAGCGCCTGCTGCTCCCGCAATCGTTTATGGTATTCGCGATAAAACTGAGCTATGGATTGATGATACGGATCTTTGCGCGTCTCGGCCGCATACGAATCGGGATCAAGCAGCCGCTCCCGTGCACGCTCCGTCGCATTCAACGCCGCCTCAGGAGGTAGTAGAGCGGCTTCCACTTTTAGATCCTTGAGGATCTTCTTCGCCAGGCTCTTCTGTGCCGCCGGGTCATAAACGGTAAAAGAGCTTTTTAACCCAAGAAGCGAAGCATTCTCACGTAAGATCTGCAAACCAAGAGAATGAAAGGTGCGGATCATGGCATCTCGCCCGTACGGACCGACAAGCGTCTCCGTTCGCTCGCGCATCTCAGCCGCAGCCTTGTTCGTAAACGTGACGGCCAGTATGCGGCGAGACGGAACATCGCGCACGCGAATCAGGTGAGCAATGCGATGCGTGATGACTCTCGTCTTACCCGAACCCGCCCCGGCAAGGATGAGCAGCGGACCGCCATCGTGCAGCACGGCCTCCCGCTGAACATCATTGAGTCCTTCGAGGAACTCGCGCTCCAGCGTCGCTTTGAGGTTATCCGTTTCCATCCATCCGCCTCCTGCCAAACGCCACGGCCTTCATTCCCGGTGCGAATTGATATTCGTCAAGCAGATCGAGTTCGTCAAAACCGGCGTCGATACGTAGCCAGCCGTCATCAGTAGTATCGCGGGGCTCTTCATGTTGCACATGAAGAAAGACGTCGTCTTCCTGCAATGAGCGCAGCCATAGCGGCAAAAGGCCGTATCCCGATTCAATCAAAATGCGATTCAGTCCCTTTTCGGCAAGCAGCTCCGACAGTTCGCTAAAAAACGCAGGATCAGTAACGTCGGGCACCTCTATGGCGCCTGGCCAGTGGCCGCTCATCGAGCGCACGCTCAAGAACAGCGCCTCGCGTCCGGTCGCCGAGGACAGGGCATACTGCCTCTCGAAGAATAACTCTCGACCGACAAAGGGACGCCCGAGCAGAAAGATACGAACGGGCTGGAACTCCCTTCGCAGCTCCGGATCTTCAATCGCCGACCATCCGCTATCCGGCTCGAAAAGCGAACGAAGCCAGACCCTGCGTGCATCCACATCAGCGACCGGAGCCATCGGCGATTCTTCGAATGGAATCACCGCGCTGCGAAGCGGAGGACGCAGATCAAGCGACGGACGATCGACGGCGACCGTGCCGGGGCCGACAAGCACGCCGTCGCACTTCGCGCGCAATCGCATCGTCAGAATGCGACCGGACTCCCCGGTTAACGATACCGAGCGGTCCCGGTGGCCCATGACGCCGTTGCGATCGGTGGCAAGTTTCACCGTATAAAGCGGACGTCCTTTCAATCGTGAGAGAAACGGCAGAAGAAAACTGCGAAACGGGCCATCGGCCTGCTCTACGCGAAAGCCCATCTGTCTAAGAGCGGCGAAACCGGCCCCATGCAACGACGGATCGGCCTCTGCAATGCGCACGGTATCGATATAAAGGCCGTGCGCCTTTGCAAAGTCGGATTCTCTGCCATACAGACCGATGCGCTGAACGCAGGGCGGCGTCCTCCCGTAACGACTGCACGGCTCAAGCGTCACCGTCATGGTTAACGGCAATGGCGGATCAAAACGAGCATGCTCAAGGGCAAAGCGGTCAAGGGCGTCAAGGGCGACAATCTCGGCATGGCGCCGGCCGGCCGGCTCTGTGGCGCCGCCGATCAGAATACTGAGATCGGCCGAGCTGATTACGCAGGCGACGGAGGGGTTTGGCGCCGTGCGACCGGAGGCGAATATGGATAAGCGCAGGAGGGCGCGGGCCTCCTGCAAAGTATCATCAGGAATGTCGACGCAGTCGCATCCTTTCATAAACCTGCACGATCGGGCTCGCCACACAGATAGACGAGTAGGTACCGATGATAATACCGAAAACGAGAATGGAGGCGAAGTCCTTCAACGATTCGGCCCCGCTAATAAGGATCGCTACGATGGAGAGCATCGTTAAGAACGATGTGAGGATGGTTCGTGAAAGCGTTCCTTTGATGGCCGTATCGAGAATGGTCGACGAAGTCAGATCGGACCGATCCGATATCGTGCCACGGATACGGTCGAAGATGATGATCGTATCGTTTATCGAATAACCGATCAGCGTCAATACGGCGGCTATGACGGGAACAGAGGGCTCGATCTGCATGATACCGATATAGCCGAGCGTGAAGATGATATCGTGCAGCAGAGCAAGCGTGGCGCCAAGAGCATACGAAAAATCGAAGCGGAATGATACATACGCCGTGATCAGAAGCATCGTATACAAAAGCGCCTTCAACGACGTCTTGAGTAGATCAGCCCCATAAGAGGCTGAGATCACTTCGCGCGATACAACCTTATCGGATTCGATCTTCAGATGCGGTAGAAGCACCTTCTCGATTTCACCGGCTACGGTCTTCTCGACGAAAAGCGGACGTTTCTCACCCTCAACGACGGGCCTGTTCTTTAGCTCTTCTTCGAACTTTTTGCGATCTTCGGCGTTCGCCTTATCAACGATGGCCTGATAGGCGTCTCGCACATCGGGGCCGAATTCGATATCGTATTTGTTTCCTGTGACGTCGGTCTGGCGAATCAATGGATTCTCAAGACCCGAAGCCTTCACGGCTGCCTCAACGCCGTCGCGGCTCATATCGGCAGGCAGAACGACGCTCAGCCGGATGCCGCCGTCAAAGGCGATCGAGCGAGCGAATCCACCGAAATGCCAGAAGGTGGCGCCGAAGAACAGCGCCATGCCGCTCAGAGAAAAAATCAGATAGTAGCGTCTGTACTTAACAAAACTCATTTCAGTTTCTCCGCTATGCCCGTGCCGATCGGAACGTTGCGCATTCCAAGGCCGTCGATCATCAGATCAAAAAGATACCGCGAGACAAAAAGCGCCGTGAACATCGACGAAACGAGACCGAAGAACAGCGTCAGAGCGAAGCCCTGAATCGGCCCGTCGCCGTTATAATAAAGGATCACGGCAGAGATCAGCGTCGTAACGTTCGCATCGAGAATCGTCCAGAAGGACGACTCAAAACCGGAATGCACGGCCACGCTCATCGATTTACCCGCTCTCAGATCTTCGCGGATCTTCTCGAAGATGATCACGTTCGCATCGACGGCCATACCGACGGTAAGGATAAGGCCTGCAAAGCCCGGCAGGGTTAACGTGAATTCCAGAAGCGAAAGAAGAGCGCTCAGAATCACAAGATTCAGAAAAAGAGCGATCACCGCTACGATACCGGCCACTCTGTAGTAGAGAAGCATGAAAACGTTGACCAGAATAAAACCGACAACGACGGAATAGACGCCCATCTCAATCGACTGCTTGCCGAGCGACGGACCGATAAAAGAGACAGAAAGGATATCAAGCGGAAGCGGAAGGGCGCCTTCGCGAATGACGTTAGCCACCTCGCGAGCCTCTTCCAGATCAAACTGACCGGTAATGACGCCCGACCCGCCTACGATAGCAGTCTGAATCACCGGATCAGATACGACTCGATCGCCCCAGATGATCGCCATGCGCTTCCCGATGTTGTTACGTGTAACGTCGGCGAATTTATTCGCTCCTTCGTTGCTCATAACGAAGTTGATGCGATACCATGGGCTGTCTCCCGTCAGGCTTTCGCGAGCATCGGTCATATCGCTTCCGTCCATGACCGCAGGGCCGAGCACGCGAAACTCACGGGGAAGCGAGATACCGGTTCCGGCCTGATTCTTACGCCAGTAAAGAAACAGACGACCCTCTTCGGGCTTCAATCCGGCACGCAGAGCCGCCTCATCTATCAGTCTCTTCACCTCGACAAAATCCGGGTGCTCCTGTCGGTATACTTCCTGAATTCGAAGAAGCGTCTCTTGAAACTCAGGAGTTTCAAAGCGAGCCGTCGCTGCATCGTTCACCATGCGGTATTCCACAGTAACAGTATCTTTGATTATATCGAGGACCTGTGTAGAGTTGGCCACACCGGGAAGGTCTACGGCAATACTGTAGCTACCGGGCTGCATACGCAGCTCGGGCTCGGTCAGGTTCTGATTCATCAGCCGTTTTTCAATGATGCGCAGGGCCTCTTGCAGAAGCTCGGTCTTTCTTGCCTCGGAAAGGTCGAGAAGGCGACGCATCTCGGCCAGGCGGTTTTCGGCGGCAAGGCGTTCGTCTTCGGGCAGGGTGCCCGAGGCAAGCTTCTGCTCGAGATCCTTCACGACCGGATCAAACCTTTCTTTCAGGTTAGCCAGATAGGTATCGTAATTGGCCTGGAAAACGGCGCGCATACCGCCCTGCAGGTCGAGACCGAGCTTGAGGGCAAGACGCTTGATGCCGTCTTTGGAGAGGAATCCGAAGAAATGCTCGACGGGATGCGGAAGTACGATCGTCCGGCGGTCGTCAAGAACGTCGGCGTTTCGCTGAACCATCTCGTTGATCTGGGTGGCCGTAACGTATCGCGCCTTCACGATGCACTGCCGCTGCGCCTCGGGCTGCCCCTCGCAGGTAGCTCCCGGAAACGATGCGGGCAGGCCTTTCTCGCTATCAGCAAGGAACATACGGATTTTCTCGACGGGCAGCGGCTCTCGCTGGCCTTCTGCATTGCGCGTATATTCGAGAAAGGTTATGCGAACCTCTCGCTCTCCGTAGTTAGGCCAGAGAAGCAACGCCGAAAGGCCAACGCTTAATCCGACGACAATCGTCTTCCAGATCAGTTTATTCATAGGTTATCTCGTCTCAGAAATGCGAAAGCTCAGCGACGCGAGCCTCCGGAACGTAATCGATAAAGGATAAAAACGCCAAGAAGCACGCCAAGAATGATCAGGTTGATGACCGTCTGATCCTTGAACAGGCTCGACAGGAAGCCCTCGCCTTCTTCGTCCAGGGCAGGCTTCGTCGGCTTTTCCTGCTGCGGCTTTTCGGGCGCTGCAGGCTGTTCATGTTCCGTCACTTCCATGCGACGGTCGACCTGCGCCTCTTCGCCCGAAATCAAACCGGGAATATAGCGATCGGTGCTGCGCGGCAGCGTCAGATCAGCCCCCTCCGGAGCTGCAAGAAGCGGCCCGGCGAGAAAAAGAAGCGCTGCAATCCCTGTAACAGTTCTACGCATGAAGCGTCACTTTCCTTCTTTCTTCTCGGCCTTCTCAGTGCTGGAACGGCCCCGCACTTCCTGAATGGCCGAGCGCAGCAGTTCCATGCGCGTATTATCGCCCACATTGAGAATGACCGTATCTTCTTTTACGGCGTGTACGCTGCCGATGATGCCGGCCGAGGTGATGACCGTGTCGCCCTTCTTCAGAGCGTCGAGCATCTCTTTCTTGCGCTTCTCTTCTTTACGAGCCGGTCGGATCGAGAAGAAATACATCACGGCAAAGACGCCAAGAATCATGAGCGGCATCGAATATTGAGCCCAGATATCCATGGGCGATGACTGCTGCTGTGCCGGAGCGGCAGGCGCCTGCGTCTCAGCGGTCTGCTGAGCGAGGTAGGGAAGAAAACGTGGATCCATTGGGCAAGCCTTTACGACGATCGTCGGGGGGCAAGCAAAAACGGGCAGGCGTAAGTTTCCGTTAGATGAGCCGTTTAAAGTCAGATCAAGGCAAGGGCGCTCATGGTTGCCGCGCCGCCCCGCATCCTCGCCTCAGCCGTTCTCGGTCGTAATAGCTCATCCAGTCGAACCGGGATTCGGCTTTTTCTGTTTGCGCCAGGGCGGCGACCAGCTGCAACGATATCGAGAAGGGAAGAGCGGCCGTATCAAGCAAGAAGGAGCCCGGGAAATCGAGCAGTGCCATCGCCTTCTCCGTCGCCGTTGCACAATGATCGTCCGAGATCGTTTTGCTATTATAGTTAGTTCCTGAATAGATGATCAGATCGCCCGACCTGTAAGAAGAGATCGAGCCCGTTGTAGCGCACGACGCGAATAAAGCGACGAGCGTCAGGGCCTTTAATACGACAGAGACGCTCCTGGAAGGCATGGCTGAATCATACGAGCCCGAACTGAGCGTCCGTCAAGCGAATCTACCAGATGGCCCTGCTCAGAAGACTTGCCATCAACAGCAGCAAAAATATGGTTGAGGATTCCTGGAGGCTTGATGTTTGTTACCCTCGCCGTTTTAGGCATCAGTATCATTCTCTTCGTAACCGGACGCGTCAGGGCCGATATTGTCGCCCTCTCTGCGCTTTTGATTCTTATACTTACCGGCATACTGACGCCCGCTGAAGCGTTGACGAGCTTCTCTGATCCGCTTGTCGTTATGACCGTGGGGCTCTTTGTAGTCAGCGGAGCGATCCTGCGCACGGGCCTTGCGAAAATGGTCGGCCGCACAATCCTGAAACTTGCCGGCGAGAACGAGGAGCGACTCTTCTTTTTGATCATCGCCGTCACCACGCTCATCGGCGCCTTTGTCAGCAACACCGGCACTGTCGCCCTCATGATGCCCATCGTCGTCAGCATGACGATGCAATCCGATATAAACGCCCGCAGGCTACTCATGCCCCTGGCCTTTGCGGGAAGCATAGGCGGGATGTTCACGCTTATCGGCACTGCGCCCAATCTTGTGATTCAAGGAGTTCTTACTCAGAACGGATATACAGACATCAAGTTCTTCTCATTCGCTCCTGTCGGTACCGTCGTCTTCATTTCAGGCATCCTGGGATTCTGGGCGCTCTCGAAGATATTTCTTTCTCAGAAAGTAAACATGAAAGCGAAAAACCTCAGCAAGCCCCTTAAAGAGCTGGCGAAGGAATACCGCATCCGCACGTTCACCGCTGCAATTACCGAGGCGTCAGGCGTCTGCGACAGAACGCTGAAAGAGCTGAGAATCCCCGAGAAATATTCGATAAATATCACCGGCGTTATCCGAAAAAGCGCGCATTCCAGGCGCTTCATATTAAAAGGAGAAGAGAAAAGCGAAATCGCCGGCCCTCAAACGATCCTGCATGCCGAAGACGTCATCAGCGTCATCGGCAGTGAAGAAAACGTGCAACGCTTCATCGAAGACCATTCGCTGACGCTGATCCATGGCGCAAGAGAAGAGCCCTCCAGCATGGGCATTGCCGAGGCCGTCCTGCTTCCCAATTCCGGGCTTGTCGACGTTAAGGTGAAAGACTCGGGCTTCCGCAAAAAGTATAACGTGAATATCCTCGCCATCAACCATCGCAGACAGTATAGATCCGACAACCTTGCCCATGAGGTGATGCGCGCCGGAGACACGCTTCTTGTTCAGGGAAGGTGGAAGGACCTTGCGCGGCTTCATCAGGATTATGAAAATATCGTTCTCGTCGGTCAGCCTCTTGAAGAGGCGGCAAAGGTCACACTGAACCACAAGGCTCCGCTTGCTGCGATGATCATGCTGCTGATGATCGCCTCTATGGCGATGAACATCCTGCCGCCTGTAGTCGCTATCATATCCGCCGCGCTGATGATGATCATCACCGGATGCATACGGAACATGGAAGAGGCCTATCAGCTTATTAACTGGGAAAGCGTCGTGCTTCTCGCCGCCATGCTGCCCATGGCAACGGCTCTTGAGAAAACGGGGACGGTGAGCCTTGTTACAGGCGGCCTTGTCGATGCCTTCAGCGGAATGGGAGTCTACGGTCTTCTTGCCGGAGTCTATCTGTGCACGTCCATGCTGACTCTTTTTATCAGCAACACGGCAACGGCCGTACTTTTTGCGCCCATTGCCTTCAAGGTAGCGCAAAGCGTCGGCGCCAGCCCTTATCCGTTCCTCATGGCAGTTACCGTGGCGGCCAGTATGTGCTTCGCCAGTCCGTTCTCAACGCCGTCCAATGTGATGGTGATGACGCCCGGCCGATACTCGTTTGTCGACTATGTAAGGGTCGGCGGCCCGATGCAGATCCTCATGGGCGTCATCATGATCATCGTCCTGCCTTTAATCTTTCCATTCTGACAGAGAGCGCACCGCCCGGCGCCTAACTGCCGACCGAGGTAACCGAGCCTGAGTTGTTACGGAACGCTCTCCAGCGATCCAGCGTTTCAATCGCCTTGCCCGACTTCAGATGATCGAGTACGAGGGCGCGGGCGTCGGCGATATTCAGGTCTTCACGAAGCAGACTGATAACGGCTCCGGCATTGACCGAAACCATCATGTTTTCGACGGCGTCGCCCTCGCCTTTAAGAATACGCTCGAAGCGCTCGGCCGATTGTTTGCGGTCGGCGACGCGCAGCGAATCGATCGGAGTCGGATCAATCCCAAAGTCCTCGGGGCGCCATGTCCCCTCGGATTGAATGCGGCCGTTGTCGATGAAGATGAAATCGGTCGGAGCGGAGATCGAGATCTCGTCCAGCCCGTCATGCGAATGGATCACGTAGGCGCGCTTGCGTCCGAGACCGACAAGTGCTCGCGCAACGGGAGCGAGGAACTTGCGATCATAGACGCCCATCAGCTGATGCGTGACCGGCGCCGGATTGGTGATCGGCCCCAGGATATTAAAGACGGTGCGTACGCCGAGAGCCTTGCGTACGGGAGCGGCAAAGCGCATCGCCGGATGCCACGCAGGAGCAAAAAGAAAACACATGCCGATCTCATTCAGGGCCTCGACGCTTTCTTCATGCGGTATTTCAAGATTGATGCCCAGCTCTTCGAGCACATCGGCCGATCCCGTCGGCGATGAGACGGCGCGGTTGCCGTGCTTGGCGACTTTGAATCCCATCGAAGAAACGACAAGGGCGGCGATCGTCGAGATGTTCAGCAGCGAAGAGGCGTCGCCGCCCGTTCCGCATGTGTCGACGATATCGAACTTCTCGCGCGACGGCCAGGGTTTCGCCGCCTTGCGCATCGCACGGGCAAAGGACTCGATCTCTTCGCCCGTTTCGCCTTTTAAAGCGAGAGCGATCAAGAAGCCGGCCGTGCGAATCTCGCCGGCCTGTCCGGTCATGATTTCGGTCATGGAACGCAGGGCCTCGTCGGAGGTGAGATCTTCGCCCTGCATCACTTTCTTGAGATAGTCAATCATCGTCGCACCCTTCGCAGTAGAATCGCGTTATCCTTCTCGTTGATCTCAGGCCTCAGGCTTTTCTTTCGGAGCCCTGTAAGGAGGCAGAAGCAGCTGATAGTTAGCGTACACGTATCGCAGCCCTGAGATCACCGTAATAATGGTCGTGAATAGCATCAGGAAATAAGGCAGAAAAGAGGATAACCCGAAAAAGACGCTCTCGTTCGGGCCCTCGATAAAACGCAGCAGTGAGTCGACGGCCATCTGAAAAGGACCGATGCCCTGCTCCGCTCCCTGTAGATACATCTGGTTGATCGTGCCGCGCTCTTTGTAGGTGATAAGCACGAAGCTCAGCAGTATGACGATGATGGCGAACATCTGAAACGCCGTCTTGATCTTGCCGAAGCGCGACGTGCGCATACTCTTCCCTTTCCAGATCGCCAGGTAGCGCAGGGCGGTAATCAGCATATCGCGGCCGACGATGCAGAGCACCATCCAGATCTGAATCTGTTCGGTCATGAAGAGAAACGTAATGAAGGCGCCAAGCACCAGGAACTTATCGGCAAGCGGATCAAGGAATTTGCCGAATTCCGTCTCCTGATTCAGCTTAC
Source organism: Leptonema illini DSM 21528 (assembly GCF_000243335.1). Lineage (NCBI taxonomy): Bacteria > Pseudomonadati > Spirochaetota > Leptospiria > Leptospirales > Leptospiraceae > Leptonema > Leptonema illini. Next base: position 4,239,295 of record NZ_JH597773.1, on the reverse strand, counting down.
GGGCGATATAGCCGTCGACGAGATCGGTAAGTGACGCCAGGGAGAAAAGAACAAAGGCGACGAAACGCAGGGTCAGCGAATGCGATAGAAGAAAGTAGATGAAAAACGGAACGGAAAGCACCCGGAGGATGGTCAGCGTATTCGGAATATTAAGATCTTTCCATGTCATACAGGTTCGGCCCCGGTCAGCCTTCCCTCCATATCGTATTCAAAGAAGCCGGTGATCTCCACCTCTACAAGATCCCCCGGAGCGGGCAACTTCATTCCCTTCTGATATTTGAAAGGAATGACGACCGTCTCGTCGATTTCCGGGGCGTCTTGCGGGCGACGACAAATAATCTCAGTCGGATGCAGCTCGTCCACCATACATCTATATGTTTGCCCGACGCGCTGCAGGTGGATGTCTGCAAGCACTTTCAGGTGCGTCTGACGCAGTTCGTTGATGCGCTCTTTTGTCTCGTCGGGATCGGGCAGATTGCCCAGGGCATAACCGCTTGTGCCCTCTTCGGGCGAATAGGCGAAAAGAGCCATCTTCTCAAGCCGCGTCTCTTCGACGAAGCGGTGCAGCTCGTCGACATCGGCGGCCGTCTCGCCCGGAAATCCGAGCAGAAACGACGTGCGGATCTCCAGGCCTGGAAAGAGCTCGCGGGCCAGCGCAAAAAGATCTTTAAAGTAAGACGAATCCCCCGCTCGCTTCATGGCCTTCAAAACCGACGACGAAACGTGCTGCACCGGGCTTTCAAGATACGGCACAAGCTTCGATCGGTTAAGACCGCGCTCGGCAAGCAGGCGCAGAATGCGCTCGGTCTTTTTATCGGGGTAAAGATAGAGCAGGCGCAGCCAGTGCAGCGAATCGATCGTATTCAGGCGTTCGATCAAATCGACAAGGGCTTCGGGCTTACCACCGAAGGCGTTAGTGTCCTGACTGACCAGGCAGATCTCGCGCACGCCCGCCGCTCCCAGATCGGAGCACTCGGTAAAGATCTCGTCGCTCTCGCGGCTGCGAAAGGCGCCGCGGAACTGCGGAATTGCGCAGAAGGCGCATTTGCGGTCACAGCCATCCGACACCTTAACCGGCGCATACGGGTGACGCTCGCGGCGTTTCAGATGCTCGAACGGCGAAGAGATCTCGGAATCATGCGGACGCGGAATGCGAAAGGCCTCGCGAATCAGAGCTCCGGCTCGGTGATACAGGCCCGTTCCAAAGCTGAAATCGACCTCGGGCCATTCCTCGGTTACGGCGGCCTGATAACGCTCTGTAAAGCAACCGACGACGACGAGCTTCTGATCGGCTCGTTTGCTCTGAACGGCCTCTTTTACGTCGATGGCCTCAAAGACGGTTTCGATGGTCTGCTCGCGGGCGCTTTCGATGAAGGAGCAGGTATTGATCAGATGAAAGTCGGCCGACTCTGCGTCGTCGGCGGGTTGAAAGCCTTCCAGCAGCAGAGAGCGTTCCATCTCTCTGCTGTCGGCCGTATTCTTCGGACAACCGAGCGTCGTAATGTAGAAGCTGTGGCTCATCGCGCCACCGTCAGCTCCTCCTGGATCTCAAAGCGTGTCGGATCAAGGGGATTCGGCGTCTTGCTCAGCGTCAGCTTAACGATCTTCGCCGGCGGGCCTGCCAGTCGCGGAGGCATGCCCTCGCGGTAAATACGAACGCCGCCGCCGTTGCCGATCTTTACCTCGAGTCGGCTGTCGGCCTCAAGCGTGCGCTTCTCGCCCGGAGTCAGATACCCCGCCGTCTGCGTTTTACCGTCGGCCGTCCATTCCAGATAGGAGTCCTGAATGATCTCAAGAACGACGCTGATCGGCTTCGTCGAAGCGACCGCCGTTTCGTTCTTGATCTGCAGCTTGATGGAGACGTCGCCGATCTCGCGTACGGTTAACACAATCGGATTCTTCAGATCGCCGAGCGTGGGAATATTCGTCTGCAGAGGAACGGTTTCGCCCTCGCCGCTCGTTACGTCGAAGGATTTTCCGCCGTAGACGAATTCCATCGCCACAAGAGGACGATCGCCGCGATTGCGATCGATGGACATCATACATACTTTGAGGTCGCCCGATTCCGTATCAAGCACGACGGCACGATCGGGATCAAGCATCGTTACGGTATCGATGCCGCCCGTCGCTCCGACGCGTTCGCCCAGTCGATCGGCACACGATGTCGTACCGGCGGATTCCGAGCCCTCGAAAATAGAGCTCTGCATGATTCCGTAGATCACGCCGACTACGATGATAACGCCGGCAAGCACAAGCGCCGCCTTCTGAATCATTCCGACGTCGATACTCATGCCCGAGAGAAGCCCGGGACGGGTAACCTCGGTCAGCTCTTTTAAAGGAGTCTCGCTGTATTCAAGCTTCACGCCTCTGTACTGCTGAAGCAGCTGTTCTGCATTCAGACCGAGAAACTCCGCATAGCGGGTCAAGAATCCCGTCGTATACGTCTCGCCCGGAAAGACGCTGTAGTCGTCGCGCTCCAGGGCGTCAATATAGCGGGACATGATGTGGATCTCTTCTGAGACCTCACGAACGGAATAGCCTTTAGCCTGGCGCGCCTCTTTCAGGATGTCGCCGATCTGTCCACCTACCATGTTACTCCTCTGAAACGAGCGGGTTATACACGACTCGCTGCGTATCGGGCGGACTGTATTGAAAGAGCTTCCCGTCCAGAGGCTCGTCCGGACGAATATTACGGAACTGAATCATCGTCTTCCCGTCGAGGCTGTCGATGGCCTCGGCTTTCTCAATGAGGTAAGTCTGAGAGTTGATATACAGCGTCATCTGCGTATAACCGCCGATCTTTTCTTTCTGTTCAAGTTCAAGTACGAAATAGTCTTTGCCGTCGACCTTTCGCGGCTGTTCGAGGCCGGCAAAGCGATAATGATATTTGCGAAACAGACGATCGATGCCCGAGCCGGGCATGACTGCGAAGATGCGGTTGCCGTTTTCGTCCTTCTGATCCAGTTCGAGATCCTGTCGTCCTATGACGTTCAGCCGGGAGATGACGATCCACAGCACCTTGCCATCGGACAGCAGCATATCGCCGGCCGGATTCGAGAAATCAAAACGCACCTTGCCGGGGTTCAGATAAGAGGCCGTGCCCGTCATGGTCTTCTTCGGAGTCTGGATCTGGAACTCCGCCCTGTAGGACTTCATTTTCTTATACAGATCGGTGACCTTGCGCACCACATCGGCATGAGAATGCCAGTTATGGGGCGGATTGGCGTCCAGAAGGACCATCGGGAACAGGATTAGCAGTCCGGCCAGGACCGGAAATCGAAGACGTGAGCTCACGCCTCACCGTTTTCGGATCTGGCCCGGCGGTCAATGTCTTTTCAGGATCTCTCTCGGGCGATTGCCGATGGCGGGGCCCAGATAGCCCATCTGTTCAAGTTTTTCGACGATCGTTGCCGCTCTGTTGTACCCGATGCGCAGACGACGCTGCACGTAGGACGTCGACGTCTTGCCCGATTCCTGAATGATCTCCCATGCCGAGTCAAGCAGGGCCTGGTCGACGTCCGCTCCGCCGTCATCGCCGCCGCCATCATCGCTCTCCCGGCCCGGCAACTCGATAAAGCGCGGATGCCCGTAACGGCAGGCCTCGACGACAAGTTGCTCGATCTCTTCGTCTGAGATCATCGGCGACTGCATGCGTGCCGGATCGGCGGCCGTCGGCGATTTATAGAGCATGTCGCCCCGACCGAGCAGCGCCTCGGCGCCGTTTGCATCGAGGATGACGCGCGAGTCCGTGCGCTGCGCCACCTGAAACGAGATGCGCGCCGGACAGTTCGCCTTGATCAGCGCCGTGATCACATCGACGGACGGTCGCTGTGTGGCCATGATGACGTGAATCCCGACGGCGCGGGCCTTCTGCGTCAGGCGAATGATCGAATCCTCCACCTCTTTCGCCGACACCATCATGAGATCAGAAAGCTCATCGATCAGGATGACGATGTAGGGCATGAGCTTGCCCGAAAGCGCTCCGGATTTCACACGCTCGTTATACGAACGGATGTCGCGGCACTTCGCACTTGAAAGAAGCTGATAGCGCGACTCCATCTCCTGAACGGCCCAGTTCAGAGCACGATCGGCCAGACGTACATCGGTGATAACGGGATACAGCAGATGCGGAATGCCTTCGAAAAGTTTGAGCTCCACCATCTTCGGGTCAACCATCAAGAAGCGCACCTCATCGGGCGAATGGTTGAAAAGCAGCGAACCGATCACGGAGTTCATAAACACCGACTTACCCGAACCCGTTGCGCCGGCGATCAGCAGATGCGGCAGGCGCGTCAGGTCCAGGTAGCGGTTCGTTCCCGTAATATCTTTGCCAAGGGCGATGGATAACTCTCGCTTGCCCGACGAAAACTCCGGATCGCCGTTTGCGAGGTCGCCCATCGAAACATACTGTCGGTTGCGATTCGGCAGCTCGACGCCGATCGTCGACTTGCCTGGAATCGGCGCCAGAATGCGCACCGAAAGAGCGGCAAGATGCATACGAATCTCGTCCTGTATGCCAAGGATGCGGTTCACACGAACGCCGGGCTCGGGCAGTACTTCGAACATCGTAATCATCGGTCCGCGGATGGCGCCGACGACCTTCGCCTGAATCCCATAATCGCTCATGACCTTCTCGAGACGCTGCCAGTTTTCGCGAATCTCGGCCTCGGGATCTTCGGCCTCCACCTTCGGCGTCTGCTTCACGATGCGGCGGGATAATCGATATCGCGAGAAGCGGTTCTCAGAGAAAACGACGGGCGGCATGTTGATATTCGGAAGCAGAGGCTGATCGGCCTTCTTCTTCGGGGCGTTCGCTTCGGCTACGGACGGAGCAGACATAGCAGGCTCTTCGTCGGTGAAGTCGTCCGCTTCTTCATCGAGATCTTCCGTCTCTTCCGGTCCGGCGTAGCTATAGGCGTCGCCGAAGGTCTCATCGAGGTTATCCACACTGTCCGGTTCGAATCTCTCGTCGAAATTCTGTAAAAGATCATCCTGAGAGCCTTCTCCAGCGTTATCCACAAAGCCGTCGGCATAGCTATCCGCCGCGACGTCATCTGTGGCGACCAATCCGTTTCCATTATCGAACGCTTCCTTCTCGCCGGCAAATGATCCTTTATAGGCATGCGGCAGATCAAGATCCATGCGATCCAGAAGCTCGACGCGCTGCCGTGTCGGAGTAAGGGCCTGTTCTTCGGCGCTCTGACGGAACAGATAGCGATTCTTCACAGGATCAAAGACGATACGCGGATTATGACGCCCTGATCGCGACGAATGCGAAGGCGGCAGATCATTCTTGAAATCATTTCTACTCGATGAAAGAGGGAAGCGATCTTCTTCGATGATCAGATCTCCTCCGTTCGAGAATGGCCGTGCGTCGTCGGATTCATCGGGAAAAGGGTTATACTCACTATCTTCCGTGGAATCGAAGCCATGACCGGGCCGCCAGCGGTTGCCGCCTGCCCTGCGAATCTGCGCGTAACGATCTTCGAACGGCCGCTCCTGTTCCATTCCTGCGTGCTCAAGGCCTTCGTGCGGCCTGCCCGACAGCGACTCCGCCTCGCGGATAGCCTCTTCTGTCATCTCTTCGAGATCAGAGCCGGTTTCGAGCCCATCGTCTGAAACGACGACCTTTTGAATCCAGGGCGGACGATCCTCCGAACGAAATCGCTTTAACACGGGCGTACCTCCGGATGTCGCTTGTTTGCCGACAGGTTCGGCGCTATGCTGATTCTGTTCGCCATAAACGGACTCGCCGCTGAAAGGCGTTTCCTGCGTAGACGATTGCTTCGCCTCAGACTGCGCGTTCGTTGTCTGTTCTTTTCGGGATTTACGAAACTTGCTGTATATCGAATAGGCCATCGGAATCAACGGAACAAGAGCGACGGCGCGCTTCAACCATACGGAAGAATCGGAGTCTGGCGTGCGATTACGCCCCTCCAGCATGTCGATAACGCGCTCTTTGACCTGATCAAAGGGAATCTGCAAGAGCAGGAGCAAGCCCGTAAATAGCAGAAGAGCGTTGATCGTATAGGCGCCCGTGCGGCCTGTGAAGAATTCAAGCAGCAATCCGAACTGCTCACCGGCTATGCCGGGCTCGGTTCCGCCCGAGAGATGAAAAAAGACGGCGAGACTCCACAGCAGCGACAGGTTGCCGATCACTCCCGATAGATAAGCCTGCCAGTCGTCACGGGCGATGCCGCGAAGGCCGCTCCAGATCAGGGCCGGCCCGAATAGGTAGGCGGCCTTCCCGAAAAGAGCAAAGAGCAGATGAGCGGACCAGATGCCAAAACGTCCGGTGAGATCGGCGGCGTCGCCATCGATGGTTGCGGCGGCGATGCTTGAAAGCAGGCCGGCGATGATAAAGATGAATCCTGTGACGTTACGGGCGCGCTTCGATACGGCCAGGTCGTCGATAACGGCCCTGGACCGGGCATGCAGGGCGGCTGCGATACGCGCCCCGGCCGTCGGCGGAGGAGGCGGGGGCGAGGCAGGAGGCGAGGCAGAGTCCATCCCCTCCTGTATCGGCAGATTCGCCGTTCTGTACAGCGATTTTCGGGTCGCGCTACACGGCCATTTTCTGAGCCAGCTCTTCAAGCTGCACGACGCTGCGGCCGGTGGCCCGGCTGCTTTCGTGAACCTCTCGCGCCACCTCGACGAGCTTCGTCGCATAGTCCGACACACCTACCGTCGTTCGGTTGGCCTCTTCGGTGGAATTCTTTTGATGCTCCGTGGAGGCCTCAATACTGCGACTGGTTTCTGAGATGCTCTGATTCAGGCTTTCGATTGCCGAAACCGCTCCGGCGACGTCCCGGATCTGTTCGCCGACGCCGCTGATCTCGCCTTTGATGACGTTGATCGCAGAATCCAGCTTCTCCATACTCGCCGACGAATCGGCGATCATTCGGCTGCTTTCGAGAATCATAGAGCGGTTTTCTTCGATGATGCTCGATATCTCTTTCGCATTCTTCGTCGTCGCATCGGCAAGCTTCGAGATTTCCTCGGCAACGACGGCAAAGCCGCGCCCGTGCTCACCCGCCCTCGCCGCTTCAATGGCAGCGTTAAGCGAGAGCAGGTTTACGCGCGCCGCAATATCGTTGATGACCTCGACGATGGCCGCGATCTCGCCGCTTCGCGTCTGCACCTGATTGAATCTGTCCATCGAATCGCGGATCTGCTGCGACGTATTCGTAGAATAGGCCATAACGTTATTCAGGTTGGTGAGGATGCGCCCCGCCCCATCCTGAACGGAGGCGTTAATCGCCTTGAGACCGTGCACCGATTGAATCGATGCGGCCGTCTCGTTGTTCAGGGAACGCGCAATGGCGTTATTCGCGTCGGCGCGCTCCGCAAGTTCGGCCAGGGCAGCCCTGATCTGCTGAAGCGAAGCGGCCTGATGCTCTGAGATGCCTTTCAGCTGATCAGAGATACGATCCTGTTGCTCGCTCTGTGACCTGACCGTCTCTATCGTCTGTACGATCGCCGTAGCCATCGTGCGCAGATTCGCAAGCGTCTCACGGGCCTCGGATTGCTTTTCGATGGCCAGCGTGAGCAGACCTTTTGTCGCCGCGGCGCCGGCCGTCGCTCCGACTCCGACCCAGACGAATACAAGAAAGCGAACGAGAAGATTACTCGGAGGGCCGACCGGCTTCAACTCCGGACGCAGGATAAAGAGAGCGATCTGAGCCCCCAGGATGAGGATGAAGTTATACAGAGAAGCGTTTCGGTTAAAATAGAGAACGCTTAAAACGAACGAGATATAGAATGTAGCGAAGATCTCGGTGGCGCCGAAGATCACATACTGAAAGGCGATCAGACAGAGAATCACCCCGGTAATCGAAACGTAGCTCGAAGCCGGATGTCCCTTCAGCTTCGTCGATATGGCAAATCCGATGAAAAGCGCCGAGGCGGCGAAGACAAACTCAATCAGGATCGCCTCATAGGTTAGATGAGCGGATCCTTTACCGGCGATCTTAATGGCCAGGGTGGCGACGTTCGCCAGCACCAGTATGGAGAGAAACGAATAGAAGAGCCGACGATTATTGCGGACCATGACCTCGGTCATGAGGTCGTCAGAGATAGACGACACCTTCCGATCTGCCTTGAAAAACATACATCTGCCTCCGATAAAAAACCAGAAAGACCTAACCGCTTTCGCTTTTCGACGATTTGATTAAAAGCGACGTGTTAGACGGAAAGAGCCAGAGTTTTCGTATGCACCCGGCGCAGGAAGCGGAATTTCAGGCTAACCCTGTAGAACCGAAGCCCCCGGCTCCGCGCTGCGTCGGGTCCAGATTTTCAAGCGGCGTCTCTTCCCACTGAAAAGGAGTCTCACGCTCAAGAAGAAGCTGCGCAATACGATCCTGCGACCGGATCGTTACGGCCTTCTGTCCGAGGTTGATCACCAGCACCTTCAGCTCGCCTCGATAATCGCTGTCGATGGTGCCGGGCGAGTTCACAAGCGTCACCCCGTCCCGGATCGCCAGGCCCGATCTCGGACGGACGGTAATAAAGTAGCCTTTCGGTATCGAGAAATAGAGGCCCGTCGGAACGGCGAAGCGGTCGCCGGGCTCCAGCACGATCTCGGTATCGGGCGGCAGAAGGGCGCGCACATCGTAACCGGCCGCCCCCTCTGAGGCCTTATCGGGCAGCTGTGCCCCTCGCATCGCATGGATCTTTACACGCATTTCGCTCATATGGTTCCCCGGCCCGTTTTTCCCGGCCGTGGTGAGCGGGCGACCGGAAAAGGAGGAGTGAACAAGGCCGTGCTACTCCATTCGAAATTTTTTCGAATAGAGTTCAAAACCCAGGCGTGACTCCGGAGCATTCACAGGTCCGTACGATATTTCTTCATCGCCTTACGGTTAACGATGGAAAGCCTTTGCGCATAGTATTCCTGTCACTTCCTGTTCGTCTTAAGGCCCGGAAACGCAGCGAACGTAGTTCGTGCCGGTAGCTTTGCTTCCGTAAGCAGATTCTCCAAAACCGAAGCCGATGCGCCATGCATTGACAGGCGAGGTCGCATACGTCGTGCTCGTCCAGTAACCGCTGGTCCGTGTTCCTGGAAAATGCTCCTGTGATATTTTCGGAACCGCCTGTCCCTCGAAGACAAGACTCCGTAGCTCGCTGATCGCAGGCAATCGCCACGATCGACCGTTGAGAGTCAATCCTTCGCAATAGCTCAGAGCGGCGGCCCAGCCATAGCGCACAGCCGTTCCACTGCATGTAGCATCACCGGTCTGCCCCGCAGAGCATCTCTGCCATACAAGACCCGTGACATGGTCCGTGACCATACCTCCTGATGCCGAAAAAGAGGGAAGAGTCAGGGGCTTCGAGCCCGAAGATACGCAGCGAACATAGAGGGGATTTGTTCTCGCCCCTCCACCCGTGATACCGTCGGTAAAATCGACGGATTGCGCCCCTTCAGCCGTAGAGGAACTCGCAGTACTGCTCCAATAAGGCCCCGAGAGGGATCCGGGGAACAGAGCACCGTCCATCGCCGGTGCGGAGCGACCGAAATCAAGCAGGCTGGCCAGCTCCCATTCTGCGGGCAGACGCCAGTCAGTGCGAGCCGCATAACCCTCTCCACTGTTCGCCGTATTCAGCCCCGCACAGGCGTTTAGAGCGTTATACCAGGTCAGTGACGTGCGATTGCCTGCGCACGAAGAGCCGTTCTGTCCCTCAGAGCAGGCTTTCCAGACAAGCCCCGTTCTGTGATCGACTGTGATAAAATCAGCGGTATAAACTTCGTGAACCGAAGGTCCACTGATGCTCCGTGCCGAAGGGCTGTCGACATAATGGGCATCCTGACCGTACGGACGGTCAGCGTCTCCGACGACGTATGTTTGCGTGCAAGAGGGGTCACTCGTCCACGCAGAACCGTTAAAAAAGAAACATGCCGTCTGCCCCGTATCGGCCACGGTCAGACTCTCTTCGGTAAGTCCCGTCTCGAACTCCTCGACGCGATTCGGTAAAGGTGTGCCGGCAGCGTTCTGTAACCCCGATACAGTTAAGCGAAGTCGAGTGTTTGCGGGGAACTGCTTCCAGCTCAGGAAGATGTTCAGAGTCGTAGAATCGCTCCACGCAAACGTCGTTCCGGTCGTTGGAATGGTCGTATAGGTACTTCCGTTGTAAGCCTCAGCCAGAAGCGAAGGAGTCACCGCTGTGTTCATCCCCTGGACAAATGTTACGACGCGTGCGACGTACGATACCGAGAACTCTCCTGCAACCTCCGTGCTATCGAGCATACCATTCTTTACGGCAAACGCCCTGATGATGCGCGTAGTTCCACTGCCGTTGACTGGAATCGGCGCTGCATATACGGGGCTTGACGTCGTCGGCGAGCTTCCGTCGATCGTATAGTGGATGATCGCCTCGGGAGTGGTCGTGCTGAGACCGATGCTCTGGTCTGAAGAATATTGCCCAGGAACTGTTGAGAAATGCGGGGCCACCACGCGGACATAGTCGATCGAAAAGATTCCGCTTACGACCATACTATCCATCAGACCGTCCTTTACCGCTTTTGCCCGGATCTCTTTCGTCGTTCCATGCCCGCTGACGGGAATAGCCGACAGGAACACAGGGCTGGAAATCGTCGGTTCTGTACCGTCGGTCGTATAATGAATCGTAGCGCCGATGGTCGAGGTCTGGATGATCACATTCTGATCGCTATCAAAGCCTCCTGCCGCGGGCGTAAATGTCGGAGCGGCGATCTGACCCGTTTCTTCTTCATCTGCTCCAATCCCTCCCGTATTGGAGCCGCCACCTCTGCTCGTAGCCGCGTCGCCCGAAAGCAAGGCAAGCAAACCGGCGCCGTCGCCGCTTTTGCCTGGGGAGCAGAGATTTAAAACAAGAAATGAAGCGCATAGAAGAAGCCCGATCGGCAGACGACAGAGTAGATTCCTTAAAAGGCGGAAGAAAAAAAACGTGATCGTCTGCATTCCACACACTCCTCTAAGACTCCAGACAAATAAATCGACTCAGAGTCGTAGAATGGTCCGCATCACCGCGAAAGGACATGAAGAGATTCTGTGAGGCAGCCGACAGAGAAGAGGGTCTAAGAGTAGCAAATTCTTGCTAAAAAAATTAACGGTTGCGTTTTTTCGCCTATTCCCTCAAGAATACAGGGATACACGCTACCGCCATCCCTCTCGACGTTCTCGAAAAAGAATCGAGGACGAGGGACCCGGAATGATCGGTTTTTTTTTTGCAAGAATCCAGAAGGCAGAATCCTTCTTTCCTGTTAAGAACCTCAAAGGATCCATCGAACAGCACGGAGAGCGGGCTCTGTTACCCGGTTCTCCGGAAGCGGAGAATGGCATTCAATTGGTTTCTCGCATATGTTATCCCCGGAGGGCTTCCATCAGGTAGACTTCCGGGGCTTTTTGCTGGGAACTCAAGAGAACGAGAGGAGAAAAGTCCGGGTAAACAAGGATCGTCACATCGTATCATCACGGAACGTCAGCAACAGCCTGGTGAATTCCGCTCCCCTTCTCCGAAACGATAGGACGTATGATGCGGAATTCATGGTGGTCCGAAATATCGCCGCCGTGCGACGCATGCGCGTATCGGCGACAGATTCGCCGTAGTAGATCGTTATACCATTTACTTCCGCTGATTCAGCGGGTTCAATCGAGACGACAAAGCGACCATTCCCGGCTAATTCGATCTGTAGCCGCCATTTGATCGATTCCAGATCCAGATCAATCAGAGCATTGCCGGTATCCCCGACGCTTTCCATCACCGTCTGTTCCGCATCGTCAAAAATACGCAGTCTTCCTTTCGTATTCCTTATTGTGAGACTTCTTACCGGCCGATAGTTCGATGCTCCCTTCAATCGATCGATAACCGCTGATAGAAAATCTTCTGTGGGCCTCTCTTTACGCTCATACTCGAAGGCGCGCAAAGAAACGTACTCCTCGTAGCATTCCTTACAGGCGGCCAGATGCTGTTCGACCTTCCGAAGCTCGGCCAGATCCAACTCCCTGCGAATGTAGGCCAGGAGTCGACTCTCTTGAATATGCTTGCTCATGCGACCCGGGAAAAATGAATCAGGATGGACAGGAAAAGCGGAAGAGCAAAAAAACCGTGCAATCGAAGCAATCGCGCGAGCTCAATCCTGGCTCTATGCGAATACGACGCGACCGTGCCCGGCGGCAGGTTCAGTATTTCCGCAATTTCCCGCTGACGGAACGACTCCAGCTCCAGATCCAGCACCTGTCTGTAACGCCAGTCGATCTGTGCAATCAATTCGCGAATGCTATTCCGGTCAAATTGCGTCTCGACGCCTGGATGATGCGACTCAAGAGAGTCAGGATTGACCTCTGAATGAATAATGAATCGACCGTTCTTTCGTCGCTCCGATTCAACAAAATTTCGGAAACAGGCGAGCAAGAAACTTCGAAACTGGGCGACTCCGTCTCCACGAAACTTGAAAAAAAGGCGGGTTTCAAGGAGGTGAAGAAAAAAACCCTGAGCAAGGTCTTTTGCTATTTCTTCATCGTCGACCCTTTTGCGCGCCGCCCTGATAACGGTACCATAGTACTCCGCCATCAGAGCCCGCATGGATGCTGGATCACCAGACTTGCAGCCCGCCAGAATCTCCTGGAATTCAGGGTTCATACAAGACATGTTTCTCCAGGATCGTCTGTTTATTCAAGTTTTTTACAGTTCGATCGACGACTGAACCTGCCGCTCCGACTCCTCATCAATTATGAAAGTCGGCTTTTTTTTGCAAGAATCAGCGAAAGGCGGCACCTCTATATAGGATAGCCCGATTTCAATACACAGTGAATGTCGATGAAAAAAGCCATGTCAGCGCCATGTCAGAAAAAAACCGCAAAGCAGTGCACTGTGCTGGCAGTCGAGCCGGGAGTGATTACGCGCATCTATATTGAAGAAGCGCTTCATGCAATCGGCGTTATTGATTTTGCTTCCTCGGGCAGGGAAGCGCTGGAGAATACCAGAGACAACTCCTACGATATCGTCCTGATAAACCTTCGATTACCGGATATACGCGGCGAGCTCGTAGCACGACTTATGAGAGCACGGCAGAATCATGCAATCCTGATCGCGACCAGTGCTGAATTTACAGATATACCCTTTCCCTTCGACGCTTTCATCAGCAAACCTCTGACCAGAAGAAAATTGCTCGAAGCTATCAAGGCGCTTCTGTGAATCGGTCGATATTTTCTCTTTTCAAAACGGGAAAGAAACGAACTCTTCATAAATCGGGCCGTTCAATTTCGCCTTGCCTGAAATGGTGATCCGGCGCAACCGTGTATCATGCGCCGCTACTATCTGCTTTTTCTGCTCAGCCTGTCGGGTGTCGGTTTCGTTCAATGCAGCGATCCCCTTTCAAACGTTGAACTTGAGGCATATCGTCCGCAGCATAGCATCTATCTTCAAAAAGACGGGACGGGAAGTCGCGGCACACTTATCGGTATGGAGCCGGTTCTTTCAAAATATAGCTACGCCACCGAAGAGAATCTTTATCAGGCGCTTGATCCTTACTTCCGCCATGCACAGGATAACGATACTCTTTTCGCAGATCGCTCCGTAGTCGTGTTGCCCGAATATATCGGCACATGGCTTGTCGCCACAGGCGAAGATCGATCAATCTTTGAGGCCGAGACCATTGATGAAGCCATGCAAAGCCTCGTCATACGGAATGCCGGAAGCTTCGTGCGACACTATCTATTTGCGACCTCATATTCCCCGGATGCTCTGAAAGAAACGCTCTTTCGCATGAAGGCCGAATCGATGGCTGAACGCTATCAGTCTGTCTTCTCGCGTCTTGCAAAAGAGTACCGTGTTTCTATCGTTGCCGGCTCTATCGTCCTTCCTCATCCCGAAGTAAAGCAGGGAAGGATCGTTATCACAGATGGTCCGCTTGAGAATGTAAGCTTTTATTTCAAATCGGATGGCAGCGTCGATGATCGCATTATTCGCAAAGGGTTTCCTATCGCCGAAGAGAAGGCATTCCTGAAAGAGGCGAAGATAAACGAGAACGCTTCCATCGACACGCCGATCGGCAGGCTGTATACGATGATCTGCGCCGATTCGTGGTTCCCCGACTCCTACTCCGAGCTGAACAGATCCGGAGCGGAACTGCTGGCCGTTCCGTCGATGGTAACGCCGGACGACGCCTGGACACAGAAGTGGAAGGGATACAGCGGATATGCAAACCCCGCAGATGTTGACACGCACGATATCGAGCGGATAACCGAACGGGCGGCGTGGGAAAAGTACTCCATCACCGGAAGACTCAAATCCACGAAGGTCAGGGGCGCCGTGAACGTCTTCTTCCGTGGAAGGCTCTGGAATATGACGGCCGGCGGTGATGCGATCCTTTCGCTGAGCGGTAGAGCGATCTCCAATCACGCCGGGAAGGAAGAAAACGAGGGCCGAATCTATGCCCTGTATCTGTAACCTGTTTCGAGGTTATTTCGCCCGCTGTGCGTCCAATGTCGCAGCAACCGGCAATCGCCTGAAGTCATTTCCCGGTTCTTTCTATGGTTCTTTCTTTAGCTTTTAAAGGAGAAGAGTATGTTCAGATCTTCAGACAATAAAGAGCACCGCGCTCCGCAGAGCAGACGCCTCTGGAACGCTCGCCTTTTGATCGCTGTAACAGCGTTCATCCTGTTCTGCGCGGGAGGAAGCGCCTCGTCACAGAGTGCCGCCAGCTATGACGAGCTTTACAACAGCGGCATTCATTCGCTGTATACGCTTAACCGGGCCGAAGAGGCTCGCAGCTTTTTTGAAAAGGCCTCCAGGACGGACGACAGCCGATGGCAGGCGCATTTCATGATCGGTTTCATTGACCGTGCTTACCAGAAAAATCCCGGCCGTGCCATTCCCTTTCTACAAAGGGCCGAGCAACTCTGCACCGATACCGATCATCTGCCCTCGCTCGAACTTGCTGTCGCCTTTAGCGAGCTCGAAGACGCAAGCAGCGCCATTCGCTGGAACCTGAAGGCACAGCGCCTGATGCGTGCAGGCGGCAAAGGTATTGATCCCTGGATAGTCGAGCTACTCGCCTACAATTATTTTCATCTCGGCGACACAGACCGTGCCCTTGCCGCCTCATCGACCGGATGGGTCCATGAATATCTTCAACCTCGTACGGTGCGTCTTGAGTGGAACATACGACTGGGCCGAGCCCTCAGAGATTGGAGGCTGGATGCCGAAACAAAGATTCGGCTAACGTTGCCGCTCGATCGCCCCTATCAAAAGATCACCGCATTCAGGATCTCGCCGATTCAAGGCCGACAGATAAACGAGATGGGCAACAGGTTGATTGAGATCGAAAGGCCTCAGTCCGGCTGGCCCGAAACCATGCGACTGGAGCTAACGGTGCAACAGAACATGAAATCGATGTCGCCTTCCTCTCTTGCAATCGCCGCCCCCGGAACGGATCTCTTCGCCTACGCTTCAGATAACCAGGGAGGTTACAACGCGCTCGACAATCCTGAATTCACGCAGATGATTCGTTCGGTCACATCTCAGGGCTCGAATCCGGGAGAGAAGGTAAAGCTGGCCATGAATCACCTGCGCTCTAACTTTCGTTATGATTCACGTATCGCCGAAGGTAACATCTATGACATGTTCCAGAGCGGTCAGGGCGATTGCGGCTATTATTCGGCCATCGCCGTCGGCTTTATCAGAGCGCTTGGCGTACCTGTTCGATTCGTTTACGGGCTTAACACCGGTTTCGATCCGCCGACGCCGCATGCCATCATCGAGATCTATGACGCGAAAAGCGGTAGGTGGTTTCCACACGATCCGCAATCAAAGCTGTTGTACGGCATCATCAACCCGACGTAAATTCCCTTTACGGCCTTCGATTCTTCGAGTAGCGCTTTTTTCAGATCGTCACAGGACGGTGCTTTGATCGTCGATACGACGCAGTTCTTCTGGGGCGGTAGCGGCAACGACACGCTTGCCGTTCACATCAGTAATCCTGAATCGACCCTTTCGCACAGATCCACTCCCACACCGCCTGCGGGGTTTGTGTTACCAGGCCCGGCGAAAGCTCCCGCCAGGCAAGGAAAGGGATTGTAAGGATTGAGATTAGAGAATGCCATGAGAGAATTCTGTACAACAGCATCGGCCATGATTGCGGGCCTTTTCACCTCTCTGCCCTTTCTTGCAGAGGGTCTCGATCATTTGATGCATTGCAGCATTCACCGAGGTGGATGCCAGAATTATCCTGAATCCGTTCAGTCAATACACGAAGGCTTCAGTTTACTGGTAATGCTCCAATTCATGTTTATCGGTCAATATCTCTGGATTGCAGGCATCATCACGATCTGCCTGAGTTTTGCTGCGTTATACCTCATCGAATATCATCGTCCATCTCACCGGCCCGTTATCCTTGCATTTCTCTCGTTCGTCAACCTTGTCTGCTTGATATCCGGAGTTGCCACCGTTCTTCAGTTCATCAATGTCTGATCAGCGCGCATCCATCTCAAGAATCATCTCTGCCGCCTGAATCAGGAGGCGAAACGTTTTCTGGATTTCTTCGGGCCTCCCGAAGCCACCCCGTCGCTCAAGCTCGATAAAGCCGTGCAGCAGAGATCGCACAAGTCGAACCCTGTGAACGGACGATTCGTTATCGACTAAGCCCATGGCCGACAGGATGATCTCAAGAACCTTCGACGATTTCTCTCGATACGAACGGCTGTCGTAATGACTCTGCACGGTCGCATCATAGAAATGGGGATACTTTCGCACAAAGCCTCGAAAGGCCGTCAGCATGGTCTCGAATCGGTGCTCGGGTAGCGCTCTGCTCAGATGCACCTCAAGATACTGAGCAAGCCGGTCAAGACATCGATAGGTCACTTCGATCTGCACCTCTTCCAGATCTCTGACGTGGTTATACAGGGACGGCGGTTTAATGTTCAATGCGGCGGCAAGATCCTTCCACTGATAGCCTCTGTATCCCTTTTGAAGCGTAAGGCTCATCGCCTCGCTGATGACGGCCTCCCGGTCTAACGTCGCTCCCTTCGGTCTCACAGCATTGCCCTGATGATTCCGGCCATCTCTTCGGGTCTTTCTCTGTGCGGATAATGACCGACTCCATCCATAAGATAGAGTTCGCCTTTGAGCACTTCTGCAGCCCATCGGGCCTCGGCAATCGGATCTTTGAAATCGGGATCGGCCGTTCCCATTACGACGGCGACGCGAGCCTTTACTTCAGGGATTCGCAGCTCACAGGCTTCTTTCGATGAGAAGAGCATCTGCCCGAGCGCTGTCAGGCGAGCCTTCGACTTCAGCGTCTTCTTTAATAAGGCGGCATGGCCGGATAAGTCATCGGGCAATACGGATTTATGCAGCGATTTATAGTAGGCGGCCCAGAGCACAGGCCCCCACGGCCTGCGAAACAGCTGCTTCATGAGAAAGGTGATGAACCAGCCAGTCGGCTGATCGCGAAGAAACGGTCCGGTGAGGACGATTCCTCTGATACGGCCGGGCAGCTCCGCCGCAGTGTACACGGCGCTTGCCGCCATCCCGGAGTTGCCGACGATAATTACGTCTTTTAGATCTGTCTCTTCGATCAAACGCACGGTGTCGGTGGCCACATCGGTCACGCTAAACGAATCAAAGGCAACGGAGCTTTCTCCGAAGCCGCGGCTATCGGGAACGTACAGAGTCGCCTCGCCTGCAAGCATCGGAAGAAGCGCTGCGTAGCTCTCTTTTGTATCACCGATTCCCGGCAGCAGAATCACGGACGTCGTTCCCCTGCCTGCCTTGAGAAGGGCGATCTTACCGCCGAGTGCCGTTACTCTTTCCGCTCGAACCGGATTGCCCGCCGAGGCAATCGCCTCTGTCAGTGTTTCTTGCATACGAACAAGGTACAGATTTCCAAAAACTAAGTCAATTAGTTTTCGAGTGAAAAGAACCGCTGACGCAATAGCGGAAGCAACCGCCGATGCAATCGTAGAAGCTTCCGCACACACCGAATTTAGCGGGCAGAGGCGAAGCCGCCGACGGAGCCGGCCTGCGATCTCAATGCCCGAGCTTCAGTCGATCGGCGGCAACCATCTTCGTTAGCGTTGCAAACGTCTTCTTCATGCTGACCGCCTCCGGTTCCAGATAGAACTGCACAAAGACGCCGTCGATGAGCGCAAGCACGGCGATAGCGACGGCCTCATTCTCCTTCGGCGTGAGCGCCGGGTTATTCAGAGCCTCTTTAAGCCGTCGACGAAACTCCCTGTACATCTCTCGCAGCCTGGCCGTGATGTCGGGATGCACGCCTCTTTGAAACATGAACTGAAAGAAGACGGCGTTCAGCTCAGGCGCCGATTCGAACCACTCCGAAACCCTGGCGAAAAGTTCGGCCAGCAGCCTCTCGGGCGTCGGGTCTACGATGCCAAACGATTTCAGTCTGACCTCAAAGTCGTCGAACAGCGCACCGACGGCCTCGAGGATCAGATCCTCTTTGCTTCCAAAATGCCAGAGGATGCTGGTCTTGGCGACGCCGGCGCGATCCGACAGCTCGTCGAGCGTAAAACTCAGCGGCCCCTGTTCGGCGATGAGTTGCAGGCATTCTTTTAGAATGCGGATCTTCGTCTCTTCGCCGTTCTTGCGCTTTTGAATCGCTTTCGCCATTTAAAGGGCTCCGGAAATCGACCTTGCCGCTACATAGCTGAAGGCCATAATCGTATAACTCGGATCAACCGAAACGCCTGTCGGGAAGACGCTTGAGTCGGCGACATAAAGGTTATCAAAGCCATGCACCCGGTGCTCGCTATTCACGACCGATGTCTTTGCATCGGCGCCCATACGACAGCCTCCGCTCGGATGCGGCGCCGCCATCAATAGAGTGCCCGGACGAAGACTGATACCGTCTATGACGCCTATCTGATCGGGTGAGGTTAACAGCGTCGCCCTGTTGTCAGGAATCAGCACCTTCTCAGCCCCTGCTGCAAAGTTGATCAAAACCTGCTTTTTCAAAAGATCGCGAATCATCATCGCCCCTACTCGACCGAAACTGTAATGAACCTTTCGCACATCGCCGTCCATCTCGATGCGGCCCAGCTCCGTCGGCACATCGTCGATCCAGCCGATCGTACCACCGATACGAGGCAGAGCGCTCATCCACTGCTGATGCTCTTTGCCCATACCCGGAATCATAGCGGCAAGCGTTCCAGGATGCAGCTGATTCGGCATGAGAAGATAACCGCCTTCGACGTAATTGCCTTTCACATCGTAGACGGGCTTGCGAAAATGATCGACGCCGAAACCGGCCGGGATGTTCCTCCATTGAATGACGTCATGCGCATACAGCGCATGCACAAACGGCGACGGATTCATCCCGAGAAACTCACCCAGCACAGGCAGCTTTTTCTTGAGATCATTCTTCAAGAGAAAGGTGGAGCTGCCAAAACCGCCGGCCGCGACGACAAAGGCATCGGCCTCGATCTCGATCGTATGTGGTCCGTCCTTCCCGCTCGGACGATCGATGACGCGGGCCAGAAGCGATCGCACCTTTCCACCATCCATCTTCAGACGCTCGGCGCGGGCATCGGAGTAGATCGTACCCCCTCGCTTCACCACATCGTCGATATGCGTAACGAGCTGCGACTGCTTTGCCGCAAAGGCGCATCCCTGCATACAGTGCCCCGACTTCTGACAGTGCTTGCGCGCCTGCGGCACGCGGTGGCCGCTCCATCCGAGCTTCTTCGCTCCCTTCTCCACAAGCCTGTTCATGGGATTGAGATACTCGTCCGTGGCCGGATGCACGTTTAACCGTTTATCAAGCTCGTCCCATGCGGGGATCAGATCTTTTTCCGTATGATGCTCGATGCCATATTCGCTCTGCCACATCTCAAGGCGATCGGCGGGCGTGCGATAGCTGTCGGCCCAGTAATGCACGGATGCGCCGCCGACGTTGTTTCCGTAAACAAGATTGATCGCTCCGTCGGCCGTCGTCTGCAGATTGCGCTCGGCGCTTACCTTGCCTGCCATGTTCAGCTCATGGTTATCAAACGTATACGTGGGATAATACCCGCCCTGCTCCAGCATGACGACGTCGACGCCAAGCTTCGTCAGCTCAGAGGCCAGCGTCGCTCCGCCACATCCGGTTCCGATAATGCAAACCCGCGTTTTGATCTTGCGACTCTCGGTGATGTCTTTCCATTCGTAGATCTTGCCGCTCATCGTGTTTGCTCCGCATAATATTTCCGCTGCTCTGAGAGTATCTCGCCGAATCCGCCGAAAGGACCGTCGTAGCCGATCTTTGCGTACGTACTTTCATGGCCGTAGTAGATCATAAAGATGACCATGCGCAGATTGCTGAAAACGACTCGTACCAGATCGTTCTCGCTTTTCATTCCTGTGTCGATGACACGGGCCGCATCCTCGGTACTCAGCCTCGAGAACCTGGAAAAGTATCCGCAAAAAAACGGATACCATTCGGCCAGTAAAAGGGCGTCTCGCATCTCTGATGAAATCGACCCCGTGCAGAAATACAGTTCTTCGTCGAGACGCCTGAAAAGCTGCGCCTGCTCGGCCGATGGAAAGCCGTCCCCCCGGGGCAGCACGGCATCGGCCATCTTTTTTAATGTATCGAGGTTCCACCTCGATAGAGTCAGATAGTATCCCTTTATGTCGCCAAGCGGCAGAGACTTCCAGATGACAAGACTCGTGCCGCCCAGAATGAGCGAGCCGAGGAATTGTTTTCGCGTGATCTTCTTCATTAGCTCTTATACCACCCCTTTATTGTACTGACTATTCAGTACAATAAAGGGGTGTCAAGCGCGGTTTTTTCGCCATTTCAAACAGCGGGAGAGATATGCCCGAAACCGATGTTTCAGGTGTTAAACCGAATCTCTCCCTTTTTCTCGAAATCGAAGTTCCAGAAGGAGGCAAAGGTGAGAAGATTGCATGCAATAAGAACAAGATTGGCGACCTGACGCATTATACTATTGTATGAAGGGGAAAGCAGAGACAGGCCAAGCCAAATAACAAGAGAAACAGAGAAAAGCTGCCGAATCGTCTGCCCGCTGTACTCGGCTGGAATTCTCCAGATGGCATAGCTCAAGAGACAGATCTGAGTATAGAACGCGAGATGTAGCGGCAGAGCATACGATAACAGAGCACTGTACGTAAGCATCGACATGCTTCTGTAAACAATGTGCGACAGAATCAGAAAAAGAAAGACACGCAGACCCGTAGCGCGCAAAAGCACGCCGGCCATTGCAACCTGGACGATGAGTCGTACCGGCTCAAACCCGCCGTTCACCGTGGAGGACATTACAAGACGGTCGCTAAAAGTCAGATAGACAAACAGATGCTCCAGAGCCTGAGTCACGCATGCCATCCTGAAAACGAAGCGCCACCAGCCGTAGCTCGTCGTTTCAACGGGCGCCAGCGACGGTCGGTACGGATTGTACTCGTCATTCATCGGCATCACCTGAGAGTTCTTCGACAAACTTGAAATGTGATTGCTGCATTCCTTCCCGCACGTAAAAGCGATGCGCCGCCTCACGCCTTCTATTCGAGGTCACCTCGAGATTCTTACATTTCTTCTTCACGGCGATTCGACGCAGGGCTGCCAGCAGCTGCTTTCCAATGCCCAGGCCTCTCACATCGGGCGATGTGTATAACTCCTGCACTTCGCCCACAGCCCCCGTATGATGCAGTAAACGCTGAATATGAAGGCTGCCGAATCCGACGGGCGCGTCGTTATTAAACGCTATGAGATAGTGGACGTCAGGGTTATTCAGATTCGCTCGAAATACGGCGTTGAACTCGCGCCTGTTCAGCCTCTGGTGCTCGAGGTCGCAGACCATCTCATAGATGAAACCGATATCTTCCTGTCGGACTCTTCGAATACGGATGTTCATAAACTGTGCTTTACTCACCCCATCGCCATCGCCGCTTACCCGGGGCACAAAAAAAGGGACCGCAGTCCCCTTCTTTGATTTATACATCGTTCGATCAATGGCGTCTGCCACGATCGCCGCCACGGCCACCACCGCGACCGCCGCGATGTTCACGATCGCCGCCGCGCTCTTCACGGCCGCCGTCAAACGATCCCGGAGGCATCGAATCGGCCAGATCCTTGAGGATCAGGTTCACACGACCGAGCGAATCCACGCCCAGCACGGCCACCGTTACCTCGGTACCGATATCCATGACCTCTTTCACCGACTGGATGCGGTTCTTCGACATCTTCGAGATATGAAGAAGACCGTCTTTGCCGGGGAAGAGTTCGACGAAGGCGCCGAAATCGGTGATACGCTTCACGACGCCCGTGTAGGTCTGACCGACCTCCACCTCGCGAAAGAGCTCCTCGATCAGACGCTTTGCATGCTCGGCGCGATCCTTGTTTATCGCCGCAATCGTAACCGTGCCGTCGTCTTCGACGTTCAGCTCGGCCTTCGAGCGTTCGATGATGGAGCGGATGATCTTGCCGCCGGGGCCGATCAGTTCGCCGATACGATCGGGGCTGATCTGCATCGTCATCACAAGCGGAGCATTCTCGGGCACAGCCGGACGAGCCGCACTGATCGCCTCATTCATCTTGCCGAGGATGTGCATACGTCCGCGGTCGGCCTGAGCAAGGGCGTCGCGCAGAATGGCGACGGATAAGCCGGCCACCTTGATGTCGAGCTGGAAGGCGGTGATGCCTCTTTCCGTTCCGGCGACTTTGAAGTCCATATCGCCGAAGTGGTCTTCGAGACCGGCGATATCAGAGAGGATGACGTATTTGCCGTTGTCGCCCATGATAAGGCCCATGGCGATACCGGCCACCTGACCTTTTACGGGCACGCCGGCCGCCATCATCGCCATCGATCCAGAGCAGACCGAGGCCATCGACGACGATCCGTTCGACTCAAGGATCTCAGATACGATGCGGATCACATAAGGAAAGTCGACCTTCGAGGGCACGACGGCGCGCAGAGCACGCTCGGCAAGGTTACCATGACCGATCTCACGACGGCCCGGGCCCATCATACGCTTCACCTCGCCCGTCGAGAACGGCGGGAAGTTATAGTGAAGCATAAAGTTCTTTTGATGTTCCCCTGATAGGAATTCAATGCGCTGATAGTCGTCGCCCGTTCCAAGCGTGACGACGCCAAGCGATTGCGTTTGACCGCGGGTAAAAACGGCCGAGCCATGAGCGGCCGGAAGCACGTCGAGCTCGGTCGAGATATCGCGGATCTCGTCGGTCTTGCGGCCGTCGGCACGTACGCCTTCGCCGAAGATCAGATCACGTACGACAATGTATTCCAGCTCGTGCAGATAGCCTTTAATCTCTCGCAGAGAAGCGTCAAGATCACGACTCGTATCGTTCGCCAGCTTCTCACGAACAAAGTCAAGGGCTGCCTTGTTCACCTGATCGATGGCATCTCCGCGCTCCTGTTTGTTCGGAGTACGGTTCGCCTGACGCAGCTTCTCAAGGGCAAACTCACGCACGGCAGCTCGAAGCTCTTCATCGGGCTTGCGCAGGTGAACCTCGCGCTTCTTCAGATTGAGCTTCGCAGCAAGGCGTTCCTGAGCTACGATCTTTTCTTTGATCTTCTGATGAGCAAAATCGATGGCCTCGATAAAGTATTCCGGAGACACCTCTTTCGCCGCGCCTTCAATCATCATTACGGCGTCTTTTGTACCGGCAACGACGAGCTCGAGCTCGCCTTCTTCGATGACAGAGGTATCGGGATCGGCGACAAAGGCACCGTCCTTGCGGCCGACGACAACGCCGGCGACAGGACCGAGAAACGGAATATCAGAGGCGGCAAGGGCGGCCGAGGCGGCCGTAATCGCATGGCCTTCCATCGTCTTCTCCGGATCGGCGGAGAGAACGGTGACAAGCAGCTGCACCTCGCAGAAGTAGCCTTCAGGGAAAAGCGGACGAATAGGACGGTCGATCAGTCTGGAGATGAGCGTTTCATGCTCAGCCGGACGATTCTCGCGCTTGATGTAGCCGCCCGGGAATTTACCGACGGCGTAGGTTTTCTCACGGTAATCAACCGTGAGCGGGAAGAATTCCTGTCCTTCGCGGGCCTCTTTCTCAGCACAGACGGTGGCGAGCAGCACGAGTTTACCGTGACGGTAAACGACGGACCCGTGCGCCTGCTTTGCCCAGTTGCCTGTTTCGATGGACAGCTCTTCTCCGTTCCAGGAGATAGATTCCTGCATCTTCACTTCCTCAGTCCGAGCTCTTCGATCAGTTTTTTATACTGCTCCGGATTGCGGGATTTGAGGTAGTCAATCAGTCGGCGGCGACGGCCGACGAGTTTCAGCAGGCCGCGACGGGAATGATGGTCGGTTTTATGCGCTTTGAAGTGCTCGGTCAGGTCACGAATGCGTGCGGTGATGAGGGCGATCTGCACTTCTGTGGAGCCCGTATCTTTGGCGTGTTTTTGATGCTGCTTCAGTACAGCGGATTTATCGTCTCTGGTCAACATTTCCGATCCTCAATTTACTTATTACAACGATACTTTCAGGAATTGTACAGAATCCTGCCATGCCCCGTCATGTAAATACCTTTTTGTAGGTGTAGGTGAAGCCGGCCTGCTCAGCCCAGGCAAGCAGCTCTCCCTGCTCATCGAGCAGAAAGAAATCGCCGTCATGCGGACGATCCGTACCAAACGGCAGCCTTGCTCCGTTACGCACGCGGGCACGGTCGGCCTCGGCGACGATGCGGCGGGGCCAGTCGGGAAAGGCAGCCAGCAATCCGATCGGCACAGGGGCCTCATCCAGATTGCTCCAGACAAGCGGATGCATGAGCGAATAGGGCCCCACCGACAGACGACGCAGAGCCGAAAGATGCACCGGAACGCCCAGCTCTTCGCCGATATCACGGGCCACAGAGCGAATATAAGTGCCCGATGATACCGAGAAGAAGGCCTTCACCTCGCCCGAGGCGGAAACCGACAGGCATCGGGCCTCGTAAAAACGCACAGCCCTCGGTCGGAGTTCCGACCTGAGCCCCAGACGGGTGCGATCTGACAGTCGCATGCCCTGCTGTTTGATGGCCGAGTACTCGGGCGGAATCTGCTCGGTCTGGAAAACCCGGTCTGCTATGGATTTTTCGATCTGCGCTGCGTTATCGGCGACAGAGCGTTCGATACGATTAGCATCCCACTGCTCGACGATCTCTCCGTGCGGATCAAGCGTATTGGTGGAGCATCCGAGCTGGAACGTCGCCTCGTAGGTTTTATCGAGCTTGAGGAAGAAATCAGAAAAGGCCGTCGCTCGACCGATCAGTAGAATCATCAGGCCGCTTGCAAATCGATCGAGCGTGCCCGTATGACCGGCTCGCATGCCGCTGGCCTTCTTCAGGCGTGTGACAAGGGCGGCCGACCCCATCTCAGTCGGCTTATCGGCGAGAACAAGTCCGTCGATCATTCCGCTTCCGGATCGCTACCCGCCGAATCGCCATCGGTTTCAGTTGTCTGGGTCGCAGCAGGTCGTGTCGCCCGACGCTCTTCTTCATCCATACGTTCGAGGATGCGATCCCCTTCGCGAATGCTGTCGTCTTTGCTAAAGATAAAATGCGGAGTCTGGCGCAGGCGTAGATCACGACCGATGCCGGACTGCAATTCACGCCGTGCCATCGTTACGGCGCGCCAGGTGGCGTCGTTCTCTTCGTCTGATCCGAACAGGGAGAAGAAAACGTGCGCTTCAGAAAGGTCGGGCAGCAGGTCGCAGCGCACGACGGAAACGAAGCCGATACGATCGTCCTTCGTTTTCCGTCGATGCAGTCGTTCGGCGATTTCACGCACGATCATCTTTTCAAGCCGCAGGCGGCGAATCTCGTTCACGGAATCCCCTTATGACTGCCGGCTGACTTCGACAATCTTGTAGGCCTCGACGATGTCGCCTTCCTGAATGTCGTTGAAGCCTTTGATGCTCAGACCGCATTCGTAGCCTTCGGCCACTTCGGCGACGTCGTCTTTAAAGCGCTTCAGCGCAGACAGTTCCCCTTCGTGGATAACGACGCCGTTGCGGACAAGGCGGATCTTGTTCGAGCGATGCACCTTGCCGCGCTTGACCATACATCCGGCGACGTTGCCAATCTTGGAGATCTTGAATACCTGACGGATCTCGATATCGCCTGTGCGTTCCTCTTCATAGGTCGGCTCAAGCATACCGGTCATCGCCTTCTTAATGTCTTCAAGAAGCGCATAGATGATGCTGTAGTAGCGGATGTCTACGCCGTTTTTCTCGGCCAGATCAGTGGCCGAAACGGAGGCACGCACCTGAAAGCCGAGGAT
Organism: Leptonema illini DSM 21528; assembly: GCF_000243335.1. Classification (NCBI taxonomy): domain Bacteria; kingdom Pseudomonadati; phylum Spirochaetota; class Leptospiria; order Leptospirales; family Leptospiraceae; genus Leptonema; species Leptonema illini. The sequence goes on along the minus strand of NZ_JH597773.1, from coordinate 4,213,067 downwards.
CAGCGCCTCTGAAGCGGCGGCAAGCGTCACGTCGGATTCCGTAATACCGCCCGTGGCGGCATAGATCACGCGAACCTTCACTTCGTCATCAGAGAGCTTCAGCAGGCCGTCGCGAATCGCTTCAACCGAGCCGTGTACGTCGCCTTTAACGATAAGCTTGATCTCTTTATGAGAGGCCATCCAGTTATCCAGAGTGCGGAGCGAAGGCTGCGCCCTCTGCGATGCCTCGGTAATCTGCTTGTAATGCTGACGCACAGAGGCGAATTCACGGGCCTCTTTCTCGGTTTCAAGAACATGGAACGGATCGCCCGATCCCGGAACTCCGTCCAGACCCGTGATCTCGACCGGAGTCGCCGGGCCCGCTTCTTTAAGACGATGATTGAAATCGTCGAACATGGCTCGCACTCGACCGGAATACACGCCGACGACGAAGGGATCGCCTTCACGCAGCGTTCCTTTCTGCACAAGCACCGTCGCAACCGGACCTTTGCCCGGGTCGACGCGAGCTTCGACGACGCGTCCCACGGCCTTCACCGTCGGGTTCGCCTTCAGATCAAGCAGTTCGGCCTGAAGCAGAACCATCTCAAGCAGATGCTCGATGCCGATATTATTTTTCGCTGAAATTTCGCAGAATACGGTCGTGCCTCCCCAGTCTTCGGGCTGAAGACCATGAGGCACGAGCGCCTGCTTCACCTTATCGGGGTTAGCATTGGGTAGATCGATCTTGTTAACGGCGACGATGATCGGAACGTTCGCCTCTTTTGCATGCGTGATCGCCTCGACGGTCTGTTCTTTCACGCCGTCGTCGGCGGCAACGACAAGGATAACGATATCGGTCACCGACGCACCGCGAGCACGCATGGCCGTAAAGGCTTCGTGACCGGGCGTATCGAGGAAGGTGATCCTGCCCTGCGGCGTTTCCACCTGATAGGCGCCGATATGCTGCGTAATGGCGCCGGCTTCGGTATCGATGACGTTTGTAGAACGAATGGTATCAAGCAGTCTCGTCTTACCGTGGTCGACGTGGCCCATAATCGTGACGACGGGCGGACGACGGACCATCGCCTCGGCAAGATCCTCTTCTTCTTTGATAATCGTTTCGTCGTAAAGGCTGACGACGCGGACCTCACAACCGAACTCCGTCGCCACAAGAGCGGCGGTTTCGGCGTCGATCACCTTGTTGATGGTGACCATTTCGCCCATCTTCATGAGGCGACCGATTACATCACCGGGTTTGAGGTTCAGCTTCTTAGCGAGCTCGCCAACCTGGATGCTTTCAAGTATGTCAATAGATGTGGGAACCGTCGTTCCCGACGGAGCTTTACGGCGCTTCTTAACGGATCGTTCGAACCGACGCAGTACGTCGCGCTCCCCGTCTTTACGCGGACCGGGTTTCTTCGATTGATTCAGCTCATCGGATTTCTTGTGAATGATCTTGCCACGGTCTTTGCCCGTAGCAGCTCCGGGAACGCCTTCAGGTTTCGCTTCGGATTTGCGAACCAGATCATCAAACGGAGTGGCACCACCGAGCGGCGGTCTGGGACGAAAGCCCTGTCCGCCCTGCTGAGGACGCTGGCCCTGACCACCCTGGCCACCCTGATAAGAACGCTGGCCCTGACCGCCCTGGCCGCCCTGATAAGAACGCTGGCCCTGGCCCCTGACCACCCTGGTAGCTACGCTGACCCTGGCCGCCCTGATAGGAACGCTGGCCCTGGCCACCCTGATAAGAACCCTGACCGCCCTGCTGTGGACGATCCTGTCCCTGTGGCCTTTCGGGCTCCGGTCGCGCCTGTTCTCTGGGCGCAGCAGGCTTTGCCGGCCCCGGTGTGGGCTGTTTTGCCGCCGGACGGTCGGCTGGCTTCGCGGGGCTCAGACCTGGCTGCCCCTCGATCACCTCGGATATATCTGAGGGAAGGGCTTCATTCCCCTTCTTGATCTTGAGCTTGAGCTTCGGCTTGCCGGTTTTCTGGTTCTTATTCTCTTCAGTCATAATGAAACGCTATACTTCTTCGAACTCGATGTTCTCCCTGATGATTTTCATAATCAGCTGAGCGGTGGTTTTTCCAATTCCGTCAATCTTTTCGAGTTCGGACTCGTCTGTTTCGACGAGTTCTTCTACACTGTTGATTCCAGCAGAGTTCAGGATTTCGATAACCCGGCGTGTCAGGCCAGGCAATTCAGAAAGCGGCGTTGAATCATCGTCCAATGCCTGATCAGATGTCGCTTCTTCCTTACGATCGCTGAACAATTCTTCCAGACGGGCACGTGCTTCCGGTGACGAGTATTCCTGTTCGTACTGCGATTGCGATTTTACGATAAGCCTGTATCCGGTCAACTGAGAAGCAAGACGGACGTTTTTCCCCGCCATTCCGATGGCGGCACTGTAGGAATCATCCGGAACGACGACAAGCGCTTCACGCGCACCTGTATCAACGCGGACCTCTTGAACGCGAGCCGGCGATAGTGCCTCGGCAATCAAAAACGCCGGATCTTCTTTGTACGAGATGATATCGATGCGCTCGTTTTGCAGTTCTCTTACGATGGACTGAATACGCACCCCTTTAATTCCGACGCAAGCTCCGACGGGATCGACGTCCATGCGGTTTGACCGCACAAGCAGTTTTGTCCGGAATCCGGCCTCGCGGGCGACGTTCAGGATCTCGACGATACCGTCATAGACTTCGGGGATCTCCTGCTCGAAGAGCCGCTTTACGAAATCACCGGAAGCCCTCGAAAGCAGGATATACGGCCCCGGATCTCGAGACTTATCCTTTTTCAGCTCCACCGCCTTGATCACGGCCTTGATGCGAGATCCCGGGTGAAAACGATCGCCTGGAATCTGCTCTTTACGGGGAAGTATTCCCTCTGCCTTGCCAAGATCAACATAGACGATCTCTTTATCACGCCAGCGCAGGAATTGTCCGTTCGTCAGCTCGCCGACACGGTCCTTATAGTCGTTGAAAACCAGCTCTCGTTCGAGCTCTTTGATGCGTTGAGAGAAAATATTGCGAATATTCGTCGTTCCGATGCGAGAGAAGTCGGTCAGGTACTCCTTGCGCTCGATCGTCTGGCCGACGGCGGCATCGGGATGCGTGGTTTTCGCATCGGCCTCTGTCAACTCGCGATCGGCGTTCTCGACCTTTTCGACAACGGTGTAGCGTGCGACGACGGAGACCTCGGGCACCTTCGGTTCGAGAATGACATCAAGGTCGGCATCAAGCCCGAACTTCTTCTGGCAGGCGGAGAGGACAGTCCCGCGAAAGATCTCGATGACCTGATCATAACTCAGATTCCGCATCTGAGCCAGTTCGCGAAGCGATTCGAAGAAGGCTGCCAGATCAGGGCCCTGCTGTTTTGCGCTTTTCTTAACTGCCATAATTACACGTCCAGATATAGATTCACTTTTTCAATTCGATCCAGCTCCAGCACAAAAGGCTCTGGAGCGCGGACCCGGCCTTTTTTCGGAGCACGCGGAACAAAACCGAGGAATCGTATCTTCGTTCCATCCACTCCGTCAAAAATGCCGTGCCCTACATGGATCTTATCCTCGTCCGTTCGATATCGAATTTTCAACGGACGTCCGCGAAACCGCTCAAACTCAGCCGGAATACGCAGTTCTCTTTCAGCGCCGGCCGACGATACCTCAAGGCTGTAATTCTCTGCATCCAGATCGTCGGGCAGGCCTTCCTGTCCAATTGCCTGATCCAGAAGCTCTATGAAAGCCTTACTGAACCGCTCGCATTCGTCCAGACTGACAGAACCCGATGGATCTTTCAGCCCATCAAGCTCGATCTGAATATGATAGCCGTTCCTGACACGCTTTAAATGCAGATCAAAGAGGTCTGCATCGGCACTGAGGGCCCGGCGTGCGATGTCTTTTAAAAGAGCAAATTCCATTACTGCAACTGATACGAAACGAAAAAAAAAAGCGGGTCAACCCCACTTTCCCATGTCATAAAACCCTGCATCCGCTCTCTGTCAACCGAAAGCCCCACCACTCTCGTCCTCACCCGACGATGGCGCGATTGCCCACCCGCACCCCCTGTGTGCGGCGAGGTGGCGCGATCGACCCACAGGGCCCAGGCTGCGCCAATCGCCGCACGCTTTGCACTCCTGCTTCGCTACACAGGGGGAGCGGGCAGGCCGGCCTTGCGGCGAGAGGAATTCTACAGGCGAGCTCAGAGCCGACTGTTTCACTCCGGTCCAGGCGCCCCCGATCAGTTGCCTCAATTCCATCCCGGCTGGTCCCATCCGAACCCCGCCTGGCACTATTGCCCGCCCGCACCCCCTGTGTGCGGCGAGGTGGCGCGATCGACCCACAGGGCCCAGGCTGCGCCAATCGCCGCCCGCTTCGCACTCCTGCTTCGCTACACAGGGGGAGCGGGCGGGCCGGCCTTGCGGCGAGAGGAGTACTACAGGCGAGTCAAAAACCAACTGTTTCACTCCGGTCCAGTCGACCCCGTTCGAACCAGGCCTGGTGCTCAACCACGCAACAAAGGTGCCACCCGCGGGGTGAGGAGGGGAGCGGCCGGGATCTGAATTCTGGTTTACACAGGTTGCAGGAATGCTGTTTCGAAACCAATGCTTCGTTTCTCTACCGCTTTCCTTTTGGCCCTCACTTTTGCATCCGGATGTGCAAGGTTTAAGATCAACGATTTACAGCCATCCGTTCTGCTTGCCCTTCCTCTGCATAATAATCCATATCAGGCAAAGGCTGACCATCTTCTTGTCTCCGTTCAAGAAGGAGCGCTGTACGATCTGCCCGCCAGACCCGGGGTTTTTGAGAACCGTATTCTACTACCGCTTCCAGAGAAGAACCTGGTCGTCGAATTCTCTGAGGGCAATGCCACGCCGGAGCGGATCTATCTGCCTGAGAATAGCACGCCTGCAGCACCCTACAGAGATGCAAAGATCAAGGCGACTCGCCTTCCCGCCGGTCAGGTCGGACAGGCCGTTCCTCTTGAGGAGGCAACGATCATTCAACTGTATGGGACGGCTGCCGGCAAGAAGGCCGAAGAGATCGAGCCCGAACATCGCATGCCGGCGATTCTCTTTCCGGAATCCATGGAACAGATGGGCTCAGAACTCATCGCCCTGCCCGCAGAAGATGCTAAGCCTCTGAAGCTGCTGGCCGACGAAACCGGCAGCACCTCGTTCACGCAGGTCTGGCAGATCCTCGCCGGAGAAAACGATCTTCTTTACGTGCTGCATTCGCCGAAGGGCGGGCGCCCCGTTCTGAACGTCTATCATGAGCTTCAATTGCAGAATGTTCTGAGCGTGCCCGATTCGCTCTTTGTAGCAAAGGATCTGAGCGTGGAGCTTGAGGCCATCCTGCCATACAGAGGAAAGAACGAAGCCCTGGCCAGCCTTGTTTTACGCAAGAAGAACAGCTTTGAACCGGCAGAAAGAGCTCTGTACCGACTGCGTCCGAATGCCGATCCCGAAGAGATCTATCGATACGACGAGAAAGAGGATCTGCCGATCTGGAGCCGTGAGAACGGAGGCTTTCTTCTTGCCCATGACGAAGACGGCACGGCCATGCTTCTCAAGATTTTCGGGCCCGACGGTGACTATGAGAATAACAACCGGATCCGGTATGAAGGTTTGCGCGAATCCTATCAGGATACCTTCTTCAATGCGGAGGACCGCCTCTTCTCTATCAGATTGATGCGCGGAGTGTATGAAGTTATCGAATGGAAATAAAGGGCATGCTCTGGTCAGGTATGACGACGCCCGATCCATCGACACGCTAACCATCCAGCAGGGGAACGACGAAACCCTGCTTATGGGCCTGGCCGCAGCCGGCGCCCTGCATCATCTGAAACAGGAATATCTCACCCGGTTCTGGAACAGCGAAGGCCTTCAATTGGTCATCGTCTGCGGTAGCGGTAACAACGGAGGCGACGGTCTCGCCCTTGCCGGCCTTCTGTGCGCCGATCCTGATCGTTACCCGGACGCCGATATCAACAAACGCATGAGCGTCTATGCCCTTCCTCCAAAAAGCGCCGCCTCGCAGTTCTATGAAGCAAAGCTGCGCCGACAGGGCGTAACGATCCGGCCGCTGCAAAAGCTAAGCGAAGACGTTGCAGAAATGGTCAAGCACAATGAATTAACCATCGTCGAGGCTCTGCTCGGGACGGGGCAGTCTCGCCTTCCGGCCGGCGATATCGCCACGGCGCTACAGGCTATCGATACAATTCGCAATGCAGGCAGGGCGAAGCTGGTGGCGCTTGATGTTCCGGCCGGATTAACCGAATCGGGTCTCGCCGATAGCGCTCCGACGCCCGACTGTGTGTACACGTTCGGAAGCGAGAAGGCGGTCACCGCCTTGATTCCAGGTCTACGGGTCCGCCGCATCCCCTGCGGATTTGAATCACAGAACGAAGAGGCCGTCTTTGCCGCATCGACGGCGCTGTACCGCAGCGAACCATCTGACGCCTTGCATTTTTTTCGTCGTAACGATGCCGACCATAAATACAGCGCCGGCCATGCGTGGATGGTCGCCGGGGAACATGATATGGAAGGAGCCGCCCTTCTGGCTCTGCAAGCCTTTCTGGGGTCAGGAGGAGGCTACGTCAGACATTTCCACCCGTCGCCGCAGTCGCGAGAACGCTATCTTTCGATCCTGCCTTCGGCCATCTATCATGATGCCACGGACTTTGTAAAAGCCTGTGAAGTGCAGAAACCGCCACGAAGCATCCTCATCGGCCCGGGCATGCGCTCCGACACGGTTGACTCTTTGCGCGAAGCACTGATCGAAGGACTGACGATACTGAGCCGGCGCCAGCAAAGGCTGACCGTCATTCTCGATGCGGCGGCGTGCTCTCTGGCATTTGACGATCGCTTCCCTTCCGTACAATGCCTCATCACGCCGCATGTCGCCGAATGGAAGTCGCTGGGCGGCCCGGCCGTAAGCTGCGTCGACGATCTTGAAGCGGCCCGGGCCTTCAGCGGACGCATTCATGCCTACCTCAAAGGGCCCGTTTCGTTTCTTTTCGCTCCCGATCAAATCGCAGTGTATAACGCTCCGTTGCCTTCTCTTGCCGTGGCCGGTAGTGGAGACCTTTTCGGAGGTCTGCTTCTGCGTGCTGCATGCGGCCATGAAGCCGATCGACCCATCTGTGATATCGTCTCTGCCTGTGTGGCGTTACAACGTCGGTCGGCCGAAAGTAGCATGCACCCCGAGCAGCAGCTGAAGTTTATACAGGAGATCCTCGCATGAAGTATCATTACAGAAGTCCCGAAGAAGTGCGTGAAAAATTCGGGAAGTCGACCGAGAAGCTGAAGAATCCGATGTTTAACCGGACATTCTTTCTGCTCGTAGCCGATGTCGTAATCATTCTGATCGCAGGTACGCTTCTTTACAAGAGCGGTTATGCCGATCTCGTAAAGACGGGAGAGGGCGTTTTAAAAGTGCAGTATGAACGTCTCGACGAGAAACAGGTCAGGCTTCATGTGAAAAGCGATATGCGCGACATCTTGCTTGTCGACGGTAAGGCCTCCGTTGAAAAAGATAGGGAGCGCAATACGGCCGTGCTATCTGAAATTCGCTGGGAGCTTGATCGAGGGGACCAGATCCTGATATTACGAGAAGCGCCGCAGTTCGAGCCTCTGCTTATCGAAGCTAAGAAACCGGCGACGCTTGATCTGACCATTCCTGAAACGGCCCGATCGGTTCCTCTGAAATTCGAGATACGCTTCCAGAACAGACAGCTTTATCCCGAGCCTGTTCCCACTACTGCAGATTGAAAGCCCGGCGTACGATCAGATCGCTTCGTAGATCCATTCAAGCAGCGCCTTCTGCACGTGCAGTCGGTTCTCGGCCTGTCTGAAAATGGTCGCCGCATGACGATCCATCACATCGCCGGAAATCTCTTCGCCGCGATGAGCGGGCAGGCAGTGCATAACGATGGCATCGGCCGGAGCGTGCTTCATCAAAGCCTCGTTCACCGAATAGGGAGCAAAATCCTTCTTGCGGATCTCGGCCTCCCCTTCCTGCCCCATTGAAATCCACACATCGGTATAGATGACGTCGGCCTGACGTACGGCCTCGACTGGGTCGCGATAGACATCGATGGTTTTATTCCGTTTACGAAGCAGCTCTTGAATGCCCGGGCGAATCTCATAGCCTTCGGGACTGGCCACGCAAAGCGACGAACCGGAATGCAGCGTTCCGAGCGCCAGCGAGTTGAAGACGTTATTCGGTTCGCCGATAAAGGCGATACGCGTTTTTGAAAGGTCGCGCCCGGTCTCGGTAATCGTCATAAAATCGGCAAGCGCCTGACAGGGATGATGGCGATCGGACAGACCGTTGATGATGGGCACCTGATCCAGGCCGGCCATGAGTTCGAGCTTGCGATGGCTATCAGTACGGATCATCACGCCATGCACGTAACGGCCGAGAACCATCGTCGTGTCTTCAATGGTCTCGCCGCGACCGAGCTGAAGCGAGCCTGCCTGCATCTCAAGATCGCTTCCTCCGAGTTCACGGATGGCGACGGAAAACGAGATACGCGTGCGCGTCGACGACTTCTCGAAGATAAGCGCAATGATCTTATCACGCAGCACGTCGGGATTCAGGCGCCGGTTCGCCGCATGTTCCCTTCCTCGTTTCAGTATGCCGAAGAACTCGTCTTCATTCAGGTTTAACAGGTTGATCAGATGCCGCATCGTTTTTACCGCGTGAAAAGGCCCATCTTTTTGCCAGGACCAGGATTTGTAAATTTATTTAACAGTCTCAGAGGCTACCTTCTTTTTCGACGATCCCACTCTGCTCGTTGAAACAGACTTCTCTGCCCGGGTCAGATCCGGTCGGGTCAGGTAACGTTCGATGTATTCGACGGCGAGACGGGCCGGCCGTTTCTTCTTCGGAGCAAAGGGGATTTCACTCAAGCGACGGATGATTCGCTCACGTTCCGATTTCTTTTTGAGCAGGCGTTCCCCCTCTTCGGCGATCGCAGCGGGCGTGACCTCATTCTGTAGAAGCTCGAGGGCGACCTGCTCGCCCGCCAGAAGATTCGGCAGACCGATAAACCTCGTTCGCATAACGAGCGAGGCGATAAAAACGTTCAGCCAGTGCGATCTGTAACAGATAACCATCGGCTTCTTGAAAAAAGCCGCTTCAAGCGTCGCCGTACCCGATGCGATAAATATTATGTCAGAGGCCTCCATAACGGCCAGGGAGTTGCCCACCGAAATCTCAAGGCCCAGGGCTTCACTGCCTTCGAGAAAGGGCGCGGCAAACTCACGCAGACGCTCATCTACAAAGGGCAGCCGAATATGAAGATGCGGATGTCTTTCTTTTAAGATGCGTGCCGCTTCGAGAAAGGCCGGCAGCAGCAGGCGGATCTCGCTTCGCCGACTTCCCGGCAGCAGGCCGAGCGACGTTCCACGGTGAGCGGTAACGGGAGACTGACGCTTCAGTTCCTCGGGGATGCGGTTCACCATCGGATGCCCGATCCACTCAGCCGGCACGCCTTCGCTATCGTAGATCTCTTTCTCGAATTCAAAGAGAGTCAGCATCAGATCGACATGCTTGCGAATCGTATGAATGCGACCGTACTTCCAGGCCCAGATCTGCGGACTGACAAGATAGACGATGAAGATATCGGGATCGGCCTCTTTGAGCATGGCGGCGATGCGAAGGTTGAAGCCCGGATAATCGATCAATACGACCGTCTTCACCTTTTTCTCGATGGCCATGGCAGTTAACCGCTGCGCCAGGGCCTTCAAGCGACTGTAGGCGCGCAGAACTTCGACGAAGCCGATCACGGCCATCGTATCGACATGCTCGACAAGCTGCATGCCCTCGGCCTGCATACGCTCTCCGCCCGTTCCAAAGAAGGAGCGAAATCCCTGCTGCTTGAGTTCATGGATCAGATCGCCGCCAAGACGATCGCCGGAATGTTCACCGGCAACGATCAGCATCGGAGCGCGTAGATGCAGCCCGCGCACTGCGGAATGGGCTGGCTTTTTCGCTGACGGTTTAGCCTGTTGAACAGCCTTCTTTGAAACAGGCTTCTTCGATGCAGATGTTTTCGAGGCGAGTAGCTTCGAAGCGGATTTCTTCGACGGAGGTTTCTTCGAGGCTGACTTTTTTGAGGCCGACTTCTTCGGGTCGGATTTCGCTTGTGCGGATTTTCTGGCTGCCGCCTTTTTTTTTGCTGTCATGATTTTGCCGTAAACGGACGATTCATACGACGCAGCTTTTTCACGTCGGTTAAATCTCCTTTCAGAGATACGATGGTGATACCAAGCTCCTTCGCCTTTTTCAAGAATTCCTTCTTCTGCACGACGATGGTGGAGTTCGATTCGATGGCGAGAACGCGGCATCCGGCGCGCTTCATCGTTTCAAGCGTCTGTGTACCTGCCGTCGGCAGATCGAAGCGCGGATCATGGTTTCGCTTCGAGACCTTGCAGACGACAGCCCCTTTTTTATGAAAGAGTTCGCCGCCGCGTTCGATACAGCGATCGGTGCCTTCAGCACATTCGACGGCAAAGACGGTGCGATCGCCTACGACGACGCATTGCCCGATGTCGAGGCGGTTCACTTCCATAGCATAGAGCATACCGTAGGGGATGTCTTCAAGTTCTCTGGAGCTGAGCCGCTTTCCGTAACGGCCTTCTTCAAGAAAGCAATCGGATAGATAGTCGGTCTGTGGGATCACGCGAATCCTCCTCTTTGCAAGGGCTCGCTCGATGGTCTGAAAGATCGTATAATCATTGCGGTTGGGCATGCGCGCAAGCATCCAGAGCGTGCGCAGATCAAAGGAGGGGCGGTCGTAAAGCACGTCTCGCGTCGACTTACCGAGCAGAAGCAGACGCCCGATCTTTTCGCGCTGAAGAGCGGCGAGAACGGACGTATAAAACCTGGTAAGAAGAACAGGCTCGCTGACGTCGGCGAACGCCTCGGGCGGCGGATCAGACGAAACAAGAAAGACGCGGAAGTCCTCTCCGCGTCTTTGCGCCTCTCTCGCTGCAATCCAGGGCAGCTCGCCTCGCCCCGCAATAATCCCCAGTCTGCCCATCCGGGCTGACTTTTAAGCGAGACGCATACAGATCAAATAGTTTTCGGATTCGCTTTCCAGCTCAGGAATCCGAAGAGCTGCTTGATCCGCTTGATGCCGGAGCGGCCGAAGAATCGCCGCCCGACGAGCCCGGTTTCTTGTAGTCGGTGACATAAAATCCGGAGCCCTTGAATACGATTCCGGCACCGGCTCCGATCAACCGATCGACATGCCCCTTACAGGCGGGGCATTCGGTATGCGGATCGTCTTTCATGGACTGGAACGCATCATACGTATGGCCGCAATCCCGGCACTGATATGTGTAGGTAGGCATGAGCCAGATCTCGGTTCGAAGCGTGCCCGGTCAAGCAGAATCGAAGATCGTGCTGCACCACAGCGCCCGCGCATCCGGCGAGCCCAAAAATGCTTGTAACCGAACTACGTCCCCCGTCACAGTACATTAAAAAACAAATGTTCGGAATCCGCCTCGGGCGGAGGGAAGGGTCATGAGCGAACGCATACCGGCGAAGATCTGGACGGTCTTCACACTTTTCGGGCTGATCGGACAGGTGGCCTGGACCATCGAGAATATGTATCTGAACGTCTACCTCTACAAGACGGTGACGTTTGATCCCGATGCCATCGCCGCGATGGTCGCTGCGAGCGCCATCGTCGCCACGGTAGCGACGCTGACGATGGGCGCCCTCTCGGACCGACTGGGCCGCCGACGCATCTTCATGTGGTCGGGCTATATCATCTGGGGCGTTTCGATCATAGGCTTCGGCTTCATCAACAAAGAGACGGTGGGGAGCTGGTTCCCGGGTTTCGAGGTCGTCGCCGCGACGGTGACGCTGATCATCGTACTCGACTGCCTCATGACGTTCATCGGTTCTACGGCTAACGACGCCGCCTTCAACGCCTGGGTAACGGACGTCACGCATCCGACGAATCGCGGGAAGGCCGAGGGGCTTATTGCGACGATGCCGCTGCTGGGTATGCTCGTCGTTTTTGGAGCGCTCGATGGTTATACACAGCGGGGCGAGTGGAGAGTCTGTCGAAAAACCTGAATCAATTCTGAATTCCCCTGGAAATTACCGGCCGGGTAGATTATCGGGGAGCATGGCACGCTACAAACAGCCTGACTCTGATCAGAGCCAGATCGTTATCTTGAATTTCTCGGAGTTGTTTCCGGAGGATCATCCCATCTCCCGCCTGCTTGAGACGGTCCGGCGGCTAGATCTCAGCCGCTTTGATGCGAGTTACAGGAATGATTCGAAGCAGGGAGGTCGCCCGGCCATGCCGCCCGACCGAGTTCTGGCTATCATCATCTATTCATTGTTGTATGGAAACCTTTCCATGCGAGCCCTTGAGCGAGATCTCGGACAGCGTGCAGATTTGATGTATCTGTCCGGTGGGATGGAGATGGATCATTCAACCCTCGGAAAGTTCCGGCTGAGGCATGCGGCAGCAATTCAGGAATTGTTCACGCAGACAGTGTTCCTCGGTATCGAATCGGGATTCATCGATCTGGATACCGTCAGCATTGACAGCACAAAGATCAAGGCCAGTGCAAACAGACGGGATATAGGCACTCGCGAGGAACTTGAAAGGCGTTACGAGCATCTTGAATCTGTCTGTAAGAAACGCTACGATGAATGGGAGGCATCACAGAACGATGCAGAACAGGAATTACTGGCAAAGAAAATCCAACAACTGGAGATCCAGAAAGAGAAGCTGTCTCTGGGGCTGGAGTTCTTGAAATCCAGACCTGACCGAAAGCGAGTTCATCTTACAGATCCAGATGCAGACTGGCACAAAGACGGATCCAACAGCTTCATCGTGGGTTATTCGGCCCAGAATGCAGTGGATTTCCAGAGTGGCATGATTGTTTATCAGGAAATTGTTACGGGACAGAGCGACAGTACATTCACCAGTTCGCTTGTGAACAGAGTTGAGGGCGTAAAGGCGGAGTTCCTTCCCAAAAAAACAGACGAAATCAAATACGTTCTCGATTGTGGATATGCGAGCGAGAATATTCTCAAAGAGCTTACAGGGCATGACCTCTATATGCCAGACCGGGAACTGGCACACAAGAAGACCGGCGGTAAGATCAAGCCGGAGGAAAGAAATGAGGCTGCCGCTGAACCGCCTCTGATTGAGAGCAGCCATGCCTTGTTGCAATTCCACTACGACCGAGACAACGATTGCTTTCAGTGTCCGGCCGGCGAAATCCTCACCTTCCAGCGCGAGAGAAATCTACAGGGAGTCCTCTACCGGCACTATCGACGTTATGGCTGTTCCCGGTGCTCTATGAAAGAGCAATGTATTGGCCCGGAAGGCAAGCGCAAAGAGCTCTGGATTCAGACCAAACATATTCCCGATTTACAAGTCCGTAGTTTACCTCCCCATCATGGAAGCAAAAAAAGAAAACGGGGATGCGGTCTATTTCCAATCCCCTTACCCTTCTCATGAGAGAGAAGCTGGCAACTCCAGATGGGAAGAAAACCTATGCTCGCCGATTTCCATCTGTCGAGGGCGTCTTTGGTGTGATGAAAAGTGCTCGTAATGGCTGGCAGTTCTTGCGGCGAACAAGAGAAAGGGTTCAAGTTGAATGGTCTGAGCGGTGCATTGCCCATAACCTTGCCCGAATGATCGGGTTTGTCCGGGTAAATCCGATTGCGGCTGACAATATCTGAGCAAGAGCCCGGTCGGGCGACCGGGAGCTCACGCGCTTAACGAGATAGGTTTTTCGACAGACTCTGGAAGGCCTTCTTTTTTATCGTCGGTATCGTCGTCATCATCGCCGGCGTCCTGGGCTTCTTGCTTGTTCAGGATGTACCCCGCCAGCGCGCGCAGACCCACTACATGAAAGATCTTCTCTACGGCTTTCAACTCTCGACGATGAAGCAGCACTGGCTGCTCTATACCGTTTATATGAGCATCTGCATCCTCGGAATTGCGCAGCAGGTATTTCTTCCCTACTTCATCATCTACTTTGAGTTTTATCTCGGCATCAAGGATTATGCCCTGCTTCTTGCGGCCATCCTCATCTTCGCCTCGCTGATCAGCATCCTTGGAGGACGCCTTGTCGACAGGTTTGATAAAAAAGGCCTGCTCATCGGCTCTATCGTCGTCTATCTTGCCGGAATGATGGCCATCTACCTTTCGGGTGTGGGATTCAAGACGTTCGACCTGACGGCGCAGCTGGTGACTGCCGGAGCGGCCATCATCATGATGGGATCGTATCTGATCTCGATGGTCGTGCTCAACTCGGCGGGACGGGATCTCCTGCCCGTATCGCATATCGGGGTGTTTTCGGGCATCCGTATGTTCTTTTTTATTATGATTCCGATGGTGGCCGGCCCCTTTATCGGATCGGCCATTATCAAAAGCAGCGACTCCACCTACACGGACGCCTTCGGCGTTATCCAGTCGACGCCCATTCCTGAGATCTATCTGGGCGGCACGCTCGTCGGCCTGCTTGCCTTTATTCCCGCCGGCATCATCATAAAGGCTATGAAAAGCGACCGATACAAAAATCTCGCACAACCTGGAAAAGCCCATGAACAGAAGAATCACAACTGAGCATCCCCTGCACGACGAAAACGGGGATTTGATCGAGGTCGGCTATGCTACGAAGCCGCTTCTCACCTACGACCGCAGTCGCATCCGCGCATCAAAATTTCGCATCAAAGAATGGGATTACTATTTCGTCGGTAATCGACAGAAAGGGCTATCCTTCGTCGTCGCCGATAACGGATATATGGGTGTCGGAGGCGTCACCGTATTTGATTTCGAGAAGCGTCACAAGCAGGACTGTCAGAGGTTTTCGATACTGCCGCTCGGTGGCTTGAATCTGCCCCCGACGAGCTCATCTGGCCGCACCCTCTTCAAAAAGGGAGGCATGCTCATAGATATGGAGGCGAGCCCGGAACAGAAGCAAATCACGATCGACATCGACAACTTCGCAGATAGAAAGCCATTCCATGCCGAGCTTGTTCTGAACGAGATGCCCGAAGAGACGATGGTCATCGTCACGCCTTTCGAGAAAAGGCATGCCTTCTATTATAACGAAAAGGTGAACTGCATGAAGGCCAGCGGAGGTTATACGCTTGGTGATGAGTCCGTCGATCTCACCGGCAATCGCGCCGTTCTCGACTGGGGCCGCGGCGTATGGACCTACGACAACACCTGGTACTGGAGTTCTCTATCCGTTGACCTGCCCGATGGCAGCACGTTCGGCTTCAATCTGGGTTATGGATTCGGAGATACGTCGGCGGCGAGCGAGAATATGGTCTTCTACAAGGGCCAGGCTCATAAGCTCGGCGAGGTTCATTTCGGTATTCCCGCAAAAAACGGCCGCGACGATTTTATGTCCGCCTGGAATTTCACATCGGACGACGGACGTCTTGCGTTAACCTTCGAGCCCGTTTTCGAGAATCGCACAGACGTCAATCTGCTTCTCATACGGCATGACGCTCATCAGGTCTTCGGGCAATTCACGGGCAGGGTCGTTCTCGACGACGGGACGGCGTTGAATATCGAAAAGGCCTTCGGATTTGCAGAAAAGGTACGCAACCGATGGTAAGAGATTCGAGCTTCGATCGGCAAGAAGGCACCACGCTTCGCACACCGTGGGCGGATGCGATTGATCCGGATAACGTTCTCGCTGAATACCCTCGCCCTCAGATGCGGCGTGATAGCTATCTGAATCTGAACGGATACTGGTCTTACTCGATCAACGAGAGCGAGACCTGCTCTTCTTATGAGGGGAAAATCCTCGTTCCCTTCTCGCCTGAAAGCGTCCTGTCCGGCGTGCAGCGCTCCGTCCGCCCCGGCGAATACCTCCACTATCACAGGAAGATAACATTGCCTCACGGCTTCATGAAAGATCGACTTGTGATTCACTTCGGAGCGGTCGATCAAACGGCGACGCTTTTCATCAATGATCGCGAGGTCGGCACGCATACGGGTGGATATACGCCCTTCCGTTTCGACATTACGGACTTCTTAACGGGAGATGAGATCGACATCAGGCTTGTCGTCACCGACATCAGTGATACCGGATGCCATCAAACGGGCAAACAACGCATCGAGAGAGGAGGTATCTGGTACACGCCGCAATCGGGCATCTGGCAGACAGTCTGGATGGAAAGCCTGCCTTCTACGCATATCAGAGACCTGCGACTGACGCCGCTCTATCATGAACAGGCTCTGAAGATAGAAGTAGACCGTACAGGAACGGGCGTCGTCAGCGTAGAGGCGCGCCTCAACGGAATCGTGCAGGGTACGGCCCGGACCGACGGCGATACGATCGTTCTTCCCCTTAAAGAATTACACGCCTGGACGCCCGAGACGCCGCATCTCTATGATCTGACCGTGCAGTGCGGCGACGACGTTATCCAGAGCTATTTCGGCATGCGCCATTTCGAGATGCGAAAAGACGCAAAAGGCCGGACCCAGTTCTATCTGAACGGCAATCCGTATTTTCAGACAGGCGTCCTTGATCAGGGATATTATCCGGATGGACTGTTAACGCCACCATCCGACGAAGCGATGATCTACGATATCGAGCTGATGAAAAGCATGGGATTCAACATGCTGCGCAAGCATATCAAGATCGAGCCTCTGCGTGGTACTATCATTGCGACCGATTGGGCATGCTTGTCTGGCAGGATATGGTTAGCGGAAGCGAGCGCAAGGACATCCTCTTTCATGGAATTCTCGCCATCGCCGGTATTCATCTGAAAGATCATCGCTATCGTCTTTTCGGTCGTAAGAACGCCGAAGGCCGTCGGCAGTTCGAAGTGGAGCTTGCAGAGATGCTCGCACATCTGAAAAACACGGTCTGCATCAACACGTGGGTTCCCTTCAACGAAGCCTGGGGGCAGTTTGACGCCCGGCGCATCGCCGATTCCGTCGCCTCCATCGACAGAACGAGACTGATCGATCATGCCAGCGGATGGTCCGATCAAAAAGTCGGGCACTATCACAGCAGGCATATCTACTTCACAAAAATCCGCTTTGCGCGAAAAGACGCCCGAAGGCGCATCCTGGCATTAACCGAATTCGGCGGATACAGCCTTCCGGTCGACGGACATCTATTCGATGCGAAGAGGATCTTCGGCTATAAGGTATTCAAGTCGCAGGCAGATTATCGAAAGGCCGTTACTGACCTTTACTCCAGACAGGTGCAGCCGCAGATAGAGAAAGGGTTATCCGCCCTCGTGTACACACAGGTATCGGACGTCGAAGACGAGGTAAACGGATTCGTCACATATGATCGCAGGATCGTCAAGATGGACGTCGAGGCGATGAGATCGATCAACGACGCCCTGCTGCGCGAGTTCAAGCGCACCCAGGATCTCCCGGCGTCGTAAGGTCTGCACTCAGAACCCTTTCCGTCCCGAAACTCAGGAGGCCGGGTCGGATTTTAAGCGTGCAGATATTCGAAGTAGAAGATCAGCCCGAAGCAGACGGCCACCCAGGCGAAGATGACGAAAGCCAGAAAAAGATCGGCGAGCAAGACGTCAGACGGATTGCCGTCGATCTCTGCCGGCGTATCAAGCAGCGTGTAATACCTGAAGATTCCCATCACGACGAAGGGAATCGTAAGATACAGCATGGACCCGGCATGCGTTCCCTGAATCGTGTACAGCGAATAGGTCATGATGGCGAGACCGGCTGAGATATCAATGAAGCTTTTCAGCGACTCACGCCGGTACTGTCCGCCAAGCATGGGTTCGGCTGGAGCATTGGAGATCTCGAAGTATCGCTTGTAAAATCCAAGGAAAAGCGAGATGAAAAAGGTGCAGCTCAGAAGCCACGGAGAAGCCTCCACCTCAATGGCATAGGCGCCGGCCAGGACACGCAGCACGAAACCCACAGAGATGATAAAGACATCGAGCAGAAGGACGTTCTTACCGTAATACGTGTAAAAGACGTTCATAGCGGCATAAGCGAGAACGATGCCTGCGGTAATCGTGCCGGCCTGTGAAGCGAGAAACAATCCAGAAACGGCAAGAGCCACTCCGATAAGAGCCCCCTCCAGCGCAGAGACGGTCCCGCTTGCAAGCGGACGCTTCTTTTTCTTCGGATCAAGCCGGTCGAGTTCGCGATCCTTCCAGTCGTTGAGCACGTAGATGGCGCTTGCCATGAAAGAGAAGCCAAAAAACGCGAAGGCGATTTCAGAAAGGATGACGAGGGAGTAATCGGCAAAAGGCTCGGTCACAAGCGAGATGGCCTTTGTAGAAAAGACAAAGGGCAGGAAAATAAAGCCCGACTTCGTCCATTGATATACGCGAATCAACCGCACATAAGCCTTTACTTTTTGCACCCGTCCAGAATTCCCTGAAAAACTGCAGGGTCAACCATATATGCCCGACGTTTCCGTAATCATCCCCGTTCGCAAAAGGCCGCAGCTGCTCAAAGAGGCGCTCGCCTCGGTCCTTGCCGGCACTGTTCTACCTGACGAGATCCTCGTCGTGCTGGACGGCTCGCGCGAAGAGCTTCAAGCCGATGCCTATGCCGCTGAAGAGATGCGCTCGCTCTGCCGTAGCGACACAACGTTGACCATCCTCTACGGGCCTGGACGCGGCCCTGCTCTGGCGCGAAATATCGGAGCGGCTCGCGCCCGCCACTCTCTACTTGCCTTTCTCGATTCCGACGACCTATGGCAGCCGCATAAATTGCAGGAGCAGCTTGCGTATATGACACAGCGTCCGCACCTGCATGCGTCGCATTGCGCCGAGACATGGCTGAAGGGCGGCACATCAATCACGGTACCGGCTCGGTTGCAACCCTCTCCCGGTCGTCTTTTCGCCGAGTCTCTTGAGCACTGCCTCGTATCGGCAAGCTCCGCAATGATCCGACGTTCAACCTTCTTCGCGCTGGGCGGATTTGATCCGGCCCTGCGCGCCTGCGAGGACTACGACCTCTGGATTCGTTATTTCCTGCGACATCCGATGGGCATGGTTCCGCCGATTCCCGTTCCGCATGTGGTCAAGAGATCGGGGCAGTGGCAGCAGCTCAGCGCGACGCGCAGCATCGATCGCTTTCGCGTGCAATCCCTGTACAAGATCTTGCAGACAGAGCAATTGACAGATGAGCAGAGGGGTATCGTTCTTATTGCTTTGAAATCAAAATGGAACATCCTGAACGCTCAGAAAAAAAAATACGGATTCCCAGATAATGCGGACTATGATAGTCTGGAAAAAAACATAGAGCCTGTTTTGAAAGCAGGCAAAGAATAACGGAGCTCCGGAATTCGTTTGAATACCTGTGAATTCCGGCCTCATCCTGACGCCGCTGACATATAGAAGGCCGATGGAACTCTCGAAAAAAAAAGATCCTCAGCAGGCTCCTCTATGAACAGTCCAGAAAAACGAGAACTCATCCTGCGATGCGCTCTCAGCCTCATCATCGAACACGGCATTCATGGCACGTCCGTACCCGACGTTGCCCGCCGTGCCGGAGTCGCCGCCGGGACCATCTACCAGTTCTTTCAGAGCAAAGAACAGCTCATCGACACGCTCTATCAGGAACTGAAAACCAGTATGGGGGCGGCGTTGCTGCGCGGCTATGACGCCGACCTCCCGTATGAGGAACGTTTTCGATTGATCTGGAAGAATCTCTTCTTCCATTTCATAGAACACCCCGACGAGTTTCGCTTCCTGACGCGATATGTCGATTCGCCGATCATCAACGAGACCACCCGACGCGGAACCGACGAGTACAAGCCGATACGAAAGTTGCTTCGCGAGGCAAGACGGTCGGGCGCCATCCGCAATCTGAACTCCGAGATCACGCTCGCTCTGCTTTACGGGTCGGTCATATCGCTGGCCGACCTGCATCTGCGCGGAACGCCCATCCGCGGAAAGGTGCTTGAAGAGACGATACGATCCTGCTGGGATGCGGTGCGCGGCTCAGCCCAGCATCAATAGCGAGGCGGCCATCAGCGCCATGCCGGCCATGACGCTGTACACGGCCTCATGGTGTCGGCCATGCGCCAGCGCCGACGGCAGCAGCGAATCAAGAGAGAGAAAGACCATGATGCCGGCGACGGCGGCGAAAGAGATACCCATCACCGTTGGCCCGAGAAACGGCAGAAGCAACGTATAACCCAGAACGGCTCCGATCGGTTCGGCAAGGCCGGAAGCAAACGAATACAGAAGCGCCTTTGCCCGACTTCCTGTAGCGAAGTAAACAGGCAGGGCTACGGCCAGACCCTCGGGAATGTTATGCAGGGCGACGGCCAGCGTTACCCCCCATCCGAACTGCTGCCCGCTCAGATTACTGAAAAAGACGGCAGCCCCCTCAGGAAAGTTATGCAATCCGATAGAAAGGGCGGTCAGCACTCCCAGTCGGAATAGCTTATTCGCCGGCCTGTTTGTATCATGCTCGGGATCAAGTGCGGCCGCATCGTGGCTTTCATGAGGGTTAACTCTTTCGGGCACAAGACGGTCGATAAGAGCTACGACGATGATGCCGCCAAAGAAGGCAAGCACCGCATACAGCATCCCGCTCCCCGTTCCGGCACGATCAAATTCCTCGCGGGCGACGGGTAACAATTCCATAAACGAGATATACAGCATTACGCCGGCCGAAAATCCAAGCGAAAGCGAGAGAATGCTGCGATTCGACCGCGGAGCGACGATGGCAAGCACGCTGCCCAGTCCGGTCGATAGTCCGGCAAGGGTCGTGAAGAACAGAGCGCCGGCGACGTCATGCATGCAGGACAGAAATCAACGGCAATCGGCGCTGTCGATTGAAAAGAACTGAGCGACGAGGCTTCACTCTCAGGAGAATGGATACGGCGATACCCTCTCGTAGTTTGCAGCTCAGAATAAAAACCTCTTGTCCACGAAAAACACGAAATACGCGAACAGCAAATATAGAAATCCCATAAGCCATTCGCAAAGAGCCAATCCAAAGATTTTTCTAAATGAATGAGCAGATAGAGTGTTTATCAGTGAGGGTTCTCTTTCGTGCTTTTGGTGTATTTCGTGGATAAAATTCTTAGCCTTTTAAGGCATGGATGATATGAAAAACACGATTTCTGCGACTGGCCTCCAGGTCATAGTGCCATCAGATTTCTTAGTGCCTGTGCGTTTTTCATGTTTTGCCTGCAGGGACTCCTTCAGGTATTGTTTCCGGTTTACGGAGAGATCCTCTCTATCAGAAGAAGCAGCCCCGAATAAATCCTTACCGAGTTCATAAGGCGTCAGAGCACCCTCGCGTCTGGTGAGGTACTCCGCAATAGACTGTTTTATGATCTCGGAACGCGACTTACCTTCCAGACGGGCCATAGAACGTAGTCTTTTCTCCATCTCTTCGGGAATACGCAGGCTGATCATGAATCAAATGCGATACAGATTTGTAATGCAGTCAATCAGAAATCGAAGGAAAAATC
The DNA here is from genome assembly GCF_000243335.1 of Leptonema illini DSM 21528. Classification (NCBI taxonomy): domain Bacteria; kingdom Pseudomonadati; phylum Spirochaetota; class Leptospiria; order Leptospirales; family Leptospiraceae; genus Leptonema; species Leptonema illini. Next base: position 4,191,650 of record NZ_JH597773.1, on the reverse strand, counting down.
AGTCTCTGCTGCAATCAATCTCTCTGCGGACGGTTATCTTATCGTTTTGAGGATCAAAAGGCAAGAGCTTGTAACCATGCTGCCACAGGTTGAGAGCGCCAGAAAGCACCGCTCTGGATCCCAGACTGGCTACGGCTCTCTTCTTTATCTGTCGAATCAAGCGCTGAGAAAAGCGATTGATCATGCGAAAGTCCCATTCAGACGGCGAGCCGAGATCCGGATACGTTGGACTCCACTTGTTTGCTCGGTTCAGCGAATTATGGTTTGTGTGCGATGATTCCAGGTCAGTCTTTGAATCTGACAGATGGAACTGGACTAAACCCCATCCACTTGCAGCATATCTATAGGATGCTCCACCGCACTTTTCCGGATCCAATGATACTCGCATCGGCGCAAACCCTGGTCCTGCATTTTTCACATAGAGCCGCAACGAAACTGCCTGATTCTTTTTACCGTGCTTCTCTTGCTCTTCGAATTTCAGCAGAATCGCTTCGACCGATCTGAATCGACGGAGCGGTCTTTCGTATTCAGAATAACTCTCATAGATCTCGCATTCATCGCGCTCGAACAAGAACCTCAGGACCTCTGTATGATCGCTGATTGTTCCATAATAATAACAACCCGGCATGGTGACAGCAATCCATTTCGCTACGGAGCGATGCGCTCTCAACGTCTATTCACGGTTAATACAGAGACAGCCCAAATTCATACCAAAAACACAGGGAGGATTGGAATAAAGGTTTACAAAGTGCATATCATCAACCCTGTAAACTTCCCTGTACTGGAAAACCTGGTAGTTGGTCGTGCAGGTGGATTCACCATACGGCATGGATGCAACGGCACGATGCTGGATTCCAGGTCCACTACGAACGTTCACATGACGACCGGCTACAGGTATACACGTTTCTGAATAAATCTCACCCCATGTTAACAGAAACAGAACGAGGATTCCTGACCTCTTCATAGTAAGACAGGCTTGATACAGAAACGCAGTTCAGTCAATAAGAAATCGAGGATCTTCTGTCAGGATTTCACTCATCGGCGAATCAATATTACGATATGCCAGCGGAGTTTCCAGCTAAGGATAAGAACCTCTTGTCCACGAAAATCACGAAATACGCGAAACTCGATCACAGAGATTTTATAGGCCGACACCGAAAGGCCAATCAATAAGTTCTAAATCAACAAAGTGAATGAGCAGATACATCACTTAACAGCGAAGGATTACTTTCGTGCTTTTCGTGTATTTCGTGGATAAAAGATGGAACGCGAGGCAGCTTGCGTTAGCCGCCTCGCACGTCACAGTTAAACCTTGAACAGCAGATCCTGATAGGTCGGCATCGGCCAGAAGTCCTGATCGACCAGACCTTCGAGAAGATCGGCGCTCTGGCGGGCCGTTCCCATCGCCGTGAAAACACGATCTCTCCAGAGTGAAGCCACTGCATACGTATCGCCATGGTGAGCGTTTTCGGCTTCGTCAAAGGCAGCACGCAGAGCGGCGATACCGGATCCGAAGTCTTTCAACAGAGAGCTTACCTGCTTCAGTCGATCCTGAGCGATCGACGTATCGGCACCCGTTCCTGTGGCAGCGACGGCGTTGATCGAATCGGCAAGCATCTTCGTGTAAGTGATGACCGACGGAATGATCATACGTTCCGCCATCTCAATCATCGCACCGGCTTCGATGCGGATGGTCTTGATGTAGGTTTCAAGCGTAATCTCGTAGCGCGCCTCAAGCTCGCCGGCCTTGAAGACCTTGTGCTTCTCATACAGCTTCTTGTTCTTCTCGGCGACGATGGCCTTCGCCGCATCGACGGTGTTCGCCAGGTTCGGCAATCCGCGACGGGCCGCTTCTTCAATCCAATCCGCCGCATAGCCGTTGCCGTTGAAGACGATGCGCTTGTGCTGGTGGATGATGTCTTTGATGATGGCCTTCACCTCTTCCTGAACGTTCGTCGCCTTTTCGAGGCGATCGGCGATCTGAGAGAGAGATTCGGCGACGATCGTGTTCAGCGTGAACACCGGAGCCGAAACGGACGAAGAAGAAGGAACCATACGGAATTCAAACTTATTGCCGGTGAAGGCAAAAGGAGAGGTACGGTTACGGTCAGAAGCGTCACGCGGCAGCGGAGGAAGCACGGACGTTCCGACGTCGATGAACCCGCCGGTGCGCGATCCGCGCGACTCGCCCGCTTCGATCTGCTCGAGGATGTCGGTTAACTGGTCGCCAAGATAGACCGAGATGATCGCCGGAGGAGCCTCGTTCGCTCCCAGACGGTGGTCGTTACCGGGATTGGCGGCCGAAACGCGCAGCAGGTCGGCGTATTCGTCGACGGCCTTGATGACGGCGGCGAGCATGAGCAGGAACTGAGCGTTGTCGTGCGGCGTATTGCCCGGATCAAGCAGGTTCTGCCCGTCGTCGGTCTGCATCGACCAGTTGTTATGCTTGCCCGAACCGTTCACGCCGGCGAAGGGCTTTTCGTGCAGCAGGCAGACGAGACCGTGACGGATGGCCACCTTCTTCATAACCTCCATCATAATCTGGTTATGATCCGAGGCGATGTTCGCCGTCGCGAATACCGGAGCAAGCTCATGCTGCGCCGGAGCGACTTCGTTATGCCGCGTGCGAGCCGAAACGCCGAGCTTCCACAGCTCTTCGTCGATCTCGCTCATGAAGGCCGAGATGCGCTCCTTGATCGAGCCGAAGTAATGGTCTTCCATCTCCTGACCTTTGGCCGGCTTCGCACCATACAGCGTGCGTCCGGTATAGATGAGGTCGGGACGTTGCTCATAGTATCGGCGATCGATGAGGAAGTATTCCTGCTCTGCGCCAAGCGTGGCGACGACCTTCTGCACCTTGCGGTTACCCAGAAGTCGCAGAACGCGCACGGCCTGCTTTGACAGGGCATCCATCGAAAGGAGAAGCGGAGTCTTTTTATCAAGAGCCTCACCCGTATACGAGCAGAACGCCGTCGGAATGCAGAGCGTCAGGCCGCCTTCATCCTCTTTCAGGAAGGCCGGCGAAGAGATATCCCATGCTGTATAACCGCGGGCTTCGAACGTGGCGCGCAGACCGCCCGAAGGGAACGAAGAGGCGTCGGGTTCGCCTTTGATCAGCTCTTTTCCGCTGAAGGTCATCAGAGCCTTGCCGTTTTCAGCCGGCCACAGGAAGGCCTCATGCTTCTCGGCGGTGAAGCCGGTCATCGGCTGGAACCAGTGGGTAAAGTGGGTGGCGCCATGCGAGATGGCCCATTCTTTCATGGCTGTGGCGACGATGTTCGCCTGCTCGGGGGTAAGCGAATCGCCCTTATCGATAACCTTGCGAATGGCCTTATAGGTTTCTTTAGGAAGATGCTCTTTCATGGCAGCGTCGTTAAAAACACGACTGCCGAATATTTCGCTGATGGATTTCTTTTTCTCACGCTTCATGACATTCTCCGCCTCGTTTATTAGTAGAGGCTTTCGGATTACCGGACTGTGTCGGCTCAACCTGAATTCCATGCGCCCGATGCCCTGCACGCGAATTTACAGGCGACCAGAAAAATCCTGTACAGGCCATCCGGCAAAGCGGAGGTCGGACTGCCCGATCGACCGGCCGCCCCTGAATCAGGAGAGCAGCCGGTGACCGCGAAAGCCCTGTACGGCCGGATAGCCGGCAAGCAGCATGACGACCGCCGCTATCAGGGCTGCCGTCCAGTTCGAGAACAGAGCGTAGCCGATCGTGAACATCATGGCGAGAACGGCCGTGCATGAGAGCAGCCACAATCCGACATGGGCAAAAAAGCGGCGGCCCGCACCCTCGGCGCCGGCAGGTCGGAACTCCGACCAGGCGCCCAGCGGATCGACTCGCTCGACGAAACGGCGCAGATGATCGGCATCAACGGGCGGAGTCAGCAGCGTGACGACGATACTGATCGACGCTGATCCGACGGCGACGGCAAAAAGCAGATGCTCGGCAGGCGCGTCGGGAAAGGCCGGATACAGAATCAGGCTGAGAGCAAGGGACGAGATCATACCCGACACCTCTGTCCAGGCGTTAGCACGCCACCAGATCCAGCGAAGGATCTGCGGCAGACCGAGCCCGGCCGCCATCGCAAGCAGGAACTTCCAGGCGGCCTCAATCGACGTCGTGTAGGTGGCGATGACCAATCCGACGATGGCGATGCCGATGACGCAGAGTCGGCTGACGATCATCTGCTCCAGGCGTCCCGCTTTGCGACGCATGAAACGCAGGTAGATATCGTTCACCAGATACGACGCCCCCCAGTTAATATGCGTATCAACGGTGCTCATAAAGGCGGCCAGCAATCCGGCAAGCAGGAAGCCGACGAGACCGGGATGCGGCGAGAGCACGTGATGGATTAAAACCGGATACGCCATCTCGCGATCGGCGCAGATCATCGCGCCGGCCCGGCTTGCACAGGCATCGGAAGCGGGCGGAAACAGAGCAAGGCCGACAAGGCCGATCATAACCCAGGGCCAGGTACGCAGTGCATAGTTAGCCACGTTAAACCAGAGCGAGCCCAGCTGGGCGTCCCGCTCGCTTCGCGCCGTGTTGATGCGCTGTGCGATATAACCCGTTCCGTCCGAGAAATACTGCGCCCACCACTGCACGACGAAATACACGCCGAAGACCGTCCAGGGGATCTGATTGAAGTCGGGAAAGAACGATAGCAGCCCCGGATCGATGGCCTCGACGCGATGCACGACCTGATCCATACCTCCTGCCGATTGCACGGCAAGATAGGCGAAAAGGATCGAGCCTCCCATAGCCATCGTGAACTGAATGAGATCGTTGATGACGCCGCTTCGAATGCCGCCCATGCTCGAATAGATCAGGATCACCGACAGACTCACAAGCAACGTCAGCGTGCTGTTCGGCGAATCGAGATGCAGCATAGACGGCCAGACAGAAACGAAGGCGTCGTAGGCGCCCGGCCCGATGAGTTCGCTCCAGCGAATATAGGGAAGAAAGATCTTGCTCAGCGAACGAAAGATCCATCCGAGGATGATGCTGTTCATGATGACGCTGAGATAGAAGGCCTTCGTTATCCGAAGCGTCGCCGCCGGACGTCCGCCATAGCGCAGCTCGGTGAACTCGACGTCGGTCAGCGCTCCGGTGCGTCGCCAGCGTTTCGCGAAAAATACGGTGACGGCCATGTAGCTCAGAACCCAGCTCCACCAGAACCAGTTTCCCGAGATCCCCTGCTTCGCTGTGATGCCGGCGACGGCAAGCGGCGTATCGGCCGAGAAGGTCGTGGCGACGATGGACGTTCCCAGCCACCACCACGCGAGCGAACGCCCGGCAAGGAAATAGGAGTCGACTCCGGACGCCGCCCGCTTTCGCATGGTGAAGCCGATTCCGATGACCAGGACGAAATAGAGGACGATGACAGATAAATCCAGAGCCGTTAAAGAGAACATCGGGATACGTTTATGATCCGCCGATTCCGGGCCGAGCTTTTTTTAATCCTCGCTACGATGATCTGGGGCGGCACCTTCCCTGCCATCAGCGTCTTTTTGCACTATGCCGACGCCGGCTATATCGTCGCCCTGCGCTTTGCCGTCGCCTCGCTCGTTCTTCTGCCCTTTCTTTTCAGCGGCGGATTTCTCACGCAGCTCAAGGCAGGCTTTCGCGACGGCATCGTGCTCGGCGCCCTCACCTTCTCGGGCTTCTATCTGCAAACGCTCGGCCTTGCCTATACGACGCCGGCGAAGTCCGCCTTTATCACCTATCTGCTCGTTATCTATGTACTCGTCTTTCAGGCCGTATGGGATCGCCGTGCTCCGACTCTCTGGAACTATATCAGCACCGCCGTTCTTCTGACGGGGGCCTATGTGCTCGTACAGCCTGCCGCCGGCGAGATCAACCGAGGCGACTGGATCACCTTTATCTCGGCCGGCGCCTTTGCCGGTTATATTCTCGCCGTCGATCGCACACATTCCGAGGGGCGCATGGCCTCGATTCTGTTTTCGCAGTTCCTGCTCTGCTCTGCCGCGGGATTCGCCCTCGCCTTGCTTAATGGTGCGCCCGCTCCTGTCTGGACGCCTACTTCGATCGCCCTGCTTCTGTATCTTGCCATTCCTGCCAGCCTGATCACGGTCTTTATCATGCTCAAGTACCAGCGCGCCACGACGCCTGTGCGCGCCTCGATACTCTATGCCATGGAACCGCTTTTCGCCACACTTATCGCCATCGTGTATCCGGGCATCTGGCCCGGCGCCCATGAATGGATCGGCGGCTTCATCATTCTTTTCGGAGTTATGCTCTCTGAGGCGTCGGCCTTTCTGCGCTCACGTTCGGTAGCGAAAAAGCCAGAGGTAAACGCCGAAGAAAAGCAGGTGTGAGCCGCATACAACGGGGATAAAAGCCGCGGGCATTGTAGCCGACCATTGTAGAGCGGATGGCTCAAACCGAAGAAGTAGAAATAGAATGAAAAGCGCCTCGGCCTGCGCCACGATCCACGGAAGAAGCGAGCCCGACGGACGCCCGAACACCGAGACGACATTCCAGACGTGAATCAGCATCCCCACAATCAGCACAAAAAAAAAGCGGGCGGCTAACTCTTTCTGAAGCTCGGGTCGGATCATGCGATCGACAACCTCATGCCCCCGATGCACGACGATTGCCAGGCCTTTCTCCGCATGCAAAACGGCGTTTGCTCCAAGCGTTAAAGCGGTATCGGGTATCTGTGTCCAGTGCTCAAGCTCGATCGGCCGGGCCGCCTGCTTGCGAATCGCCTCACCCGGCATCAAGTGGCTCCATTCAGGCAGCGAAGCGGGAAAGGCGGCCGGAACGGGCAGCAGCGCCGGCAATAATAGTGGAAAAAGCAGATAGATCGCACCCCGCCTCAATCTGTGAATCAAATACGAAATGATCGACGGCGCTTTGATCTTACGCGGCGGAAGCGGCGGCTCGATTACAAGATCGACCTCTTCGATTTGCAGTCTGGAGCGCAGGCGCAATCCGGTGGCGTATGCATAGCCGCTTAACTGATCGGGATGCACGTCGATGAGATCGCGAATCGCCTTATCTGAAAGAAGAAGATACAGAGGCTCGGGATCAGCGAATCCCGTCAGCCACCGGTTAAGAAATCGACGTGGCCACCATGGGCGCTCGGCGGCATCGAGACCGGCGACGACGTCGACCCTCTGTTTCGCCTGCATGCGCGCCTGCATGAGATCGAATAGATAGGCGGGCGCACAGCGCTGATCGTTATCCAGCAGAACGGATTTACCGCGGCTGTGCAGCAGCCCGCTGCGAATGGCCGCCGATCTTCCCGCCTCTCTGTAATGCTGCACATGAATCGTCGAACCCGATTTTGATGTCGGCATCACATTCTCTTCGACCGAAATCAGCTCGATCTCGTGCACGCGATGCTTCGCGATAAAGTTCTCCCACTGATGAAGGCGATCGGGAGTAATAGCGGGGATGATAACGCTGAGTCGCATGCCGTCCGTCTCGCGGTGACGTGCGGGGCTTTTCTGTACGATGACGAAAAGCTCGCGCCCGAAAAGACCGGCTAACGACGGAAAAAAAGACGTGACGAAACGCAGAGCGAAACGACGCAGAATGCTCTTCGGAACGGGCAATCCGGCAGGCGTTAGCTTCACGCGCCCTTTCGCGGGAATCGGGCTCAAGAACAGCAGCTGCATAGCCGCACCGCGACAGAAATCGCGAATAGCCCGCCGATTCCAGTGCTTTGTACGCAGAAACAATACGCCGATGCCACCGGCGCCGAGAGTTTGCAGCAGCGCCGCCAGCTCTCTGCTGTTCTCAGGGGCGTGCGCCGAATCAACCCAGATCCCATCGAGGCTTGCCGCCGGCGCCAGATGCACGGGAATAGGATAGATGCCTTCGGGAAAAAGCCCTTCGGGCGAAACGCCTTCGAAGTAACCGGCTCTCGAAGCATAGGCGGGTAAGAATCGTGAAAAGATCCGCCGCGCAAGGGCGGATTCCGAATAGATCAAGGTATTCCGTCTCCGATTTCGAGCTTGGACGCATCGCCAAGCGTGTCCATCAGCCAGGAGACGTCGGCATGAACTCCATAGAACATATCTCCATCATCGACCGAACGGGACCAGCAAATCACACCTCTGACGTCCTTCTCGATGCTCTTTTCTGGCCAGCTCAGCCTCCCGGCAATAGGATGCCCGGGGGCGACCTTCGGCGCCCCATGGCGCTTGAGGCAGAGACCGCCATCGGCTGCATTCACAACATCGAAACGCTCTCCAGCTTCGGACTGAAATGCGATTCCCAGATTGAAGACCATGATACGAGGGAACTGACGTCGATTATCCACGGTGCATTATGCCGCAGGGAAACGGCCGTGCAATATCTTTTTTTATCAAAGTCCCGTTCTTACAATTGCGAAAAAACTCCGAGAGCCGCTTTCTGCTTGATCCTCTGGTTCTTCGCATAGGCATCGGCGGCGCTTCCCCAGTAGAGATTAGATTCTGGATTATCTCCGTCTCCGAGTTGCGGTGATACGAGAACAATTCCCTGCCAGTCATTATCAGCAAGAGCGACAAAGACGATGATGCGCTTCTCTGCCTGAAGCGGCATGGTTAACAGGAACATGCCGAACAACAGGCTGTAAACGCATACGCGGCTCACTGCCGTTTGAAAAAAGGTCATGTCGCTTTATACAAGCAGAAGCGGCGGATGCTCCATAAAGTGCTTGAAGGTCGCAAGGAAGCTCGCCCCTTCCGCTCCGTCGACGACGCGATGATCGCAGCTCAAGGTCACGGTCACCGTCTTCGTCGCCACGACCTGCCCATCCTTCACGGTGGCTCTGTCAAAGATACCGCCGACGGCCATAATGGCCGCTTCGGGTTCGTTGATGATGGCGGCAAAATCGCGGATGCCGAACATACCCAGATTTGAAACGGTAAACGTGCCGTCGGAATACTCTTCGGGCTTCAGCTTGCGATCCTTCGCTCGCTTCGCCAGCTCGCGGATGCGCGCCGCCAGTTCGCGCAGGCTGAGCTGATCGGCGTTTCTCACGTAGGGCGTGATCAGGCCTTGATCAAGGGCGACGGCGATGCCGACATCGACCCGACCGTACTGCACGATATGATCGCCGCGCCAGGAGCTGTTCACAACCGGATGTCTCTTCAGAGAAAGGGCGCATCCGCGCACGATGAAGTCGTTAATCGAAAACTTCGACTCGCCTTCGGCAAGCCCCTGATTGATCTCTTCGCGAAGGGCGATCAGGGCGGTGGCATCGAACTCCGCCGTCAGATAGTAGTGCGGAATATGCGTCTTTGAATCCGAGAGCCGGCTTGCGATGACGCGGCGCATGCCCGAGATCTCCATTCGCCGATCGGGGGCGGCGGCAATCGATCGACCGGGCGATGAGCCGCGCTGCTTGATGAACTGTTCGACGTCGGAGGCCTTGATGCGCTTGCGATCGGCCGGTTGGATAACGCTGATATCGACGCCGTGCGCCTCGGCGATCTTGCGCGCAAGCGGACTGATCGGATGTCGTGTGCGATACGACGAGCGGGCCAGGGTTATATGCGCGGGCAGGGCGATAAGGCCGTTCAGCGAAGGCTCGTCCAGTAGCGGCCGATCGATCGTCGAGACGGCGACCGAGACGCGCTCCAGCGGATGCGCTGCGCGTAAGGGCTCTCCTGTTAACGCATCTTCGCGAACGGACGGCGCAGCGCTGGATTTCGCCTCGGGCCGCTCGCCGCCGCCCTGGAGCTGCATCTCAGGATCAGGGATAAGATTCTCGGCGACCGCCGACACCGGCCCCGCCGGCGGCTTCTCTTCGGATCGCGCCGGTGCAGGCGCCGCCCCCTGCTCGCGCAGAGAACGCAGCTGATCCTTCGCCTTCTGAAGCAGATCAGAGATGTCTTCGCCCACCTCGCCGATAATGGCAATCGGAGCTCCGACCGGAAGCTGATCGCCCTGCTCTACAAGCGTGCCCAGAAGCACGCCCGTATCAAAGGCCGCCATCTCCATCACCGCCTTATCGGTTTCGATCTCGGCGACGATGTCGTCGGGCGAGACGGCATCGCCCGGCTTTTTCGTCCACTTAACGAAGGTGCCGATCTTCATCGTCGGCGAGAGTTGCATCAGTTCAAGAATACGTGCCATGTTCGCGCTCCTTTCGGGCAGGTTCTCAGTATTTCATCAGCTCTTCGACGGCCTGAACGATCTTCACCGGATTGGGAAGGCTGAGCTTTTCAAGATTGCGGGCGTAGGGCATCGGAACGTCCTCCTGCGTTACCCGAAGGATCGGAGCATGCAGGTCATAGAAGCAGTTCCGCTGAATGAAATCGGCCACATGCGATCCCATCGAGGCGCGCGGCCAGCCCTCTTCGATGATCAAGACGCGGCCCGTCGCCGTAGCCGCCTCGATCACGGCCTGCTCGTCCATCGGGCGCAGGCTGCGCAGATCAAGAATCATCGGATCATAGCCGAGCTTCTGTATGGCGTCCATCGCCTCGATAGCGAAGGAGTACCCGCGTGACCAGGTGATGATCGTAAAATCCCGACCTTCTTTCTTCACTTCAGCCTTGCCGATAGGAACGAGAAACTCCTGATCGGGCACCTCGCCCGTCATGCCGTATAGCACCTCTCCTTCGATGAAGATGACGGGGTTATTATCGCGTATGGAGCTTTTCAGCAATCCGCAGGCGTCGGCGGGCGTCGCCGGCGCGACGACGATCAATCCCGGACAATGCACGTAAATCGACTCAAGGGCCTGCGAATGCTGGGCCGCCAGCATGCCGCCCGCCCCGGCCGGAGCTCGAAAGACCATCGGAATCGGTATCTGCCCGCCCGACATATAAAAGAGCTTCGCCGCATTCGAGTAGATCTGATCGATGGCCACAAGCGAGAAGTTCCAGGTCATGAACTCGATGACGGGGCGCAGACCGCACATCGCCGCTCCGACGCCTAACCCGGCAAATCCCTGCTCGGAGATCGGAGTATCGACGACGCGCTTCTCGCCGTATTTTTCAAGCAGGCCCTGGCTGACCTTATAGGCCCCCTGATAGGCGCCTACCTCTTCGCCCATCAAAAAGACGTTGTTATCGCGCTCCATCTCTTCGTCCAGGGCGCGGCGTAAGGCTTCTCTATAACTGATTACTGCCATGATGATCCTCGGTTAAACGGCATAGACGTCGGCATACAGATCTGACACGGGAGGCTCGGGCGACTCCTCGGCGAATTTCAAAGAGGCGGTGACGATATCTTTGATCTCGGCCTCGATGCGGGCGAATTCCTTCTCGGCGACGCCATTGAACTCAAGCATGCGTCGCGCTCGCAGAATGGCGTCGCGCTGTTTCCAGATCTCCACCTCTTCTTTTGTACGATACTTCGCCGGATCAGACATCGAATGACCGCGAAAGCGATACGTACTGATCTCAAGCAGCGACGGGCCGTCGCCTCTGCGCGCCTTCTCCACATGCTCCGAAACCTTCTTCTGTACGAAGAGGGCGTCGTCGCCGTCGAAAAGATCGCGATCCATATTATAGGCGACGGCGCGAATGCTCACGTCCGGAACGGACAGCGCCTTATACTCGGGCGTGCCCATGCTGTAATGGTTATTCTCGCAGATAAAGATGACGGGTAACTTCCAGAGCGCGGCCAGATTCAGGCCTTCATGAAAGGCTCCGATATTGGCGGCGCCTTCGCCGAAGAAACAGATGCACACGGCCTGTTCGTTGCGATACTGAATGGCCCAGCCGATGCCCGTTGCAAGGGCGACGTGACCGCCGACGATGCCGTGGCCTCCCATGAAGTTGCGGCGACGATCAAAGAAGTGCATCGAGCCGCCCTTCCCTTTGACGATACCGGTGCGCTTACCGAAAAGCTCGGCCATCAGCGCTCCGGGATCGCATCCGCGAGCAAGGGCGTGTCCGTGGTCTCTATAAGTAGAAAGTATGTAATCGCGCTCGTTGAGGGCGTTGATCGCTCCCGTGCCGACGGCCTCCTGTCCGATATAGAGGTGACAGAAGCCGCCGAACTTGCCCATAGCGTAGGCTCGCGCCGCCTCTTCTTCAAAGCGCCGGATCAGCACCATCTCGCGATACATCTTTTTCAGAAGATCAGTATCGGTCGAAGAGAGCTTTTCGATCGGGCGTTCCGTTCCCGGATTGACCTGTCGGACTTCCATGCATCAGCACCTCACGAACAGTGATGTGTTACATAATTACGACAGTGTGATATTTGCAAGACGTTTTCCATGAGAAGACCTTGCAAATAATAAAAAACATAGATTAAAAATAGAACAGTAGAAAACAGCGATAACTGAACGAGCGTCGGTTATCGCAGCGTTAACCGGAAAGCCAGAAGAGGGTGGACCACTGAGGGCGCGGAGGGTAGCAATTCAGAAAGGGTGTACCGCAGAGGACGCTGAGGGCGCGGAGGGAAGAGTGGGGGGGGTGAGGAGGTGTTTAGAGAGTTGTTGCGATAACGGCGCGGCGACGGAGGCCGGCACGTTGATGGGATGAAGCGCTCAGAATTTATTGACCGCGAAAAGCGCGAAAGGTTTGATCCGGGGATCGTCTTTCTTCGCTCTTCCCCTATCTGCTCTCATGCTTGCTCCTGGATTCCGGGTTCAACGGTGGTTCACCATTTCCTTTTTCGCGCCTTTCGCGTATTTCGCGGTTAAATTCTTCTGCCTTCACAAAGTGCGCTCAGCCGACTGCCCAATTCCTGCAATGCTGCTTTTTTTCCTGTGCAAAAAGGGTCTTTCATTTACCTTTGGATTATGAGCGCAAAACCCGAGATCTCCGCCTTCCTTGCCCTGTCGCACAGCGATCTGACGGGCGCCTATACGTCCGGAATCAGCAAGATTCATCCTGGCCTCGCCGATCTTACCGAAGAAAAGGCCGATCGCACCTTCGAGGGTGCTGCCGGGGCCTGGTCCTGCCGCATGCTTCTCGGCCATCTGCTCGATGCCGAGATGGCCTTCGTGCACCGTATGCGTCGTGCCGTCGCCGAAGAACGTCCGGCCTTCACCGTATGGCAGGAGGACGACTTCATCGATAAAGGCCTCTATCGCAGCGCCTCCATTGACGAAACGATGCAGGCCCTTCGCTCTCTGCGCAACTGGACGGGCTCCTGGCTGAAGTCGCTTGCCGGCGAAGAGTTTAGCAGAGTCGGATTGCATCCGCAGCGCGGCGAGCAGACCGTGCATACGATACTATCTTACTGCACATGGCATCTCGAACACCATGCACACTTCCTTGATGAAAAGATGAAACGACTGATTTAACTTGAGAGCGTCGCAGCCATTCTCCAGGAATGGCTCCTGACATTTGATTGACAACTTCATCGTGCGGGCGATACGTTCATCATCGTGAAACGTTTCTCCCGCCGTCTCTCTCTTCTTTTCCCGCTTTTCTTCTGTATTCTGCCGCTCTGCTCGCAGCCTGCCGGCGCTCCAGATCTGTATGGTGATATTGATCCGACGGCCTATCTTACAGGCCAGTTTGCTCCTGATCGTCATCCTGCCTTCGCTACGGCCGCTTCTTACGGCATTCCCGATCGCGGCCGCGGCATCTATCTGCGTCGCGAGGCTCTTGAGGCGATCCAGAAGATGTATGCCCAGATTCAAAAAGACCTTCCCGGCGTTCCGTTCTGGGTGCAGAGCGGAACACGCAACTTCGCCAGCCAGAAAAGCATCTGGGAATCCAAGTGGAACGGCAACGTGGCCGTTGGCGGCATCCGCCTCAATACGGTAAAAGATCCGGTGGAGCGAGCGCGGCGCATCCTTACGTATTCTTCTATGCCGGGCACATCGCGACATCACTGGGGCACGGACTTCGACATCAACAGCCTGACCGTCGACTACTATCGCTCGGGCGAAGGCAAGAAGCTCTATCAGTGGATGCTTGTCCATGCTCCGAAGTACGGCTTCTGCCTTGTTTATACAGAAGGCCGCAAGAAAGGCTATGAATTCGAGCCGTGGCACTGGTCTTTCAAACCACTATCAGCTCCTTTTGTTAAGGACTGGGAACGACTGCATAAAGAGAAGAAGATCAAAGGCGACGATCTGAAGTTTGCCGGCGCACCGTCGGCCTTTTCTCTGGCGCCTGAATACGTCGGTTCGATTAACGCCGAATGTCGATAGTATCAACAGGCAACGGAAGCGATTTCAACAAGAGATAAAGATCGGATCAGACACTGATCCGAAACGTAGAGAGGGGATATGCGAAAAGCGAACATAAAACGAGGGTCGGCGGCCGTCGGCGCTCTTCTGTGCATCTATTTCGGCGTGAGCTGGTATTTCAGCTCGCAGGTCGTCGCCTTTAACAGCCGGACCCTTGAAGCCGATCGAATTCGGTTAAAGATCGGCTCGGTGGCCGACTTCGGCCTGGCCGAACCTGAAGCCGTTTCTTTCCAGAATCCCGACGACGGCACGACGCTTCGCGGATGGTACTTTCGCGGCGATCGCCCCTGCGCCGCCGTCTTTCATCATGGCTTCAGCGGCACCCGCTACGGCATGCTGAAATATACGCCGCTTCTTAAAGATCAAAGATGCCATCTTCTGCTCTATGACGCCCGACGCCACGGCGAAAGCGACGGCGATTATGGCACCTTCGGATTTTACGAGAAGTACGATCTTCTTGCCGCCGTTGATTTCTTACAGAAGAAGACAGGCGTCGACGACGCACATACGGCGCTGATCGGCGAATCCTACGGAGCGGCCACATCGCTTCAGGCCGCCGGTCATTCCAAGCGCCGATTCTGGTTTCTGCTTGTCGATTCTCCCTACACGGCCATGCGCACGATCGTAACCGAACAGGCCGTGCAGCGTTATACACAGGGCAGCCTGCTCTTTACCGGAGGCGCTTTTGTCCTGGCCGGTCTGCGAGCCGGCTTTGATCCCGACGAATCTTCGTCGCTCAGGTACGCCTCGCAGGTCCGGGCGCCCGTCATGGTCGTGCATTCGCTCTCCGATACGTATACGGTTCCGCGACATTCCGAAGAGATCGCCTCGACGATGCTCAAGGCCGGCATCCGATGTCGCCTGCTTTTAACCGACTGGAATGCCGTTCATGCCCGGTCCATCGATGATAACTTCGCGCAGTATAACGCCGTCTTTCAGGAATTTCTGCAAGGACTGAATTGAGTCGGACTCTCGGGCCTTTGGATATGTTAACGATACGGAAAGAAGCATGAAAGACGAGAGCCCCGGCTTGCGCAAGGGCGCCATGATCCATCATATCGCCCTTGCCTGTGACGACGTAGAGCGGCAAACGCAGTTCTATACGTCGCTTGGCTTTAAGGAACTATCGAGGCATCATGACGATAGCGGACTTCGCTCCGTATGGCTGGATTGCCATCCGACCATACTCATGCTCGAACGGGCCGATCACACAGGCAAAAAAAAATCCCGCCCCTTTCACGATAAAGAGGCGGGCTTTCATCTGCTCGCTTTCGCCATCGACGCCGATGCCGCCGATGCGTGGCGAGACTTTTTAGAAGAGAGAGAGTTGCTTGCCGGCGAATCGGGTTTTACGCTCTACGCCTTTGACGCCGAGCGTAACCGCATCGCCTTCAGCAGTTACCCGGATCAGCTGCGACGCCGACCGGAATCACCGGATTCAAATTTGCGGCCCTTACCGGATCCGCGATCATAGCTGCCTCTGCTCGGTCCACGCGAACCGCCCCGTGACGGGAACCCACGTCCGCCCGAAGACGAGCGCGGCGCCGGTCGAGAGAGGAACTCGTTGATGCGATCCACTTCCCAGCCGATCTTCTCGGGGCCCGTGGGCGCATCTTTCTGAATGAGAAGGCTGAGAGCTCTGACGGCGATCTCTTCGGCCGTTAATCCGGCCTCGACCAGACGCTCGACCTGACGCACCGCCTCTTTGGTGCCTTCGGCTTCGTTAACCAGAGCCGTCATACGCTCCACCTCGCGGCGGCGCAGATCACGCAGAGTGGGAATCGATGCCGGTTTGATATCGCCGACGGCCTGCTTCAGCATGCGAAGACGGCGCATCTCGCCCGGTGCGACGAAGGTGATGGCCTCGCCTGAACGTCCGGCACGGCCGGTTCGTCCGATACGGTGAATGTAGCTTTCAGAGTTACCGGGAATATGGTAGTTGAATACGTGCGATACGTCGGCGACATCAAGGCCGCGTGCAGCGACGTCGGTGGCGACGAGAATCTTTACGCGTCCCTGACGGAAATCACGGATCGTCTTCTCGCGTCGGGACTGATCGATATCGCCATGAAGCGGAGCGGCGGGAAAGCTGCGACCGAGTAGCGTTGAGGTTAGCCGGTCGGTTTCTTCGCGCGTGCGGCAGAAAACGATGCACTTCTCGGGGTTCATCGATTCGATAAGACGCAGAGCGGCCAGATCGCGCTCTTCTTCGCCGACGACATAGAAGCTCTGGTCGATCTGCAGGCTGGCCGAACCGGCGCCGGCGGCCTTCAGCATGACCGGATTCTTCTGGAACTTCTTAATCAGCCCCTGAATCGGAGCAGGCAGCGTCGCCGAAAAAAGCAGCGTCTGGGCGCGATCGGGTACATAGTCCATGATGCGCTGGATGTCGTCGAGAAAGCCCATATCGAGCATCTCGTCGGCTTCGTCGAGAACGACGATCGACGGCGAGAATTTCAGGCGTCCGGAATCAAGCAGATCAAGCAGACGACCGGGGGTGGCGACGATTACGTTTACTCCGCGGCTGATGATGTCTGTCTGACGTCCGTAGGAGCGGCCGCCATAGATGGCGATGCTGCGGATGTTTGCAAATTTGCCAAGGCGATACAGCTCATCGCTGATCTGTCCGGCAAGCTCTCGCGTCGGAGCCATGACAAGCATGGTCTCTTTCGGATGACGTACGAGGTAGTCGAGAGAGGGCAGGCCATAGGCTGCCGTTTTTCCAGTGCCGGTGGCGGCCATTACGGTCGCATCCTGGCCTTCAAGTAACGCCGGAATGGCAAGGCTCTGTACGGGGCTCGGCGTTTCGAAGCCGGCTTCTTTGATGCCCTGCAGAATCGTATCGGCGAAGCCGAACTCTTCAAATGACGTCGCTTCTTTTGTTGGTGTAAGTGTTTTCAAATCCTGGTCTCCATCCAGTAAAAATGCAGGCCCTTGCCTGCTGCGGTTTTCGGATGGAACCAGGGTTCTGAGTCCAGAGGAAAACGGCGGAATATCCGCCCTGCCTTTTGAGGTGCGGACAGAGTGTCAGTTTTTTGAACGTGCCTTTGACGACAACAACAAAACGGACGCACCTCCGGCCTTCTCGTTCGGCGCGGCACTGGAGTGAACGTAATGGAACGTATATGGAAAGAAGCGAACAGCATTACCTGCCGGGCATTCTATCTCGCAAGTTCCCGTGCCACATCTTCGCGCAGCTTCGCCATATCAAGATGCTGTCCGGGGCATTTCGTCTGCTGTAATTCGCGATGCCCTATGATGCGCTCCGGCGGTATATCATACTCACGCGCAAGTGTGACAAGCAGGCTTACAAGAGACTGATACTGTAACGTTGTCGGCGCATGTCGTTCAAGATTGCCCACCATGACGACGGCGATGCCCACCGTATTCACGTAGGTGTTGCGCGTGGAAAATCCGCGGCTGCGCTCTTTCCAGAGATTGCTTTCTTCGATCTGGCCCGGAACGGTGTTTGAGGCTCCGTTATTAACGACGAAGTGATAGGCGATATCGGGCCATCCGCGCTCTTCTTTATGCAGACGTCGGTAGTATTCGAGATTCCCGGCATCGGAGGCCGTATGATGGATAACGATGTAGCGCCAGCGCCATTCGCGCCAGGCATGGCGGCCGAGAAAAACGAAAGCTCCTGCGGCAACGGCCAGCAGGAGCAGGTAACGAAGTCTGAAGCGGCGCCGGGGGCCGGATTGCATCAGGCTGCTGATGTAACCGGACGCCAGGCGAAATGGCGCACGGCGGCGTAGATACCGAAGAAGGCTCCGGTGTAGAAGAGGTCGCCGATCATGGTATTACGCAGGAAGGGCAGCGCATAGGTGTAGCAGAGGACAAGGCCCTGCATCGTATGCTCGTACATTCCGCTGAATGCCCAGACGGCCAGGTTCGTCGTCAGATAAAAAGACACCGACGAAAGAAGCGAAGAACCGACGAGGCCGAAACCCAGCCTGGCTCCTTTCACGCTCTTCAGAGCAGAACCAAGAAGAACGGGCACACAGAGAGCGAGATACACAACGACGCGCATCGTCACGCTTTCATAACCGATGATGAGATCGCTTACAAACATGGCGGCGAGGACGGAAAGAAGTCCGGCCAGACGTGAGCGGAACAGATAGCCGCCCAGGAGGCCGATGGCGGCGACCGGCGTGAAATTCGGCGCATGCTCCATTGTACGGGCCAGAACGGCAAAGCCTACAAGGATGATAAAAAGCAGGATGCGACCTGCATCTTCAGATTTGAAACGATTAAAGCTCATAGATCCCCCGATTCCGGTAAACAGTGCAATCTTTTCGTCCTGTCTCAGAAGGCAAAGCGATTTTTACTTACAGCTTTCCCGGTCCTGCCAGAGCACGAAACACCAGGTGATGCGATCGCCAGGATTCAGTTTAAGCTGACCGATGCCAAGCGGCGAGAGCTTTCCGTTGTGCGCATAGAGCCAGTTGCGCTTTGTATCGCCGGCCCCTTCATTCTTCTGCCCGTTCAGGGAGTCAACCATGGTCATCTCGCCCGTGCCCGAGGCCTCAAACTGGATCTGGCCGGCCGCCTTCAGCTTGTCCATCGTCTCAAGCAGCGTCGCTCCCGAGACGATGGTGCCGGTTAGCGTTTTTCCGGTGATTTCGACAGTCACTTCGCCGGAGGTCTGTGGGGCGGACGGTTCCTTGCCGCACTGAAGTAGGGTCAGGGCGATTAAGCCCGTCAGTATAATTCGAATGGGTTGCATGAAAAGAGGATGCCACGGGCCCACCAGACTACAAGAACTTTTCAGAGGCTGCTCCGGAAGCCACGCTGGGTTTCCGGAGCAGCCTGATCAAAAAGCAAAGACGATTCGTGAGATTACTTCAGCGTCTTATGCTCTTCTTCCATCTTTTTGTGCTCTTCGATCATCGCTTTATGTTCCTGCGTCATCTTCTCATGTTCAGAGCGGATGCGGGCGATCTCTTTTTCCATGTCGGCCGTCGACATGCTGCCATCTTTGAGTTTCGCGAAGGCGGCCTCATGTTCGTCCATCATCTTCATATGTTGCGACATGAGCTCTTCATGCTGCGCCATCAGCTTCTCATGCGCCTCAATCGTGGCCTTGCCTTCTTTGCTCTTAACCGTCGCCTTCACCTTATCGTGATCGGCCTTCAGTGCATCATGACCGGCATGCAGCTGGCTGTGATGCTCGTCGCTCACCGCCTTATGCTCGGCCTCAAGCTTTGCAACCTCTGCAAGCAGGGCCTCTTTTTTTGCATCTTTGCACGAAACGCCCAGCACCATCGCCAGGACTAATCCGACAACCATCGACTTCTTCATACTTCTCTCCATATTATCTACCTTTTGATTTTCGCGGGTCTGCCTGGCTTTACCGGGCAACTTGCCCGATATGCCTGCAAACCCGAACTCTGTCAGACGCCAGAGATCAGCACTCCCCGGAGCTTGTGTCAACGATTAATTGCGAGGATAAGGAACGGTCTTCAGGTTTTCATCAGGAACAGGACCAGGGCGATACTGAACCCCAGTACGACTATCTTTGTAACAATCAGAATATACAGGAATTTACGTGATGACATACGCCTCTGTCGACGCTGAGCGTCCGCTGAAGAAACACTCTGATGGCCGACGACGCCGTCCACCGCCTTTTGCATCGTCCCGGCCTGCTTGAGGCTTTTACAGAGGCGATTCAGCTGAGCGACGCGACGCAGGCGACGATCGATCTCTGCCGATGTCAGCTCCACCTCTTTCATGGTTCGCCCGTCCCTTCGCGTAAAGCGGCGATGTCGGCGCGATCCTGCTCGCTATCGCGCATCATTTTGAGTAGAATCAAGCCGTCTCTTGAAACAACGTTTAACGGCTGGCCGTTCCACTGCAATCGTTGAATCTGCTCCCATGCCGGAGCATTGGCAGGCGTCTTCAGGAGAAGGTCAACCGAAAGGAAGTCTCCATCGGCATCCACTTTCGTAAAGCGGTGAATGACGGTCGCCCCGCCACCGAACTCCATCGGCCCTGCCTCGATCTCATACCCAAGATCTTTTAACAACAGGCGCATTGCAGGCAGCATGGCGTCTGTTACAAGCAGATCTATGTCGACCGTAGCGCGCGGCTGTGCGTACACGGCAATCGCCAGGCCGCCACAGAGTGCATACTCTATCTGCCGGTCAGCCATAGCGGCAATCAACCGCTCAAACTCAGAATACAGATCGAGCATGGAAGCAACTTACGGCATCGTCAGAGAAAAATCAAGAGTAAAGCCGCCGCATCGCACCCATCCGGCTGCCCACCTTCCGACACGACCGCGCCCATCCGAACCCCGCTGCCTCCCCTTCCCGTCACCCGACACCCACCTGAGAGCGGAGCGTGCCAGGCCTGGTAGGGCCCGTTTGCACTCATCCTGTCCGGCGCATGGCGCAATCCGAGCGCCAGGCGCCGTCGCTCTCCCATCCGTGGTCCACTACAGGCTGAGTGCAAACGAGCTGGCATTTGGGCGAATGGAATGTATGCGAGGCAAACGTCGCTCGCGTCTAACCCCATCCAGCCGCATCACTCCCTCCCGAAAGCGGGACATGGATGTCAAAGCGGCCCCTGCCTGGCGCAGGATCGCGCCACGCAGGGGTGAGGGTGGGAGTGATGCGGCCTTGCTTTTCTCGATACTTCCATTTAATTGGTCCGGATGCGCAGTCCTGAACTGATCCAGAAGATCTACATAGACCGGGCCGTCGCCGAAGGTGAGCTGGCCCGATCGATCCGCAGCAAGCTCAAAGACAGTTCCGTCGTGATCGAAGAGATCGACGATCCGCGCGCCCTGCTCGATCACTACCAGAAGAACGGCAACCTTTTCGAGAAAGATACGCTGCTGGTTTATAACTATCCGGGCCGCTTCCTTTCTTCATGCCCCGGCTCTGATGGCATGGTCTGCTGTCAGTACTTCGTCATCAACTTCGGAGTGGGCTGCCTCTACGACTGCCATTATTGCTATTTGCAGAATTTCCTCAATCATCCGCTGATGACGCTTTTCGGGAACCTCGAAGACATGTTCGCCGAGCTTGATCGCAAGATCCTCGGCAAGAAGTTTCACTTTCGCGTCGGCACGGGCGAATACACCGACTCGCTTGCGCTCGAGCCGATCACAGGCCTTTCGACGATCCTTGTCGAACGCTTTGCGAAAACTCCGAATGCGACGCTTGAACTGAAGACGAAATCGTCGAACGTGAACGAGCTTCTGCAGCTCGACCATCGCGAGCATACGGTCGTTTCGTGGTCGCTGAATCCGCAGAATGTCATCGATGCCGTCGAGCCCGGCACGGCGACGCTTGAAGAGCGGCTGCAGGCGGCCGAGAAGGTGCAGGGAGCGGGATATCGACTGGCCTTTCATCTTGATCCGCTGATCCATCATGAGAACTGGGAACAGAACTACCATCGCCTGCTTGAAGAACTCTTTGACCGCATTCATCCCGATCGTATCTCATGGATCTCGGTCGGATCGTTCCGCTACTCGCCCGGTCAGAAAGAGGTCATGCAATCGCGATTCTCCGCCGACGCTCTGACGCGCGAAGAAATGGTTCAAGGATCGGATGGCAAGTACCGTTACTTTAAAACGATACGGGAATCCATGTATGCATCGATCCGAAAAAAGATTCAGGACCGCGACCCTCGCCTCTTCCTTTACCTCTGCATGGAAACGCAGCGCATGTGGGAGGGCGTCTTCGGCTTTGTTCCAGGGTCGGCGAAGAATCTTGACGCTCTCTTTGACGAGCGCCGTCGTTATATGGACGATGCTGTTGCCGGTCGACTCCCGATCGGCTCCGGTCAACAATAAGCCGCCGGCAACACAAACCAAGAAGCCGGTTAAGAAGCCTGAGAAAAAGCCGGTCAAAAAACCGGCAAAACCTCCTGCGACGCAAAAGACGCCGGTCAAACAGACTCCGACCGTTACGAAGCCGACTGCGAAGAAGCCCGAGGCGGCCGAAACGCTTCCCGGAAAAACCGAGAAGCCAGTTGAAGCCGAGAAGGCGCCCGACAGCACGAAACCTGTCGAGAAAGAGCCCGACACAGCGAAGCCCGTCGATACCGTCATCGAACCCGATAGCATACTCGCCGACGACGAACCGGCGAACCAGATGGTGCTCAATCATCCGTGGGATGACTACGCCCCCCTGCCTTTGCTTCACGAACGCTTTCTTGTCTTTCAATCTGCCAGACCCGGCTCGACCGAAGGACATGATCTGTGGTACAGCCACAATGCTAACTATCGCGATCGAACAGGACGACCGCAGTGGTCTGTGCCGCTTCCGTTCGCCTTTCCTCTGATCGGCAATCCCTCTGATACGATGCAGGTACAGAAGCCGGCAGAGAATCCTCCAGGACAGTTCTCGGTGAACAGCGACGGCTTTGAAGGACATCCGTCTATCGTCATGGTCGGATCAAAACCCGTCGAGATCTATCTGACCTCACGCAGAGCCGAGGGCGGACGGCAGGGTTATGCAGGACTGAATATTTACTACGCTCGCTACCGCAACAATCGCTGGAGCGAGCTCATGCATATCAACGAGATCAACGGCGATTACGACGATCGCATGGCCTATGTGACCCCTGACGGCAAACGTATGTTCTTCGTCTCGAATCGGCCGGGCGGATACGGCGGCGACGATATCTATTATACGGAGCGCGATATGCGTACCGGACTGTGGGCGTCTCCGATCAATCTCGGTCCTCTCGTGAACGGGCCCGACGACGAGATCACGCCCTTTCTTACGGCAAACGGACAGAAGCTCGTCTTCTCTTCCAATCGCAAAGGCGGGCTTGGCGGATTCGATATCTACATCTCACACTGGAACGGCCTTGAGTTCGAGATGCCGTTAAACGCCGGTCGTCCGTTCAACTCCGAGCGCGACGACGAAGCCTTCAAGCTCACCGACGACGGCATGTGGGGCTACTTCTCCTCAGATCGAAGGCATACCGACGCGAAGGGTCGCTTCGATATCTACAGAGTGGCCGTGCCGACCGAATTGATCGAGTCGGTTAAACTTACGCTGACCGGACGCATTCTCGACGCATCTTCGCGACTGCCTCTGGGTATGGATGCGACGATACATATCGACTTTGAATTGATGACGAAGGTGATCACGTCAAAGCGACGGGTGAAAAACGACGGCGAGACCATCGAGAACAACTTCACCACCGATCTTTATACGGGTCGCAGCTATCGACTGCGCATCAGCGCGCCCGGATACCAGCCCTATCAGACGGTGCTTGATTATCGCGGCGTCATACCGGCCGGGCGCAAGGACGAACGCATCTTCTATCTGGAGCCGATTCGTAAAGAGGCCACATATGAAAGACGCCTCGCCGGCATCGTCGTCGACGATGCGACAGGGCTGCCGCTACCGGGATCGACGATCACGAAACGCGAGGCGGACGGAACGGCCGTCCCTCTTGATGTGAACGCCGAAGGCCGTTTCGCCGTGCCCGTACGCAACGACGAACGATTCGCCATCATGGCCTCTTCTCCAGGTTATGTCTCACAGGAGCAATCCTTCACAGAAACGAAAGAGCTGAAAGAGATCGTCATCCGCCTGAAGGCGGGCAAAGATACGAATCCATGCGAGGCGGGCGATCCGCAATGCATCGGCAACGAACGCATCTACTTTGATCTGAACAGCGCCGTAATCAAAGAAAGCGAGATGAAGAAGCTGCGAGCGATTGCGCGCATCATGCAGAGCAATACGGGCATTCGCATCGAGATCCAGGGACATACGGATCTCACCTACAGAGGGCCCGAGACGAAGTCCCACACCTACAACCAGAAGCTTTCCCTTGACAGAGCCAATGCCGTGAAGCAGCGATTGATCGAGCTGGGCATCGCCGCCGACCGGCTTATCGTTCGCGGCTACAGCTATGATCGACCGTTGATCCCCGTAAAAGATGCAGTAAAAGGAGCGATCAATCGCAGGGTGGAGTTTAAAAAAATCGACTGATTTTTTACAAAAGCGGCGTCGTAAAGATTAGAGCCGGGCCCGATATATGGTGCATCGGCTTTTAAGGCAGCGCGACAATGGCAAACGACGCAGTAACAAACGGATTCAGCAACTACGATTTCAGGCTGTTGAAAGAGACTCCGCGCAGCTGGCAGCTTATGAAGGATCGCGAAGCCATCCTCAAGCTGATCGAAGAAAAACTGAACCGTCGTCCGCTCTATCTGAAAGGTACGCACCCGGCTGCGGAGTTTACGCCAGGCGAGCGGCGCGGCGATGGTCTTGAATTCTACTGCAATCCTTCCGTTAAGCTGAATACACAGAACACGCTCTTTATTACGTTGAACCGACAGCTTGAGATCGACTTCTCGCTGTCCGAGCAGGTCAGCCCGGGTCATGTCGTCCTTGTTCCTCTGCAGGCTCGCGTCGGTTCCGTTCAGAGGGCCTTCCCCCGATTTGCGTTGAACGACGGCGAGGTCGTCGCCTCGAACTTTCGCATCTCTACGAACAAGATCGCTCCCAATAACACGAAGCTACAGATCACGACGCAGGTGATCTTTCCCGAGTTTGAAAAGCTGCATCAGGCCGAGTTCGGTGGACTGCGCGTCGCCCTTGCCGGTGATCCGCGACTGCCTGCTGAGATCGCCACACAACATCCCGAAAAAGGCATCGAGGTTACCATACAGGGACGGCCTCACTTTCTTCAGCCCGTACACATGTACGAAGATCAGAAGAGCATCCTGCTGGCTCTGATCTTCTTTCCGATGCCGTCCTCGGGCATGAACCCCGCCGTGCAATCCCGCGCCGAAGAGCTGGCCGACGAGCTCTTGCAGAAGGTGATTGATGCAAATGCCTCTCTTGTGAAAGAGAAGCAGAAGGTCATAAACATTTCAGAGGGAGGTGTGGCGCTTCAGATAGACAGTGAAGTTCTACAGAAAAACCTGCCTCTCAGAGACTGGTTGACCTTCGACCTGCTTTTCAAGATGCACGCTCCGATCCGCTTCTACGGCAACATCCGCCATATCGGTAAGAAGGACGGAGAATGGCTTGTTGGAATCGACCTTTCAGGTCAGGGACATTCCGACTATCGCAAAAGCACGAAAGAAGTGTACCGCTCGCTGATTCAGAAACTGCTGCGGAGCTGATAGACGTGAGCTCCGGGAGGGCTCATGGCTGCAAAATTTCGCCCCTATCCAGGCACACGGGATTTTTATCCCGCCGAGATGGAATTCCGCAACTGGATGTTCCAGACTCAACGGGAAGTATGCGAACGCTACGGATACGGCGAATATCAGGCGCCCGTGCTTGAATCGACAGATCTCTATCGCGCAAAGTCATCTGAAGAGATCGTAAACGAACAGCTTTATACCTTTACCGACCGCGGCGATCGCGAGGTTTCGATTCGCCCCGAGATGACGCCGACGCTTGCGCGTATGGCCGTCGATCGCCCCGCCTCCTGCCTTCTTCCTCTGCGCTGGTTCTCTATCGCGAATTTCATGCGTTACGAACGCCCCGGCCGCGGACGCCTTCGCGAGTTCTATCAGCTGAACGTCGACCTGCTCGGAGCAAAGGGCCCCGGCGCCGACGCCGAGATTCTCATGATCGCCGTCGACCTCATGCGCGCCTACGGAGCAAGCGACGATATGTTCGTCGTTCGCATCAGCGACCGACGTCTGCTCGATCTGTGGATCGGTATCGACGACCGCGAGAAGCTGCGTCGCATCGGACGTCTGATCGACAAGAAAGAAAAGATCACCGAAGAGGCCTTCGCCGAAGAGCTGGCAAAAGAATGCGAAGATCCCGAGCTTGAATCTCGCGTACGCTCGTTTCTTGCGATGGATAACGCTTCGCTTGACCGGGATCCTGACGAAATCGTCGCTCATCTGAAGCTCGAAGGCCAGAAGGCCGACGATCTGTTAGCCGTTCTCAATCATCTGATCGCAGTCCGGCTTCTTCTTCGTAAATCGGGCCATGAAGCTGCCGTGCTCTTTGATCCGGCGATCGTTCGCGGCTTCGACTACTATACGGGCCTTGTTTTCGAGATCTATGACACGAACCCCGAGAATCGCAGGGCGATCTTCGGCGGCGGACGTTATGATCGCCTGCTCGGGCAGTTCGGTAAAGAGGATATTCCGGCCGTCGGTTTCGGCATGGGCGACGTCACACTCGAGCATTTTCTCGAAGGGCACGGGCTGGAGTCGTCGCGCACCGTATCGCACCGCGCCTTCCTCACTCTGATGAATAACGATCTGCTCGGCGAGACGCTGAAGCTCGCCTCAGAGCTTCGCTCCGAAGGGGTGCATATCGAGGCCTCTCTTGAAGCGACAAAGAAGTTCGGCAAACAGTTCGAGCTCGCCGAAAAGAAAGGCTTCCGTTACGTGCTGATCCTCGGCGAAGACGAGGCGAAGGCCGGCACCGTTATCATCAAGGATCTACAGACGGGATCACAGCATGCCGAGACGCGGCATACGGTGGCCGATTATCTGAAGAAACGCTGAGGGGCTAAACAAGAAACGACGCAAGATCACGTCTCGGCGCACGAAAGAAATAATCGCTCCGGCCAAGGCGTGCGATCATCTGCACCTTCTCGGAGCCTGTGACCCCGACCTCGCGTTCGAATTCTTCGCGCAGTGAGCGCATCTCTTCGTACTCCTGTAAGATCTGACTCATCGGATGCGAGGACAGGCCCATCGCCGTCGCCGCCAGTTGCAGGCGCGCATAGGTACGACCGGCCTGCACCCAGTCGACAGGGCCGTTCTTCGGCGTCACGATCATGACGATGCCTTTCGCGCTGGTTGCCTGGCCGCGAAAAGCATCAATCGAATACTGCTTCGTCTCCGGGGCGTTCCAGTAGGCCTTATCGTTTTCAATAACGAAACGGGAGGCGATCTGATATTTTAATCCCGAGACGCCGTTGCCGCGAAGCGAGATGCCGTCTCGATATTTCTCAATCTCGGAATCATTGAAGCGAAACCAAAGCCGCGATTCTTCGTTTGTGGTAAGCGTGTTCGTTTCGACGGCGAAGGCCTTTACAAAGAGATCGGTCAGCGTTCCGCCGTTGCCCGTTCTCGTATCAAGACGACCGGCCACAGGACCGACGAGAGATTTCAGCCGCTCGAATTCAGCGACAGTAATATCAGGCCCCGAGTATTCGCTTCGATTCGTTATCCGAAGAGCGATGGCGCCATAGAGCTCACTCGTTTTTATAGCATCTTTTGTAAGCGTTAGCCTGGCAACGGGCTTTCGGCCGATTTCGGCGGCGCCGTACGGCCCGAGCGGGAACAGCTTAACACTGGCTGTAAAGCCGGCCGCTGCGGCACCGAGGACGAAGTGTTCGATAAACGTGCCCTGCCCGATATGGATCTGCCGGTTCGGAGGATCGGTTTCAGGAAGCAGGCGCTTTTCATCGACATAGAGCTCGGCCTCCGTCGACGATATCAACCTGACCTTCCATGCCTGTGTGTTATGAGGATTCGGCGCCGTCGGCCCGATCTTCAGTGCGAAAAGCATCGGATCGGATTCGACTAACTCTTCATCGCGTACCGATCCACACGATTCGACAAGCGAAGCTACGGATATTGCCATGCCCGCAGCAAGTAGCTCTCGCCGACTCAGAATCATGTGAGATTGATTCTCTTTTAAACCCATAATGCCTCCGATCGTAGAACCCTCTCGATCCTTAACTGAGAATCTTTGCTTGCCACCAGAGCGCAGGCGTTTTCAATACCGGTCTATGCGAGAGTTGCATCGTCGTCTGTTATCAGCAACTCAAATCCCTTCACTTTTCGTTGTTCTGTCAATCTTTTCCCTTATCGCACCGGGCTCGCGCCACTCCCTGTACGCAGAAAAGACGACAGTGCGTATCGGCATACTGGCTCATCGAGGCCTTCCCCGTATTTATGAGGACTTTACTCCCACTCTCGAACAACTGAATCGCTCGATTCCGGGCTACCGATTTGAGGCCGTTCCTTTTCTTCTCAGCGAAACAGACAAAACGCTGAGCCGCACCGATCTCGATTTCTTGATCGCGAATCCGGCGATCTATGTTCTCGCAGAATCCAGATATGGCGCCTCACGTATCGCTACCATGGAGATTCCATCAGGCAGAGGTCGGCGCAGCTCGTTCAGCACCGTCATCTTCAAACGGAAGGATCTTGCCGGCATAGATACAATCAGCGATCTCAAAGGCCGCTCGATTGCCGCCCCGGACGCTACATCCTTTGGAGGATGGATCGCCGCTCTGCGCGAACTGAAGCGAGCCGGCGTTCAAACCGATGATCTTTCCCGGATCATCTTCGTCGGAACGCATGAAGCGGTCATCCATGCGGTGCTCACAGGCACGGCCGATGCGGGCGTCGTGCGTACCGGTATCATCGAATCGCTGCAATCCGAGACGTTCTCGCCCGACGATCTCACGGTCATTAACGAACAGCTAACGCCCGGCATGAAAGAGCGGCACAGCTCGACTCTGTATCCGGAGTGGGCCTTTGCCGCTATGCCGGGTACGCCGACCGACCTCGCCCGATCGGTAACGCTTTCCCTGCTTCAGTTAAACACTGCCGGAATCGGATGGGTCGCTCCGGCCGACTACAGAGAGGTGCACGCCTGCCTTCGCGAGCTGGCCTTAGAACCCTACGAGCCCGAACCGATTTCACTCAGGCAGTTCTTGCATGATTATGATTTATATCTGATCGGCATAGCACTTGCCGTTTTGCTCGTTCTTTCCCTGTGGACGTACAGATCCTATCGTCTGAACAGAAGCCTGAAAGATATGCGCGTCGAACTGACGAGCAGGACCGATTACATCGATCAGATGTACAGGCATGAACGGTATCTCAGGCAAGCGCTTCAAACCGTCGCCGACATCAACCAGCTGCTCGTCACCGAGACCGACCTGCCCGTTCTTTTACAGAAGTGCTGCGATCGACTCGCCGAGCATTCGCATTACACCATGGCCTGGATCGGTTTTGTGGACGGCCAGGAATGCAGAATCGCTTATCACTCCGAGGATCACCTGCGCTACCTTGAGGTGAAGCCTCAAATCTCGCTCGACCCGAAAGACCCCCTTTCACGCGGGCCGGCGGGAAGAGCCCTTTTAGACAACCATCCTTACATCATAAACGATATCACCACAGCGGCAGACTTCATGCCCTGGAAAGATCGGGCCCTTCAGGCCGGCATCCAGGCCGTGGCCTGTTATCCTCTGCGGCCCCGATCCGACCTGCCGCCGATCGGTCTGTTAACGATTTACTCCCGACGCGAGCGCGGCTTCGATAGCGAAGAGGCAGGCATGCTTGAAGAGCTTGCCGGAGATATCGGCTTCGCCATCAACGCCTTTCGCATTCGAGAAGACCTGCAGCGCATCGAGATGGAGAAGTTCCTCGAACAGGAAGAGGTCATCGAGACCTTCGCCCGCCTCATCGAACAGCGCGATTCCTATACGGCCGGACATCAATCTCGCGTCGCCCGCTACAGTGAACTCATCGCTCTCGAACTCGGCCTCAGCTCTGAGCAGATTCAGCTGTTAACGCGAGCCGCCAGGCTGCACGACGTCGGTAAGGTCTCGACGCCCGACTCCATTCTATTGAAACCGGGCCCGCTTGATCCCTACGAACACCGACTCATTCGCATGCATGTCGACATCGGCGTCACGATGCTTTCGGGCACGCCGCTCTATCGCAATCTGGCCGAGATCATCCGCTATCACCACGAGCATTTCGACGGTAGTGGTTACCCGAAAGGAGCGAGAGGCAGGCAGATTCCATTGCTGGCCCGGATTCTTACAATCGCCGACGCCTTTGATGCGATGACGACCAGCCGCATCTATCGCCCGAGAAAAACCGTGAACGACGCCCTCGACGAAATCGAGCGACTTGCCGGCAGCCGGTATGATCCCGAGATCGTGCCCGCCGTCCGACCGGCCCTTGCCGACGTCACGGTCGACGAATCCATTCACCAGGAACCGGCGACGATGCTCGAACAGGAGCGCTTCGCCTTTTTCTTTCGCGACCAGTTGACGCGTCTTTATAACGAAAAATACCTCGCCTATCTTGAGAAAAAAGGCGAGACCCCGGCTCTGTCGAAGCAAATCGATCTGCAGCTGCACGGATTTCACTCTTATAACCGACGCCTTTCCTGGCATGAAGGCGACGTCCTCTTACAGAGGGTGGCAGGGCGGCTACGAGAACTGTACCCTGACTGCCTGTGTTTTCGCATTCAGGGCGATGACTTTTTGCTCTTTTTGAACGACGTACGTCCCGTCCCCGAAGAAACGCAGTTCGACGAAGAACTGGCCGGGACGGGAGTCACGATCGACATCTCGCCCCGCACTCCCTGACCGGGCGTCTGCCCGCCGTTTGCTCACCGCTTTTCTTAGCAGCCTGTTAGTGTTTCGATCAATGCTCATCGGCGATTCGTCAGCCAGACGCCCGCTATCACAAGGGCGCCCCCGAAAAGCTGTCGCGTCTCAATGCTGCCGCCGAGCAAGACCTCGATGACAAGAGCCGTCACCGGCACAAGATTCATGAAGACGGCAGCGGGAGCCGGCCCGAGCGATTGCACCGCCCTCGCCCACCAGACGTAGGCAAGGCCTGTGGCAAAGATGGCCATATAGAGCACGGCAATAAATGGGCCGATAGCAAAATGCGTATCGTCCACGCTCCCGACAAAAAGCGGAAGCATCAGCGACCCGGCGACGACGGAGTAAAGCGTCACGGCACGCTGTTCGTAGGTGCGCATCACATCGCGCCCGGCGATGCTATAGATCGACCAGGCCGTTGCCGCTCCCATGATGCAGAGCTCTCCCACTCCGATCGACCAGCCTGATCCGGGTTCAAAGACGACAAAGGCCACGCCAGCAAAGGCCAGGACGATACCGGCAAGCGAGGCTACGGGTAACGCCTCCTTCTTCCAGACGCGAAGCAAAAGCGCCGTGATGCCTGGATTGGCCGCTGCAATGAGAGCGGCCCTGGCCGGATTCACACGGGCGATTCCCTCATAAAAAAGCAGATTATAGATGCCGACTCCGACGGCGCCCAGCAACACGATACGCCCCAGAAAGTCCCGGTTGCGAAGCAAAGTCAGATCCGTGAGGCGCCCTGTAACTATCAGTAAAAAGAGCGCTCCGATCAAGAATCGAGCGGCGGCGAGCGCCACTGGAGTGAAGCTCTGCATCGCGTAGCGCGCGGCGTGAAAGGTCGTGCCCCAGAACAGGACCGTCAGCAGTAACAGTAGAGTGTCTCGCCAGCGGCTCACAACCCAGGTTTTTTCGGGGCCGAACCGGGAAAAGTGAAAGAGGCAGACAGCCGACGCAAAATCACGCTTTCTTCATATATAAGAGCTTCTGCGAGAGTCCGCTCAACGGCGAAAGAAGCGTTCGAAGCGAGCCCGGCACAGATCCCACTTTTTGCGATTGATGCTGTAGAGCACCGAGGTGCCTGAGGCCCTGCCCTCTATGAGGCCGTTCTCTTTCAGCTCTTTCAGATGTCTGGAGATGGTCGCCTGGGCAAGCGGCAGACGATCGACGATCTCGCTGCACGTGCAGTTATCTCGATCGTAAATGAATTCAAGAATCGCCACACGAGACGGGCTGGCCAGCGCGCGGGCCATCGCAGCCAGTTCATTCTGCTGTCGGTTGAATTCCTCGGTTTTCGGAACGCCCATCGACTTCAAGCCTTCCAGAAAAGCGAACACACTGTATAGTCCTTTTGAGAAAGCGGGCTCGAACTTCAGTTCATAATGATTCTCAGCTTCATACTTTCGCCAGCTGCCGACTAACGCACGACACAATCATGAACACCCATTCAGAAACAAAGATGAACGACGTTCATTCCTTAAATTGAATTATTAATTTTTTTTAATTTCTCGGGCCTCCAGGTCAAAAAATTCTTGTAAAATACGGCGGCTCTTCCAATATCCTTTATAAAATATAGTAATTTGCTGCAACGGATTCTGAGAGTATCTCTCGAAACCGGGCAACAAAGAGGCCCTGCCCGAGAGACACTGACGTCTGCAAGCAGGCTGCAATGAGAGGCTGTCGACCTGACAGGCTCAAAGCTGCAAGGAAGAGAGAGGATTGAGAACAAGGACTTCGAGCCACGTCTCACAAAGACCATGCTCTAAGGCCTGTTCTAAGAACAGGAATTGAAGTTATACTGCTCAAGCGAAGCAGGGGGGATTGCAAACATCATCCAGAGAATTGCACAGGTTGCAAACGCAGGCCAGAAGAACTCCCCCTTACGTAAGCGTAAGCATGCACGCTTTTAGTGCGCGACAGAATCCGGTCCGAGAGAAAAAGTTAAAATAAAATAAAAACCTTGATGAAGATTGAAAGATTGAAAGGAGAGAGTATGACCAAGAAAAGATTGTGGCTCACAGTGGCCCTTTCCGCTCTGATTGCCCCTGCCATGGTACATGCGCAGGGCGAGCCAGAGTATGGAATAAAATTCGGCGGCTTCGTGAAATTCGATGCCTTTAACGATTCGCGAGCAGTTGTCGCTGCGCGCGATGATATGTTCCTGCTTTACCCGGCTGCAAGAAGCCAGATCACGGCAGCACCCGATGCAATTACGGATGCGACAGCGCGCGATCTGTACATCTTCAGTAACAAGGAAGATCTGAACGCCTACGGGCAAACAGGCATGACGGCCGTCCAATCCCGACTCAGCGGCAAGATTACCGGCCCTGACGCCTTCGGCGCCAAAGTCAGTGGATTGATCGAGCTCGATTTCTTTGGAAGCGCAAACTACAACGCCAACATGACGCGTCTGCGCCATGCATGGATCAACCTTGATTGGGGTAAAGTCGCCTTCCGTGCCGGCCAGGACTGGCATCCGCTTTTCCTTCAGGGTGGAGTGTTCCCTGGAACGCTGCAGTTTAACCCTCTGGCACCGATCCATCCGTTGGGCCGAGCTCCGCAGATCGCCTTTACGTTCAAGCCGGTTGAAGGCCTTCGCCTCAGCCTGTATGCCCTGGAGCAATCCTACCATGCCGACGCTGACGTCCAATCCACATTGATCACCGGACAACCCAGTGGCAAGGCCCTTCGTAACGCGAAACGTCCGGAACTTGCCGTACAGGGTGATTACACGATCAGCGGCTTCACGGTCGGTGGTACGTATGACAATAAAATCATCGTTCCGCTCAACGCAACGAACCCTGTGATCGCTACAGACTGCGACGGCGTTGCTACCACGACCTGTACCAATACCAGAACCGGGAACAACAACGCAGAAGTCAGAACACAGATCTACTCGGCCTACATGCAGTTTAAAACGGGCGATCTGAAGATTAAAGCATCGACGACCTGGGGCGACAACTGGTTTGCTCTGCTCGGCGTCGGCGGCTATGCAATGAAAGAAAGCGTCCTTGAAGCCAACCTGGCAGCTCTTGGTGTACCGGCAGCTGACATAGCAGGTTATCAGCAGACTACAAAGCGTCAGTTCTCGCAGACGAAGTCACACGCCTACTGGGCCGAGGTCTCCTATGGTAAAGACCTTGAGTTCGGCATCGTCGGTGGTCGCACCATCAACAAAGGCGCTGCCGACGAAGTGAGAACGACTGTTGTGACCGGGCGAAACGCCATGGATCTTAAAGAAGTGATCACGATCGCTCCGCGTGTCAAACTCACGTCCGGTAAGACGATGATTGGTTTCGAGTATATCTACTCGGCAGCCAAATACAAAGAGAATGACAAGAACTACATGGCCACGCTTAACTACGCAACGACAGGAACGTACGCAATTCCTGCGAGCGTTGATACGCTCAATGTGGGCAGTCTGACAATCAACAACGATTCCGTCATCAGCAAGAAAGGCGAAATCGGCAAAACGTATACGGTAGTTAACCACCGTATTCAATTCAGCGTTCAACAGAACTTCTAAGAAGAGGAGAGAGTTGTACCGGGGCTCCGGCCCCGGTTTTTTTTCGAGTGTTATGGATATTTCAGAGGGTATTCACAATCCTTCGCTGTCTGACAGCTCGAAGGATTCTGTTAACCTTTTGACTTGATTCGATTTGACTTGATTTGATTGAGAAGCACTTCGCAGCGATACTGCGACCGATTTCAGAAGCCCGATATGCGGTGCGAATCGTTCTGAGAATCGGAGTTGATAACGGTCTTCCGGCGATGCCGGTAAGATGGGTCAGCGATGACCCGACAGCGGGGGTCAAACCCCGACTCTATTGAAGGAGAAGCTGAATGAGCGGTAAAAACCTTCGGGACTACTGGATGAAGAACCTCACCTACGTGGGTATCCTTCTTGCCGTATGGTTCCTGGTATCGTACGGGGCAGGGATTCTGTTTGCTGACTCCCTGAACAGTATTAGGCTCTTCGGATTCCAGCTGGGCTTCTGGTTTGCACAGCAGGGTTCGATGATCATCTTCGTCTTTCTCATCGTCATCTACGTATGGCTGATGGATAGACTCGACGAAGAATTCGACGTCCACGAGGACTGAGAGAAAACAAATATAAGGTAGGAGAGAGACAGAATGTCTGTTCAAGTTTGGACATATATCATCGTCGGGCTTTCTTTCGCCCTCTACATCGGGATCGCCATCTGGTCCCGGGCGAAAAGCACGAAAGACTTTTATGTAGCCGCTGCATCGGTTCCTCCGATTGCTAACGGTATGGCCACGGGCGCTGACTGGATGTCGGCTGCATCGTTCATCTCCATGGCGGGTATGATCTCGTTCATGGGTTATTCCGGAGCCGTCTATCTGATGGGCTGGACCGGCGGTTATGTGCTTCTTGCCATGCTGCTTGCCCCCTATCTGCGTAAGTTCGGCAAGTTCACCGTTCCCGACTTCGTCGGCGACCGCTACTATTCAAAAGCGGCTCGACTGGTTGCCGTTGTGGCCGCCATCTTCGTGTCGTTCACCTACGTAGCCGGTCAGATGCGCGGCGTAGGAATCGTATTCTCACGATTCCTCGAAGTAGACATCAACCTCGGCGTTGTGATCGGTATGGTGCTTGTGTTCTTCTACGCCGTTCTCGGTGGTATGAAGGGCATTACGTGGACTCAGGTAGCTCAGTACTGCGTCTTGATCGTCGCTTATCTGGTGCCGGCCATCTTCCTTTCGCTGATGATGACGGGGCATGTGATTCCGCAGCTCGGTCTCGGCGCTACACTCAGTGATGGATCGAACATTTACCTGCTCGATCGTCTCGACGGACTGACGACTGAACTCGGCTTTGACGCCTATACGGCGGGCACGAAGAACATGATCGACATGTTCGCCATTACCGTCGCCCTTATGGTGGGAACGGCCGGTCTTCCGCACGTGATCGTTCGCTTCTATACGGTTCCGAAAGTACGCGACGCCCGTACGTCTGCAGGCTGGGCCCTGTTCTTCATCGCCCTGCTGTATACGACGGCTCCCGCTGTCGGCGCCTTCGCCCGTACGAACCTTGTTCAGACCGTTCACAACAAGCCCGTTGCCGAACTGCCTTCTTGGTTCGAAAACTGGAAAGAAACCGGTCTTCTGAAGTTCGAAGATAAAAACGGCGACGGTCTGGTTCAGTACTACAACGACAAGACCAAGAACGAATCCGTTCTGAAAGCGGCCGAAGAAGCGGGCTGGAAGGGCAATGAACTCACTGTAGACCGTGACATCATGGTTCTGGCTAACCCCGAGATCGGCGGCCTGCCGAACTGGGTCGTGGCTCTCGTCGCTGCCGGTGGTCTTGCCGCCGCTCTGTCGACTGCTGCGGGTCTGTTGCTTGTCATCTCGACCTCTGTGGCGCATGACCTGATCAAGAGCGTTGATCTTCCCCCAATATTCCGGAGGGAATCATGCAATTTGCTGTGCATAAGCTACCGGGCTTAAGTACCCGAGAGCAGAATGCCTCCTTCTACGGTTGTAGAACACTTCGATATAGTCAAACAGAATTCTTCGTAGGTCTTCAAAATTCGGAAAAAACCCGATTCTGTATAAACATTCAGTTTTCAAGGTATGGAAGAACGATTCCTGAACAGCATTGTCCCAGCAGTTCCCTTTGCGACTCATGCTCTGGCTTATCTTCTTACCTTTCAATACATCACGATACTCTTTCGATGCATATTGTACCCCACGATCTGAATGTATAATCAGGCCTTTGGTATTCTGCCCCCTTCGATTCAAGGCCTGCCTCAAAGCGGCAACGATCGACTCCGATCGCATATTGTCAGAAAGTTTCCAGCCGACGATTTCACGATTTCCAAGGTCCATGAAGGTCGTCAGGTAAGCGAATCCTCCGGTTGTTTCGATATAGGTGATATCAGTTACCCAGATTCGATCAAGTGCACCTGGCTCAAAGTTTCGCTGAACAAGATCGGGCGAAACCGGCAATTCATGATTGGAATCCGTCGTCTTTACACGAAAAACCCTCGGATTTCTTGCAGAAATGTCGTTTTCCCTCATCAGCCTTTCCACCCGCTTTCGGTTAACTTTCATGCCTGTATTATGGAGCTCCGGAGTCACGCGAGGACTGCCATAGGTACCAAACGTTTCATCAGCGATCACTCTGATTGCTTCCACAATTCGAGCATCTTCTGTTGAGCGCTGTGAAGGAGGTCGAATCTGTGATTCATAAAAGCCGCTCTCCGATACATCAAGCACACGGCACATCTTCCTTACCGAAAACTCGGAGCGATTCTCCTGTATCCAGGCGAATTTCATTTTCGGGGTTTCAAGAAGATGGCAACGGACTTTTTTAGAATATCGCGCTCCTCCTGTAGCTCCATGACTTCCTTTTTTAAACGATTAACTTCCTCTTGCAGGTTTTGCTGCTGGGGTCCACCCGGTTCTGATAGATACAGCGCTTTCCATGCTCTCAAGGAATTGACAGAGATTCCAAGATCGTCGGCTACTTCCTTGCTGGTTTTGCCGCCGCGAATCCACCGATCCACCGCCATTCTGCGAAAGCTATCATCGTAATGCTGGCCTCTTTTGCCCATAAATTACCCCTTTTCATTTTACTGTCTCCTGTCCAGGAAAAGGGGGGAAGATCACGTTCTTAACCCGAACATCTCTGAAAAAGGAGAACTCATGGCCGCTCGTATCGCTGCCGGTGGTGCCGTCATCATCGCAGGCTACTTCGGCATCAAGCCTCCTGGATTCGTGGCGCAGGTTGTGGCCTTTGCCTTCGGTCTTGCCGCATCGTCGTTCTTCCCTCTGATCATCATGGGGATTTTCAACAAGCGCATGAACCGCGAAGGCGCCGTTGCCGGCCTTATCACAGGTCTGGTATTTACCGCCGGCTACATCATCTACTTCAAGTTCATGGTTGCAGCCGATCAGAATGTGGCGGCAAACTGGCTGTTCGGTATCTCTCCTGAGGGAATCGGAACGGTCGGTATGCTTCTGAACTTCATCGTCGCTTACGTCGTATCGAAGTTCACTCCGGCTCCGCCGCAAGAGGTTATGGATCTGGTAGAAAGCATCCGTTATCCGCGTGGAGCGGGCGGCGCTTCTGCCCATTGATTCCATTACAGAATCGGGGAAAGGGTGCGAGCAATCGCGCCCTTTCTTTTTTTTACTCCCCTCTGCTACGACGATTCCGTTACGGAGACTCGTAAGTAGAGTCTGGAGTGAGCGCGAAAGGGCTCTTGTTATCCGCACAAGCATTTACAGGCAAAAACGATGAAAGAAAAATCCATCTTCCAGCTGAATCGACTTCAATCCATCATCTTCCTTGGCGTTTACGGCGCGATTACTATGGCGGTCCGTTTTTATATTGAACCGCTTCTTCGCGGCAACCTTGCGCTTTCCCTGGGCATAGGCCTGGCTCTGCTTGGTATCGTCTTTCTTCTGGTGAAAATCGGCGTTTTGAATTTTCAGAATGATGAACAGAAGTCCGATCAATAGAAGGGAAGTCGATATACGTTCGCAATATTATGCATATTTTCTTGACGGAATACGGGTGAAATACTCTCATTCAGTACGCAGCCAGAACTGACTGAAATACACAGATAATAAACTGCGGAGGGCGGATTTGAAACTGGAATCAACAAACCGAGGGCTTCGGATCACCGCCTTTCTTGTCGGTGTCTTTTTTCTTCTGCTGGCCCTCATTCCTCCGCCCGATTCACCGCTGGCGCTGCTTCTGCTCGGCGTGGCCTTTATCTGCAACGCAAGCCTGCTGCTTCCGCGCATCTCTCCCTGGATTCGCATGATCGGCTGCGCCATCGTCGCCCTCTGCCTTGTGATCGCCACTCCGGCGCAGCCCGTCGTATGGGTTTATACAGTACTTGCTATCATCTTTCTCTCGGCCGTGATCAATCTGAATGCGCTCGCCGTATTCGGCGTCGTGATGCTCGTCGCCTTGAACGCCCTTACCTACCTCATCGAAGGATCTCCGTTCACGCAATGGCAGCATCTGATCGGTCTTAACGTACTGTTGCTTTCGTCCGCATCCCTTGCCTGGACAACGGCACGGCAGACGCGAAAAGAACAGCATGATCAACTCGAAACCATTCACAAATACGAAGAGCTTGAAAAGACATACGGCGATACGCTCAGCGATGTGAAGGCTCGAAGCCGCCGGTACGAACAGCAGCAGATGTTCTATCAATCGGTGTCAGACGACGTTACGCGAGCCGCCGACGCCATCTTACAGAGCACGACGGGCATACAGAACCGACTGACCTCACAATCCGAATCGGTGCAGCGCCTTGACGAGGGCATTCGCGAACTCAGCAAGAACATCAACCTGACGACGCAGGATATTGCCAGCACCGTACATCATGCCGACCTTGCCTACGACGTCGCCCTGAAAGGCAAAAAGGCGCTCTCTGAAACGATCGCCTCCCTGCGTTCGCTCTCTGATCTTGTTGAGCGAACGGTGAAGGCGTCGAGCGACCTGGCTGAATCGACGAGACGCGTGCATCGCGTCGTTCAGGTCATCGAAGAGATCGCCGAAAAAACGAACCTGCTTTCGCTGAATGCAGCCATTGAGGCGGCGCGTTCGGGCGAGGCGGG
The DNA here is from genome assembly GCF_000243335.1 of Leptonema illini DSM 21528. Lineage (NCBI taxonomy): Bacteria > Pseudomonadati > Spirochaetota > Leptospiria > Leptospirales > Leptospiraceae > Leptonema > Leptonema illini. The sequence goes on along the minus strand of NZ_JH597773.1, from coordinate 4,152,600 downwards.
CAAGGGCTTCGCCGTCGTCGCCGACGAGGTGAGCAAACTCGCCGATCGCACGCGACAGGCGATACGCGAGATTTCTGAAACGGTAAACCGCATCAAGGACAACACCGACCAGACGCTGGCAACGGTGCAGGACGGCCACGAAAAGGCCCGGCGCGGCATTGAGATATCATCCGGCGCCGAAGAGCATCTGATTCGCATCGTCGAAAGCATCGAGGTCGTTAACGAGCGACTTCAGAACATCTCGGCCATCTCAGAAGAACAGGCTCAGAACATCGAAACCTTTGCCGGTAATCTCGGGCATATCAATCAGGCGATGCGCGGCGACGAAGGGAGCCTGAATGAAATCACGACGGCGATCGGCCGATTGCGAGCCGACGCCGATAGCATTCGCCTGCATGCAAACGAATTCGAAATCGGCGACGAAACGAAAGAGATCATCGAACGCATCCGCACCTTCGCCGAAGAGATGTCGCGTGAATGCGCTACCGCCCTCGAAGACGGGATGCGCCGGGGCGAATTGAGCATGGACGACCTGTGGGACCGCGACTACAGGCCCATCGAGGGAACCAACCCCGTGAAGTACAATACGCGCTTCGACTGGTTTACCGATAAGTACATACAGGATATCGAAGAGGCTTATCTGGTCCGTGATCCGCGCATCGTCTTTGCCCTGATGAACGACAACAACGGTTATATTCCCACGCATAACCTCAAATTCTCGAAACCGCTTACGGGCGATTACAAGGCCGATCTCTGGGGGAATCGCACAAAGCGTCTTTTCAACGATACGGTGGGTCTTAAGGCGGCCCGCAACGAGGCCCCTTACCTGCTACAGACATACCGCCGCGATACGGGCGAGATCATGAACGACCTTTCCGTTCCGGTTTATGTAAACGGTAAGCACTGGGGAGCGATCCGTATCGCCTTCAAGATCGAGCAATGATTTGCGGGCCTGCCCGGAACGCTGAGGACGTAGAAAATCGAATCTCCGTTTCCTGCGCTACCGCTGTCGGCGGCCGAGATTTTACTTTACATTTTTAATAAAGAGAGTAGACTACTTGCCGATGGTCTCTGAAAGCCTGAAGCATCGCATCGCCGACTTCTTAAAGAAATATCCACCCTTTTCCTTTCTTGAGGAGGATGAGCTTGTTCGCCTGAGCGCCCTTGCCCGCGTACAGTTCAGAAAAGCCGGCGAGGTGATCTTCCACCAGGGAGAGCAGCCCGAAGATGTGTTCTATGTGATCAATCAAGGACATATTCACCTGACCATTGAAGAAGAAAATGAAACGGGTCTGGTCGAATCCCTGGACGAAGGCGATCTCCTGGGAATTGCCGCCCTGCTCGCCCGACGCCTGTATCTTTTTACGGCAAAGGCCGAGGAGGATTGCATCCTTTATCTGCTTCCCTGGGAACCCTTCAAAAAGATTATCTACACGCACCCGCGCATCCTGCGCTTTTTTTCCTCGGGTTTCTCGGCCGGCATGCACGTCTATCACAAGCGCAACATCGGGACGGGGCTGGAAAACCATGATCGCAGCGAATTCAGCGCCCATGACGAAATACTCAAAATTCACGTCTCCAAGCGCGTCGTTCAATGCCGCCCCGATATGCTTGTTTCCGATGCGGCAAAGATCATGACGGAGCATCGCGTCGGCTCCATCATGGTGCTCGACGATCGGCAATATCCGCTTGGTATCATCACCGATTCCGATATGCGAAAGAAGGTAGCGACGGGTCTTTTTCCCATTTCCAGCCGCACAGATGAAATCATGTCGAGCCCGGTGATCACCGCTTCGCCCGAGCTGACAGCGGCCGACGCCATCGTACTCATGATGCGACACAACATCAAACACGTCGCCATCACCGAAGATGGAACGTCTGAGTCAGCCGTGCGCGGCATGGTCTCGGAGCACGACGTTCTCGTTCTTCACGGCAACAATCCGGCCGTTCTTGTGAAAGAGATCGAGCAGGCGACCGATCTCACGCCTCTGCCGCGCATTCGCGACAGGGCCGAACAGTTGCTGCGTGATTATTTGCAGCAGAACGTTTCCATTCAGTTTATCGCCGGTACGTTGACCGAGATTAACGACGAATTGATCGACCGGGCCATCGATTTATCGATTCAGAAACTGAAAGAGATGGGCCTGCAGTCACCCGATGATCGCTTCTGCTGGCTCTCGCTTGGTAGCGAAGGCCGTAAAGAGCAGCTGCTGCGCACCGACCAGGATAACGCCATCGTCTATGCCGATCCGCCGCCCGGACGTGAAGATGAATACGAACGCTACTACCTTGCTCTCGGGCGCGAGGTGAACAACGTTCTGATCTCCTGCGGATTTCAGGAATGCCCGTCTGACATTATGGCGCGCAACCCGATGTGGTGCAAACCCGTATCGGCCTGGAAAGAGTATTTCGGACGCTGGATTCGAGTGCCCGACGATAAGGCCGTCATGCATACGACGATCTTCTTTGATTTGCGCCCGGCCTATGGCGACAGCTCGCTTGCCGACGAGCTTCGCAACTGTATCATCACGTATAAAAAGAAGGACCCGGCCTTTTTGCTTTTTCTGGCGAAGAACGCCATATCCAATCCGCCCCCGTTGAATTTCTTCCGCAACTTCATCGTCGAGAAATCAGGAGCGCATGAAGATCGCTTTGACCTCAAGGCGCGTTGCATGATGCCGCTTGCAGATGCAGCCCGTCTGTTAACGATCAGTCATGAACGTTTGAATTCGGTTTCGACGGTGGAACGATATCGCACACTCATCGAGCTCGAGCCGGATCATCGCTCCATCTACGAAGAGGCGATCCGGGCCTATGGCATCTACATGCAATTCCGGGCGACATACGGGCTGCGAAATAACGACTCCGGCCGCTATATCAATCCTCAAGAACTCGACAAGATCGACCGCCAGACGTTACGTAATACCTTTTCGACCATCGAGGAGATACAGCGAATCGTACGCGTTCGATTCCAGCTCGACCTTCTGCGATAGCAGAGAAAAAAAATAACAACTTCTCAGGAGTCTGTTCTTGGATGCTCTTCGTCTTCGCCTTGCGCTGCTTCGCAAATCGTTACCCGACCCGATACGGCAGTACCTTATCGCCGTGCGCGACACGAATCTATCGGCAAGGATTTCATCGAGCCGCCTTGTCGTGCTTGACACCGAAACGACCGGTCTGGATTTCAAGCGCGACAACATTATAGAGATCGGCGCGGTCGCCGTGCAGAACAGAGAAATCATCATCGCCGATTCCTTTGAGTGCATCGTTCGATCGGAGCATGCCGGTTCCGATGAAAGCATCGGCATCCACGGGCTTCGCCCATCGGACGTTCAAAAGGGAGAAGAACTTTCTGACGTTATGCTGCCTCTTCTCGAGTATCTGCGCGGCGATGTCGTTGTAGGGCATCATATCTCCTTCGACAGAAAGATATTGAGTTTCAATCTAAAGAGATACTTCCCGGTGCAGATCTACAATCGCTGCATCGATACGGCCCGCATGGCGGTGCGCCTTGAGCATCCGAATAAAAACCCCGAAGAAATCAACTGGAAAGAATACAGCCTTGACGCTCTCTGTGATCGCTATAACATCAGGCGAACAGCCAGACATACGGCCGCAGGCGACGCCTATATAACGGCGCAGCTCTTTCTCAAGCTGCTCAGCCGCATTGATGAGAAGCAGACGATGACGATGGCAAGTCTTGCATTCTGATGTTGAATAGCGGATTGCGACCACTATATCATTTGACGACAAACCATTTTGTTCCTGAACAACGTTCAATTAACGCCGACTTCATCATTACAAAGAGCCGGCGGTATTATTACAGACATTTTATAAAATGATTTGATCTCCTGAGGCTTGCACGCAGGGTAACCACACTCACTGTTTAAATTGAGGGGAGGATTTCATCACATGAGTACGATCGACACATTGATGCAGCAGGATCAGCGGCTGCAACCGACCGAATCGCTGAAGCAAAACGCTCTTATTCAGGACTACGAAGCACTGTATCTCCATTCTATTACGCAGCCCGATAGCTTCTGGGGCGGCATCGCATCTGATCTGGTATGGGATCAGAAGTGGGATAAGGTCATGGAGTTTAACGCTCCGCATCATAAATGGTTTCTTAACGGGAAACTCAACATCACAAAAAACGTTCTCGATCGTCACGTCGCCGGTCCCAATCGAAACCGTGTCGCCATCATCTGGTCAAGCGAACAGGGCGAAGAGGTTCTCGTAACCTATGATCGCCTGCTCCGTCGCGTCTGTCAGGTTGCAAATGCTCTGAAAGCGATGGGAGTAAAGAAAGGCGACCGCGTCATCATCTATATGCCTCTTACGCTGCAGGGTATCTATTCGATGCTTGCCTGCGCTCGCATCGGCGCCATCCATTCCGTCGTCTATGCCGGTATGGGCGTGCAGGCCCTTCGCAATCGAATCGAAGATTCGCATGCGAAAGTAATCATCTGCTCCGATATCACCTATCGTAACGGAAAGATCGTGCCGCTGAAAGGCATCGTCGACGAAGCGGTCGAAGATCTTGAATTCGTGGAGCATATCGTCGTTCATCGCCGTCAGGAGCCGCAGGTCGAATTCGGCTCGCTGAAAGAAGTGGATTTCAACGAGGTTATGGAAGCGCAGCCGCAATGGTGCGAGCCCGAGATCATGGATAGCGAAGATCCGCTTTTCATTCTCTATACGTCGGGTACGACGGGACGCCCGAAAGGCGTCGTGCATGTGCATGGCGGCTACATGGTCGGCACCTACTATCTTTCGCGAGCCTTCTACGATATCAAAGACGGCGATATCTTCTGGTCGACGTCCGATATCGGCTGGATCGTCGGACATTCCTACATCGTCTACGGGCCGCTCTTGAATGGAGCGACGATCGTTGCTCGCGAAGGCGCCATCAACTACCCCGACCCGGGAGTCGTCTGGAAGGTCGTCGAACGACACGGCGTGAACGTCATGTTTACGGCGCCGACGGCCATCCGTATGTTCATGCGCTTCGGCGAAGAATTCGTCAACAAATACGATATTCGCAGCCTGCGCCTGATCGCATCGGCCGGTGAACCGCTTAACCCTGAAGCGCAGCTCTGGGCCCAGAAAAACATCCTTAAAGATCACGGATACATCGTCGACAACTGGTGGCAGACCGAGATCGCCTCGCCCGTTCTTGGCACTCTTGCGTCGATGGAAGCGAAGGTGGGCAAGGTCGGCCGTCCGATGCCGGGCGCGATCGTCGATGTCGTTTCACCCGACGGCGAAAAGGTAGCGCCTAACAAAGGCGGCCTCTTGATCATCCGTCGCCCTCTGCCCTATATGATGAGGACGATCTGGAACGACGACGATCGCTATAAAGAATACTGGAGCGAATTCCCGGGCTGCTATTCGGCGGGCGACGTCGCCTTCTATGATGAAGACGGATACTTCTGCGTTCTCGGTCGCGCCGACGACGTGATGAACGTTGCCGGTCACCGTATCGGCACGGCCGAAGTGGAAGGCGCTTTTGTTTCGCATCCGGCCGTGGCCGAGGCCGCCGTTATCGGTCTGCCCGACGAAGTGAAAGGTGAGCGTATTAAAGGATTCGTCGTTCTGCGGCCGGGCCATGAGCCGACCGAGAACCTCCGTCTAACCCTGCGCGACCACGTTCGTCGTGAGCTGGGCCCGATCGCCACGCCGAGCGAGGTCGACTTCCGCACGAACCTGCCGAAAACACGGTCGGGCAAAATCGTGCGTCGTCTGCTCAAAGCACAGGAGATGGGACAGGATGCAGGAGATCTTTCTACGCTGGAAGATTGACGGAATTTCTAATATGAATCGGTCCTGACCCTGAGTTTTAAGACCGATTCAAAAGTGAAGCCTCCCATCGGAACGTAGATCACGTCAGATCGGGAGGTTTCTCTGTTTCATCGCCTGCCCGGCTTCTCGGGCGAGGGCTTTTCAGACTTCGTATCGTACAGCCTGACGGTCTGCACGATACGACGACTGCATTCATCAAAGATTTCAAGATTGGTCTGTGCAATAATGGACTCAATCCAGGCGACGCGAAAGAAGCCATAGAAAACGACGGAATCGGTGTTACTGCGAGAGCACATAAACCGAATGGGTTGCTCGCTCAATCCGTTCACCTGCACGTCCATCTCGGTGCGATAGCGCGCCTGACGTCCCTGAAACGGCCAGTAGGCAGAGAAGGGATACACACCCGGCCATGTATACCACCAGTTATAACTCTCATCGAGCTGCATACCGATGCGTATATCTATGATGACGTCTTCTTTGCCGACAGCCCCGGCATCGTTCATCATGTCGCGCACATCGGCGAAGTATCGCTCGGACTGAAGGAAGGAACGGAACGATTCCTTCATCGGTGCGACCATCTCTTCGCGCTCCGACGAGATGATGTCGAAGATGCCTATATACAGGACCTTTCCGCCGGGCTGCGGAGCGGGAAATGGCCGGCGCAGCGGAACCTGACGCACATCGGCGGAGCAATGAAGCAGGCAGAGAATAAGGAGCAAGGCAGGCAGGCGCATGAATAAGCCTTACCCTTACCGGCAGGCCGTCAACACTTTAGCGGCTTCGCCTGTCTTCATCTGCTCGGGCTCTTTCAATCGTTGAAAATCGACCGAGCCGGAGCAGAAACTTTCGACGGAGCCTGTTCATGTATGTAGGCACTGACGGCAAAATAGTATGGATGGTTTCGCTCAAAAAAGGGTAGAGGACGGCGCACGTTCTGCGTAAACCTTGCCCGCGATAAAAGGGCGTTATCCAGAAAAATACGTATATGGGAACGCTTCCATTCGCGAATCCTTTCAGGTCGCAACTGTTCAAGACGTCGCTCCTCGGCCGTCAGGGGAAACTCGATGAAGTTCCGGCGACGGATCAGAACGAGATCGTTTGCGGCAAAGGCCTTATTCAAAACGGCCTCGTACTCGCCCGGCCTGACGCCGACATGGACCAGATAACCGCCGCGCTCTTCTATTTCTATCTCGGGATTGATCCGCCACTCAAGGCAGATCCTTCCGTCGCGCGACAGCTCTTCAATGATGCGCACCTCGCTCGGCTTGATCGGCGGAGCCAGCGGATGCTGCTCGATGGCCATGGATTTTAAGACAGGCCCCATCGTTCCCGAAGGATCGGGCTGCCACTCTCCTCTCAGCTGCACGTAACGTCCCGATTGAGGAACATTCTGCCGGTGGCTTCCACCCCGGGCAAGATCGGCGAACTGTATCCAGGGAAGCGTGCGATTGCTCTCATGAAAGGGCTTATCTGATATTCTGTAGTAAAGGCGAAGAGAGGAGCCGCCGCCGGCCTCACCGCTCGCGGTGATATCGATCGCTTCTGAAGCTCCGGAGAGCTGAAAGACTTCGGTTACAACGGGCACCACAGGCAGAGTTCCGCGTCCGGATTGATGATTGTACTGCAGTTTTCCATAAGGCGAAGTGTCGAGATCGGACTCCTCGGATAACGCTCCGGCAAGGATCATCAACTCGTCGATCTGTCCTATAAAGTCGCCGCCGAGCTGGATCGGCGCAAGCTCCGGCCCGCTGAAGTCGATTTCAGGCAGGCGGCCGTCGCGATTCAGGCGAAAGCGCCCTTCTTCTTTCCCGTCGAGAAACACAATAACGGTCGATTTTGGAAGATCGAAAGATACGGCGAGATGGTACCAGCGATCCTTTTGCAACGGTCGCGGCACACGTATGCTGTGAGACGGCTCGGTCTCGCCTTCATAGACGAGGACGCCTTCAAGGTTCAGCCGCAGACGATCCTGCTCCAGCAGTATCTCGATACCTTTGCGCTCTCCAGAGGCGTAGGCTACGCGGCGAAAAAGGTTAGAAGAACGAAAGAAATGTCTCGGCCTCATCCAGAAGCTGATAGTAAAGGCCTGCTCGTTTTGCAGGGGCCACAGGTCTTCAGTGGTTCGTAGCCGGATCATCTGCCGGCGAAAGCGAAAGAAGGCAGATCGATCGCCCGAATGCGCCTCTGTGGAGGGTGTGTAATTCGATTCGAGTACCCTGTAAAGCCCGCGGCGATCCTTGAGCAACGGAGCTGCCGGCTCATCGAAGTTGAGATACAGAAGGGCATTGTCCAGGTCGACGGCCGTTCCGGGGGCGAGCTGCAATCCACTGCGATACTGTAAAAGCGGATTTTTGCGAGCCAGAGCGGCGAGGTCGACGGGCAGGCGTTCGGGAGCGGGAACGATACGCGGCGCGGCGGATAGCGCCGAGACCGTTAGAAGAGCAAGAGGAAGCCAGGCTTTCACTCTGCAAAGGTCGGCCGTTTTTTCCGTCCCCTTTATGGAAAAAACTCTGCTGCAAATCCCGCAGGCAAGGACTTCACAAGCTTGAAATAGGCCGTATAATAGGGCAGGAACAATCGATCCTCGGGCCGTACAGCGCTTTCGCAGGCGAGAAGGGATTGCAGCCAGTATTCCTGGATGTGAAGCAGTCGCTCATCCGCTACTGTTTCGAGCAAAAGCCGGTTACGTCGGAACTCCGACATCACAGAATCGGGCCCCTGCCTGCGAGAATGGGTCTCAAGGCGACCCTCAAGTGCGTCCAGACGCAGCTTCAGTTGCTTTCGCAGGGCCAGGTTACGTCTTTCTGTACGGGCTTTCATGTCGTCGACACGGCGACGACGACACTCATCATTGCACGCGTCGCAGAACGACCGGCGAATCGGCGTAGCCTCCTGTTCGAGCCTCTTTTTTAAGGCTGCATCGTTCTGAGCGGCCAGCCTGTAGAGGCCCTCGCCGTCTCCTTTTACAACAAGGGGACCCGCCGGCTGAAGCGAATCAACGGGCAGCGGATAGCCGTCAAAGAGCGGTATGGCCGGCTCATCCGTCTGCAGGGGCGGCGTAGAACAGCCCGTTACGATCAGAAGCGACAGGGCGGCGAGAAAACGATTGCTCGGTCGACCATTCAGTAAAAACTGAACAATCCGAACATAATGACCGTCTCGCATTCGTCTGTTTTTCATTGTTATGAGGCCTTTTGCGGGCGTTTTTCACGCCTCTGTTAGAGAGAGATTGATATTTTTTATGGACGGACCAATCTGGATACGATTTTTGAACCCGACAATCATTACAACTGCCATGTTATCAAGAACAATCCTAACCACCCTGCTTTCCGGCATGCTCTTTTTCCTCGTCGCCTCGTGCAAATCCACGACGATGAACTCCCCGGCGGAGTCCAACCTGAAAGAAACGACCGATCAGGATGCGACTCAGCCCGCAGAGGCCGTCGATGAGACCGAAACGGATGCAGAGACGACGGAAACACAGTCTCCCTTCGCTGAGGAGTTGATGACGATTCCGCTCGATAAGTCCGGGCAGCCGCGATCCCTTACGATGGAAGAGACGATCAAGCTCGTTCTACAGAACAACAATACGGTTCGCCTGCAACAGCTTGAGATCGTCAAGGCCGACACCGACCTCCTGAAAGAAGAGGCGAAGTATACGCCTAAAGTAGATTTCAAGGCGCAGAACTATCAAAAGACCGATAAAACGCTTCCTTCGACCATCTTTTCAGGAACGAAGGTCAGCCAGAACACGTATACGGCCGGTATCGAGAAGCTGTTTGAAAGCGGCACCTTCCTGCGACTGGAAGGCTCTGATACGCGCTTCGATTCCAATGCCGGCGAAGGTGCGACGGCGCTTTCGAATTCGCTGCTTTCGCGACTCGCCCAGCCGCCGGTTCATACGGGAGCCGTATCCATTCAGCTTCAACAGGAACTGCTGAAGAACTCTTTCGGTTATAGCCAGCGACGTCTGAACGAGATCGCCCGCAAGCAATCGCTGCTCAAGCGAGAGCAGCTTGAATATCAGCTGACCGGCCTGGTCGTTCAGACGATGATCAACTACTGGAATCTCGCCATCGCCGAACAGGAAGTGACGACGTCGAGACTGCTTCTGAACAACACCACGAACATAAGAAACATCACGGCTCAGAAATTGAACATCGGGCTGGCCGAAGGGTTCGAACTGAATCAATGGAACGCCCTCGTCAGCTCGGCCGAGATCCAGGTAGAGGCGGCGGAGCTCAATCGTAATACGATGCGTCGTGATCTTCTGCGTACGATGAATCTTGATCCGAATCTGAAGCTTACCGGCGCTACCGATCTCATCGACGAGTTGCCCGCCGATATCGACATCAAGAAAGATACGGAATATGCTCTCCAGCATCGCCCCGACCTGAAGGCCATCGACAAACAGATGGAGATTGCCCGCCTTTCTACCGAGCTGGCCGACAACAACCTGCTGCCTACGATGCGCATCGGTGGTAAGTACTCCAGTCGCGACTGGGGCCGTCATGGAACGACTGCCTTCAACGCCGTTCCCGACGGAAGTTATCCAGAAACGGGAGTGGAGTTCTATATGCAATATCCGCTCTGGGATGAAGGGGCGAAGGTCGATGCGCGCAACGCTCGCATTACGTTAAAGCAGCTTACCATCCAGAAGGCCGAGATTACACGACAGGTAAAGGATGAGGTCGTCCAGGGTCACGATCAGATTCGCGTCAGCTTTCAGGCGCTTCAGAAGGCTCGAAACGCCCTTCGCCAGACGGAGGCCTTTTATCTCGGTCTTGTAAACGGATATCAGCGCGGTCGGTTTACGGCCGTTGCCGTTAAAAACGCCCTTGATTCGCTCGTTCAGGCAAGACAGGCTCTGACGCGCGCCTCCATACAATACAACATCTCCCTCGTCCGTTACGATATGATCCGGAATCGGATTTTCCCGAAATATAACATCGATATCGACGACGTTATCTATAAGATGGAAAACCGACTGGAAAAGTAACTCTCGCCGATTCAAGCTTAGAAAACGCAGCGTTCTTCCGTCTCATAGGAAAGCCTGCGTTTAGCCACCGGCTAAAGGGCCTGAAAACGAGACCTGAACGGGTTTCGAGACGGGCTCAAAATCAAGAACAGTTCTTTCAGAACAGGCTGTAAAAACCCCGCTTTGCGCGCCGCCGCTTTGGGAAATCTGCCGATACTGTAAGGATTCATGGAGTTGAGATGCTGATAGTCGACAGGATTCTCGAATATGTCAGATCGATTCGCGTCCCCGTGGAAGCGACGGCCTTCAAGAGGTTGCTTTTTCTGCTGCCCGAGGCGCTGCTGTCGATCTTTGCACTGCCGATCTTTTTCCTTTTCAGGATCCTGCTTGAGCCTTCGTTGCTCAACCAGCCGCTGACGCTTCTCTTCGCTTATGGCGCCTCTCTTTCGGTTTCCGTCATAGCGGGACTTCTGTGCTACCTCAGAAACCGGAAGGATGTCGACTCGTATTTCGAACAGCTGAATAATCTAAACGCCTGGAGCGAGCAGCAGCGAGCGCAGAGCGTGAACCGGATGCTACAGATTCCGTTCCGGTTCACATTGAACCTGAGCGTACGCATCACTTTGCTCGCCGTGCTTGCGATGACGATACGTTTCGCATTTATCGATGCAAGCATCTATGATTCGGTTCGGTTTATTGCCCAGACCTTGATCTCGGCAAGCCTCGCGCTCTTTGTCCTGCTTGCCTTCCATCGACTGCTGATCGGAAATCTGCTCAACGCCACGCAATTCTTAAAGGCTCCCGTTCATCTTCTACAGTTTAATAAACTACGAGAGATCGTTTCGTTTTCGGTCTTTCTCGCCCTCGGCTTCTTCACGGGCTGGTTGATTCTCGTTATCAAGGTTACGGGCGGCCACTCGCTGTTTCAGGAAGAGCTGAAAGAAAAGGAAGGCCTGCGGACCGTTCTACAGATGCAGCTCAATCAGCGTCTCGAGGTCATGGAGGCGCAATGTTTACAGACCCGCTCTCTGATCGATAGAGACGCCACGGACGAAGAGATCCGTCAGCAATTGAAACATCCGAAAAGCCCGACGCTGAAATACATCGTTCGATGGGCGGACGGAATAGTCAGAGGAAGCTCGCTTACCCTGCCCGCACCCGATCAATGGAAGGGTCGCTCTTTCTTTATTGATGTCGTTTATGAAAACGACAAAGCGTTGCTGCTTGCCGCCTGCACGGGTAAAAATACGGCTGCGGGCCTGATATATGACGGCCACGGCGAATTCTCTCTCATACAGGCCGCCCTGCCCGCAGGATTGCACATTGTTCTTGCAAGAGAAGATGGAACGATCGCGTATCATCCTGATACTTCTCTTATCGGGAAGAGCTTCGCCTCGCTCGAAGACGCTGAGTTTTCGGGCGACGAAAGAAAACCGCAGGTCGTCTACTATCACGAAGACAATGTCGATCGCGTGCTCATCGGTCCTCATCAGGGCGGGCCGCTTTCCGTGCTGCTCCTGACCGATGCGAAGCATCTTGAAAAGAACGTAGACCATCTTCTTTTCTATATCTCTCTCGTCATGTTTCCGCTTGCCCTGGCATTCTCAGCCGGCATGCATCTGCTTCTGTTTTTCAATCTTGGAAGCGTTCGCAGCTTGAAGGATCAGGTAACACGGCTTGCCGAGGGCGATCTTCAGGCGCACATCGAGTATATTACCGGCGATAGCCTCGGCCAGCTTTCGCTGCACCTGAACGAGCTCATTGAAAAGCTGCAGAGCATCGTGAACCAGACACGTTTTACGATCGGTCTCATCCTCAGACGCAATCAGCAGAACCTTCTTCTTACCGAAGAGAACCGTCAGCAGTTCCAGGCCATATCGGCGACGGTAGAAGAGATCGCCACTTCAAGCACGGAAATCCTGACGACGGTTGAAGAGGTCGATCACAAGACGCAGCAGCAGATCGGCAACATCGATCAATATCTACAGGCCATCGAAAAACTCACGGTCACAATCGGCAAGATGAATGAGACTGTGAATCAGCTGAACTCCCTCTATAACTCAACGCGAAGCGAGGCGTCCATCGGACGATCTCTTCTTAAAGATCTAAAAGATGCGATGCGCAGCCTGGACGATCGCGCCAATCAGATCGAAGGCATCGTGGGTTTTATCAACGATATTTCGAAGCAGGTCAACCTGCTTGCTCTGAACGCTTCGATTGAGGCGGCGCGTGCCGGCGAGGCCGGACGCGGCTTTGCCGTCGTCGCCGACGAGGTGTCGCGACTCGCCGACCGTATCTCAGAGAGCGTGAAAAACATCAGCTCGCTCGTACAGGGAAACCGAGAAGAAAGCAAGCGCGGTTTCGAAAACGCTACGGAAGCGGCACGACTTTTCAACCGCGTTCTTGTCGACATGAACACGATCAACGACGTCATAGAAGAGATTGCAAAAACCCGCAACGACCTGAGCCTCACCAATCAATTCGTCGCCGAACGTAACAACGAGATTAACGAAATCGTCAAATTTATCTCAGCCAATAGCAAAGAGCAGAGATACGCGCTGAACGAGATCGGAATCGGACTGAATACCGTAATGAAGGCCGTAACCGGCCATCTCAGCCAGAACGAAAAGATACACAGCGAAGCGGCCACATTGCTGGGCTTTACGGGCGACCTGAAAGAGATTCTGCAATTCTTTACAGAAACGGAGCAGGAACGCAAGCTTGAAGCAAGCCTCGAAGCCCTTGATAACGGAGCACTGCCGCACGAGGATGATCGAAATAATCCTTGAACGTCAGGCGGGCTCCCGGCATGTGAATGCCATCTATGGAGATTCTAACCAGTATCAATCCGGCTACGGACGAGACCGTTGAGACCTTCGCCGTTCATACTCCGGCCGATGTTCAGAGATTGATCGACGGGGCTCGTCGGAGCTTTGCTCACTGGAAATCTCTTCCGCTGATGCGTCGCACGGACCTGCTGCGATCAGCGGCGAAAACCCTCCGGGATGGGAAGCAAAAATACGCCCGCATCATGACGATTGAGATGGGAAAGCCCATCACTGAAGCGCTGGCAGAGGTCGACAAATGCGCCCTGCTCTGCGATTATTATGCCGAAAACGCCGAACGCTTCTTGCAGACCGAGATCCGTCCTTCCGCTCCATTTCGCCATTCCTCTGTTCGTTTTGATCCGCTCGGTATCGTGCTTGCCGTCATGCCATGGAACTTCCCGTTCTGGCAGGTTTTTCGCGCCGCCGTGCCCGCCCTTGCCGCGGGAAACGTCATGCTACTCAAACACTCTTCGAATGTGAGCCGATGCGCACTGGAGATCGAAGAGATCTTTCGAATGGCCGGATTTCCTGACGGAGTTTTTGGAACGCTACTTCTTCCCGCTTCGCGACTCGAAAGCGTCATGCCCGAGGTCCAGGCCGTTACGCTCACAGGCTCCGAGGCGGCGGGTCGATCGCTTGCCGCCCTTGCCGGCCGTTTCTTAAAGCCCGCCGTTCTGGAACTGGGCGGATCTGATCCCTATATCGTGCTTGCCGATGCCGATGTTCGTGTTGCGGCCGAGAACGCCGTCCGTGCGCGATGCGTTAACAGCGGACAGAGCTGCATCGCCGCGAAACGATTCATCGTTCACGAAAAGATATACGATTCTTTCCTTGATCTTTTTCGCGCCGGTATGCAGGCCCTGAAGATCGGCGATCCGCTTCGGTCCGAGACTGAAATCGGGCCGCTCGCACGAAAAGATCTTCGCGAGGAGCTGCACGGGCTTGTCGAAGATGCAGGCGCAAACGGAGCGCGAATCGTTCTCGGCGGCGGCCCGCTTTTCGAAAAGGGAGCTTATTATGCTCCGACCATTATCGACGCGTTACAGCCTGCCATGCAGCTCTATCATGAGGAGGCCTTCGGTCCTGTTGCAGCCGTGCTGCCTTTCTCAGAAGATGAAGAGGCCGTTCGACTGGCTAACGATAGTCGCTTCGGGCTCGGCGCCTCGATATGGGCGGGCGATACGGAAAGGGCGATGGCGATGGCTCCGTTCATCGAGGCGGGAAGCGTCTTTATCAACGCCACCGTCCGATCCGATCCGGCGCTTCCTTTCGGCGGCATAAAAGACTCGGGTTATGGCCGCGAGCTTTCGCTTGAAGGGATTCGATCGTTTGTGAACGTAAAAACAGTAAGGCTTTTATGATCGAAGATGAAAAGATCATCGGATTTCTCGATCGGCTGAGCCACGGCCCTCTCGTCTTCTTCAAACGAAAGGCCGATGAGCAGTGGACCGTGCTGGCCATTTCAGAGAACGTGAACGACCTCTGCGGATATACAAAACAACAATTTCTGGATGGATTGCATCATCGTGAGATCATCCATCCGGAAGACATACAGAGAATCGTTCAGGAAATGACGTTCTATACCGACGTCCAGAGGGCGACACAGTATCGTCATCAACCATATCGCATCATCCATCGCGATGGCTCGGTCCGCTGGGTGCGAGAATATGGCTACGTCGAATATGAATCCAATCGGCCGACATTTATCTACGGATACCTTACCGACATAACGACGCAGAAGAACAACGTCGACGCTCTGATGATGGAGTCGTTAAAATACCGATCCTTCTTCGAAAAGCACTCCTCCATCTTTCTGCTCATTGATCCGGTTAACGGACGAATCGTGAAGGCGAACCGATCAGCGGCTCTGTTCTATGGATATTCCATCGAAGAGCTCGAGCAGATGTCCATCTCGCAGATCAACGCCCTGCCGCGAGATGAGATCAAACGGCGAATGGATGAGGCGGAACGGCTGAGGCGTAACTATTTCATCTTCCCGCATCGTCTCGCATCAGGCGAGGTTCGCACGGTAGAAGTACACAGTACACCGGCGCAGATCTACGACAGGCAGTACCTTTTCTCGATCATTCACGATATCTCTGACAGAGTTAGACTTGAGACTGAACTGAAAGAACTGAACCAGGATCTGCAACGCCGGGTCGACGAAGAAATCCTTCGTCGCACCGACATCCTGCGACGGTATCAATTGCTTTTCGAAAGAGCAGGCGGAGCCGTCTTCATCTTACAGAACACCGTTTACCTGGACTGCAACGACGCCGCGCTCGCATTATTCGGTCTTTCAGATCGAGAGCAGATCAAAGGACGGCATCCTCACGACTTCGCCCCTCCGCTTCAGATCGACGGTCAGAGCTCCGAAGAAAGGGCAACACAGGTATTTGCGCGAGCCGAGCATGAAGGCCGACAGCAATTCACCTATCTTCATCGCAGAGCCGACGGAAACGCAATCAATGTACACGTCGACCTTTCGCGCGTCGATCTCGACGAGGGCTATGTGCTCTACGCCATGTGCAAGGACGTCACGGCGGAAACGGAAAAGGAAAAACAGAAAAGCGAGACGGAACGTCTGTTGATTCAACAGGCGAAGACGGCGGCGATGGGCGATATGCTCGGCGCCATCGCCCATCAGTGGAAGCAGCCTCTGAACGCCGTCTCGCTGATGATGCAATACCTTTCGGAGTTGAGCCACGGAGGAGGTTTAACCACCGAAGCCGTCGAATCGGTCGTAAACGACGCTACTGCTCAATTGCAATACATGTCGCGAACGATCGACGACTTTCGCGATTACCTGAAACCAGAGACAGAAGAGAGAGAATTCCGTGTACGATCGAGCATCCTCGAATGCGTGGAAATCGTGCACGATCAGATGCCAGATATCGTCATCGAAACGTTCGGCGGCGACTTCGAAATCGTCGGCTACCCGAATCGTTTCAAGCAGGCTATCCTCAATCTCTTAAACAACGCACGAGATGCCATCAACCAGAGGCGTATCGCCAGGCCCGACGTCCGTGGAAGAATCGTAATCGACGTCAATGATACGCTGAGAAAAATCGACATCTCTGACAACGGTGGAGGCGTGCCCGATGATATCGCCGACCGCATATTCGAACCTTACTTTACGACGCGCCCCATCGAAGCGGGCACCGGACTCGGACTGTATATCGTGAAAATGATCGCTGAATCTATGAGAGGAGGAATCCGGCATCATAACCGGAGGGAAGGCGCCTGCTTTACTCTTCAATTCTGACCGGCCTCGCATGGAACTCATTGAAGATTTTTTCGCGCCGGCAGAGGGCAGGCTTTCGATTCTCTACGTAGAAGATAGCTACGTAAATCGTGAGTACACGCTTAAGATACTCGAACAGCGATTCCCCGATATAATAACGGCCGAAGACGGTCAACAGGGCCTTGAGCTTTTCGAAAAGCATCGCCCCGATATCGTCATCACAGACGTCCGCATGCCCGTTATGGACGGCATCACGATGGCCGGCAAGATCAAAGAGATACAGCATGATGCTCCGATCATCATCACATCGGCCTTCGGAGACCGCGAGGTTCTGATGGAGTCGATTCGCACCGGTGTGACGCGCTTCATCATGAAACCCATACATATGCAGGAGTTGCTGGCCACGCTTGACGAGCTGCGCACTGTTATTCTTTTGCGACGCCGTCTCGCGCTTCAACAATCCTTTATCGAGACGGTGCTCGATTCGCAGAACCTCATTACGATCCTCACCGACGGTGAAAGTCTTTCGGGAGCGAATCGAGCCGCTCTTCGCTTCACGGGTTTCGAAACGCTTGCCGCATTCAGAGCTAAACATAAGTGCATATGCGAATTCTTCGTTGAAGAAGAAGGCTTCGTTTCGGGCAAGAGCGACTGGCTGCAGGCGACAAGCACATCTAACGTCGCTCTGAGAGTCAAGATGCAAGACGTCGCAGACGGTACGACGCGTATTTTCAGCCCGCACGCAAGCCTTGTTCCAGGATTCGAGCATCGTTACATCGTTTCGTTCTTTGATATAACGGAGCTGGAGCTTCAAAGGCAGGAGCTGGAAAAGCTGGCCACCATCGACCCGCTTACGGGCGTGTATAACCGCCACCACTTCAATACGATTCTACAGTTCAACATCCAGAAGATACATCGCTATAATGGCGGGCATACGTTCTCTATTCTGATGCTCGATCTCGACCTTTTCAAATCGATCAACGATACCTACGGTCATCTCATGGGCGATGAAATCCTGAAAGAGTTCACTGAAAAGGTGCAGTCCAGCATCCGCAAATCCGATTTTCTCGCACGCTGGGGCGGCGAGGAGTTCGTTATCCTGGCTCCCGAAGCCGATCTCAAACAGGCGATGTTGCTCGGTGAAAAGGTGCGCGAGGTCGTCGCCTCTCACGTTTTTCAGGGAATCGACAGGCCGCTTACGACAAGCGTCGGCATCACGCAGTTTCAGATGAACGACACGATCAACTCGATCATGGATCGAGCGGATCGGGCCCTCTATGAGGCTAAAAAGGCCGGTCGCAACTGTGTTCGCTCAGAGTAACATAGACGCCAGCACCGTCGTTACGACCATCGTAACGACTGAACCCACCGCCATATAAAAACCGAGCGGAGCCGACGATCGCATATTACGATTGATCAGCCACAGATGCAGAAGCGAACCTGCCGCTCCGATCTGAAGCGGCAGCAGCAGCCAGGGAAATCCATGATGAAAGCCGAGAACGGCGCCGAGCAGTATGTCTCCAAAGCCCGGCTGACGCCCCTTCGTTACGATATACGAAACAAAGAAAAAGCCCAGAACGCCGAAACCGGCGGCGAGTCGCATCGGCATACTCGAATAGCCCTCATGCAGATAGACCGAAATTACAGAGAGAAGCAGCAAGACGGCCGTATTCTCGTAATCGAGGGTTAGCCGATTCCAGTCAGTAACCATCGCCACAAGCAGATGGCCGCAGAAAAGAAGCAGAATCAGAGCGGCGACGGCATTCTGACTGTAATGCAGAAAGAACACGCCGAGGGCGGCAAACAACGCCTCCGTTATCGGATGCCATACGGAGATGCGTTCCCCGCAGTGCTTGCTATGCTCGCTATGCTCGCAGCGCCCACCGGCAATAAACCAGCCGATAACGGGAATCAGTCTGCTTATAGAGATGCGCCCTCCACAATGAGGGCACGAAGACGGATGCGTGAAAAGCAGCTTCCATCGCTTCGAAGCCGGCATCGTTCGCCTGATGGCGCCGCCTTCTTGTTTCGTTCCCTTTTCTTTTACTTCTTCTTTGCGGCCCTTCCCGTAAAAATAATAGAGGATGCGATCGCCCAGTGCCCTGTAGAAACTGCCCAGCGCGGCGCCGATCAGGGCGATAAAGAGATAGGGCGCAATACTCAGAAAAAGATGCACTTCTCTTCAAACTCCGTAAAGCGACGGGGGATGGGCGCTTCAAAGCTCATCCGCTCTTTCGTAACCGGATGTTCAAAGCTCAGGCTTCGCGAAAGCAGCAGCAATCCGAATTTAGAGAACTCTTTAGCCGAATTGGAATACAGCTCATCGCCGACGATGGCGCACTTCAAATAAGCGAAGTGCGCTCGAATCTGATGCGTTCTGCCCGTGAGCAGGTTTACGTCGACCTTCGTGAATTTGCGCCCTCTTCGCGAGATCTTATAGTCGAGAACGCTGTATTCGGTGATGGCAAGGCGTCCGTCTTTATGCACCTGCATACGCATGCGATCGGTCGGATGCCGGCGCAACGGCTGCTCGATGCGTCCTTTGGGATCGCCGGGCGAGCCGTTTAACCAGGCCAGATACCGCTTCTCGACCTCACGACGCTGAAAGAGGCGCGAAAGCTGCCATTGCATCTGCGACGTTTTCGCGACGACCATTACGCCCTCGGTAGGGCGGTCGAGCCGGTGCACGATACCCGGGCGTCGATTCGCCTCTTGCGAGTCGACCGAGGCGATAATGGGCCAGCGATGAAGCAGGCCGTGAAGAAGCGTCGTACCTCCGCTTTCACCTGGGCCCGGGTGCACCGAGATACCGGCAGGCTTGATGATAACGGCAAGATGCTCGTCTTCATAGAGAACGGTAAAATCGACATACTCGCCTTCAAGCTTCGTCGGTTCTTCCACCGGAATCTCCAGATGAACGACGTAGCCTGTCTCAATGGCAAGCGAAGGCTTCACCTTCTTTTCGGGAAGTTCTCGCTCCTCGGCAAAAACGCGCACCGCTCCCTGTTTGACCCAGCGCTGTACCGTCGATCGGCTGTAACGCTCTTCGCCAAAATGGGCGATCAGCTCCTGTGCCAGGAATTGATCAAGCCGCATCTGCGATTCTTCTGCTTTGAACTCCACATCACCAGAAATTACTTTACAGGCAGCCGGACAACCATTCTATGCGGCTATGCTCGAGCTTCGCCTCATCCAGGAAAACCCGGAGGCGCTGAAACAGATGCTTTCACGCCGCCGCCACGAAGGCGTGGCCATCTCTGAACTTCTGAAACTGATCGAAGAATCGAAAGAGATACGTGCCCGCGCCGAAGCCCTCCGATCCGATCGGAACCGCGCCAGCAAAGAAATCGGCGCCTTAATCGGTCAGGGCAAAAAAGACGAGGCCGAGGCTCGCAAAGAAGAGGTGCGCCGCATCGGCGACGAGATTACCGGGCTTGAAAAGAAGCTTGAAGAGGTCCAATCCGCGCAGGATGAGATCGTCGTCGCCCTTCCGAACTGGGTCGATGCCGACGTTCCCGACGGAGCGGACGCCGAGGCCAACATCGAAGTGCGAAAGGTCGGCGAGATTCCCCGCTTCGACTTTCAGCCGCTTCCGCATTATGATATCGGCGAGAAGCTCGGCATCCTCGATTTTGAAAGAGGCGCAAAACTTGCCGGATCGCGCTTTTACACGTATCGCGACCTGGCCGCACGGCTGGAGCGAGCCATCATCAGCTTCATGCTCGATCTGCACACAAAGCAGAATGGTTATACAGAGATGTGGGTTCCCATTCTCGTCAACGATCAGTGTATGATGACGACGGGCCAGTATCCGAAGTTTAAGGGTGAGTACTATCAGCTCGAGCGCGACGGCCTGTCGCTGATTCCGACGGCCGAAGTGCCGCTTGTGAATCTTTATTACGACGAACTCATCAAAGAAGAAGAGCTGCCCGTCGCCGTTACGGCGGCGTCGTCGTGCTTCAGACGCGAGGCCGGAGCAGCCGGCAAGGATACTCGCGGACTCGTGCGTGTGCATCAGTTTCAAAAGGTCGAACTCGTTCGCATCACGCATCCGGATAACTCGGCGACAGAGCATGAGCAGATGCTCGCACATGCCGAATCGGTGCTCAAGGCGCTGAAGCTACCGTATCGCGTGTTGCTTCTCTGCTCGGGCGATATGGGAGCGACGGCCCGCAAAACCTACGACCTCGAGGTCTGGATGCCCGGCCTGAACCGCTGGCTTGAGATCTCGTCCGTTTCAAATTGCGGGGATTATCAGGCCCGTCGCGGCAAGATTCGCATCAAGACGAAAGACGGCAACGTCTATGCGCATACGCTGAACGGCTCGGGCCTTGCCGCCGGTCGCACCATGATCGCCGTTATGGAGAACTACCAGAAGGCCGACGGAACGTTCGACATCCCCGACGTATTACAGAAGTATCTGTAAGCCCGGGGCGTCGTTCAGCGCGAAGGCAGCAGCCTGTAGCGCGTCATACACAGACCGTCGGGATCGTTATACGTATCGACCGGCTCGATCCGCACGCCCGCCTTTAACGCACGCTCCGTCGCCCGATCACGTCCCTGCCCGGCCTTTTCGCCGCACAGATAGGTGACGTGCACGAGCTCGTTAAAGATCGGCCTGTTATCCTCTATCCAGGTCGGATAACGGTACTTTGAATCCGTGCGAATGCGTCCGCCGCCGTAGGTGCGGTATCTCAAAAAGAGATCGATCTCCGTCGCCTGGCGTCTTCCGAAAACGGGTGACGCCGTGTCATGGAAGTCATTCAGCAGAATTGCATCGGTGTTCTCGGGAACGTGAGCGGCGATGCGACGGGCGGCGTCAATCGGCGCCGGATCGGTCGTTGCGAAACAGACGTTTCTCGAATCAGATGAGACGGCAAGCAGAGGACGGGCGGCCAGCAGCGGCAGAGGCAGGATCATAAGCAGCGGCACCGTCTGACGCAGAAGCGAAGAGCCGGGTAACGACCGTCCAAGCTGCCAGAAGAGCATTCCGTGAAAGAACAGAAACACGGGAAAGATCTGAAACAGATAGCGGGCCTGATGATTGGAAGTCATGAACTGCATGACAAAGATGTTCGCCCATACAAAGAGGATCATCTGCCCCTCAAGAGAGAGCGACGTGCGCTCTGGTAGGAAACGCAGGAAAGAAGGCAGCTCGGCCGCGGGTTCATCTGTATAACGCAGCATACCCTCGCTTGAAGATGCCGGCTCATGCCGTGAGCGAGATTTTAGAGCAAAGGCAAAGGCGACCAACGCCGAGGCCAGGCCACCGAGTACGATGGCGGCCAGCGCATCGGAGGCCAGAAAATACTCCTGAAAGAGAGCGACCGGATAAAAGCGACTGCCGCCCGGCACGCGATCCGTCTGCGCCTGCACAAGCGATCCGAAGCGATCGGGATGCGAGAGAAGAATAAAGACAAACGGAAGCAGGAAATACAGATAAAAAAGACGCAGCTCGGTCGAGAAGAAATCCGGCCGACAGCGATACAGATAATGATTGAAGTCGATAAAGACGATGACGATGGCCAGATAAAGAAAGCGCTTCACGCCCTTTGTATTGACCACAGCCGAACCGAGATACGGACCGAGCACGATGATCAACGCCGCCGCCGCAAGCAGGCCGAGCGGAATCAGATGCCAGCCCGTATAACGTTCTTTCAACACGCGTATCACGGCCGAGGCGAATCCTCCGGGGGAGCGCACGATACACACAAGCAGAAGTGCCATTCCCGTAAGGATTCCAAACGGATATTTTGTAAGATAGAGGCCGGCGCCGGAAAGAGCGAAAGACCAGAGCAGCAGCATCGGTACGGACGCAGCCGAGAGCGCCGATGCGCTCGCATCCGACCTACTCCGCCCGCCTGACACGCCCCAATCGCCTGAAACGTTCCGCGCATTTTTCTCTATACGAGCGCCGGCATCGATATGCCTCAGAATAGAAAAGGCCGCCCAGGTATTCCAGGTAAAAAAGAACATGCCCTGGATCTCAAGCATGGAGCTGAACACAAACTGCGGCAGATCGACGATGCCGAGCAGCAGAAAGAGAACGGTTAACGCAAGCAGACCATTAAAGTAAGGTCGCAGCGCTTCCCGACTCTGATCTGCACCCTCACTCTGCTTGCGAAAGAAGAAGGCAAAGGCGAAAAGCAGCGCCGCCGTCGCAAAGAGAAAGAAGGCCGACGGACGACCGTCAAGCACCGGATCGGGTGAACCGTTCCAGACAAGCAAGACAATGCTGAAAAGCGTGCGAAGCGGCGGCCAGGTAGGAGAAGCAAGAATACTGCTTATACCGGGAAGAATAACCCCTCGCCTTGCATCGTCGACGATGTCGATGGCCTGCACGAAGCGCATGTTGCCGTCCCAGACAAGCGAGTCCTTATTCGGGCACGTAGCGAGAAAGAGCTCATTCCAGTTCGCGAACTGCGTCCAGAGAGCGAAGCCTCCGATGCAAAAGACGGCAGCCCAGAAAACAGACCGCAACATCATCTTCGCTTTCCTGTCGCCTTCTTAGCCGCTCGACTGCGATCCTTCGTCTTCCTGCCTGAAATCGTTTCGCCGATGATATACTGCGGACGATTCTTCACCTCGTCGAAGATTGAGCCGACGTATTCGCCGATCACTCCGATCGTCAGCAGCTGCACGCCGCCAAGAAAGACGATGGCGATCATCGTCGACGTCCATCCTGAGATCGTCGTTTCAGGATAGAGAACACGCGAAAGAACGGCATACACTGTCAGGAAGAGCCCGACAACGACGCTTGAGAAACCGAGCCCCATCGCCATCTTCAAAGGCTTTCTTGTAAAATAGAGAAGAGCGTTCGTCGCGAACTTCAGCATCTTAGACAGAGGATACTTCGTCTCGCCGGCAAAGCGAGGTTCACGCACGTATGAGATCGGCACCTGCTTGAATCCGATCCAGCTAATCAGCCCGCGAATATACTTGTTCTTCTCTTCAAGGCGACAGAACTCGTCGATGACCTTGCGGTCCACAAGGCGAAAATCCCCCGTATTCATCGGAAGCGGCACATCAGAAAGGCCGTTGATCAGACGATAGAAAAGCGACGCTGTGAAGCGTTTGAAGAAGGTCTCGCCCTTGCGCTCGTCGCGCACGGCATAAACGACGCCCGCCTCTTCATCAAGCATCTTCTGCACCATCTGCGGAATCAGCTCCGGAGGGTCCTGTAAGTCGGCGTCGATGATAACGGCGGCATCGCCCGTACATCGGTGCAGGCCGGCCGTCACGGCGGGCTGGTGACCGAAGTTTCGCGAGAAAGAGAGCACGACGACAAGGGGATCTTTTTCGGCGATGGATCGCAGAAGGGGTAGCGTCCCGTCTCTGCTTCCGTCATTGATGAAGATCAGCTCATGATCGCGCAGTCCGCTCTCCTGTAAGACTGCCTTCAGACGGCGGTAGGTCTCGTTGACGACCTCTTCTTCGTTGTAACAAGGTACGATAATGGACAGCTTTCCCCGGAACATCAGGGACAGTTTTCATACGCTTCGGAAAGTCACAATCTTATTCAGGAGGAAATTCACGCCCGTATACACCACCATCGACGTACCCTGCGCCAGCCAGACCGGCACGCCCAGCCATTCCGTCTGCGCCAGCAAGGCCAGGAACTGAACGCCGTAACTCACGGCGAAGACCAGAAAGAAGGCCACGGCCTGCCTGCCCCAGTGTCCGCTGCTGCGAAACGTCCACTGTCGATTCATCACAAAGCTGTTCACGAAGCCGGCCGCATAACCGATCGCGTTTGCCATCAGATAAGAAAGGCCAAGCGCCGTAAGCCCGTAGATCAGAACAAGCGTGATGGCCGTATTGACCAGGCCCACAACGGCGAAGCGCACGGCCTCAAAAAACGTACGCCGGTGAAGCACCGGGGCGCTTCGGGAATCCGTATCGATCATTTCTCAGGACGCTGCCCGACATGCACCAGGACGGAAAGCTTTTTCTGCCCGCGGATTACGGCAAAGCGTACCGATTTTCCTGGCGGCATGGCCATGACAGAGCGGATCAGGTCTTCGGGATCAGAGAGTGGGCGTCCATCCATCGCGTAGATTACATCGCCAGGGCGGATGCCGGCCTTGCCCGCCGGTCCGTTCTGAAAGACGCCGGCCACAAACAGGCCCGTTTCGATCGGTAGATTCCCTTCTTTGATCATCTCGGGCGTGAGCGGGGCGATGCGGATGCCAATAAAACCGCGTACGATCTTTCCCTTCTGCCGCAGCTGATCGACGATCTCGCGCACGCGGTTGACGGGGATGGCAAATCCGATGCCGAGGTTGCCGCCCGTCTGCGAGAAGATCATGCGGTTCATACCGACGACCTCGCCGTCGAGATTGATGAGCGGACCGCCCGAGTTACCCGGATTGATCGACGCATCGGTCTGCAGATGGTCCATGCCCATGTCGTCGACGCCGCGTCGGGCGACGGCGCTGATCACACCGACGGTGAAGGTGCGGTCGAGGCCGAATGGGTTGCCGATGGCGACGGCCCAGTCGCCGACCTGTACTTTAGACGAATCGCCGAACTGCACGGGCTTCAGGCCCTTCGCCCCTTCAATCTTCAATAGAGCTATGTCGGTGAGCGCATCGGAGCCGACGATCTTCGCCTCGTACTCCCGTTCGTGGATGCGCACGCGCACGCGATCGAATCCGGCAACGACGTGATGGTTCGTACAGACGTAACCATCCTCGCTGATCACAAAGCCCGTGCCCATGCCCTGCTGACGCTGCGTCTGCGGAGTCCTCTGTCCGAAGAAATGCTGCATGAGCGGATCGGACTGCACCCTCACCGTACGCTCGGTCGCTATAAAGACGACGGAGTCCTGGTATTTCTCGTAGATCTGGTGAAAGGTATTCTGGAGCTCCCGCGCCTGCCCGCCCGGTTCGGCGTGAAGGGTGGCCAGGCTCAGCATCGCAAGGATGAGGATCAATCTCTGTGGCAATCGCATCATAACAGGTTCAATTTCGGAAGTTTCGCAATAAAATCAACCCGTATGAGAGGGCAGAAACAAAGATTTACAACCGCCGCGAAGCGACCGTACCTCCGGATTCGGGATTTTTTGGCTTGCCTGAGCATCCGGTCGAATTCATACATTCCGAACATCTATCCTGTTCTCTTAAACCAGATTCATACGCCGACGCAGACGAGAGAGGGCGACGTCAGTAATGCCCAGATACGAGGCGATCTGATAGTTGGGAATGCGGTAAGGAAAATCCTTATACTCATCGAGAAACGTGCGATACCGTTCTTCAAGCGACTCAAAGGTCATCGCCTGTCTCGATTCAAGACCGATCAACGCTCCTTCGGCGCTCACACGGCCCAGTCGATTCCAGCAATCGTTGCGATCGTAGAGTTTCAGCACGCTGTCGCGCCGCAGCAGGATCGTCCTCGTCGGGCGCATCGCCTGGATAAAGAACTTCGATGGAATCCCGCCGATCACAGAACGCATCGAGGCGGCAATCTGTCCCTCGCATAAAAAAGCCTGATTGTATTCGCGCCCGCCGCGACTCAGGTAATAAATGCGAACCGCTCCTTCGACAATCACGAACGAGGCCTGTGGATTGTCGCCCGCTCTCTGCAAGAATGCGCCGCCGGCAAAATCCTCCGCCACAAGGAACTGTGATGCATACTGCCACTCCACATCGGGGATGGGCGAGATTCGATCAATGATCGTGCGAAGGGCGGTAAATTCCTCAGCCGTGCATGCTCTCATCTTGCATGCTGATCGCCCGGCGAACGCATAGGTCAAGTGAATAACGCCACACAACTCAGAACAGGAAATCCGTCGAGATAAACGACGACAGACGCTCTTCTGTAATCTTTCGCAGCAGTGCACGATTTGCGTCGTTTTCTTTCGCCGCCACAAGCGTGCGGATGCTGAAGGCGCGCAGAGCATCCGATACGGATAACGTTCCTTCGGCCGATCCTTTGCGGCCTGTGAACGGAAAGACGTCAGGCCCTCGCTGACACTGACTGTTCAGGTTAACCCTGCACACCTGATGTACAAGCTCATCGACAAAATGCGCCACCTGCGCCGGATCTTCGCCGAATAATGATGCCTGTTGTCCGTAATGAGATTCGACGATC
Organism: Leptonema illini DSM 21528; assembly: GCF_000243335.1. Taxonomy (NCBI): domain Bacteria; kingdom Pseudomonadati; phylum Spirochaetota; class Leptospiria; order Leptospirales; family Leptospiraceae; genus Leptonema; species Leptonema illini. The sequence goes on along the minus strand of NZ_JH597773.1, from coordinate 4,125,656 downwards.
CAGTCAAGGGCCTCTTCGGGATCATCATAGGGCACGACAGGAACGACGGGGCCGAACTGTTCTTCTTCATAGGCCTTCATGCCTTTCTTTACAGGGTAAAGGATCGCCGGCAGAAAAAGCGGACCGAGATACCCTCCGCCGTATGCGGCGGCTCCCTGCGAAACGGCATCATCGACAAGCCCCTGCAGATACTGCGATTTGCCTTCGATGGGCAGCGGAGTGATCTGTACGCCGTCCAGATAGGGCATGCCAACGGAAAGAGAGGCCATCTTCTCGCGAAAGGCCTCGACAAACTGCTCGCCTTTATCACGAGGCACGAAGAAGATCTTGAGCGCCGTGCAGCGCTGCCCGTTGTAGCTTAACGCTCCGCGCAGGCATTCGTCGATGACCGACTCGATCTTCACGTCGGGAAGCAGGATGGCGGCGTTCTTCGCGCCCATGCCCAGAATGGCCCGCAGTTTATGCGGATGTGGATGCTCTTTCTTCAACTGATCGGCTACACGGCTTGATCCGATGAAGGCCAGCACATCCACCTTACCCGAACGCATAACAGGCGGAATGACGACGGGCCCGTCGCCATAGACGGTATTGACCACTCCCGGAGGAAAGCACTCCGCCATAGCCTCAAGCAGAGGGCCGTATAACAGGATGCCGTTTTTTGGCGGCTTGAAAAGTACCGTATTCCCCATAACAAGCGCGGGAATAAACGTCGCAAACGTTTCGTTCAGCGGATAATTGAAAGGCCCCATACAGAGCACAACGCCCAGCGGAGCACGGCGGATCTGCGCGAGAATGCTCTGCTCCACGGTAAAGCGAGCCGTCGATCGGGCGCCTTCTTTCACGGCGTTAAGCGTATCGCGAATATACTCGGTCGTGCGATCGAACTCCTTCTCGGCTTCGGATCGCGGCTTACCGATCTCAAAGACGATCCAGCGCACGATCTCTTCGCGCCTCTCTTCCATGCGTTTGGTGAACGCATGCACGGCCTGGATACGCTGCTCTGCCGAAAGGCGCGGCCACAGGCCGTTACCGCGATCCCAGGCGCGCACGGCGGCATCAAGGGCGCGCATCGCCGTCTCTTCGTCCATGGCCGGCGCCGACCCCAGATAGACGGGCTCAACGGAGTTATCCTTCTGCACGCAAACGGGCGAATAGACGTCGATCATCGGCCCCTTCCACTCTTCGATGCGCCCGTCGATGAGATAGCGACGCTGCTGTGTGGGAAGGCCGGGCGCCACATCGACGGGAAGCTCGGTCGGGAAGTATTTCAGAAGAGCGGAGTTTTCGGCCATACTCAACGCTTCATCCGGCCCTGGCGCAGTCAAGATCTAAGAATCAGCGGATTGCGGGGCGGCCTTTTCTGACCGGTTCAGAAATCAACGCCTGCGAACTGGCTTGCGCAATGGGCATGACATGCAAGGCTGGTGAGGATGAGCGAAAAACAGCTCTTCCCCCCTCTGCGTATCGACCAGATTATCGAAGGGATCACGACCGATAGTCCTATCCAGGATTTCCATATCGATCGCTTCGAGAGCTTTCGCCAGGTCATCCGCCATGCGACCTTCCCGCATCGCCACGACTTTTATAACATCATCCTGTTCACGGCCGGGTCAGGTCGCCACCGCATCGACTTTCACGACTATGAGATCCGGGCAGGCGTCACCTTCTTTCTGACACCGGGGCAGATCCACTCGTGGGAGCTCTCGGACGACGTACAGGGTTATAACATCCTCTTCTCGCGAAACTTCATCGAACGCAACTGCGCCTATCCGCCTCTGCTCGAACTGCCGTACTTTCACAGCCTCGATGAAGAGCCTCTTCTCAAAAATGATGCCGATCGCATCGAGCGGCCGATGCATCTGATCTACGAGGAGTTCCGACGCGGCAGAGAGGCCGATGCGAACATTCTTCGGGTGCTGACGAAGTTCCTGCTTCTTGAGGCGGCGCGCGCCTTTCCAAAAGCGGAGGCCGAACGATCCGACCTCTTTCGCCAGTTTGAACGCCTTGTCGACGAACACTTTCTGCGACTGCGAGCGCCCTCCGACTATGCAGGTCTTCTCGCCATTACCTCGAACTATCTGAACGTGCTCTGCAAGCGCCGCACCGGAAAAACGGCCGGCTCGCTGATCCGCGAACGGCTCGTGCTTGAGGCCTGTCGATTACTTGTTCACTCCGACGAGAAGATAGCCTATATTGCCGACCAGCTTGGATTCGAGGAGGCCTCATATTTCAGCCGCTTCTTTCGCAAAGAGATGGGCCGCTCTCCGGAGGCCTTCCGAACTGAAAATAAGTCTCAAATGAATAAATAGTGCCATAAAAAACCGGTTCCGTTTCTTTCACTTTTCCTGAAAATCATAACAATAGGGCCATGACGATTACCGTAGCCCTTGCCGCAGAATCTGACAGGACTCTGCGCCGAACCCATTTCGGTGCTGCTTCGCTCTACTCCATCCATCGCCGTAACGACGACGGCCAGTGGCAGCACATCGCCGACGTTGCAAACCCCGGATGTCACGGGCAGCATGGAAACCACCATGCAGAGGGATGTCGTGGTGAACACCACACAGAAGGCCACGCCCACCATCATGGGCAGGCATGCCGTGGCGAACATCACGGATCTGGTCATGGCCGGCACCGTGAAGAACACGAAGCCGGATCTGGCGAACACCGGCAGCCCCGCGGACCGGGAAGCAAGTTCCGCCATATCTTCTCGGCGTTGAAGAAGCATGACGTAAACGTCGTCGGCTCGGTGCAGTACGGACCGAACATCCGCAATCTGCGCACTGCCTTCACGCCCGTCGTCGTCAGCGAAGGCAGCGTCGATGACGCACTGGCCGCGATCGAGCGAAACCTCGATCAGGTCGACGAGCAGATCCGTGCCGGCGAGAATCGCCGCCATCTGATGCTGCGCGCCATCGAGCTCGGTTGATGAAGAAGCGAGTGCTCATTGCAGGCGGCGGCATCGCCGGAGTCGAAGCGGCGATTCAACTTCGCCGCGCCGGTATGCCGGTAACGCTGATCAGCAATCGGCCGTCGCTCTTTGTTTATCCCCTTTCTATCTGGGTGCCGACAGGAGAGCGGACGATCGAAGACGTGAGCATCGATCTCAAGCGACTGGCCGAAAGACACGGCTTTGATCTCGTGATAGACGAGGTTGCCGAGATTCAAATCAAGAAAAAGCAGCTGCGCCTGACGACAGCGGGATGGACGGCCTATGAGTATCTGATCGTCGGCCTCGGCGCGGGAAAAAGGCCGGTGAAAGGCATGGAGGAGCATACCCTCTCTATCTGCGCCTCACCCGATCAACATGACCGCATAAGAGAGAGGTTAGTCGAAATAATCGAAACCGGCAGCGGACGCATCGCAGTGGGTTTTGGCGGCAATCCCGACGATCCGTCTGCCGTGCGCGGCGGCCCTGCTTTTGAGCTCATGTTCAACATCGACCATCTGCTCAGAAAGAAAGGCGTACGTGATCGCTTTGAGCTGACGTTCTTCGCCCCGATGCCTTCTCCTGGAGCGCGTATGGGGCCCGATGCCCTTACGGCTCTCGGCAAGTTTTTCAAGCGATTGAACATCCGACGCCACTTCGGCGTTAAGATCACTGAGTTCAAAGAGAACGGTATCGCCTTCGAAGACGGCTCCTTTATTGAATCGGATCTTATCATCTATATTCCCGGTCTGGCAGGGCATCCGATTCTGAAGAAATCAGACATACCGCTCAACAAGGCCGGCTTCGTGCAGATCAACCATTATTGCGAGGTGATGCATAACTTCGATGATACTCTCGACGCGTATAACGTTTTTGCTATCGGCGATACGGCCGCCCTGGACGGTCCCGACTGGAGGGCGAAGCAGGGGCATATAGCAGAAGCGATGGCTCAGGCCGCTGTGTATAACATTCTCGCCATGGAGCGAGGCTCCACTCATCGAAGAGGATACTTTGAACATCTGAATATCATCTGCTTGATGGATAGCGGGAACGGAGCGGCCCTTGTTTTTCGAAGCGATCGACGGGCTTTCTTTCTACCGCTTCCCTTCATCGGACATGCCGTGAAGCGGCTATGGGGCTTCTACTACCGCAATACGAAACTCAAGCGGATACCACGGCTTCCCGGAATGTAGAAGCGACATGCACACGAAAACGTAAGAGAACTCCTGTTTCTCTGCCTGTTTCCCTGGTAGTTTGCCTCACAGATTCCCTTCTGTGAGGCCTTTTTTTCCTTTCAGGCGGGTTCCCAGTAGCAGCGTTTCGGCGATACGATCGCACCGCTTTCTTTTAAGAGTTTCATAGCCTTATCGATGTCTTTGCGCGGTAGCCCGGTCGCCTTTTCGAGCTCGCCGGCCTGTATGGGCTTGCCTGCCTTTTTCATCGCCTTCAATATGGTATCTGTCGCATCTGCCATGCAACGAAAACGTTGAAGTCGAAGCGGCGGTCAATTGCGATGATGAAGCGAGAGTGAACAGGAGTTGTTTTTGAGTTACAATCTCAGATGCGGTCTGAATGGCACCGATAGCGGACGAGTCTCCCGTGCAGGTTCGATCGGCCCTGCACGGGAGTGCGTTAAAAGAGAGAGGAGTCAGTCTTTCAGGTAGTGCTTCTCGTAGCGATCCGAGATCTTCTTTGAGTCGAAAAAGATAAAGAAGTCGGTCGTTCCAAAGACGGCATCGAGAGCCGGCTCGCCGCCGATTTTCGCTCCCACCTTCGTATAACCATGAAGCAGCGGCGGAATCTTCCACATGGCCGCCTTCAGATTCTCGGGTTGATGCAGAGGGTTAAACCCTTCCATGCGATGAGAGTTACGCGGCGTTACGCGCAGATCGGCGTCGACAAGGTGATTCTTCTCTCTAAAAAAAGCGAAGGCCTCGTTGGCGGTTTCGACGGTAGTGTCATGCACCGAGCCGCATCCCATCAGATAGCGGATGTCATGCTTCTTGATGTACCAGCCAAGGCCGGTCCACAGAAGACCGATGACCGATCCGTCTCTGTAATCGGGATGCACGCAGCTGCGGCCGATCTCAGCCGTTTCGTCTTTCAGGTCATAGATGCGAGACAGATCGAATTCGTTGTCGGAGTAAAAGCCGATGTTAGCGCGAGCGACGGAACCTCTCAGGAGGCGGTAGGTTCCGACGATGCGATCCTCGGACGCTCTGTCGACGACGATCAGATGATCACAGTAGAAATCATATTCATCGCGATCCTTGCATGTGGCGGCCGATTCGGGCAGGCCCTCGCCCAGTTCGCGATTGAACACGTCGTATCGAAGAGACAGTGTCTGCTCGATTTCAAGCTGGTTTTCTGCGAGACGCACTTCCAGCTGTTTCTCTTTTAACGCAACACCTTGCATGAGTTTTCCTCTCAGGTTAGATGTGCATAGCGTCGCCGTACTGTGTGATGATTGTGTGACAGTATGCGGTTTTCTATGTGACTCCTGAAGTCCTTCCGGAGTTTCAGAGTCCGGGCGGTTTCCGGGAGCGATTCGGATTCAAAATGACTTTACTGAATACGTCTGCGTCATCAGATTGAAACGTGCAGACGACCATAGAGCAGGCGGCCCGACTTTTCCTCGAACAGGACAACATTCTCGTTATCACCGGAGCAGGCATCTCAGCCGATTCCGGTCTGCCGACCTACAGAGGCGTGGGAGGTCTGTATAATACGGGCCAGACCGAAGAAGGTTATGCCATCGAAGACATCCTGTCGATTGATATGTTTGAGCGGCGTCCGGAGCTCACCTGGAAGTACCTGCTCGAACTTGAAAAAAGCAGCCGTGGACGCAGGCCTAACGCCGCCCATGAGACACTTGCCTATCTTGAGAAAAAAAAGAAACGGCTCTGGGTTCTGACGCAGAACGTCGACGGCTTCCATCATATGGCCGGCTCCGAGAAGCTCGTCGAGATCCACGGGAACCTGCATCGACTTTCCTGCACCGTCTGCGAACATGAAGAAGAAAGAGACGATTACATAGGCCTTGAGCTGCCGCCGGCCTGTCCGCAATGCGCCGGACTGATTCGCCCGCAGGTAACGCTGTTCGGTGAGGCCCTGCCTTACGAGGCGACCCGCGTCTATGAGCGCGAGATGAATCGGGGCTTTGACTGCGTCGTCGTCATCGGCACATCGGCGGTATTTCCGTATATATATGGCCCCGTCGTCGAGGCGGCGCGACACGGCATCCCGACGCTCGAAATCAATCCGGATCGCACGGAGCTGAGCAAGATCGTACGCCACTTTCTTCCGGGCAGGGCTGCTGAATCGATGCTTGCCATCCGCCGTATCGTTGACGAAGCCAATTCCTGATTCGCTTCACTGCGCCGGCGTATCGTGTGACGGCAAATCGCTCGACTCATACATCGACCAGCCCGTAAAAGCGGGCTCAAGACGCAGCTCGGGAAAGACCACAGAGAAGACCGCGTCCGTTCGCAGATCGAAGGCATGCGGCGGCAGGTAATAGCCTTCAAGTAGTACGTATCGGTCCAGCTCGCGCGTATCAAGATCAATGGCCCAGTACTCACGAATACGATGCCTTTCGTATAGTCGGAGGCGCGCCGCCGTAGTTTGCCTGCTCTGAACGTTAAAAAATTCGATAATGAGAGCGGGCATTTCAGACGCATCGGGAGCGATCTGTAGATGCGGGATAACGACGGAATCTTCACCTAAATGAAGCGGATGTGTTATGCGAACATGATAGTCGGGTGTTTCGAGCTGAGAGGCAAGCAGATGACCGAACTCTTCGAGCAAGGCCCTTTCTACTTGCATCGAGGCGACACGGGTTCCTGCGATCCTTTCTTCTACGATCTTTTCCACTTCAGTCCTATCAGGCTGCTGAAAAAGTCCATCCGTGGACTTTTTCGGCTGACGGATTTTTGAGCTAAGCCCAAAAATCCTTACAAAATGGCCTTTTTCCAAAAAGGCCATTTTGGCAAAACATCCTATTTTGCCTTAGCAGGCTGCTTTTTCAGCAGCCTGCTATCGCGTTCAGTCTATCAAAACACTTTCTGAGTCGGATGCCTGCTGGCTACAAGCTATCTCGTAAGAACACGTCTCAAAACCGGCTCTAAATGGTTATGACGTTCAAATCAACAGAGAGTCTGGAGCTCCTGCAAACATAGAGACCGATCAGTCTGCCGCCGGCAACAAACGTACGTCGATCCCTTTTTTCCTCGCGTCTTTTATTCTGAATCGAAATTCGATTGACGAAACCTTAACGTAAGCGGCAAGTTTTACGTCGGTCGGGTTTTTTCAACTCAACCGGGAAAAAGAACATGCGAAAAAACATTGCTATCTGGAGCCTCGCTCCAGCCATCCTTCTGGTCTTAGCGGCCGGAAATCTTCATGCAGGGGCAGCGCGTACGACCTACCCCGTTGTGTTTGCCCACGGTATGGCCGGGTTTGATGACCTTCTTGGCTACGACTACTGGGGCGATGACTATGGCACCTTTGTCGGCGATCCCTGCGACGAGTTTCTCGAAGTCTCGTGCAACAGCTATATCGACGCCGGACAGAAGGCCTTTGCCGCTCAGGTTCAGCCATTTCAGACCTCTGAGGTGCGCGGCTACGATCTGGCGAACGACACCGAAGGCTACATGGCCACCGTCGGCGCTTCTTATGTAAACATCGTCGGTCACTCGCAGGGCGGTCTCGATGCGCGCAAGGCGGCAAAAGAGCTGTACCTGCGTAAAGGACGTACCGTCGTAAAGGTGCTGATCAGCGTTTCGTCGCCTCACCGCGGCTCTCCGACGGCGAAGTACATCCTCGATCTGAAGCCCGGCGTCACAAACGTGATCAACGCCCTTGCGACGATCTTCGGCAATACGATCTACGGTTCGGGTAACGACGGCATCGCCGCGGCGAAGCAGCTCGTTTATAACGACTACGATGCGAACGACGGCAAGACGACGGGTGCGAAAGACTTCAACGTTAAGTATCCTGTGAGCTCGACCTATGCCTCGCGCTACGGCTCGCTGATGACGGCGCAGAACGGTCTGTCGGTGAATCCGGCTCTGTTCCTGCTTGTGAACGGCCTCTATGATATCGACGGCGACGGCTACTGCGTCGATGACTGCGATAACGACGGAGCGGCCGGTAAAGGCGACGGAAGTCGCACGGACCGTGACGATGACGGCCTTGTGGGTATCAATTCGCAGCAGATGGGTTATCGACTCTATTACACCGTCTACGGACTGGGTCTGTTCGATTATATCGGAACGGAATCGTCGACGGGTTATGTGTCGAACCTGAACGCTCCGACCTCGACGCAGATGACGTCGGCGACGGCGGTGATCGAACAGGATCACCTTGACGTTGTCGGAGTTCCGCCTGATACGTTCGATGAGATTGAATTCTACGCGGCTATCATCGACTACATAGCGTATTACGACTGATCGGCTGATGCAGGCTGCTTCTTCTTGAAGCGGCCTGCTATTCTGTTATTGAGCGCGAAAGCGTTCGAGAATCCCTTTCAGATCACTGTACTGAGCCTCGGCTTCGTCGGCGACGGCGGCCAGTTCATGCATGCGAAAGAAGTTCTTCTGCAAATCGTCAAGAATACCCTTCCCCGAAGAAAATACCTGATCGGCGGCGCGACGCTGCTCTTCCATACTTGAAAAAAGCTGCTTTGACTGATCGCGAAGCTCCCTTGAATTGATCAGGAACTGATTGACCTGTTCGCCCTGTTCACGGTTCTCAGCGGCAAAGCTTTCGAGCTGCGCTACTGCATGCTGCAGGCCTTTCAAAAGATCATCCAGTCGGCCCGATAGCTTCTGTTCAATGCTCTGATGTGCGCCGGCAAGCGAGCTTTCCGTCTGGTTCATCAGATCGAGAATATCCTTCACGCCCGTCATCGTACGATCGGCCAGACGCGAAACCTCCTGAGCGACGACAGCGAAGCCGCGACCGGCCTGACCGGCTCGAGCAGCCTCAATAGAAGCGTTCAGGGCGAGAAGATTCGTCTGATCCGATATCTCGGTAATGAAATCGACGATATCGGCGATGCGCTGGAAACCGGCATCGATTTCATTCATCGACTGCTTCACCTCAACAAGCGAGGCCTGGCCTTCCATTCCCTCTCTCGCCGACTTTCGAAACCTCTCTTCCAGCTCCTGCAGCTTCGTGCCCGAAGCGACAAGCGATTCGGATAACGCCATCCCACGGGCGAGCATCTTCTCCAGAATACTTGATTGCCGCTGCACATCCTCTTCAAGACGGGCGAGAATTCCACCTGCCTGCTGCAACAGCTGAAAGTAGGCCCGAAACTCCTGCTCCTGTCTCTCTTGAAACTGAAGCGCATCGTCGCTGATCTTGCGCATAGCTCCGCTTGTTTCGCGAAAGCGATACGACTCGAACTGGATGCGCTGAATCAGGTCTGATAAGGTTCGAAACCAGGGCGGAATGGACGCCATTCTGTCGGCCGGAATGAGAAGATTCATCGAACTCAAGCGATCGATGGCGTCGAGCAGGGGCGCATACTCTCGTCTCAAACGGCGACGTTCTCTCATGCGGATGAGAAAGATCGCAGGAATCAGGATAACGAGAAGAGCACCGGCGAAAAGAAGCGATAACAGAACCGGATTCATCAGATACGAGCTCCTTCGGCCATCGGATACAGCTCCTGATTCTCGCGACGAACGCGAGTGAAAAGCGCCTCAAGCAACCCGGCCGCCTCTTTCTGAAAAACGGCCGCATTCTCGCGCACGGCATTGACCGAGTACCATCGATCGATGAAGCCGACGACGACGGGTAGCAGGCTGCCCATCTCGTCCTGAAACTGCTTCGCCTTCGCCGCCACTCCGGCCACTTGCGATTGACGAAGAACGGGATAAAGAACGTGATCCTCAAGTGCAAGATGAAGCCGCAAAACGGCCATCAGCTCGGCAAGCACAGAAATGAGTGCAGCCTCATCCTGTCCGTCTTCAAGGCCTTTCTGTAATCGGACGGCAAGTTCCCCCAACCGCGCATGCTGTCCGTAGTAATCCTTCAGCCAGGGCTCCATAGTGTACCTCGAATAGATTAAAGAATGAGACGCTGCAGAGGACGATATCATGTAGAGATTCCGAACAAAAGCGGATCAATATTACTTTAAAGAGTATAAAATATGCATTTGCTCACTGTCGAGGAAAAACTGCAAGGAGGTCGTTCCTTTCTGCGCCTGAATCCGCTTCAAGGTTGACCCCCTTTCTTGCGGGGAATTGCTGGACTCCTGAAAACGGAACGTCAGGTTTTCTTTGACCCGAGTGGTCGCCGCGGACGAAGGCTAACGGGTATAGGAGCGGCCCTTGCCTTTACCCTGGTGCTTCTTTCCTTTCTCTTCTTTCTGAGCCTGCTGGCCGCGCCCTTTCTGCCCGCCGTCGGCGATCTGAAGACGACGCGAGCTCGCACGGCTATCCTGCCCGATCTGCCCGATCATGAAGACCGACTCAGCCGCTATCTGCTGCAGCAGGCCAAACAGCAGCTCTTTCGCGAGATCACAAAGCGCAAGCATCAGACATCCGTCGGCTACAGAGGAGAGACCGTCGTTGCCGCCTTCTACAGCGTCTGGCGAGTGGCCGGATTGAGCTCGTTGAACGAGGCACGCGAAGACCTCACACATCTCTTTCCCGAGTGGCTGCATCTGAATCCGTCGGGAACGGGGTTCACGACGCGTGACTGGGACCCGACGCTGAACATCAAGAACCTTGAGGTCGTGCGCATCTGTCGCGAAGAGAAGATCAAGATCCTGCCCGTTATCAACAATGCCGAAGGGGGAGAGTTCCGTCCTGAGCGAGTCTCGCGTCTATTGCGCAATCCGAAGAACAGAACGAAGCTCATCGCCGATCTGCGCGACTTCGTCATGAAAGAGCAGTTTCACGGTATCAACATCGACTTCGAGAATCTGTATCGAAAAGACTATGATCTTCTTGTGCTTTTTATGCAGGAGCTCTCAGCGGAGTTCCGCAAGCATGATCTGCTTGTAACGATCGACGTCGAACTGAACCGTCCCGAGATCCCCATACGACAGCTTGCCGAGCAGGCGGATTTCGTTATCCCTATGGCCTATGACGAGCATTATTCCGGCGGAGAACCCGGTCCTATCGCCTCCGCTCCCTGGCTGTATAACTCCCTGCGCGAATTTGCAGAGCACGTACCACCGGAAAAAACGGTGCTTGGCATCGCCTGCTACGCCTATGACTGGCCCGAACATGGCCCGGCCGAAGCCCTGAGCTTTCAAACGGCGCTTCATCGCGCCCATGAGCATCTTCCCGAGCATAACCGATCGAGCTTCATCCGTTTCGATCCCGACGCGCTCAACCCCTACTTTCGTTATATCGACGAAGACGGCAAAGAGCGAACCGTCTGGTTTCTCGATGCCAGTACGGCCTTCAATCAGATGCGCGTCGGTCGCGAGTTCGGCTTTCGCGGAACGGCGCTCTGGGTACTCGGAGCGGAAGATCCGGCGATCTGGCATGTACTGCGCAAGCCTGAAAGCGAGTCGCCCGACGGCATCGACGTCGTGCGCTTTCCGCATCGTGTAGAATACGAAGGCGACGGTGAGATCCTCTACGTCGCTTCTATGCCGGCGGACGGTCATCGCACGATTACGATGGATCCAAACACCTCTTTAATTACCGACGTCAAATATGAAGAATTCCCGTCTTCTTATGTAATAAAGCGGAGCGGTTACCGCGAGAAGTTCGTCGCCCTTACGTTTGACGACGGGCCTCATCCGAAGTACACGAAAAAGATACTCGATCTTCTCAAGTTTTACGGGGTTAAAGGAACTTTCTTTGTCATCGGCCAGAACGCCGAGCGTTATCCGGACCTCATTCAGCGCGCCTATGCAGAAGGGCATTTAATCGGCAATCATACGTTCACACATCCGAATATGTCGAGGGTGAACGAGCAGCGGGCCCGCCTCGAACTGAACACGACACAGCGGTCGATTCAGAGCTTGCTGAAACGATCTACCGTTCTCTTTCGACCGCCGTATCATGCCGATGCCGAACCTGAAACAAGCGAGGAGGTCGATCCGCTTCTCATCGCCTCTGATCTCGGCTACGTAACGGTCGGCGAACTGATCGATCCACAGGATTGGAATCTCTATCGAAAGCTGAAGACGGGCGAAACCGTGCCGCGCTCTTCGGCCGACCTTCTTGAATCCATCCTCTATCAACTCGGCCGAAAAAAAGGGAACGTGATCCTGCTGCACGACGGAGGCGGCGAGCGCCGCATCACGGTAGAAACGCTTGCCATCCTGATCCCTCTTTTAAAAGAGCGGGGTTATACGTTCGGAACGGTGGCCGATCTGCTCGATCAGCGTCGGGACGACCTCATGCCGACGCTGCGAGATCAGGACCGCATGATCATCGGTTACGATCGATTCGTATTCGAGGTGTTGTTTTTCGGTGAACTGATTCTTGGCGGGCTTTTTATCCTCGCCGTCGTTCTCGGTATCGGGCGCGTTCTCATCGTTCTGCTGCTCGCCCTTCTTGCACTTATCCGCGACCTGCGTCATCCGAGTCCGATTATGACGGCGGCGACCGGCCCTACCGTAACGGTGCTTGTCGCTGCGTATAACGAAGGCAAGGTGATCGCCCGGACGATGGAAAGCATCATGAAAAGCCGGTACGCGATCAAAGAGCTGATCGTCATCGACGACGGTTCCACCGACGACACACTGAGCGTCGCAAGACAGGCGCTTACCCGTATCGAAGGGCCGAAGTCAAAGAAGCGGCGCATTCGTATTCTACATCAGGAGAACGCAGGCAAGTCAGCGGCGCTGAATCACGGTATCGAGTACGCGACGGGCGACGTTCTTGTCTGTCTGGATGCCGATACCATCGCCGCCCCCGATGCTATCGGCAGACTGGTCGCACATTTTTCAGATGAACGAGTAGGCGGCGTTGCCGGCAATATCAAGGTCGGCAACCGCAGCAACCTGCTCACAAAATGGCAGGCCATCGAGTATATTACGAGTCAGAACCTCGATCGTCGCGCCGGCGATCTCGTCAACGCCGTAACCGTGATTCCCGGCGCACTGGGAGCCTGGCGAGCTTCAGCCGTTCGCGAGGCCGGCGGCTTCGTTACCGATACGCTTGCCGAAGATATGGATCTGACATGGCGTCTGCGACGGGCCGGATACCGGATGGTTAACGAAGGCGACGCCATCGGTTATACGGAGGTCCCGGACACATACCGTTCGTTTATCAAGCAGCGCATGCGATGGTCGTTTGGGTCGTTGCAGTGTCTTTACAAACATCGCTCCGCCCTGTTCCGGTACGGATGGTTCGGACGTTTCGCCTTACCGTCGCTCTGGATCTTTCAGTTCCTCTTTCAGGTGATCGCGCCTCTTGTGGACATTCAGATCCTGTTTCTGGCAGCGCGCTTTTTGAACGCTTACATAGCCAGCGGGCTTCATCAACAGGACTGGCAACCGCTACATGCGGCCACGGCAGACCTGCTTCAATTCGGATTCCTCTATCTGCTACTTTTTGCGGTCGAGCTCCTTGGCGCCGTCATCGCCTTCCGGCTGGATCGCGAAAGACTGCGTGCGCTCTGGTCTCTGCCTCTGCAGCGCATCCTCTACCGGCAGATTCTCTATCTCGTCATCTACCATTCTCTCTGGAAGGCGCTCTCAGGAATGAAACAGAGCTGGAACAAGCTACAGCGCAGAGGCAACGTACAGGCGGCGTGATTTCTTCGCGTCAGCGGCCGATGACGGCGATTCTTTGTAGACGATTCGCGAAAAGAACCGTTTCCTGACTGATCATGCGCCCCTACCGTTACTATGATTTCGTCATGGCAGGCTTTGTCACCGTCCTGCTCTGTTCAAATATCATCGGTGCGGCGAAGGTGGCCAGCGTCGGCGGCTTTGTTTTCGGGGCAGGCGTCTTCTTCTTTCCCTTCAGCTATATTTTCGGCGATGTCTTAACCGAGGTCTACGGCTACGCGAAGACACGGCGCGTCGTCTGGGCCGGATTCGCCGCCCTTGCCTTTGCTTCTCTTATGAGCATCGCCATCGTCGCCCTTCCGCCCGCTCCGGACTGGGGGAATCAGGAGGCCTATGCGACGATCTTCGGTCAAACGCCCCGGATCGCCCTGGCATCGTTAATCGCCTACTGGGCCGGCGAGTTTGCCAACTCCTTCGTCATGGCTCGCATGAAGGTCATGATGGACGGTCGATCGCTCTGGATGCGCACGATCGGCTCGACTATCGTCGGCCAGGCTGTCGACTCTCTCATTTTTTATCCGGTGGCATTCTACGGAGTCTGGGCAACGAACGACGTCATGCTTGTTATGGTCTCGAACTATTTCATTAAAGTGGGCTGGGAGGCTGCCATCACTCCATTCACCTATATGATCGTGAACTTCCTGAAGCGCAAAGAGAACGAGGACTACTACGACAGAGATACGAATTTCTCTCCCTTCACTTTGAAGGAATAAAAGCCCTGCCCGCAACTGATGAGCAGTCTCAGGCCCGATTCCATGTAACTCTGTACGCCTTTACTGCTCTTTCGCGAGAAAGCGCACGAGATAAAGGCTGATCAGAATCGCGCCGATGGCAAGATACCCGGCATGGCCGTAATGCGGAATCGGCTGCCCCTCGCCCGCGCTGCCGGCAAGAAAGCCGCCGAGCATCGTGGCTACGCCCGACGACATCTGCTGTACCGATGAATTCACGCTCATGAAGCTGCCTCGAATCCGGCCTTCGACGTTGCCCGTGATAAGGGCAAGAGCGGGAACAAAACGACCCGAAACGACGATCATGAAGATCGTGGTTAACGTAAAGATCACGACTTCGGTCGACCTCGGAAGATGCGTCAGAGCGTATATGGGCAGGATCGCCAGCGACGCCGTAAGGCGAAAGACGAAAAGCTTTCCGTAGCGGTCTGAAAGACGGCCGATCCAGCGAGAGGTAAAAAACGTGAAGCATCCGCCTATAAAATAAACAAGAAAAAGATGCTCGCTGGCTAACCCTGCGTTCTCGACGAGATAGATGGGCAGATACGGGATGACGCTGAAACCGCCGACCACGACCATAAACAGAAAAGAGAAGATGATCCAGTGCTTTCCGTTCGCGAAGATGGCCTTCATTAAGGCGAACCAGTGAAGCGAGGCATGTTGATGATGGCCTTTTACAGATGGGAAGATACGCCCGGCAAAGGGAATAATCACGGCGCAGATCGCCGCTATCATGTAAAAAGGGCTCTGCCATCCGAAAAGGTCGGCCGCCTTCAATCCGATCGGTATACCGACCACGGATGCGACCGAAAAGGCGCTCATAACGACTCCGGTCGGCGTTCCGCGACGCTCAGGAGGAAAGAGATCACCGATGATCGATAGCACCACGCCACCGAGAATTCCTCCGAAACCGCCGGCGACGATGCGCGCGAAAAGCATGAACCAGTAATTCCATGCGATAGCACAGAGAAGCGTACCGATCGTAAACCCGCTGAACAGAACAATAAGGGCGTGCTTGCGATCAAACCGATCGATAACAAAAGCGCCAAGCAGACCCGATATCGCTGCGGCAAAGGCATAGGCCGAAACCAGAATGCCGAACCTCGGCGCATCGATATGAAAGGCATGGATGAGCTTCGGCCCGAGAGGCATCATAATAACAAAGTCAAGGATGTGGGCGAAGTTCATCAAGGTAAGCAAGGCGACGATCAGCTTCTCCTGCTTATCGGTGAACGGAACGTTTTGTGTTTGCATGTGATGGGGGGAAAGTTGCTCAATCAACCTTCCAGAAGGCAAATAAATCCGCCTTCCTATAGAAGGCGAGTCTTTTCACTTCCACAGAAAAGTCGCACCGTTGAAAAGAAGCGCGGCAAAGAAAAGTCGTCAACATGACAGGAAGCGGGATTTTGAAAAGCCCGATGTTCAAGCCTGTTGTATAAACATGTTCCCCTTCCCTTTCTTCGGAGCCGGAGACGCCGCCTATTTTGAATGGGCCACGATGACGGTTTATTTCAAAAATACGCCGACCGGCGAAATGAGGGACCGTATCATCGAGCTTGCCCCTCCTCCTTTTGACCTGAACGAAGAGGACTTCAAAGGCCGATTCCTCGAAGCCATGAGCGATCAGTTCATTCATGCCTCCGTCGCCGAGGCCTATGACGGCGAGCTGGACGAAGATACGATGCTCACCGACGACCAGGCCTTCGATCGATTCAACGAACACATAGAGCAGTGGCTTCGCCAGATACACGAAATCTGCCCGATTGCCTTTGCCTTACGTCCCGAAGACGGCGAAGCAGGCGGAACGGAATTTTCGGAGTGGCATTTCTGGAGCAAAGATCAACTGCCTGCTTTACTGGAATCCCTTTCAACGGGAGACGAAGAATTGCAGGAGGCCCTCAGTGAAATATTCGATCTCTGCGAGGTTAACCCAGAAGAGATTCCATCATCCACAGTTCAGAGGGTCATGCCTGTTCTGCATTTCGCTCATCTGACCGCTTCGGGAAAGATACTGGAATCGATTCGATTCGCCCGTTCGACCGTAACGCCCGATCTCATCCTTGCGGCGATAAGACGCTTTCCGGCCAATGAAGAAGAAGGCCGCGAGCAGATCCTGCGCCTTGTGCTGCCCTTATTCATTCAAAAGCGAAATTCAGGCCCGAAACCGGATGCTGAGCTGATCCTGCGAGGCGTGATGGCGGCCATCCCCGAGTTCCGCCGGTCCTTCTTGAAGCGAATCCCTCGTCTGGTTAACGGTCACTCGCAGGCGTGCGACATTGTGAACGACATCGGCGTCTTCGCCTTGCAGAAGCAGCAGAAGGGAAATATCGAGCAGGCCATTTATTTATACAAAATCGCTCTTGAAATCGAGACGCCGTCGCCATGCACGCTGCTGGAGGTATATTGTAACGCCCTCTGGCCTCTTCAAAACGACAACACCGGACGCCCCGTCGACGCGAAGCTGAACGACTGTTTTCTGAAGCGATGTCTGCCTTATGCTCCGTCCAATCCGGCCATCTACTTCAATGCTGCCTGTCTGTATGCAGAGATGCACGACGTCGACGGAGCCCTTGATTGCATCGAAAAGGCGAAAGAGCACGATTACGCGGAGTTCGATGACATGATTACCGCCATGCAGGCCACTCCAATGTTCGATGCTATCGTAAAGGCAGGCCGATTCCAGAAGATCACCGCAGAGCTTTAGAGGCGGCTCCTTTTTTCCTTGCTTTCTGGCAACGGGGTGATATCTGAGTCTCTATCCACAGTTAAACGGACTGTGCCTGGAGATCTCATGCCTTCCCTGAAATCGGCCTTTATCTCAACTCTGAGAACGGTCCCCTTGATCCTCACGATCGCCCTGACGTCATGCGGCGGCAACGTGCGGCTCAACCATGCCTCTGAGCCCATCCTGCGCCAGCATTTGAAAGTGGCCGTTATTAACGTAAAGGTCGACGTACGCGAAGAAGGATTGCTCAAAGACGCTATGGATATGGCTCGTTCCCAGATGAAGATGTCGTCGGGCACCGAATCGGCCTCGCAGATCGAAGAGTATATCATCAGTAATATTAACCGTAACCTTCTGGAGCGCGGATTTCTGCCCGTTCAGAGATCGCAGATCAAGACCGTACTGAACGAGCAGCGTTTTCAGCAGACCGGGCTGACCGACGATGTCACGAAAATCGGCCAGCTGGTGAAGGCCGACGCCGTTTTTCAGGGAACGATCGTAGCGCGAAAGAAAGCAGGTCTGGATGTTCCTTTTGTCGTCGCCTGCCTCTTTCCCCCGTTATTCATCGTTCGCGGCGGCGACACGCAACTGCTTTTTTCGGGTAACCTCACTTCAGTCGAAACGGGAACGATAATCCTTTCCGGTACGAACTCAACGAACTCGGGTTCCCACTCACTTGAGGATTTCGACACCCTGGTGAACGACTGGTTTGATGAAGTTCCTGAGCTGCGTTGAGGCTTTATGCAACTGAACAATCCCGAAGCGACGGCATCTGCACTGAGTATTCTGCGAAGCGGCGAGACGTTTCAGTGGTACGTCATCACACTGCTTGCTCTCGTCGTTTACGTTTATACAAACGAATACTCAAAGAAAAACTGGCGCGGCATCGCAGCGGGCCTCGCCCTCTATTCGGTGCACTGGTTTTTCGAGATCGGCAATGCGCTGATCCAGCATTTCAGTGGCCATGCTCTGTGGACGGTGCCGACAGGAACGGCATGGCTGCTTCTTGTTGGGGTCGGTATCGAACTGAGCTTTATGTTTTCGATCGCCGGACTGGTCTTGAGCAAGACGCTTCCTGAAGATCCGAAGCTGCGTATCTTCGGCGTTCCGAACCGACTGCTTTTTGCCGTAGGAAACGCCGCCTTCTTCTCTTTCGTCGAGATCTTTCTCGCCATGACGCCGACCTTCGTCTGGGTTTATCAGTGGTGGGGCGCCCTGCCCGTATTCATCACCGTGTATATACCGTTCTTCCTGGCCGCCTTCTATTGCTATGACTGGCAGCCGAAACGTCAGATCGCCTTTATCGCTACGATTGCCGGCATCGACATCGTTGCCATGATCGTTTTTGCCGGCATACTCGGCTGGATCTGACGCACGACCATCTCGCCGATCATCGCATAACTCTCTTCGTTCGGATGATAGCCGTCGCCCGAGAATTGCTCGGGCCTGGCGTCGAAGGCAAGAGGCAGATGCATCACCCCGTGATAACGCTCCGTCACGCTCTTTAGAATGCGGTCAAAGATACGGGCGCGCAGTCCGATCACCGAACGCAGCGGCTCGGGCAGAAGCGGAAAGCGCCAGAGCGGAGGCACTCCCAGGAAAACGATCGTCGCTTCGGGCGAATGCTCGCGAAGCTCCCCTATCATACGATAGAGGTTATGACGCCAGCGATTCGTGCGCTGCAATCCGGTAATATCGTTAACCCCCGCCGAAACGACGATCAGCTCAGCCTGCGGTACCGCCCCCGTCCGCAGCAGAGGAAGCATCTCTTCAATCATCTGCGACGATGTGGCGCCTGTGCGACCGATAGCCTGATAGTGAACCTTGCGACCCGTATTCGCCCAAGCCGAGGCGATGCCGCCGACAAGGGCTCTGTCGATCGTGCGCGCTCCGACGCCGTCGATAATGGAATCGCCGACGCAGAGCAACCTCGCGAGCTTTCCTTTGCCGACGGCGCCCACACGCTCGCCTTCAGCGGCCGGAAAGCGCGGAGCACGCTTGCGAAGTCTAACCGCCTGCAAGGCGACAAAGGGTAACGATGCCCAGAACATCATTCGCTGTATGAGGCGCATCAGGCTCGCTCCAGCTTGATGCGGTTGCCGGCAAGGATAGCCTCGGAATCGGTCTGATACTCGCCGGCGATCTGCAGCCGTTCTTCGCGAGCCTCTCCTGTTAATTTGCCCGCCGTCTTCTCAAGAAACAGAGAACAGAGAAGACGGGCAGCCGATTGCACAACCTCAAATGCATAGCGACCTTTTGTATCGGCGTCGGGCAGATCTTTATAGAGGGCGACGATATCTTCGAATGTCTGACGCATCGCAGTGAGCCGCTCGTTCTCAGAAGACAGGGCGGTGAATTGTTCATCGATATACTCGCGCAGATGACCTTTTGCCGAAACGCCGGCGACGACGCCTCCGATGGCGGCATTCACCTGAATCTGCGTCGTGCCGTCATAGATATTCGTAATGCGCGCATCCCGGTACAGACGGGCAAGATCATATTCCTCTGTATAACCCGCTCCGCCGAGAACCTGCAGGCCTTCATAGACGACGGCGTTGCACGATTCCGAGATATAGTATTTCGATATCGGAGTAAGAATCGAGGCGATCTTCTCCCATTTACGTGTGTCGGTTTCCCCCGGTCCGCCCTTCTGCTCCCGATCACCGGGCTTCGTCGCAAAGCGTGTGCGCAGTTCCGCCCAGTGATAACGATCGACGCTTAACGCCGCCTCGACCATCAGGCAGCGCATCGCCTTGATCTCAACGTCCATACGACGCAGCATACGGGCGACGGCGGGCAGCTCTGCGATCGGACGACCGAACTGGATGCGCTCAGAGGCATACTTCTGCGCTTCTTTAAAAGCGGCCATGGCGATACCCGTGCCCTGCGAGGCGACGCTCAGACGCGCTCCGTTCAACATGCCGATCACATAACGCGAAAGCCCGTAGCCCTTCTCGCCGATCAGAATCCCCGGTGATTGCTCAAGCACGACCTCGCATGTCGCCGACGCCTTCAGGCCGAGCTTCTTCTCGATGCCGCTGATTTGAACGTCCTTGCCTTCTACGAGAAAGAAGGATAACCCACGAGCGCCCGCATCGCCCGTTCGCGCGAGGGCAAGCAACACCGAGGGGATTTCGTTAATACCGCTGGCGACGGTCTGAAAGCGCTTCGTTCCCGTAAGCAACCAACGTCCGTCGACGAACTCGGCCTTCGTGCGCACGGAGGGCAGATCCGACCCGAAGTCGGGTTCGCTTAACCCCATCGTCACGACGTAGCCGCCTTCGATGAGCTTCGGAATCCATTCTTCGCAGAGCTCTTCGCTTGCGTACATCTCAAGGATACCGGCGAGATTCACGCTGGCCGCGGCGATCGTCATCGACGTATCGGCTCTGTAGGCAAGCTCGAAGGCCATCGCCTTGAGAACGTGCGGAACGCCCAGGCCTCCGAAACGACGCAAAAAGGCGATCGGATGCAGCCCCGTTTCATGAAACTTCTTCACGACATCGACAAAAGGCTGCGGATGCGTCACCTTGCCGCTCTCGAACTTCAGACCGAGCTGGTCCATCGACTGCGCCAGAGGAGCGGCCTCGTTGCCCCAGAATTCACCGAAGCCTTCGAGGATCTGTCGGTAATATTCAACAGCCTCTGAAACGGAGTGCGGCGCCATGGAAAGACGCTCCGCCTGCATGCCTCCGGGCTCGGCCGCGTCAAAGGCGGCGGCGTCGGTAAAACCGTTCTCATAAAGCGAGACGACCTCATCCCAGTCCACAAGCGTATCGAAATGAAGCTGAAGGTCGCCGTTATCTGCGAAATAATTGCCTTGAATCATTGGGCATCTATGAAGACGCATGTCAATCCGGCAAGCAAAAGATTTGACGTAAAACTAATGGGAGCCGGAGGGCCGTCCCTACTTGCTGCCCTTCAGATCGGGCAGCGAATCGGGCTCTACGAGCGTTCCAAGCACACGCTTCTGTAGCTCGTTCTCGATCGAGAAGTCTTTCGTACCGGCATCACCGAAGACCTTGCGTTCCGACTCGTTAGGAGCGGCCACGGGTTCTTCCTGCGGCTTCGGCGGGGAGATGGGCGAAGAGATAGGCGGTTGGACCGCTGCAGGCCCCGCATTCGAAACGGATGAGGGCTGCGGCACGCTTCGCGGAGCGGATGGTTCCTGCTTCGGACGTTCGGCGAAGATGCGATCCTCACTAACATCCTCGCCTTCAAGGACGCGCGAAAGATGATTGAGCTGCTGGATAACGTCGTCGAGCGACGGACGATGCATCTTTTCGTGGACGCGCAGAAGCGTCATCTCGATAAGAATACGCGCCTCGTAGGAATTGCGGATGCGCATCTGATGCGCCCGTCCCTTCAAATCGAACATGTCGTCGAAAAGCTGTTGCAGACGGGCGGGCGGAACGTCCTTCATGCCTTCCTGTATGCGGATGACGTCATGGCCGCTGAGTCCGAGAAAATCGGAATCGGCGACGCCGCGACGGATGTATAACGCCGTGCGCAGAAAGTCCATGTATTCCCAGACGAAGCGCTCCAGGTCGCCGCCTTCGTCGAAGATCTGTACGACGGGACGGATGAGAGCATCGGGCCCGACGGCGGGATCAAGCAGCGACGACGTGATCTGCAAGAACGTCTCGATCGTAAAGCTGCCCGTCAGTTCGCGGATGCGCTCCGACGTGATGTTACGATCGCAGAAAGAAACGGCCTGCTCGAGAAAGGATAACGAATCGCGCACCGAGCCATCCCCTTTGCGGGCGATGAGAAAAAGCGCATCCTCTTCGGCGGCGATGTTCTCCCGACGACAGATCTCGGCCAGATGACGCGTCAGCCTGGTAACGGGCACCTTTCGAAACGTAAAGACCTGACAGCGCGACAGGATGGTCTCGGGGATCTTGTTCAGCTCCGTCGTCGCCAGAACGAAGACGACATGATCGGGCGGCTCTTCGAGCGTTTTCAGAAGGGCGTTGAAGGCCTCCGTCGTGAGCATGTGAACTTCATCGATGATGTAGACCTTCTTGGTGCCGCGGATCGGTCGGAACTTCACCTTCTCACGCAGATCGCGGATGTCGTCGATCTTGCGATTGGAAGCCGCATCGATCTCGATGACGTCCATCGAATAGCCTTTTTGAATGGAAAGACACGATTCACAGGCGTCGCAGGGCTCGGCATCTTTCGGATTCTCACAGTTAATCCGCTTGGCGAGGATGCGGGCGATGGTCGTTTTGCCCACGCCTCGCGGTCCGAAAAACAGATAGGCCGAGCCGACCCGATTCTCGCGGATGGCATTCTCAAGCGCATGCACTGCCGTATGTTGCTCGACGACCTCAGAAAAGAGCTGCGGACGGTACTTGCGGGCCAGAACCTGATGGATATCGGACATCGGGACGACTTTCACCACGGCGGACGGGCAAACAAGTGTAAAAAAGCTGTTCCCGATACTGAGAAATTCTGCATACTATTCTGGAACTGTCGATAATTCGCACAGGCGGACTTATGACTGAAGGCAACCTGACACAGGAAGAAATCGACGCTCTTTTAAGGGGAGCGGACCCCTATGCCGTCTCTGAAGACACGGCCTTTTCTGGCGCCGACAGCGGCGGCGGCGGAGTCGATATGTCTCCGCTGGAGCGGGAGTCGATCGCCGACGCCGTGCTCTCGGGCCTGCGCTCGGGCGCTCAGGGCCTGATGACGATCCTGAACAATCGCCGCGTTTCTATCTCCAATCCGTATGCAGAGCTGCGTCCGGCGCAGGATATCAGCCGCGATTTTGGCGACGCCACCGTCTATTTCACGCAGCGCATGGGCGGAGGCCTTCAGGGCGCCCTTCATCTTATCTTCCCTGCCCAGGACGGAGCGAAGATCGCCTCAGTCGTCATGGGATCAAACGGCGACTCCTCCACGCGCACCGTTCTTGATAGCGCTCAGCTTGCGACGGTGAAAGATACTGTCGGACCGCTGCTCTATTCCGTGCTGTCACAGTTTTCGGCGAAGGTCGGGCAACCTGTCAGCCATGCCGGGCTTGAAGTCAAGAACGGAGCGGACGGCGTACCTCCGCTTGAGGACTCCCATTACCTGCGCATCCAGTACAGCATCAGCATCGAAGGATTGATCGATTCTAAGATCATCGCTCTGATGGGCGTTACCCTTGCTCGGGATTTCCTGAACCGCAACTCGGGCGCTCCCTCCTCGCATGGCCCGTCAATAGATATGATGGATCACGGCGGAGGCATGATGGCGGCCAGCCAGATGCCCATTCAGGATGTGGAGTTCCCGCAGATTTCGACGACGGTGCAGGGTCTTGCCTCGCCCAACCTCGATCTGCTGCTTGACGTGCAGATGACGGTGACGGTAGAACTCGGCCGTACAAAGAAATACATCAAAGAAATCCTTCTGTTAGGGGAAGGTTCGATCCTCGAACTCGACAAACTTGCCGGTGAACCGGTGGACCTTCTTGTAAACGGAAAGCTTATCGCCAAAGGAGAGGTCGTCGTGATTGACGAGAACTTCGGCGTGCGTGTAACGGACATCGTGAGCTCAAAAGATCGACTGAAGCTCGTGAAGAAGAAAGGATGAAAAAGAAAACCGCTCCTCCCGTTACATTTTCCGCAAAATCAAACAAAGCCATCGAAGATAAGGTACTCGTGAAAAAAAGCCCGATCCACGGAAAGGGATGTTTTGCGAAAAAGAAGATCCGCAAAGGCGCCTATCTGGGCTCTTATGAAGGCCCGACCGTTCTCGAAGACGACACCTACGTTCTGTGGGTGCAGAAGGATAACGGCGGCTGGCATCTGATCGACGGTAAGAACGATCTGCGCTGGCTGAACCACTCGTCTAAACCAAACGCTGAATGGGACGGCAACAAGCTTTACGCCCTCCGCACAATCGAAGAAGGCGAGGAACTGACGTTCCACTACGGCGAAGACTGGGAAGACGTAGAGTAAGAATCCCGGAAAATTTTTCGATCAGTTCGGCCACTGTTCGACCTTCTCTGGTTATGAACGAACAGATAAACGAACAAACGCGCGTTGATCGTGAACCCTACTACCGCAGTCGCTCCACCTTGCTGATTCCGGAATCGTATTTCAAGGAGTTCTTCTGGCGAAGTCCCTACATTAAAGTAGATCAGTGGGCTCTTGCCGGGTTTCTCAGCATGCTTATGGATGATCCGCTACTGGACTACAAGCTCGGCTTCCTTGAGAAGACAGGCAAATGGAAGAAGCAGTATCAGGAGGAGGGGCAGGAGTTGTGCCGGGTGAACTTTTATCCGGACGATAGGGACTGGGGGCGGCTGGCTGCCATTGCTAATGCGACCGGGTATTCCCGCTGTTATATTTTTGTCTACTTGATGTTGATCGCATTGGGAGTGATAATACTGGAGAGTGGAGGAACTCAGCGATCCGGGACGAGGGGCCACTGGAATCCCGTCGTTTTTTGCTCCGTTTCCGTCGACGCGGCCACGAGAAACCTCACAAGAATACTGCAAACGTAGCTCCTGGCCCCCGAACCTGACAGAACCAGCTCCCCGCCGCATCGTTTAGCGCTTGCGCCTGAAACGTCGCGCGACAAACTCCAGAACAAACAGCAGCACCGGAATCCACATCCAATGATTACCAAACCGCACGAATACAGTGGGGCTGTTGCGATGAACGGGTACCTCGAAGATCTGCACGGCCTCGACTTCCTGTCCTGTAAAGACCGGCCCATACAACGGCCTGGCATAATTGCCTGCAATATCGACCATTCCGCTTGTGCCGCTATTCGTCGAGCGAACGATAGCCTTACGCGTTTCAACCGCTCTGATGCGACCGAGTTCGTAATGCTGAAAGGTCTCGATCGTCTTTCCGTACCAGCGGTCCTGCGTTATGTTAACCAGAAAGTCAGCGCCGTCGGCTCGCACATAATCGCGCACGTATTCGGGATCGAGGATCTCGTAACAGATCAGCGGTAGAAAACGCCCCTCGCCCGAGTGCCCGTACGGCATCATCACAAAACGATCCCCCGGTTTAAAACGACTGTAACGCACCGATTCAGGAACAAGCTGAATCAAGCCCGTCTCATCGAGAAAGCTCGCATAAGGAATCTGCTCTCCAAAGGCGATCAGAATGCGCTTATGATACGTCTCGGCCCGCTCTCCCTCGGCATTATAGACCGAGGCTGAGTTATACGCATCGATCTTCGGGCGGCCTGTATGACGGTCCTTACTGACGCCGATCGCAATCTCGTTATAAAAAACCGGCGTCCTGTATCCGCTGCTCAATTGAACGACCATGCTTTCGAAATTCGGATTATACACGCCCAGCCGACGTGTCAGCTGATCGTCCTGCGTCGTGTAATAGGGAACGGCCGATTCGGGCAGCACGATCAGATCAAGACGTCCATCTGCCTCGCGAAAGGCCTGCTCGGCCAGCGCCGGAATGGTCTCTCGTAATAGATCATTGACGACCTCTTCGGTCACCCTGCTCTCACCGTACTTTTCAAGAGGTGAATTGGGTTGCAGGGCGGCCACTCGCGCATGCGGCAACTGGCTCTGAAGCGATTCGTAGCGCATCTTCTGCGCAACGCCATAAAAGAACCAGACGGGCAGAATTAAAACAGGCACGGCAAAGCGACGCAGCACGATCCGACGACCGAGCATCGCCGTCATCGTCCGCATGCCCGATCGTCGCCGACGCCACAGGTAACGCAGCATCGGCACGGCACGATAAACGGAATAGGTGATCACAAAGAAGAGAAAGGTGATGCCATGAATGCCGATCAGATCGGCCACCTGCACCAGATACGGATTCCCGGCGACGGCATTACCCCAGTACCAGTTAAAGATCTGCGGTGTATAACGATCGAAGAGGAGGCCAAGAAGAGGCACAAGCAATAGCGGCATCAGACGCAAAGAACGAAAACGACGACGACGCAGGAGGCCCAGCGCTACAAGGAAGAGCGGTATCTTGAGATTCAGGAAGAACGTATGCGCCGCAAAAACGAAAAGCGACATCCACACCGGAAGCCCGCCGAAAACGATAAACAGGTAGACGGTCCAGTAGAAGGCAAACGTGCAGATAAAGAAGGCGATGAGGATGCCGGCGCCGATCATCTTCGAGAGAGAATGGCGGTATCGGTCGGCCAGGATGAAGATCGGCCAGGGAGCAAACCATCCGACAACGGGCCAGTTAAACGGAGCAAAAGAAACGGTCGCCAGCAGCCCGGCCAGTGCGCTCAGAAAAAACGTTGATCGCACGATAGCCTTCGCTGATTTAAGAAGATATGGCATCTTTTCCTCCGCTCACAACCCGTCTCTATCAAGAATCCGCTTCTCTGATCTACATGTATAGAGAAGAGCCCTTCACGCTGGCCTCGGGCAAGATGTCGCATCACTATTTCAATTGCAAGAAGATTACCTTACACCCTGCGCGGCTTTCGCTTCTGGCCGCAGCCATCCGTGATGAGCTGCTGCCTGCACATGGCCTTGCTCTGCCGAAGGCGGCCGGCGGACTCACACTGGGCGCCGATCCCATCGCCTACGCCTTCTCTCTCGCATGTCATGAGAAAGGCCATCTGTGCATGCCCGTCGTCGTTCGCAAAGAGGCCAAAGGTCACGGCACAGGCCGGCAGATCGAAGGCGACCTTACCGACATCGACGAAGTTCTTGTCTTTGACGACGTCATCACGACGGCCGGATCGACTCTTAAGCCCGTCGCCGCTCTGCGCGAAGCCGGCAAGCAGGTCACAACGGCCGTCTGCATCGTCGACCGCGAAGAGGGCGGACGCGAAGCGCTGAGCGCCGAAGGCGTACAGCTCATCGCTCTTTTCAAGAAGTCGGATTTTTCCAGCCGCTGACAAAGGGATTGCCGTTCCCCTGAAGGCGGCGTCGGGCCGCCTCAAGCTTGCGTTCCGCTTCGTCAGGCGGATCTTCAATATTCCAGCGTAAGAAAAGCATCTTTTCGTCGTCGGTAAGATCAAAGCCATAGCGCCACGACATATAAAGATACGAGCGTGCAATGTCGCCGCGGATCTGCGGTGTCGGCTCGGCGATACGACGCCGGCTATCAATCTCGAAGTCACAGCTTCCGTAGCGCCGCTCCTCTCCGCTTACATCTCCGAACATGAAGTTGTTGCGATCATAGTTCAGATCATTGAGCGCCGCATGCAGATTATGCAGATCGGCCTCCATACGGTTAAAGCAGGGATCGCTAACCTGACAGCAGCGCCGGCCGCGCTTCCCTTTGCAGCCTTCGCCGTTCCAGCAGGGACGCAACTGACCGAAGCGCGAAGCTGGAACGACATGCTCCCAGTTTACGGCCGGACTCTGACGCGGGCGATACGAGCAGCTCTCGTCCACGCCAAGCTCTCGTCCGCTCAGAACGAGGCGACACTGACAGTAGAGCGTGCGCGCCTGAAGCGAAAGAAACATCGTACGTAAAACGCGCTTCGAATCCTGAAAGTTCAGCGTCGAAGAGTTTCGCGCAGCCTCGCATCCGACGGCGAACTCCGATACGGGCTGCGACGTAATCGACTCGAAATACGAAGGCATCTCGCTCTGAGCAAGCACAGTCGAAGAGGCGAGAACGAGAGATGCGAAGAAAAGCGCAGAACGCCTCACTGCTTCTTCATCTCCATCTGCATCTTCTGTTTATACTTCTGCTCCATGCCGCGCACATTGCTCTCATAGCGCGCCTTGCCCGCCGTGTCGTCGGTATAACCGGCGATCTGCACGCCGCAGATCAGATGTCCCTCGGCCGTCTTCGCCGCCGATCGAATCAGACCATACACGGTAATCGGAGCCTGTCCGCGAAAAAGAACGTCGAAGGTGAATCCGCTCTGACGCATCATATAGCTGGCCAGCTCGCGGTTGCGAATACGCACGCGCATACCGCTGAGCGACATGTTCACGATGCTCTCGCGTTCTTTCACATAAACCGTATTGGAAAGGCGGATCTTTTCGATCATCTCTTCGCAGATCTGCTTTAACCGATCAATGACCGAGACGTCGAAGCTTTTCGTGCGACTCTGCACCTGAAGATAGCCGATCGGCACCTCGGTGCGGTCGTGCGTCACATACATTACGGGCACGATCGCTTCGGAACGCACCTTCTTATTGCGGTATTCAAAGATCTGCTTCTGCAAACCGGCGCCGAGGAATCGGCCGTAGTCGATAAAGCGAGCATCGGCCGGCGAATAACTATCGGGGTTCGTAGCATCAGCAAGAAAAACCGCCTTACCCGTTTTGCGTATCTCGTCGAGCAGCGTGCCGCGCTGTCCGAAGACGTCTATATTCACCGAGTCGAATTCAGAAGCCAGGAAGCGCTCGTACTCGCCGAAGCTAACTTTTACCGTCGTCGGTATCGTCGAGTTCGCCGTGTCGATCAGATACTTGCTCGTTTGAATATTCGTAATGCAGACCTCATCCCCCTCTACGGGAATCCGCGTATCGCCGCGGTCCTTTACCGAAACGCCGAGTCGGTCGATGCGCATCGTGAAATGCTCGGCATCTTTCTTTTGAATGATCGTGCCATGCATCTCAAGGTAACGACCGAGAATACGAAAGAAGACAGGCTTATGCTCGAGCTCAAAGGGGATAGGCGATTGGATCTCAACGGTTCCGTTCGGATTTCGTGCAAGCAGGCGAATCCGGGGATGCGGTTCGTATCCCTTTAAGAAGATGATCTTACCGATAAGGTGCCGGTCGACCAGTGCGACTACCGACTCCGGCTTCAGAACCCATTCCAGAGATCGGATCTCATCATTCATTCATTTGCCTCATCTGCAAGTGCCGCTATCTACCATTACAGGATCGAACGGCGTCCCGGGAAAATCAAACAGAACATGGTATTTTTCTCGTCCCAACTCATGCCATCAGGGCATTTGCTTTCGGGTTGTCGCCGTTTTCAGATCGAGAGATCCTGCCAGAAGACAACCTGAGCCTAAATTTTAGGCACTATGGCAGTAAGGAAGCAAGAAAATAAAGGGGGCCGGCCCGAGAAGGGCAAGAAGCACATTTTTTACGCAATTCGCAATCGTCGCACCGGGGAAGGCCCTGGCACGACTCATGCATATGCTGTTACAACAGGATTTTCCAGGAGGCAAACTTTGAAATCCATAATCACAAAACGTCTCGGCCTCACAGCCGGACTCACCGGAGCTCTCTTTGCTGCAGGCTCGCTGCAAGCACAGACCTTCGAACCTGGCATCGACTTCACAGCGGATGTGGTCTCAAACTACGTATTCCGTGGCGTAGACGTGCATTCGAAAAAATTCGAGCAGGACGGCAAGTCCTACGGCAGCTTTAACACGGCTCCGGCCTTCCAGCCCAGCCTGACCTTCAACTTTGCAGAAGGCTGGTCTCTGAACATCTGGGGCTCGTTCGCTCTGACCGGACGCAACGACGTCGATATCGATGGGCTGCTTCAGCTGGGCGCCGGCGATACAACCTCTTCCGTTGCAACAAGCTATCTTGCGCAGCTTGCAGCCGGCAACATTGACCTGGCCACAATTGACACAACCGACATGGCCGGTATGGCGGATATCATTCGTGATCCCTCTGTTGCTCCCGGTTTCTACAAAGAGCAGAACGGTCTGAAGCGAAACGACGAGATCGACGTTACGCTCAGCTATTCCACGGATTCGAAACTTGGAGCGTTAACGGGCGGCATCGTTTCGTATAACTATACGAACATCTCGCAGCATACGGCCTCGAACATCGAAATGTTCGCCGGCTTTGCGCCTGCCATTCTACCCGACCTGTCGTTTACGACATACGTCGATGTTGCAACTCCAGGATACTCAGGATCGACATACAACTACCTTTCCTATTCGGTAAGCCTTGAAATGGGCAAAGACATCTCTCTGGACATTGTTCCGGGCGTTGGCTATGCAACAGATACAAGCCTGAATATTCAAGGATGGAAGAATGCAAACCTGCCGATCACTCTGAATCTCGGTGGATTCCATATTGGCGTGACAGGCGTTTATCGTATGGACACTAGATTCTTCGAAGGTGACTCGTCTAAGAGTGATGCCGTCTCTCTTCTCGGCGAAACCTCGCTGGGTGACGGCCTTGTTGTCGACCCGTCGCTGAACAACGGCATTGCGAACACCTATATCAACAGCCTTGTTACGGCTTCCATCGGTAATCCGACTGGCTATGGCTATGAATACGCGCCGACGCAGAAGCTGCCCAAGCTCGTGTATTTCTACACGATCGGCTACTCGACGAGCTTCTGATTCTACGGGAAATACTCTCCCATCTTAAAAGAGGGCCCGCGGGCCCTCTTTTTCTTTGCGCCTACCTACTCCTGTAATACATCTCGCTTCCATCGGCGAAGATCAGAATGTTATGCACCTCGACCGGATTCACAGGCGGAGCGGGCGGAACGGTTAACGCAGAGGCCTGATAATTCGTCTCGTCATAGAGAAAAAAAGCGGGCGCCTTAAAATGCCGCAGCACCTTGCCGCCCGACGTAAAGAAGCGCGACGTATCGGGCGGATCTTGAAAAACGGTGTAGGCGTATTGAATCACGGACAGCTCTCCGGCAGAGGGGACGTCGGCGCCCGACGTATCGGCATACATCACATCGCCCGTGCTTGCCGAATGCTGCAGGCCCAGGCAATGCCCGAATTCATGCGTGAATATCGAAAGCCGGTTTGCAAGCGTCTCGGCCTCGTTTAGCTGATAATCACGGGCGATGAGCGTCGTCGTATTGAGGATCTCACCTGTGAACGAATCGTTGATGATCTGACAGACACCGACGACAGAGGTATTCGCAAGCGGACAGCTGAGTCTCATATCTCCCGGAGCGCCCATCACCGCACAGTCACGCGGAGCGATGGCGACCCAGTGCGGCGGATCATAGGTCCCGGCCGCCCCGCCTGCATTGCGATACCGGGCACGGAAGCCGGTATTCAGGCCGATCTGCCAGGCGGTCATACCCTGCTCGGCCCGATCAATCAGGGCCGTATCGGCAGCCACTGTGTAAAGATTGGCCACAAGGCCGACCATCTCACTTTCTTCCTGCCGTTGGGCACAGGATATCAATCCGGCAAGAATGAAGATGAGAAGGGCGGCCCGCATATATCAATAAGACAACGCTGATCAGAAAACTCTATACAAAAAAATCGACTCGAAACAGGTTCCTTTCCCCTCGGCTTTTCGGCCAGTGCCCGACGATCAAACCTCGGGCGCCTCGTCCCCTGCCGTCCCCTTGCGCGGACGAAACGAATCGACAAGGGCGCTCAGATCGGGTCGCAAGGACTCACCTCCGTCGACGGCGATCGTGGCGCCGGTCATCATCGCCGCTGCCGGCGAGGCAAGAAAGATCACCGGGCCGACGATGTCGTCGGGCTCGGGAAAGCGTCCGAGCGGAACGCGGCGCTGGACCTCTTCGACGATCTTTTCGTTCAGCCACAGGCGATCGAAGCTGCCCTTCGTGAAAACCGGGCCCGGGCTTACGTCGTTGATGCGGATCTTATACTTCGCCCATTCCGATCCGAGCGTGCGGCCGAGATTGACGATGCCGGCCTTCGCCGCCCCCGACGGCGCCATAAAAGGCGAGCCGGTCCATGCCGTCGTCGAGGCGATATTGATGATATGCCCGGCTCGCTTGCGCCGGATCCAGTGCAGGGCGCATTCCCGTGACATGTAAAACGTGCCGTTCAGCACCGTATCGATGATGGCCTGCCAGCGCACTGGAGTTAAGGCCTCGGCGGGGCGCAGGCTGTTGGCGCCGGCGTTATTAATCAGTAAATCGATTTCTTTCCATTGAAAGGCCGCCGCCACAGCCTTCTTCACCTGCGCCGGATCGGCGATATCGCACTCCAGACAGAGCACATCCAGCGAGTATCCCTCGGCCTTTAGTTCGGCGGCCGTCTCTTCAAGCTTCTCACGGCGTCGCCCGAGCAGAGCCAGCGAGCCGCCCAGCGAGGCAAAGCCGTGCGCCAGCCGTCGCCCGATGCCGCTTCCACCCCCTGTTAGCAGGACAGCCTGCCCTTCGAATAGGTTCTTTCTATATACCTGATCTGCACGAAACACGATGTCCTCCAGGTCCTCAATTTGCTACCGACGCTATGGCCACCTGAACACAGTGTGCCGTTTCCACAGGCGTTGCAGGCACAAAATTGACTCCCGTGTCAATTTTGTCTGAGCCTTGCTGGTGGTTCTGACAACGCAACCCTTATTTCAGATGTCTCGCGATTCCGATTGACTTTGCCTGCCCGATGCTTTGCGCTTAAAGTGTTCGATGATGAGCCTGGACAACCTGTTACGAGAGGTACGCAGCTGCACCCTGTGCAAAGAGCATCTGCCCTATGAGCCCAGACCTGTTTTGCGTGCAAAGGAATCGGCGCGCATCCTCATCGTCGGACAGGCGCCCGGAACAAAGGTACATGCCTCAGGCATCCCCTGGGACGATGCAAGCGGAGAACGCCTGCGCGCCTGGATGGGAGTCGATTCCAACACCTTCTACGATGAGAGCCGCATCGCCATCATTCCCATGGGATTCTGTTATCCTGGAAAAGGCAGATCGGGAGATCTGCCTCCACGCAGAGAATGTGCTCCACAGTGGCATGAACCGCTGCTTGCACATTTGAAAGAGCTGCGTCTCATTTTGCTCATCGGCCAGTATGCACACGCCTACTATCTGGGTAAGAGACGCCGGGCGAATCTGACCGAAACGGTACAGGCCTTTGCCGATTATGGGCCCCTGTATCTGCCGCTTGTGCATCCGTCTCCGCGCAACCAGCTCTGGTTAAAGAAGAACCCGTTCTTTGAGCGGATGCTTGTGCCGCATCTACGCAATCGGGTACACGAGCTTCTCTAAAAGACAGAGCTGCTGCCTTTTCCCCGAAAGGGATTCTCATGCCTTGAGGCCCGGAGCATTCTGGCCGATCGTTAAAGGGTATGATTATCAACCGTCTGCTGCAACTCTTTGGCAAAGAAGAAAAACCCGAGCATCCGACCGAATCAGAGTCATCGCTCTCAGAGATCGAAGGCGAACAGAGCGCTCTGCTTGAGAAGACAGGCCTTCAGGGACCAAAGGGGCTGTGGACGGCGATGTTACTCTCTGCCGTCGTCGCCGGTGGTCTGGGCGGCCTTGCCGGACGCCTCAGTACAGGAAATGCCTGCGAGGTAAACCGACCGGCCCTTCTTATTACAAAAGACGGCCAGCAATGGACGGGCATCCTCAACTCCCTCGATCGAGCAGGTGCCTTCTTTCAGAAAGAGGCAGAATCCGAGCGCTATGATTTTGAGAACATCTCACGCATTATCTTCTTTCGTGACGAGGCAGAGCTTCGAAACGCCTCCTTTGACGTGATGAGCACGGCGGCCGCCCTCGGCTACTTCCCCGGCCAGTACGATATCGAGGCTGGCGGGCATAAAGGCGAGCTTTCGATCTTCCTCTCGCAGAGCGGATCGATCGGAGCCATTGTGCGTTTCACGAACTGGGGCACAAAGCAGCCGGAATACCTGACCGGTGTGCGTGTCATTGGAAACCGGATCGACTTCCGGCGTGCCTGTACAGGCACGGAATGTCGGCGTATCGGCTCACCGCATGACTTTCATCAGGATTACACGGGTACGCTGAACCCCATGCAGAGAGAAATCAAGGGCAACTACTCCGGATCGCATAGCTCGGGCACCTGGGTGGCTCGCCGCCGCTGAAAATTGCCCTGCGTCGCCGTACAGCGACAACTGTGGTATTTTTCACACACCGGCCCGGCAGCCTGTTTGGGCCAGAAGTCATGAAAACGTCAAAAAAGGCCCTGTACAGGGCCTTTTTCTGTTGAACGCCAGAATTATGTCATTTAACGAGGGCTGGCACGGGGTTTGCACTATAGTTCGCAGGAACCATGAATATGCAAACGCTGAGCAATGAGTCCGTTTCAACCACTTCATCTGCGCTGATGGCGCCGGCACTTGAACTGCCTGCGAACCGTATCGGTCGTCAGAATCGCTGCACGGTGGCCGAAACGGTTAGCTTTACGGGAACGGGCATCCATACGGCAGGCGCAACGACGCTTCGCATTCATCCCGCAGCTCCCGGCACAGGCCTCATCTTACAGAGCACCTCTCCTTCTCTCGGCATCATCCCCATCTCACCACTCAGTGTAACAGAAACGGCACAGGCCGTCACCCTCTCAAACGGCTCCTGGAAGGTTCATACCGTAGAGCATGTTCTCTGCGCCATGGCCGTAGCCGGTATCACCGACGCCATCCTTGAACTTGACGGAACAGAGATTCCCATCCTCGACGGCGCTGCCGGCGAGCTCTATCGTGGCATCATGGCTGCCGGCGTGCAGGAATCTGATGTTGCCGTCGAGCCCATCCGCCTCAGCGCACCGGTCTGGGTCGTTAAAGACGACAAATACCTCGTTGCCATCCCCGCCGACGACTTCCGTGTCACCTATACCATCGACTTCCCGCATCCCGAACTGAAAGGCAAGACCTACCACGGCCTGCTGAACAGCGAAATCATGGAGCAGGAAATCCTCGAAGCCCGCACCTTCGGATTCCTGAAAGATGTTGAAGAGCTTCGTAAGCGTGGTCTGGGCATGGGCGCCTCTCTGGAAAACGCCGTGGTGCTCACGGATACCGGTTACCTGAACGACGATCTGCGTTATCCCGATGAATGTCTGCGCCATAAGGTGCTCGATCTGATCGGTGACCTCTACCTGCTCGGTCGTCCGCTTATGGCTCATATCATCGCCTTCCGTGCCGGACATGCCCTTGATGTGGCGCTTGGCCGTAACATCATCGCCAACCTTTCCGGTGATGAGCTCGCAGGCCGCCGCAACTGATCAAACAGTAAACATCTGTCGAAAATCTCCTACGACGTATCACGTCTCTTTACGGCTCCGCAAGGGGCCGTTTTTATTTCGAGGCCTCAGAGGCGCGACCTTGAAGAACCGGTTCTGGAACGGGCCCTTTTCTGAAAATGGATTGCAATTCTAAGGCAAAAACCCACAGTATCAGAGAAATGAATGAGCCTCATTTCAGTGCGGCAGCCTGACTTGATTGTGAATCAGGATGGGTGTCAGGTTAATGCAGCTACGGTGCAACATAGAAATCGTAAAGGTTTTTCGGGTGCACCATTCAAAAAAGAAAATGGCTCGGTGTTCTGCGAGACGATACTGATAGAGTGTCCTCATAAGCCGGGGATGAGCGCGCCAGAACAGGCGAGCAAAGCTCTGAGCGGTCGGTCATTTGAGGGGAGTAATCATGATTGAACTTTTGAATCGTTACGATATTTATTTCAACTTCTTCTCTTTCGGAACTCTGCTTGTAACGGTGTTCTCGGGATTCCTTGCCGTATTCACCCTGACGATCAAACAGAAGTCCAGGCCGACGATCGACCTCGGTCTGATGTATTTCTGGTTCGCGCTCTTCTTCCTCGGCTATTTCGTCGCAGCGGTCGTCTATTCTCCTCTGGCCGTGTATCACCGCTACATGACCCTGGGCTTCATCTTCCCGGCCCTGATCCACCTTGTGCAGTGGATTCTGCGTTATCCCGAGAATACGCATCCCAGGCTGCGCCGCGGATTCCTGATCGTGCAGTATCTGCTGGCAATCGGCATGATCAGCGCTTTCATCTGGAAGACGCAAACGGTGCCGATCAAATTCCACTTCAACGGACATTACTGGGACTTTGACGCTGAAACGATCAGTCGCTACGGGGCGTATCTGATCATGGTCTATATTCTGCTTGCGTCGATTGTTGGAGGATGGAAGGCAACGATCGTTCCCGAGAAAAAGGATCGCTATACGATCATCGGCCTTGTGACAAGCCTGGTTGCCGGCGCCGCCGTACCCGCCATTTTGAATACGCTCAGTCGCGACGGCGTCGTCGACCGCGGATTTTATCTGAACGCCCTTGTGCTTCTCTCTATCGTCGCCTTTTTCTCGATAACGATCCTCTTCTTGAACACTACGACGGACCGCACGACGTTTATGGCGAAGATCGTCGGCATCTGTATGGTGACCTTCCTGCTGCTCTTTCAGGGAATGGCCTACGTTTCAATGGAAGATCGCGAGAAAGAATACGATCAGATTCGACTTCAATATCTGATTCGCGCCGTTGAAGGCGGAACGATCGAATCAGAGCTCGGCTATCTCTACGTCTACGACACGACAAAAGGTCGCGGCGAACTTAAATACACGCATGAGAATTATTTCAATCTGCCTGAAGAGCGACGCATCGACTTCTCGCACGCCGAGATCGAGTATCGCAACACGGCGTTATACGAAGAGATCCATAAGATGGATCCCTCGCAGGCCGCCGACGGCTTAAAAAGGCTTCTGGAAAAGACGCCCCCGGAGTTCATAGGATACCGTCAGTCTCTCGAAAGGTTTATCGATAGCAAAGAGTTTCAGGATAACCCTACGATCGAGGCAGTCTTTGCCCAGATCGACAGCCTCAACCAGCTTACCTTCGTGAATAAGAATCGTATCAGCTACATCTCTGATGCGAACTTCCGCGCCGACGTGACCGCTCGCCTCGAAAACGACGGCAACGCAAGTTTCGCTCCTTTTCGCGATGCGATGCTCGCAGAGCTGAAGGCTCGCTCGTCCCTTCAAGGAGAAGCGCTGAAGCTGCGCCTCGGCGAATATATGGCGCCTTTCAAGCCTCAGTACAGCCGTCACTACCGTCATAGCCGAAACGGCTTCGAACATCTGATCGCCTATACCGTTTACAGCCCCGAGACGCAGACCGTATACGAAGGCGGCTTCTTTTATCGAGACTATCGAGCTTTCATACACCGAACGGCTTACAAGCAGGTAACGATTCTGGCCGCCGTTCTTTTCATGGTTCTTATCGTCTTCCCGCTCTTCTTTCGCGGTTCTCTCGTGAATCCGCTGACGGAGCTGCTTGAAGGCGTGACGAAAGTGAACCGCGGCAATCTCGACGTCCGTGTTCCCATCCATGTGCAGGATGAGATCGGATTTCTCGCCGCATCGTTCAACAGCATGGTGAGCTCGATCCGCGAGGCGCGAGATCAGCTGCGCGATTATGCGAATAACCTCGAAGAGAAAGTGAAAGAGCGCACGGCCGAACTGAATTCGACGCTTGAAGAGGTTCGCAAGCTGAAGATTCAACAGGATGGAGACTACTTCCTGACGTCGCTACTGATGAAGCCGCTGAACTTCAACGCCAACAAGTCGGAGCGCGTGCGTTCGAACTTCCTCGTTCTACAGAAAAAGCAGTTTGAATTCCGGAATAAAAGCGCCGACCTCGGCGGCGATATCTGCGTTACGGGTAACCTGCGTCTCGGTACGCGTGAAAGCTATCGGCGATATCTTGTGGCCATGAACGGCGACGCCATGGGCAAATCGATGCAGGGCGCCGGTGGAGCGCTTGTGATGGGCGTCGTGATGAACTCCATTCTCGCGCGCTCTGCAAGCCATGACCGCATCCTTGATCTGACTCCTGAGGCATGGCTGACCGAGGTCTACGAAGAGATTAACGGCGTATTCAAGGCCTTCAACGGCAGCATGGTCATCTCATGCGTCGTCGACGTTATCGACGAAGAAACGGGCGAGATGTTTTACTTCAACGCAGAGCATCCGTTCCAGATCCTTTATCGCAACGGAAAGGCCTCTTTCATCGAAGAGGATCTGCAGCTTCGCAAGCTCGGTCTTGAATCCGAAATTCCTTTCGAGGTGAAGCGCTTTCGCCTTGAACCGGGCGACGCCATCATAGCCGGCTCTGACGGACGGGACGATATCGATCTCACGCCCGACGAACCGGTGCGCACCATCAACGAAGACGAGTTCCTCGTTCTCAGCCTGGTCGATCAGGCAAGGGGCGATCTCGATAAACTCGCCGAACTGATCAAAAGCAAGGGTGAACTTACCGACGACCTTTCGCTTCTTAAAATCGAATTCATGCCGAGCAGTCAGAGGAAAGAGACCGAAGACGCTTTCCACGACGAAGACGTCGTTAAGCCCGTCGTGCTGATCGACGATCACGATGAGTACGATCTCGATCACAGTGAGTTGCCGGCCGGCGTCTCATCGGAATACAGCGAGCTGCTCGAAGAGGGTCGCCGGCTGGTTCGGGCCGGTAAATCTCCCGAGGCGCTTGCGAAACTTGAGAAGGCCTACGAGATGCGCCAGGATGATCCGGCGCTGAATAAGATCCTCGCCGTCCTGACTTTCCGTGAGAAGGATTACGAGAAGGCCGTCGAGATCCTCGAAAACTATCTGAGTCATGATCCGAATATTGAGGACTTCTGGCTCTATCTTTCCATCGCGCATAAACGCATGGGCAATCTGGATCGCTCGCTTGAGTCGGCCGAGAAGGTCTTCGAGATCAACAGCCAGAGGGTGCCGAATCTGCTACAGCTGGCCGATCTGCACTTCCGTATGGGCCATGCAGGCCGGGCAAAGATCTTTTTAGAGCAGGTTTTTCAGATTGACCCGAATAACAGTCAGGGAAAAACCCTCGAAGAGAAGATTGCTCGACTGGCGGCAGAATCGGGTCGTTCAAACTGATATTGAACTCGATTCATCTGCGGTCAGAGTGAACATCGTACGGTTATTGCATTGAAGATCACATTCGAAGAGATATACAGACGCATTCAGTCGCTGAATCGCGAGGTTGACGAGCTCAATCTGCTTCGCCGTAAGGTGCCCGACAGGCGTCCCTATTCCGCCGATCTGCAGGTCTCGTTTGATCGCGTTATCAATGATCTTCTGAATCAGAAGCTTGAGCTCGAGCAGCTCGAGGTAGAATCGCCTCCCGTCGATCTTGTCGAGAGCATCCTTACCGTCGACCTTGCGACGGCATCGCGCATTCAGGTCGACCGGCAGATGCCCGAGCGGCCCGACGAGAAAGACGCGCAGATCATGAAGTTCCTGCGTGAGATTCCGAAGACCGAGCTGCATCTGCATATGGAAGCGTGTATCTCGCGTCAGACGCTGATGGGCATCCTCGACAGCCACGGCAAAGAGTATAACGCCGAAGAGATCGACCAGCTGTATAACTTCAAGAATCTGCAGGAGTTCATCAAGCTCTTTCTCTATATACTCGATGCGATCCGCAAGCCCGAGGATTTTGTTCTCATCTTTAAGAACCTGCGCGACTACTGCGAGGCGAATAACATCCGTTACGCCGAGGTCTTCTACGCTCCGTCGAAGCTGATACAGAACGGCCTTCGCTTCGAAGACATCGCACGCACGCTGGACGGCCTTTCGCGCGACTGTCGTCTTTCAGGCGGACCCGATATTCGATATCTTGTGGACGTTTCGCGCACCTTCGGGCCCGAGAACGCCAGCCAGAATCTGCAACGCCTGCTTGCCTGTAAGACGCCCAGTCATATCGGCATCGGCCTTGGCGGCGCCGAGCTTATGGGCCCGGCACGCGATTATCGCGACGTCTTCGCCCAGGCGCGGGCCGAGGGACTGCGTACGGTGGCGCACTCCGGCGAAGACGACGGCCCCTGGTCGATCTGGGATACGGTTCGTATTCTCAAGGCCGAGCGCGTCGGTCATGGCACATCGGCCATTCAAGATCCCGATCTGCTCCTTTATCTGAAAGAAAAGCAGATCCCCGTCGAGATCTGCCTCACGTCAAACCTCTTCACCGGCAAGTATGTGCGTCGTGCTGAAGATCATCCGGTACGTCGCTACTATGACGACGGCCTGATCTGCACGGTGAATACCGACGACCCCGAGATCTTTAACGTCGATCTGACGACGGAGTTTTATAACCATTACAAGCATCTGAACTTCACGATTACGGAGCTTGTCGATCTCATTCGCATGGGCGTTTTCTCAAGTTTTCATTCCGATCCGCAGGCGCTGTGGACGCAGTTCAAGACAGAGATCGATGCGAAGCGTGAAGAATACGCCCTCTGATAAAAGTAATTCGTCCCAGTAATCCGCTCTAGCGATTACCAGTCCCGTGGATCACACTTATACAGCATCACCACGCTGCACGATTCGCCGGCGGGGATGTAACGCAGCATCGTCGCCTCGTCGAAGCAGCGCTGCCACGGCCCACGGGCCCCCTTCTGTAAACGATGATGCCAGAGCGTTTGCAGCTCAATCGCCTTCTCGGTCAGGCCGAGCCATTTGCTGTTCGCATGCTGCCGGGCGGACTCGATGCAGCGGGCCTTGCGATCTTCATAGCTTTCTGACAGGCTTCCCTCGGGCATCGTAGCCCTGCCGACGATGCGGATTCCGTCCTCTGTATTGAAAAAGTCATAACGCATGGCGTCGTCGGTCAGACGATTTTCAGGGCTTGTGCATCGGACCAGCGGGACCGATAGAAAGAGCAGCAGCGCAAAATGCACAGCGCCATGAAGCGTGAAATGCAGAGGACAGGATTGGTTTTTATGTCTCATGTGATGGTTTTTCGATTGATGACACCACAAGCGGCCGGAATGTCAACTCCAATGACCAGGCGCACGTCTCTGCGTGCCGTTTCGGCGGCCTTTCTGACGCTCTGTTTGACCGTTCCGTCCGTGCTGTCGGCCCGGGCCGATCGCCTGCTTGTTCTGCCGTTTCGCGTATCGGGCAAGGCGCCGGCCGCCTACTTCGACGAGTCGGAGCTGCCCGCCCAGTCCATGCAGGCCGCCCTTTTTCTGAGTCGCCTGCTGCGGGAGTACAGGGCCATCCCCTACAGGGAGTCCGGAGCCGATCGCCTGCAGGGGCTTGATGAACAGGCCGCAGAGAATCGCCTCGGCACGTTCTGTAGCGATCCAAACGTCTCGCATGTGCTTGGCGGACAGCTTCTTTTCACCGGGCCATCTGACCTGACCGTCGAGATCTTCACCGCATCGTGTGTTCGCCGCAGTATTCTTTACAAAGATCGTTCGTCGGGGAATATCAACGAGATCCAGAGCCTGATGCGCAAAAGCATCTTTCGCGCGACGCCGTTTCTACCAGAGAGCCGATCGTATGCACGCTTGCAAAACTTCGAAGAGATGCGCGATAGCCATCTGCATATTGTCGTAGATCTGTCGGGATCGATGGAGTTAACCCTTCCCTTTGCCCGTCGCGCCCTCGAAGCCCTTGAGCCTTCGCCCGGTAAAACCGTTACCTTCACCGTCATCGGTTCCTCGGCGCGCATAGAACATACCGAGGCCTTTGCCGATCAGACCGCCTATCTGAAAACCGTGCGATCGCTTCACGGATCGGGTGCTACGACGGAGGCCTCTTTGCTGGATGGACTGCGTCGCGCTGCGGATCATATAAAGCCGGGAACGACACGCATGCTTTTTTTATCGGATGCTACATTCTCTGAGAAAGGCCTGCTTCAGTTACAGGAGATCTTTCGCAGTTATAAACGAGCGGGTATCGATGTGGCGCTCTTTCCGGGCTATGGCAGCGATCCGGCATTCCTTGATCGTACCGGACGCTTTGATCGCATCGCTCGCGTCTACACGCCCGTCTTCGCCCGTCGCGGCGGCTTTGTATCGGGAGAGTCTCGCTTCTTTGTACGCCGGGGATCGGCCTTCTTTCTGTGTCCGGGCAATTCAGGCGACGACATCGCCTCGGGCCGGCTCGATACGTCTCGCTGTCAGAGCTTTCCCGCACATCGTTATTCAAAGACCGAGCTCGATCTGGATCGCATCGTTCAAGCCTACGCCGACCGCAACAATCTGAAGATCAGCGAGATCAGTCCGGTGTACTCCGACCTTGAGTTTCGCATCGCCGATTTTCTTACCGACCGTACCGGAGCGCGCGCTCCGTACCGCGTACTTGTGCAGAGCGGCAGCCGCGCCTTCTGGATCGGTCTGAATAGCAAAGAGGACTATCAGGCGCTCAGCAGAAAGAAGGGCGAAAAGCTCTACGTCGGATTGCACTTAAAGGCGACGCCGGGCGGCGTTGAGAACATCCCCGCTCGTATCTATATGCTGCCCGATGCCGAAGTGCCGCGACTTTTCTTACTTGAATACGAGAGGCTGCTCAAACTGAATCGATCTTACTGGAACGTTCGAGACGCATGGTTTTTTCAT
This sequence comes from Leptonema illini DSM 21528, assembly GCF_000243335.1. Taxonomy (NCBI): domain Bacteria; kingdom Pseudomonadati; phylum Spirochaetota; class Leptospiria; order Leptospirales; family Leptospiraceae; genus Leptonema; species Leptonema illini. The sequence goes on along the minus strand of NZ_JH597773.1, from coordinate 4,083,543 downwards.
GTGGAGGTGCGTGATTATCGCCATGAATGATTCGCAAGAACCGTTCACACTTCCGGTCCTCGCCGCCGGCCTGGTGCACGAGGTTAAGAATCCGCTGTCGGCCATCCATCTGCATCTGCAGCTGCTTGAGAATCAGGTGCTTCAGGTGGAGGATGAAGAGCTGCGCGCCCAGATGAAACGGCGCGTCGAGATCATCAAGCGTGAGATCCTCGGATTGAATCAGACGTTGCAGGAGTTCATCCGCCTCATTCGCTCCGAGACCCGCGCCATCGCTGCCGCCGGGTTGAACGAGATCGTCGAACAGGTCGTACAGCTGCTCGGTCCGCAGGCCGGGCGAAATCAGATTCGACTCGAAACGAATACGGGCGCCGTGCCCGATCATCTGCAGATGGACGCTTCGTTTTTAAAGCAGACGCTTGTGAACCTGATCCTGAATTCGATACAGGCCTACGAAACGGTCGACGACAATCGCGACCGACTCATCGTCGTCACGACGGGCACAGAGAACGGACGCTTCTTCTTGAGAGTCGAAGATAACGGAGCGGGCATCCTGCCCGAGGATCGCGAGAAGATCTTCGAGCCTTTCTTCACGACGAAGGTGCACGGCAGCGGGCTCGGTCTTTCTCTTGTGCGCAAGATGATGATGGAGATGGGCGGTCACGTCGATCTTGTTTCGTCGCCGGGCAAAGGAACGAGGTTCACGCTTTATTTTGACGGCGCAGTAAAGGCGTTACCCGAGCCCGCAGAGATCCAGGGCCATGAGGCCGTTTAAGACGCATCTCAAGAATGGCTTCTGAATAATACCCAAAAGATACAGCTATGATTCTGATCCAGCTTATAGAAGATGATCCCGTCCAGCGCGACGCCCTGAAAGAGTTCGTGGAAACGACGCTCAGCGGCCGCGAAAAGGTGCGCGTACTCGAAAACGGAAGCGTAAAAGAGGCGATGCAGAGTTATGCGGCGAGGTCTCCAGAGATCGCCATCGTTCTCTCTGACCTGAAGCTGCCCGACGGAACGGGCATCGACTATCTGCGCTATGTGCGTGAACAGAATCCCGACCTGCCTTTTATCTTTCTTACAGGCCAGCCCGAAATCGAGTCGGCCGTCGAGGCTTTACAGACAGGCGCCTCGGATTACCTGACAAAGCCGATCGATCTTCTTCATCTTCAGAAGAAGATCGAGAGCTATTTACAGTCCTACCGTCTTGAAAAAGAGAACCGTTCGCTGCGTATGCAGCTATCGGGGTTATCCGGACGCGAGAAGATCATCGGCAACTCGCCGGCGCTGCTTCAGATGGTGGAGCGCGCCTCACAGGTGGCCCCGACCGACGTCACCGTGCTCGTCGAAGGCGAGTCGGGCACCGGCAAGGAACTCGTCGCCGGCTTTTTACACGAGAACTCGGCACGAGCCGCCCGCCCCTTCATCAAGGTGAACTGCGGCGCCCTGACAAAATCCATCCTTGAATCGGAGCTTTTTGGCGTTACCCGCGGGGCCTTTACCGGCGCCGACCGCGATCGAGCGGGCCTGTTCGAGGCCGCCTCGGGCGGAACGATCTTTCTCGACGAGATCGGCGAGATGGATCTGGAAAGTCAGGTGCGTCTGCTTCGCGTGCTTGAAGATCGTACGGTCACCAGGCTTGGATCGACCCGGCCGATCGAGGTGGACGTTCGCATCGTTACGGCCACCAATAGAGATCTTCTGAAAGAGGTCGACTCGGGCCGCTTTCGCGAAGATCTCTATTATCGCCTCGCCGTCATCAAGATCAAGCTGCCGCCTCTGCGCGAAAGGGCCGACGACATCCCGCTTCTCTTCAATCATTTCGTGATCCAGTTCAACGAGCGTTACGGAAAAAGCGTGACGACGCTTGCTCCCGATCTGCTCGGATTTTTCAAGAACTATGACTGGCCGGGCAACATCCGCCAGTTTCGCAACGTCATCGAGGCGATGGTTATCCTCGCCCGCGACGACGTGCTCACGAAGGCCGATCTTCCCGAAGAGATATTGCGCGCCCCATCCGGACATCGCAACCTCGTCGAGACGATCATACCGGGCGTCAGCATGGACGATTACGAGAAGGCCATCATCGAGAAGAATCTTTCGTTTGCATCGGGCAAACGCGATCGCACGGCCTCGCTGCTCGGCATCTCAGAACGCACGCTCTATCGCAAGCTGCAACGCTTCGGTCTGGGTTAGTATGAGCCTGAAAAAAGGCCGTGCCATCGTCTTGAAAAAGACCCGATCGGGTGAGAAAGACCTCATCGCCCATCTGCTTCTTGAAAACGGCGAGAAGCGCATGTTGCGGCTGCATGGCATCCTCGCCTCAAAGAATCGAAGTCCATTAATCGCCGAGCCGGGCGCTCTCATTGAAGTCGATTATTATGAAAGCCAGAAAGAAGAGCTGTCGCTGCGCGAAGGCGTCGTCATCACGCGACACGACGCTCTGAAATCGGACTATCGCAATCAGGATCTGCTCTCGAAGATACTCACGCTTGGCAGCCTTGCCGGCTCGGGCGCCCCTGATCCGGCCGCCTTCCTGCTTCTGCGCTCGGCCCTTGAGTTCGCCGAGGCATCGATTGCCGGCGCGGAGCTCGATACGCATCAGGCTGAGGCCTTCTTACTGTTTCTCTGCGTGCGAGCCCTTGATCTGATGGGGCTTCTCGGCGACACGACACATTGCGCACAGTGTGAACGCCCGCTTCAGAGCCGGGCCCTTTTCGGCGAAGGCGCCTTCTTTATCTGTGAGAATTGTAACTCCCTCGCCGACGCCGCCGGCTTCCAGTGCTCGCTTGAGGTGGCAACGATGCAGGCCCGGCGCTACAGAGACATACGATTGCATGTGGAAGGCCTTGATGCGCCCGTCTTTCAACAGCTGAAAAGCGGATTACAGCGAGCGCTGCGCTTCTCAGTTCCCCAGCCGCCCGAGGTGTTCGGGTGATGGCATGAAAACATGTTGACAGACATCACTGATGCGTTCTATTTTTTGTATGGCCGGACGAACAGAATACTCATCGCTCGAAGCCAGAGTCCATCTTTCCGAAATCCTGCGGCAGGTTGAAGAAGGAGAAGAGATCACTATCACCCGCAGGGGAAAACCCGTCGCCATCATCGTGTCCTTTCCTGAAGCAAAACCGGGAGGATACCATCGCATCCTCGACAGGTTCCGAGCTATACGCAAAGAGATCGAGAAGGACGGGCCGGTGCACGTTAAAGATCTCATCAATGAAGGCCGGGACGTGTGAGCTGGGTAGTAGATTCCTCGTTCGTTTGCTCCCTCTTCCTGCCCGATGAAAAATCGACCGGTGTCGAAGCCATCTTTTCTGATGCCCTCGATTCATCACTTAAGGCACCGATTCTGTTAAAGTATGAAGTGGCCAACGCCGTACGAAGTGCCGTAAGGAGAGGCCGAATAACATCGGCCGTTGCAATGGAGATCATTCCATTGTTTCTCGATCTACCAATTGAATATGATCCACTGGACAACACCTCCCGGGCTTCCCGTATATTAGAGCTCGCCCTTGATCACGACCTAAGCGTTTATGACGCCACATATCTCGAACTTGCGCTTCATACGAATTCAGGCCTACTCGCTCTGGACAGGAAGCTGCAAGAAATCTGTCGGCAAAAAGACGTGCCGGTCATCGACGAATGATGATTGAGCGGGAAAGGAAATAGGGAGCTTTATCAACATTACGCAGCATTCCTACGAGGCAAACAACTCCGCCACCGACCGAGGAGTAAGCCCGCCCCTTACTAAAAACCCGCAAATCGCCCGCATCCTCCCTCTCCCTCCTTGCTTTCTCCGCGCCCTCAGAGCCCTCCGCGGTTCACCGGCCTCCTTTCCCCTCTCCCGCCTTGCTTTCTCCGCGCCCTCAGAGCCCTCCGTGGTTCACCATCCTCTCTTCCCGAGTTTGAATTGGCCGCACCGCCCTTTACAGAATCATGGCCTCAATCCCGATCTTTCCCTGAGGCCGACCATGATTCTGCGTGACCTTATCCGTGATCTCTTCAGCGCCGCTCTGAGCGACCTTGCCGCACAACCCGTGCAGGCTCGTGTCGAGAATGCTCGCGATGAACGCTTCGGCGACTTTGCCTGCACCTCGGCGATGGATAACCGACTGCGTGAGCTCTGCGGCGTCAAGAATCCGCGTGAGATGGCGACGAAGATCATCGAACGTCTGCAGGCCCTTTCGGTCGGCGACATCGCAAAGAAAGCAGGCGTTCGGGCGGCGACGATCGACGACATCTTCTCTAAAGTGGAGATTGCAGGCCCCGGTTTTATCAACGTCATGCTTCAGAACGACTTTCTCTATGCCTTTACGGTAACGGCCAACGCTGAGGCCGCAAGCTACGGAAGAAGTCAGGTCGAAGAGCCTCGCAACATCGTCTTTGAATTCGTCTCGGCGAATCCGACCGGGCCGTTGAACGTCGTCTCGGCGCGCTCGGCTGCACTCGGCGACTCCTGCTGCAATCTGCTTGAGGCGGTCGGCGAGAAGGTATCGCGCGAATACTACGTGAACGACTACGGCAATCAGGTAACGCTTCTTGGCGTAAGCTGCCTCTTTCGCACGCTCGAACAGGAAGGCATTCCGGTAAAGTTCGCCGTGAAAAGCGAAAGCGGCGCCGTGCATCCGGATGGGCCGGGGCTTCCTTTTCCCGCCGAGGCCTATCATGGCGAGTATCTGAAAGAGATCGTCGAGACGATTAAAGGCGGTATCGTCATTCCCGTAAAAGAGATGGATCGACTGCGCGATCTCGCCCATGGCAATCTCAAAGAAAGCGATCTTTCGACGAAGGTTTTCAACGACGACCTTGAAGGCATCGCCGCCCTTTTCGGCAAGGCAGCCGTCGATCAATTCCTGTCGATGCAGCAGGCCGATCTTGAGAGCTTTCGCGTTCGATTCGATCAGTTCTTTCGCGAGAGTTCTCTGCATGAGAGCGGAGCGGTTCTAAAAGCGGCCGAGGATCTGAAGGCATACGTCTATGATGACGGCGGCAAGAAGGTCTTTCGCAGCACGGATTTCGGCGACGACAAGGATCGCGTCATCGTGCGCGAAGACGGCCGGCCCACGTATCTGCTCGCCGACATCGCCTATCATCATACGAAGATCCAGCGCGGATTCTCACATATCTTCGACATCTGGGGCCCCGACCATCACGGCTACATCGCCCGCCTTGCCGGAGCGGTGAAGGCCCTCGGTTATCCCGAGGATCGCTTTCGCGTCTTGATCGCGCAGCAGGTTAACCTTCTTGAAAACGGACAGCCCGTCGTGATGAGCAAGCGTACGGGCAAGATCATCACGCTGCGAGAGCTGATCGACGAGATTCCGCTTGATGTGGTGCGCTACTTCTTCATCATGCGCTCGTTTGAGGCCCATCTGGATTTCGATCTGGCCGAGGCCCGCGATACGTCCGAGAAGAATCCTTATTACTACGTCGCCTATGCCCATGCGCGCATCCGCTCTATCGTGCAGAAGGCCGTCGAGCGAGGGGTTTATGCAGGCTCGATTCCCGAAAAGGCGCCTGGTGATCTTGAGTGGAGCGAGGAGAGACGTCGCCTGCTCCTTTTAATCGCCCGCTTTCCCGAAGAGGTGCGCGAGGCGGCGCTGAGCTTCGAACCGCATCGTCTGATCGTATTCCTCTATCAGACGGCCAGCGCGCTCTCTCGATTCTACGGGCTGCGCGAGAATAAGATCATCGATCTCGATGCATCGACGGCATCCACGCTTCTTGCCGTTTTGCAAGGAGTGGCCGTCTGCCTGAAGCGCGGACTCGGCCTTCTGGGAATGGAAGCGCCCGATCGCATGGATCGGGCGGCAGAAGTCGATACAGAATAAGCCGGGCCGTTCTTAATACCGGCGCCTGCTCGTATCTGATTGGATCTGGTAGTATCAATCAGCGAAGACGCCGATGAGCGATACTCCGATGAAGAGGCCTGCATTTTCTTCGTTAGCCGTCTTGCCATGAATCAGTTGATTCTGAAGCAGCTCCGCAGTGGACGGCAGACTCATCGACAGGAGATCGATCGGAAGGTAGCTGTCGTATCGCATGCGCAGGATGTCCTGCTGGTATCCTACCTCAAGCGAAACCATCTTATGCGGCCGCATGCGAGCCCCGATCCAGATGCGACTGAGATCGGCCTTCGCTCCATAGTCGGCGATGAGGAACGAGGAAGTCGAACTCCCGCCAGCCGAGAAAGCATGCAGTTGACTGCGCGATGCTCCGCCGCTGAGCGGGCTGATGGATGCCGCATAGCCGGTGAAGATGTCAACATTCTTATCGAGTTTAAAATCCACCTCTGCGCCGAGATAATTGCCGGCAACAGTCGTTTCAAAAGAGTCGCTCAAAAAACCGCCGGCGAACGTGAGCATGCTGCTTCCCGGACGATCAAAGCCCAGAAGCGTCACATCTCGCGACCAGCTGCGTCGCCCGCCAAGCACCGACATGCCGACGCGCTCATGTACAGGAAGCCTGTAGCCGATTTCAAAATCGGTCCAACTCTGTCGGTAGGGCGTCACGCCCAGCTGCCCGAACCCGGCACCGCCGTTTACGGTCATTCGTTCCGCAGTAAAAGATGTTGCTTTGCCCTCAGTTCTGTATTCGGCAAAGACCTCACCGGGCCCTGCATCAAGGCGAAGCTCAAGTCCGAAGCGAAAGTGAGCCAGATTGAATTCGTTATGCCACGATTTCGTATAGGTGCCGTATCGCATCTCTTCAAGACGCAATCTCGATTCAAGATCGGAGTGCGTCGACGTTACCGGCATGGCGGCATTCAACCTGATGGAATTTTCTGCATGCAGAGAGCCCAGGCAGGTGCCTGTTGCAATCATAAAAAGCGCAATTTTTCTCATTTAAGACTCCTGTGTTGATCTCAAGAATATGAAACCAGAAGTCAACATAAAATATGGCAGAAGAACCCGCCGGACAGACCGGAAATTATCGTCGGTCGATTCGACAGAAGCGGCCGATACTGTAATGGAATGGCCGATTCCTGCAAAGTAATCTCGATCATCAACTACAAGGGCGGCGTCGGTAAGACGACGATTGCCCTGCAGCTGGCCGCCGGACTGGCCTCGCTGCATCAGAAGCGTGTGTTGATGCTCGATCTGGATCCGCAGTGCTCGCTGTCGGTATCTGTTCTGCCCGAAGAGGCCTGGATCGATCATATCGAGAACCGCGGATCAATCCGATCGATACTGTGGAGCTACTACGAGGGCAACGTCCGTCTCGAAAAGGACTGGATCGCCGAGAAGGCCCTGCATGCCGGCGAAGGGCAGCTGGATCTTGTTCCCTGCCATCTTGATCTGCCCGATTATGAGATGCGACTCGTTTCAGAGCGACCGCCACAGGCCGCCGATACCGCTGAGTTCGAAAAGAGCCGGCATCGCCTGCTGCGAGATGCCATCGAGCCTTACAGAAAGGACTACGACTTTATCATCTGCGATTGTCCGCCCAATATCTATTTCGTTTCGCGAAGCGCCATGCTCGCAAGCGACTACTACCTTGTGCCGACGATCCCCGATTTCATATCGTGTTACGGCATCCCCTTCATCGAGAATCACATTCAAACGCTTCTGCACGACCTGCTGCCCGAAAAGGAGCGCGCCCGCAACCTCGGCATCATCCGCAACCGCGTGCGACGCAGCGGATCAAAGCTTGTGAACGAACACGACCGACAGAGCCGGCAGATACGGGAGATGTATCCTGATCTGCTCTTTGATGCCTGCATTCAGGATCGTATCGGCGTGTCAGAGCTCATGGGGCAGCGTAAGAATATCTTCGCCGACACCACGCATCGTCTGCAGCCCATACGGGAAGAGCTACAGGATTTCGTCAGCGAGGCGATCATGCGTATGAATCGCCTCGAAAGCTAACGTCTCGAATCATAGCGCCGCAAAATTTTCGTCAGAGAATCGAGCAAAGGCGTGAGAGAACCAGGCCCCGATCTCAGTATTCTGAGCCGCTACACGCGTTCGATAATCATCGCTATGCCCTGACCGCCGCCGATACAGAGCGTGGCGGCTCCGATCTTTTTGCCGTCTTCGTGCAGCTGACGGGCAAGCGTTAACAGGAGGCGATTGCCCGAGGCGCCAAGCGGATGCCCGAGTGCGATGGCCCCTCCGCGCAGGTTCACCTTCTCGTGCGGAACGGGAGTCTCTCGCAGCACGGCAAGCACCTGCGCTGCGAAGGCTTCGTTGATCTCGACGATTTCCAGATCATCCAGCATGAGCCCGGCTCGCTGTAAGGCGATCGGCAGAGCGTAGGACGGGCCCATGCCCATGCGATCGGGGCGACATCCGGCGACGGCCCAGCTGCGAATCTTTGCAAGAGGCGTGATCCCCTTCTTCTGAACGAATTCTTCGGATGCCAGAACAAGCGCCGAGGCGCCGTCGTTGATGCCCGAGGCATTGCCGGCCGTTACGCTGCCTTCGGGATCAAAGGCCGGGCGCATCGACGGCAGCTTTGCCTCCACCGACGCTCCGCGCACGCCTTCGTCGACCTTGAATTCCGCTTCCTTTCCGTCGACGATGACGCCGAGCGGAAGGATCTCGCCCGATAAGAAGGCCTTCGCCTGTTCGGCCCGGCTCTGAGAGCGCAGCGCCCAGGCATCCTGTTCTTCACGACTGATCTCGAAGTCACGGGCAAGGTTCTCGGCCGTCTGGCCCATGTTGATGCCCGCATAGGTGTCTGTTAGAGCGGCCTGCAGGGCGTCTTCAAGAGGCTCGTGGCCCATGCGTACGCCCCAGCGGGTGCCATTGGAATAATACGGGATCTTTGACATGAGTTCAAGACCCGAGCAGACGACGGCCTGTGCATGGCCGAGAAGCAACGCCGAAGCTCCCTGTGCGACGGATTCCATGCCCGATCCGCAGAGGCGGTTGACGCTGTGGGCGGCGGCGCGGAGGGAAATGCCCGCCTTGAGGGCCGCATGTCGGGCCAGATAGGCGCTCTGCCCCGAGGTCGGAACTACGCTGCCGAGAATATGCTGCTCGATATCGGCTGCAGAGAGACCGGAACGCTCGATGGCCGAGGAGAGGATGGCCGAAAGCAGCTCGCTTTCGTTTGCTTCTTTTAAAGAGCCGCCAAAACGGCCAAAAGCGGACCGTACGCCGTTGACAAGATACACGGATTGCATGAACCTTGATACGCGGAGGACGGATGACTGTCACGCAAAACGTCCGGCTGCGCCGCGTCGGAAAAAAACTTTTCCAATAGAGAAAAGTTCCGGCCTGCTTTGACCGATACCTCATATGAAGGTGAATCCTGTGAGGAGTTTCTTATGAATCTCAAGTTATTTCAATTTTCGATCCTTTTTTCCGTCCTGGCGGCGCCGACCATGGTGTTCGCTCAGGCTCAGCCCCAGCCGGCCCCTGCCGATACCAATCAGGCGCAGCAGATGCCCCTTCTTCAGATTGATCTGGAGAATTTCGAAGAGGCCGAGGACTGGGTTGCTCGCTCTACCTCTCCGCTTGGAGAAACAAAGACGCTGAAGCTCGTTCAGCGCGGCGAAATCCGCGCGACCGACGACGAGAACATGCGTCCGCCGCAGGGCGAGGCTCTCTCTGTAGACGTAAACCCCGACGCTCCGAACCACATCCTCGGCGTGAAGACCTACTTCGACGACCGCGGCTTCGACCGTGTCGAGGTGAAACCTCCGCATGAATTCGTTCTGAAAGGAAAGGCCCGTCAGTTCTCGATCTGGGTACTCGGTCGTAACTATCGTCATACCATGTATGTTCGCGTTCGCGACTATCGCGGCAAGACGCATAACATCCGACTCGGTCGGCTGGATTTCTTCGGATGGAGGAAGTTCACCGTCGCCGTTCCGGGATGGGTGCCGCAGAGTACGCGATTCTCGCTTCTTGATAAGAACCTTCACTTCGTCAGCTTCTTTGTAACGAGCGACGTTCACGAGGTTCCCGGCGAGTTCTACTTCTACGTAGACGGCCTCAAGGTTCTCGTCGACCAGTCCGAGCAGGTATATCCGGGCTCGGAGATCAAAGACAACTGGTAAAAACCAGCTCCTCATACAGGATTCTTCAAGTAATGCCGATACAGGAATGAGGTTACGGTCATGAAATTCAAGGTATCAATCCCCACTCTGGTCGCCGCCGTGGCAGGCGTATCCAGCATGTTCTTAGTCGACGGGGTTCGGGCCGGCGTAGAAACGGCCATCGGAAACGACGTCACCGCATCAGAGATGCGCGCCATCACAGTAGAAAGCTGGGATCGAGATTACTCGAACGGCGGCTACGGATGGGAGTTGCTCACTGATAAGGACACCCGCACACAGGGTGCGTATCAGCCGGCGGCCTCAAACCTCCAGGCAGAGCGTGAGGTGAAGCTGATCAAAGGTACTCCGGCCGACATCCGTGAGAACCTCGGCTTCGACGGAGCCCGCATCCTCGGAGTGAAGTTCGCCTTCACCTTCTCGGGATACAACGTTGTGACGATCCGTCCGCCCGCAGTAGATCAGTATATCGTCGAGCGTCCTCGTCCTTATCTGAACGAGCTTGCTCTGGCCGAAAACTACAAGGCCCGATCCTGCTATCAGAATCCCGCTCTTTCAAGCGCCGTAACGACGCAGCGTGCACAGATGGTCGACTGCGTGGTCGGGGTTAACCTCCCGGGCGTCGTATCAAAGATCTCGGTCTGGGTTCTCGGACGCGGCAACGAATACGATCTTGAGGGATGGGTGGAAGACTGGAAAGGCAACACGCATATCTATAAGTTCGGTTCCATCGATTTCATCGGATGGCGTCCTATGACGATCGATATTCCTAAGAATGTTCCGCAAGATGTGAGCTCGTATCCGCAGGTTAAGACTCTGGTCTTCCGTCAGTTCAAGCTGCGCTCTAACCCGCAGACTTCACTGGAAACGGTGTATATCTTCTTTGACGAGCTGCGCATCCTGACCAACATCTTCGAAGTGAACTTCGACGGGAATCAGGTGGATTTCGATCGCGCCGATTGCGAGCAGAAGAACCGTCTGATCAAGCTGATTCAATCGAGCGCACGTCGCCCCGATCTCTATCAGCCTAAAGATTGTTCGACGGCTCCAGGACCGGCAGCTCCGATTGCCAACCAGCCCGGACAATAGGCAGCGGCCTTGCAAACGGATCGTGACCGCTGTCACGATCTCCAATATGAAAAGCCGGACTCGAAGAGGGTCCGGTTTTTTTTGCTCGGCTGCTCACAGAAGAGCCGTCAGTGATCGGAAACCGAATTCCCGGTATTCACTTCTTTCGCCCTCGCTGAAAAAGCAACGAAAGCAAAACAATGGGAGGCCCGAAGCTGCTTGCGATCATAAAGGTCAAACCTGCCGGACGCAGCGCCCCCGAATCAAGATAAGGCCAGAGCCCGCTCATCGGAACGGTTCCGATGACGAGCAGCACGCTGCTTGCGAAAAACCACCGCAGTCTTCGACCGCGCACACCGCTCAACTCAAGAAACAGAGTGGAGATGCCGGGAAGATACAGCCAGTGCAGATAGGTGACGCGAAGCTGTAATCCGTCGATCGTATGCATGATCGGAGGCACGACATAAAGAAGCCTCAGCAGAAGCGCCGCTCCGAGAGCGACATAAGCGAAACGAGAAATATGACCGGATAACGCACGCAGAGCGGAAAGAGCGGCTACTGCGAAGACGAACATAAAGACGGCGCCGATCCATCGAATCGCATCAGGAGCGGCCTCAAGGTTTACCAGGAAAGAGAGGACAAGGCCGATTGTCGCTGCGATAACGGTCCTGCGCGGTATCGCAACACCGGAACGAAGGGCGACCAAGCCGAACAATCCCAGCAGAAGCCAGCCATCTGTGAGTATCGTGAGAAACGCATGGACCGCTCCGTCGGCGAAAACCGGATCGGCGAGCTTTAATGCGACGAAGACGCCACGAAGCCAGGCCCCTCCCGTACATACAATCATGCCGATCACGGCAATGTCGATGAGATGCAGCCGTTCAACCAGTAGCCTGCGATTTCGAAAGTAGAAAGCAGCGAAGGCATACCAGACGAAGATGATCACTATCGAAAGGATGATTGAAACGGGAACACGAACGTCGCCGATACGGGCAGGCGTATAACCCCAGAACAGAAATGGAATAAAGGTGAGGAATCCGATAAGGATCGACAGACGAATGCAGATCTGCATGCCTTTGATGCCCTGCCCGTGCGCTGCGAATCTGCGTGCCAGCAGGATCATCCACGCAGATGTGGCCCAGCTGAATAGCATGAGATGTGAATGTGCATGGCGTACGTTTGCGAAATGCAGCCCGTACCAATCACCGCTCACGAGTGCGAAACGCATGAATATGCCGGCACCGGCGGCCAGAAGAAAGGCCACGAGCGTTGTTTTCCATTCCAGCTGAAGAACAGGAGCGGTTGAGTGCGTACAAGACGCGTCATTTTTGAGAATTGATCTCATCTGATACCGGATTCAGAAAACTGTAAGCGACGCGTATGTCAAGCAACCTCGCTACTGCAATCGTTTCAGAATCCTACCCATACGCTCTATTGCCGGAGCGGCTTCTTCGGGATTCAGGTGCGCGAAGGCAAATAACGCTGACGGCGGCGACTTCGATTCATAAAAACGATCGGCACTCGTGAATCCTATGCCGGCAGCCGCGCATTGCTTCTCGAATCGGTTAAACCTCTGTCGCCCGTATTGCCATCGACCGAAAAGATGCAACCCGGCATCTGAGGCCGTCCAGACGAAGGCGCCAGGCAGATGTTCTTCGAAAAGCTGTAGCAGTGTATCATGCCTCTGCCTGTAGATGCGCGTCATGCGTCGCAGATGCCTTTCGTACGCACCGGAGCCCATGAAGTCAGCAAGCGCCGCTTGCTCCATCCATGCCGTTGAATACGTTTCAAACACGGCCTTTGCCCGAAGAAAAGGCTCTATCAAGGAATCCGGCAGTACGACGTAACCGAGACGCAGGGAGAGCGACATCGTTCGCGAAAACGTTCCCATATAAACGACGCGGCCAGGGCTGAGCGAGCGTAAAGGCTCAAGCGGCTTACCCGAACGGCGGAATTCGCTATCGTAGTCATCTTCGATAATAATCGCTGCCTGTCGTTCCGCCCAATCGAGCAACTGGCGTCGGCGCTCAAAGCTCAGAACAACTCCCGTGGGGAACTGATGCGTTGGCGTCACAAAGGCAAGCCGGGCCCGGCGTTCTATGCCGGAAAGCGCTGACAGATCAATGCCGTGCTCATCGACCGGAGCGCGAACCGCCCGGCCGCCAGCGGCAAGAATAGCGCTGTGCGTACCACCAAACCCCGGATCTTCCATGATGGCCCTATCTCCCTTTTCAAGCAGCATCAGCGCTATAAGCGCGATGGCTTGCGTCGAGCCGTTCACAATGACGGTATTCTCAGCCGTAGCCTGGATATTCCGGTGATAGCGAAGATGCGCCGCAAGCCGCTCTCGCAGATCAGGATGCCCCGCCGGATGAAGCACTCGCTGTGACGGCTGGCGCAACGATCGCGAGATAGAACGTTGCCACTCTCTGTTTGGAAAGATGCGCTGATCTGTAAAGCCCGGATAAAAATGCACTTTCGCTTCGGCTCGCTCTGCGGGCTGATGTGGGCGACACCGGCGTGCCCATTCGGATAACACAACATCAACTCCCTTAACCGGCTCGGTCGTCGGCGACCGATAGCTGACGAGCGTTCTCTGTCTGCTCTCTGAACGGATATAGCCGTCCGCTGCGAGCATTTCATAGACCTGCGTCACCGTACCCCGCGAAAGACCGTACTGTCGCGCCAGATCGCGCGTCGACGGCAAAGCCTCACCGGTAGAGGACGATCCCGTGACGATGCGCTCCCGGATGGCATGAAAGAGTGCAAGCTGCTTCGTTGCATACTGCCGCCGATGAAGGTGCCAGTCGATCTGAAAGCTCATGCCCTACTTAAATAGCGGCCGCATACTGGACCAATCAATTTTACATTATCTGGACCTTTTATTATACCAGAATTTCGGTATTCTTGAAGCATGAGACGCAAAGAGTTTTCCGTGGATTATGAGACCGAAGGGCGGGTCGAGATTGAATCGTTCCTGAACGAGATGACCTTCGGCTTTCTCGGCACACAGGCGGAAGGGCATCCGCATATCACTCCTCTGAACTATGTGTATCACGAAGGCACGTTCTATATGCACGGCAGTCGGATCGGGCAGAAAATGCGTGATATCGCCGAAAGAGAGGCCGTAACCTTTGCCGTGGCAAAAGAATACAGCATCATTCCATCTTACTTCTCAGGCGCAGAGATCGCCTGCCCGGCCACTGCGTTCTTCAAATCGGTCGTCGCTTATGGCAGAATATCAGAGGTGACGGACCTCGATCAAAAGTGCGAGGCCTTCTCGCTCTTTATGAAACGTCTTCAGCCCGAAGGCGGATACCGGCCTTTTTCAGCGGAAGATCCCGAATATCGCAAGAATCTGAAAGGCGTTGCGATGCTTCAGATTATACCCGAGAGGTTAACGGCAAAGTTTAAATTCGGACAGAATCAGGGTGAAAGAGTCTGGAGGTTGATCGCGCAGAACCTCAAAGAACGCAACACTCCGGATTCGCTACAGACCTTTTCAGAGATGGAAAGACGCTGTCCCTTCGGTCATTGACGACTTGCGCGAAGACATGCGTCATCTCTTCGGTAGTAGCGGCAGAAAGAAGCTGTGATCTCTGTGCGTCGGTCATGGCGAAGTGACGCCCGTATTGCGCCGCATGCTTGCGAAAACGAAAGAGCCCCTGCTCTCCGTGAAAGTCCAGCATGGCCTGCAAGTGCTCTGCAAAGACACTGCTTAACTCCTGCGCCGTTACAGGATTTGCAGCGGACCGGAAGATCCAGGGGTTTCCATGTGCTGCGCGACCGATCAGGACGCCATCCACACCGTAGCGACGCATCTTCTCTTCGGCGTCGGCACGGGATTCGATATCTCCATTCCCAAGTAGCGGAATCTTAACAGCCTCTCGCATCGCCCCGATGACGCTCCAGTCGGCCCTGCCCGTATAACGCTGATCTGCCGTGCGTCCGTGAACGGCAAGCATCGAAGCGCCTGCATCCTCAATGCGACGGGCGATATCGACGGCCTGGTCGGTATCGCTCCAGCCGATCCGCATCTTTGCGCTGACAGGAACGCGAAGCCGCTTCACCATAGCCTCAATGATAACGCCGATCTTTTCCGGGTTCTGTAGCAGGGCCGCTCCGGAGCCTTTATGAGCCACCTTGGGAACGGAACAACCGAGGTTCAGATCGATGCCGTCTGGCCGCAGAACTTCAAGCCGCAAGGCGGCCTCGACGATCGTATCGATATCGTAGCCGAAGATCTGGAAGATCACAGGACGCTCGTCTTCGGCAAAGCGAAGCATCTGCAGAGTGCGCACGTTCTCGCGAACCACGGCATCGGTGCTGACAAACTCTGTGTAGGAAAGGGCTGATCCGAAGCGGCGGCAGATGCGCCGGAACGGCATATCGGAATATCCGGCCATGGGAGCAAGACTGATACCGGAGTAATCCACTACAGGCATGTCGTGTAAAAGAATGCACTCCTTCCTATGTCGTCAATCGACCTTCTGCAACCGATCAAAAAAGGAATACCTTCACACCTCCAATCCCGGAGCCTGTTTGCTCCGTAATCTGCTCTCTTGAAAAGAGGATGCGCCTCTCCGGTCGCAGAAGACGCAGGCGCATGGTCTCGACTAACGATAAAGGCTGCGATACGGGAAGACCTGCGATCTCACTCCATGCCGCTCTCCAGTAGCGCGGTCGAATGTGAATGGGATCAATCCCGTACCAGCCTGCCCGCAACTCGAAGAATCGATGCTTTCTCTTTCGCGCCATCGTCATGAGGCCTTCGTGAACTGTACGCGCCGAAACTGCGAGATCGGAAAGCGAAAGTGTGCACGACGGCACGAGCAGACTGCGAAACAGACGAAAGCGCGTCTCAGAGAGCGAGTCTATACTGTGAAGCGGCAATCCGACGATAACGATATCATCAGCGACGGACTCAAGACGCCCGACAGCGTCCTCTACCCATGCCAGAACCTGTTCCGGAGGAAAACCATAAAGTAGATCGTTACCCACGTCGGCCACAACCGCACGTGTGCGCATGGGCGCTCTATCAGACACGGCCGCCCACAGTCCTCCCGTGAGAATGCCCGGTAGAATCCTGTAAGAGAATCGACTGCTGACGCCGTAGGAACGCCCGAGGCCTGCCGCAACCAGAAACTCGGCATTGCCCTCGCTACGGCGCATCGACGAAACAAGGGCGGGCAATCCGCGAACGACATTGCTTGCGCCGAGTACGATCAGTCTCTCGACGCTATCGCCCGACACATCATCCTCCGACGGTGAATTCGCGCTGATGGTCCCGTATATGCATGAGATGTGCGGCAGCGTATTCGGCCTTACTCAATGCGCCATAGGCGAAATGCGGACGCAGCTCTCCGGAGAAATCATGGAACGATTGAAGTGCGGTGATCAGTCGATCGAGGGCGCTGCCCGTATCGCTCGTTTCAAGAGACGGAGCTCCGGGGATGGGATCGGCAAGATTGTGCTTCATTTTCCCGAGCGACGAGAAAACGAAAAAGGCCGCCGAGCCTGCCGTCTTCTGAAACAGCGCCGGCTTCATCTCTGGATAACCCGTCATCGAATACTCGATACTCTGCGCCAGATGTGTGAATATCTGCGCCGGCGACCAGCTGCCCGTCGTCGTAACGGACCGCCCTCGCCAGCCTTTCAGCTCGGCAAGCATGGCCTGAATATCGGGCGTCGGTATCGTTGTGCGTCGCAGCCAGAGTCCGCCTGCAACGGCAGCAAGAACACCGCCGCCAGTTCGCAATAAAAATGCACGTCGATTCATTCCTGTCTCCTGAACGGTTCTATGTTCGTAATCGGATGCATGCTTATTCCTGCGGTTTCTGCTCTTTCGCTTCGGCGGGATCAAAAGAATTCATCGGATTCTTCTTCTGCTCTTCGATGAAGGCATCTCGATCTTTCACAAAGTAGAAGCGGCCTTTCTTGACCTCGCCGCTCTCGCGCACCATCGTCCAGAGATAATAGCGATCCGTAAAGCCCGTGATCGTGATCTTCCACTTCTGCCCTATCTTTTCTTCCAGTATGGGATCATGCAGCTCGACGGCTTCGAGCTCATAGGAACAACTGGAGGTCCAGGTAATCTTTTCCTTTTTATAAAAACGATCGAGATAGCGGATTTGAGTCTGGGCGGCTCCATTCCTGTCCACAAGTATCAGAAGACCCATAGCAGGCTCATAATAAAAAGACCCCTTCTTTACACCGCCACAGAGCTTTTCATCGGCAGGCAGAATTTTCAGAGGATGAAAGGTCATCGTCTTCTGATATCCGAGAAGCGCCTCGCGAATTTCCTTATGGGCCTCTTCGTCTGTAAGGCGCTCCTTATTGCCGACCATCCGCGCAAGAATACTTTCCTGTGCATGCATGATATAGACGCGCTCGTTTCGTATAAAAAGCAGAAGGCTGCGGCGAGCATCGACACGTGCGCCGTTAACCAATACGGTAGAGCCTTCAGGAATACTGAGCGTGAGCAGATAGGCCGGCCTTCCGTCCAACGTCAGGGCTTGCTCGCCGGCTATCGTTGTTCCTGGCTTTGCCGGGAGGATGACCGACCTGAAAAACTGCTGCTTTCCCATCCACTCAAGATAGGCCGCCTCGGGAATCTCGCCCGATTCCAGACGTTCGATCATCGCCTGTGATAGATCAGAAAAGTCGATTCGAAGAAAGGCCTCGAAGTCATCCTGGAACGTTATCGAAGATTCCTCTTCGTAGCCGCGGCCACCCACCGATTTAAGAACAGGTACGGGAATCGTGAAGCCGCCCTTTTCACTGGTATATATGTCGGGTCGGCCCATCGAGATGGGAGTCTGAGCCTGCAGTGCCGTCACAGAGAATAAGATGAACAGAAGATAGGAACGCTTCATCCTATGATCTGTCTGCACTCCCGCTCTTCTGTCAAGACAAACTCATTTCACAAAGAGCGGCCCTGCCACCTTATCTCGAAGCGGCGCCCCGCCCAGTAGTTCGACAAGCGAGAGAGCGAATTCAAATGCCGTACCCGGACCTTTGCTGGTGACGACTCTGCCCGAGACGACGACGCGCTCATCAGGAGCATAACCAGGATGCCGGCCGGGCATCGTCCCCGGAAACAGCGTAAAGCGATCCTGATCGCCGAGTATTCCATGCTTTAAGAGAACGTTAGGCGCAGCGCAGATTGCAGCGATCCATTTCTGCTCTTTCTTCATCTCTTTTAAGAGGGAGGCGATGCGAGCATCTGCGGCGAGATTTTCGGCGCCTTTACCACCACCGGGCAGCACGATCAGATCAAAAGAAAGTCCTTTTTGTATCGCCTGATCGAGCGTCATATCGGCGATGTGCACAGTCTGTCGGGCGGCTTTCACGGGTCCGTCATTCAGCGAGGCAGTGACGACGTCAAAGCCTGCCCGACGCAGAACGTCGACGACGATGATGCCTTCCATTTCTTCAAAGCCTTCGGCCAGAGGGACAAGAACGTGTTTCATAGGGCAATCGTCTCACATTCCACGGTTCATGTCAATAAATAGCAAAAGGCCGGACTATTGCCCGACCTCTATCATTCACAGAATCTACCCGTTACTGAACGCGAACCTGAAAGTGAGCAAGCAGCATTTCAGAGATGGATCTCTCCTGAAGGGCGTTGCATACCTTGTAGTTTACGGCTGTCGGGCAGGAAGCAGTTCCGCTTACCTTGCAGCCGGCCTTTTCGCACTTCTTGCGATTGTCGAAGGTGTCTGATCCCGAGTAGCGGCAGTAGTCACGGCAGGCATCGGTGCTGCCCGAGCCGCAGATGTAGCAGCCATCCGCGGAAAGCGCCGGAGTCCACATTATGGTTCCTGTAAAGAGAATAGCCAGTAGAAGCAGTGTTCGTCTCATGAGTCTCTCCTGTTATACCCCGATTCATCGGGATGCCGCCCTATCATGATGGGGTGCGCAGGATTCGTCAAGGATTTCTTAAAAAAGGCGTCAACAACGAGGCGATGGATTCCAGAGCTTCCTGATCGACTTTCGAGAAATCATCGAGCCGATCGCTATCGATATCAAGCACACCGACGACCTCACCGCCATGCAAGAGGGGTACAACAATCTCTGAGCGAGAGGCGCTCGAACAGGCGATGTGTCCGGGAAACTGATTCACATCGGGAACGATGATCGTCTGCCGCTGCTGCCAGGCAGAGCCGCAAACGCCGCGACCGAAGGCAATACGCGTACAGGCTACAGGGCCCTGAAAGGGACCGAGAACAAGCTCCTGTTCTCTGACAAGGTAGAATCCGACCCAGAGAAAACCGAAGGCCTGCTTCAACGCCGCTGCCGTATTTGCCAGGTTGGCGATGGCATCCTTCTCGCCTTCGAGCAGCGCTCTGATCTGCGGGATCAGCTGCTCATACATAGAAGAGCGGTCGGCCCCTTCGATTAGAATGTCATGCATCCTGGCCTCTGCGATCCTGCTTCGCCTCATGGTCGACGCCGAAATGCCAGTAGACTAACCCTGTTGTCGTCAGAGCCAATCCGGCAAGAGAGGCCCAGGGAGACGTAATAAACGTGAAGACGGCAAAGGCCGTTTGAATCAGCATCACGGCGCCAAAGACAAGCGGAAAGGCCGGCGTGCGAAAGGGACGATGCTTATCGGGAAGCAGCTGCCGCAGTCGCAACACGGCATAGAACGTAAGAAAGTTGAACACGGCCGACGTAAACGAGAAGAAATCAATGACGCGGTCATAGGCCGATTTCTCGCCCTCAGCCTTGAAATGATCGGCGGTAAGGGCCAGGAGAAGCAGCGCCGTCGCCCAGAGCCCCTGAAAAAGCAGCGACATGGTCGGAACGCCAGCCCTGGATAACGGAGCAAGAATGCGAAAGAACAGGCCATCGCGGGCCATCGCCTGCCAGGTGCGGCTTTTGGTGAAGATCTGTGAGTTCACGTTGCCGAAGGTGTTGGCGACGACGGCCAGCGAGATCAAGAGGCCGCCGATATTGCCGGCCGCTCGTTCAAGGGCGACGGCGGCGACGGACGGCGATTCGATCAATTCGGCCGGCGACAGCTGCAGCACATAGGCGACGTTAGCCGAGATATAAAGCAGCATCACCATGCCGATACCCGCGAAAAGAGAAAGAGGCAGATTCTTCGCCGGATTCTTCACCTCTTCGGCCACATAGGTAGCGCCTTCCCATCCGCTGTATGAGAAAAGCACATAGCGCAAGGCCATCGCCATACCCAGTATCGTTTCGATCACAGGCTGATCGGGCCACCAGGAAGCCGCAAAATGCGAAGGCTGCGGATCAAAGACGGTGCCGACGACGATGACGGCAGCAAGAGAGGCGATCTTTACGAAGCTAAGAACGTCCTGAAAGAGGCCCGAGAAGCGTACGCCGAGCATATTGGCGCCTGTTAACGACCAGATCGTACCCAGGGCAAGAAGTCCGCGAAACAAAAGACCGGGATCGGACAGGCCGGCGATTACGATAACGCGAGAGCTGTATTCGGCGAAGACGATAGAGACGACGACGATCGATGCGGTCTCTGAAACGAAGAACATCGCCCAGCCGCGAAGAAAGCTGATGATAGGCGGAAAGGCGGCCCTGAGATAGACGTACGGACCGCCGTTTTTCGGAAGCATGGCCACCATCTCGGAATAAAGCAACGCCGAGAGAAAGGTTAACAGACCTCCGAGAATCCAGACGACAAAGAAAGGCCCGAGGCCGCCCGAGACGGCAAGCATCACCGAGGCCGGCGTGCGAAAGATACCCGAACCGATAATACGGCCGATAATGATGGAAAAGGCCTCGGTCCAACCGAGGCCTGCCTGATAGGTAGAAGCGGCGGGCTGCGTCACGAAGCGTACACCGGAACGGCCCAGTCTTTGAACTTCGTATCACGCCCGCGCACAAGCTGCATATAACGGTCGCGCAGACGCTGCGTGATCGGACCGATCGCTCCGTCGGCGATGAGGCGTCGATCGATCTGCGCCACCCAGGCCACCTGAGCTCCCGTTCCCGTGAAAAAAACCTCGTCGGCAATATACAGCTCGGAACGACCGATATCTCGTCGTATTACTTCGATGCCCTCGTCTTTCGCGAGTTCGATGATCGTACGCATCGTGATGCCTTCAAGGATCGAAGCGCTGTTAGGAGGCGTGATAAGAACGCCGTCCCTTACGACAAAAAGATTCTCGGCGCTTCCTTCGCTGATGAAGCCTCGCGAGTCGAGGAAGATCGCCTCGTCGAAACCGTTCTGCACCGCTTCGGATTTTGCCAGAGCGGAGTTCGCATAACCCCCGGCCACTTTCGCGCGAGTGGGAATGACGTTATCGTCGATACGCCTCCAGCTTGAGACGGCGACATTCAGGCCGCGGCTCGTATCGATGTAATCGTCGAGCTTCATCGTATAAATCGAAAAGGAATCGGCGACGTCGTGCAATCGCGGCGAAAGCTTCAGCTCGGACTTGTAGATAAAAGGACGGAAGTACACGTTGCAACGATACTCGTTGCGTCTGACGAGCTCAAGGGCTATGTCGGCCATCTGCTCGGGCGTGAGAGACGGTTGCATCTGCATGATGCGAGAGCTGCGATGCAGTCTGCGAAAATGATCATAAGGTCGAAAAAGAAAAACGTTGTTCGTCTCAGCGTCATGATAACCCCGCATGCCGCCGAAGACCATCGTGCCATACTGCAGCGCATGCGTCATGATGTTGATGTTGCATTCGCGCAGCGGACGGAACTCTCCCAGATGATAGGCGACGGAGTTGAGCTGATCTTCCATTCTTCCAGGCTGCAAAAAGAAGACGCCCTGTAAAGTCAATTCAGAGGCAGGCCGAGCTTCGCCATCACCTTCTTGATGTCGGCCCAGACGTCTTTTTTCAGCGGAGACGAATCACCGCCGTTTCGCAGCACATAGCTCGGATGATAGGTCGGGAATACCGGTATGCCTTCAAACGACGCCTCTGTGCCGCGCAGCTTCGTGATTCCCTCCGTGGTTTTCAGAAGAAACCGCGTCGACGGATTGCCCAGCGTGACGATGGCGTCGGGCTTGATGATCTCGATCTGTCGCAGAAGAAAAGGTGAACAGGCCGCCGTCTCGTCGGCCTCAGGCGGGCGGTCTCGCGTACCCAGACCGTCGACGGTGGGCCGGCACTTAACGACGTTCGCGATATAGACGTCTTCGCGCCGCAGATGCATACCGTTCTCGATGATACGGGTGAGCAGCTCACCGGCCCGGCCGACAAAGGGACGTCCGGTCTCGTCCTCAGTCTTGCCAGGTCCCTCCCCGATAAACATCAGTCTGGCCTTCGGATTGCCCTCGCCGAAGACGACTGTCTTTCGCGTTTCACAGAGCCGGCAGCGGCGGCATTCTGACGCGACGTCTTTCAATTCGTCAAGAGTCACAATATCGGCAAAGGGATTGGGCGAGGCCCCTGACGACACAGACGCTTCGCTCATGCCCGATTCGCCTGCAGCCGGCCCCGGTTGCGGCGCGCTGGATATGGCCGCCCCGGGCAGAACCGGCTTCTTCTTCGAATATTCGAAAAGATCCTGTGACATTAACAAGCGCTCCGGCGTCAATTCTCCATCAACTGCGAGGCCAGCTCGGCCAGTTCGGACCGTTCGCCCTTCTCAAGCGTAATATGCGCGAAGATGGGCTGCCCTTTCATACGATTAAACGTGAAGGTTAGCCCGTTCGTATAGAGGTTCAGATACGGATGGTCGATCTGATAGAAGTCGCCGGTAAAGATAACCTTTGTGCCTTCGCCCGCCCGCGTGATGATCGTCTTCGCCTCATGCGGCGAGAGATTCTGCGCCTCGTCGATGATCACATATTGATGCGGAATCGAGCGCCCTCGAATATAGGTCAGCGGCTCGACGTCGAGCAATCCTGCCTGATGCAGATACTGGATCGTACTCTCGCTTTTCTTCGCCGCAAGCTCCTTCTCTTTATTCTCGTCTTCTTTCTCTTTGTCCTTGTCACCGTCGCGCTTCTTACCGTGTCGTCGTTCTTCTTTCGGTTTCGTCGGGCCTTCAAGTAGAAACTCAAGGTTGTCATAGATGGGCTGCATCCAGGGACGCAGCTTCTCTTCCAGCTCGCCGGGTAAGAATCCCAGATCACGGCCCATCGGCACGACGGGACGGGCCACAAGCAGTTTACGATAGAGTTGTTCGGATAACACCATGTCCAGCCCGGCGGCGATGGCAAGCAGCGTCTTTCCCGTACCGGCCTTACCGGCGATCGTGACGAGCTTGATATCGGGATCAAGCAGGGCGTCCATGGCAAAGCGCTGCTCGCGGTTACGCGGGTGAATGGCCATACCCTGCCGCTCCATCAGCGGACGCAGAAATCCGTCGGCGCCGCAGCGAGCAAGGGCGCTGCGAGAAGGCGACTTGAGGGTCACATATTCGTTGATGATGAGCGGTGGCTGGTTTTCGGCGATGAGAGATCCATCGAGATAGGGAATCTGTTCACCGCCATAAAACCGATCGACGATTTCATCGGAAGTATCGATACTGCGCTCTCCTTGATACAGATGCTCGCCCTGCACGCCGTTTTCATGGTAGTCCCACGCCGTGATACCGAGCACGTCGGCCTTGATGCGCAGATCGGCGTCTTTGGTAAGGATAGCCGTCGGCCTTCCGCTACGACTGCGGATCTGTAAAGCGGCCGACAGGATATAGTTATCCTTGATCGCATGATCGAGACCCTCGGGCAGATCCTCGTAGTTTTCGAGGATATAGACCTGAACGGTGGAGCCGTTCTCAAGCGGAACCCCTTCGGTAATCTTGCCCTGCATGCGCAGCTGATCGATGTTGCGGATCGTTTCGCGCGCAGCCTTGCCGATACTCGACATCTCTCGTTTGAACGAGTCGAGCTCCTCTATGACGATCAGAGGAATGATCAGCTTGCGATTGGCAAATTTAAGAGGGGCGTTTGGATCGATCAGGAAGACGTTTGTGTCGATGAGGATGTACTCTTCGGTAATACGTTCGTTGAGAGAGGCTTCTTCAGTCATGCGCTTTCGAGGATAGCAGATCGGTACTTTCCGTCAATCCCTTCGCAGCGATTTCGTCAAAAAGCGCTCGTACTGCGTTTTCGGATGGACGGCTTGCCGGAGGCTTGAGTCTTTACAGTATGCTCGAAACGATTCCTGATCAGATTTCCTTCGATGAGAAAAATCTGCACATCCGCTGGAAGGACGGGAAAGAATGCTCCTACGACCTTCTGCGCATGCGCAAGATGTGCCCCTGCGCTCAGTGCCGCGGAGGTCATGAAACGACGGCGAAACGCGTTACGGGAAGTATTCAGGAGATCCAGCTGCGTTCGTTTCGCAAGGTAGGCCGCTACGCCCTTTCTCTTCTCTGGTCTGACGGGCATGATCTTGGCATCTATACGTATGATAGCATGCGCCAGTCCTGCGATCAGGGAATCCCTTATACGCCGGCCGGCGAAGAAGGCTGAAAACTCCGCTCATCTGACGCAGATAGTTGACAGCAGCCCGGCCGGGTTCAGAAAACAGAATGCCACGGCTGCATCTACGATGCCCCGCCTCCGATGATAGAAACGTGGTTTCGCGTCTTCAAGTCTCGCTTTTACTTCTGTTTGTGTTCGTCTCTCCTTTGCTTGCGCGAAGCGAACGCCGCATCTACGTCGTTTCGTCGGCGACGCGCATCCATCTGCCCCGCGACTTTAAATGGCAACAACCGGAACGCCGTTACGCCGAGGCCGAAGGCGCTCGTCTTGATCTCTATTCGCGAGGCTTCAAGGTCGGCGATGCCGTCTACGCAGAGATCCGCCTTCCCGAAAAGGCAAGGGCATCCTATCTGCGGCTCGACGGAGTGACGCTGCCTCTGACGAAAACGTCGTTCGGCTACCGCACGCTCTTTGCCATTCCCTCGAACTTCATGGCACAGCATATGGAACTTCAATGGACGGTTCCTGAGCTGCAAATCACCAAATATCTGGCATTGCGCCCGACATCGGTCACATGGCCCGTTACAAAAAACTACCGTCGCGTGCATGGCGGCCCGGGCAGGAAGCTTACGCCCGATGAGGAGCGTCGTCGTCAGGAAAGACAGGCGGAATTTGAACGCAAGATCGCCGCAGAACGACGCATCAAGGCGGCGGCCTTCTCTTCTCGATCTGCGGATCGCATCGGACTTTCGATTTCGCATCCGCGCGACATGCACTACATTACCTCGTCGATCTTCGTGCGCCGCATGCAGATTTCGTATGCGATTGAGAAGAAGAAGCGCAAGGAGCTTGGCCGGCGCACCATCATCCATAACGGGGTCGACCTGCGCGGCAAGGTCGGAGCTCCGATCTTCGCCATGCTCGACGGGCGTGTCGTGCTTGCGCAGCGCATGCATTACGAGGGGAACTACACCGTGCTCGACCACGGCAACGGCGTTTTTACCGGCTACATGCATCAGTCAAAGATTCACGTGCGTGCCGGTCAGGACGTGCGTGCCGGCGACTTCATCGGCGAGGTCGGGTCTACGGGATTCTCAACGGGGCCTCATCTGCACGCCACGCTTACGATTCGCGGAGTGGTTGCCGATCCGCTTTCGTTGCTTGTTCTACCGATCAGGAATTAGAGCCGGTTTGAGGACGTGCTCCTAACGAAAGCACTGCCGACGTCGGTCCGGTGAAAGCGAAAGTGGTGATGGGAAGATACCAGAGGAAGAGAGGAGAAGAAAATGCGCCCAGAAGGATTCGAACCTCCGACCCTTTGATTCGTAGTCAAATACTCTATCCAGCTGAGCTATGGGCGCTTTTCTGTGGATAGAGAACTGAAGGCCGCTCCTCTGTCAATCGAGAAATCATCTCGCCCCCTCCCCTCTGCTTGCTCGGTAGGGGATGCCGATGACGCGGGCAAACTCACGCAGCCGGGCCGGTTCATGGCGGATCGGGCTGTCATCGCCATACCACCAGATTTCCATGCCGGCACATCGGTCACGTGATGCAGGCTCACCGTAGAGGCCGGCAATCATCTCACGATCAAGGCCATCGATCACGACAAAACGGTACACGATCTGCTCGTCATCAAACCAGCTCAGATTAGAAATCCAGAAATACAGCTTCGTCGGCTCATCCAGCTCAACCGGCAGAAGGCGAACCTGCTCTGCGAATACCGAGAGCTTCTTCGCATGCCAGTAATCCGAGATGCCATAAAGCGGCCCTCTGACTCCGTGCATAATCGCCACATCACGCAGACATTGGGCTTCTCTTGCGGCAGCCGATCGCTGCCCTCGCGAAAGCAGACCTGAAACGGGAAATAAACCGGGGCGCACGGCTGGCATGGCAAACGGAACCAGAGAGAAACAGAGTAAGATCAGGCCATCCGACTGAAAGCGCTGGAGAAGACGGGCGGCAGGGCGACCATCTTGCTCTCTCTGTCTGCGCCGTGCCAGAGAACGCCGTAACCGGGAAGATAGGCTCAAAACCAAAAGGGCCGGCACAAAGGGAAACACGGTAACAAAAAGAAAGTGCAGGTATCGACCTGTAATGGGCGGCACATCATCAAGATGAGCGCTGAGCCCTACGTGAAAGACCAGTGCGGCCAGCAAACCTGCGCCGGCTCCCAGAAGCAGAGCCGCCTCAGCCCTAAAACTCTGTCTGTCAGTATCCAGGGTTTCAAAACTCAGATTGGTTGCGCCTGGAGCTTGATCTCTTCGTTTGAAGAATCGATGGTTAACCCAGAGCAGGAAGGCAGAAATCAGGAAGAGCAATAGCGCAATAACAAATTCGTGATCGCTCGCTATCCTCAGGATTCGGTCTGGCGAAACTGTCAGCAAGGCCTCAAGGGCCGGCCTGCCTTCGACAGAAGGAAAGAAAACAACAGTATAGCGGATGCGCGGAATAAGGCGTTCGGCTAACAACCATACCAGAAAAAGCAGAAACACATCAACGGCATGCCGCAATTTATCCCCGAGAAAGAAGACCCCGTAACCGGCAAGAAGAAAGGCCGGTATAAAGAGCAGCGGCAGGAGCTGCGCATCTGATATCAATGTCGGCAAAA
The DNA here is from genome assembly GCF_000243335.1 of Leptonema illini DSM 21528. Lineage (NCBI taxonomy): Bacteria > Pseudomonadati > Spirochaetota > Leptospiria > Leptospirales > Leptospiraceae > Leptonema > Leptonema illini. The sequence goes on along the minus strand of NZ_JH597773.1, from coordinate 4,056,477 downwards.
CGAATAAGACCGCCAGATATCGCACGGCATTCGCTCGAAGAAGTGCAAGAAAGGACGCATCGACCGGCTTGGCTTTGCGCAGCCACAGCGCCCAGAAGAAAAGCACGACCGGAAGCAACCCCGAATGATGCGTCAGTACATGAGCTGCAAGAAAGGGAGCCGAGAAAAAAGGCAGCTGCAAAAATAAAATACTGATCGTCGTCCAGATCAAGAAGCCGCCCCTGTAAGAGACGGGTCGCATCTCTTTAAGAAGAAGCACAAAACCCGCTCCATTCAGCAGATAAAAGACGGCTGCCGTCAGACGGAGCGCCATGTCGATGCGAGTGGCCGTGCTTGCATCGAGCAGGCGCAATAAGGCATCAACACCGCCATAGACCACAAGGTCTGGAAAGAAATAAGGCGCCGGCGTGAGTGCCCATCCCGAGATATCGACGCCCTGCCACAGATCGTCGAAAAATGCCGGTGCATACAGGATGTCAGAGTTATGCAAGAGCGCATCGGGCAGAGCAGAGGCGACGAACAGCGCGCTGAAAAGCGTTCCCGCCGCTATGAGGACTGTGAGAAGACGATCGAAGATCCGGTTGTCGGAGTTCATGCTACAGGGCTCCTGAGCCGGGCTCGTTTCTTACGCATTGCACAGCATTACAGCCCGTAGATGCGCGCACTTGCCGTCAGTTTTTCAAAGGCGACAGAATCATCCTGCCAGAGAGCGCGAAATTCATCGTAAGTCAGATCAGCCTCAATCGCCTCTCGATAAGAGGCCGATCCCCAGAGCCGGTCCATAAAAAAGGAACGTCCGCCCACGATCCGAAAATAGGTCGGATGAAGTCGCCGGATAATGCGCATATATTCGTATCCTGTGCGTAAAGGATCAAACTCTTTCGAATAAGGATGAAACTGTATGCCGCGCACATGCTGGCCTGCATAGAGCGAAGCGGACGGCGTGAAGGTGACGCTGCCGAACCGCACGCCTTTCAGATTGAGCTTGCGCAGCTCTTCGAGCACGAGCTTTTCTTTCATCCAGGGAGCGCCAGAATAGACAAACGGCCGCGTCGTGCCCCGACCGAGCGATACGTTCGTGCCCTCAAAAAATACGAGCCCCGGATACACAAGGGCCGATTCCAGATCGGGAATATTAGGCGATGGATTGATCCAGCTGCCGGCAAGCACCCAGTCCATCTCGGCGGGTACGAATCCATGTACGCGTATAACGCGCAATCGTAATGAAGGGAAGCGATGCTGCGCCATAAAGATCGCATATTCGCCAGGCGTCATCGAATAGAGAAAGGGAACGGGAGCCGTTCCGACGAAGCTCAGGTAATCCTCTTCGACGATGCCGCCTGCCGTCGGCCAGATACCGTAGGGATGAGGTCGGTCCAGAATGAGCACCTCAAGGCCCGCCTGTTCGGCGTCTTCGAGAATGTAGGTCAGCGTCGTCGCATATGTATAACATCGCACGGGCAGATTCTGCAAATCGACGACAAGCGTATCAAGCCCCGCAAGATTCGCCGGGCCGGGACGCTTGATCTGCGAATACAGGCTGAGCACGCGAATGCCCGTATCGGCATCGACGCGAAAGATGCCTGTATGAATCGTATCGTCGGCGCCGTACAGGCCGTGCTCCGGTTCGAGAATGAGTTCGGGACGATGGCCCGAAGATACAAGCAGATCAAGAATGGAGTTCAACTCACGATCACGTCCTGTCGCATTCGTCAGCAGCGCAAAACGTCGTCCTTCGAGTATACGAAAGCCTGTGGCCGCCGCAAGATCAAGTCCGCCAAGCACGGGCCTTCGCGGCCCGAATATGGTCGGCGAAGCTTCTTCAGCGGCCTCCAGAACCGACGATCGCGCCGCCAGCACGCAGATACGACCTTCTTCTTCGTTTCGCTCCACCTTGAAATCCCGCGCTTCGAGGCGGCTCATGCATTCACCGGGTGGACGCATGCGCAACTGCTCAGGACTTGTCGAACAATGGATCAGCGTGTAAAGAATTGCAAGCAAACAGATTCTGAACGCCCTGCTGAAAAAGGCAGAGGCGTCGGACGGGAAAATGGCCATTCGTATTCCACTTCTCCGGCTCGAATAACGCTTGACAACTAATTAATGTCCGGCAAACATGCACGCGTGTCTGCACGCAGCGAGACCTTGAGCTTCGGCTCGGGCACCGAAAACGCAAACGGTCTTCAACTCAAGCTGAGCTTTGACGAAGATACAAAAACAGTCTACGGCGAGTTCAAAGCAGACGATCGCTTTGTCGGCGAGCCCGGTGAGATCCACCCCGGCATCCTCGCTACGCTTCTTGATGAAACGATGATCAAGATCAATCAGGCGATGAACTTCGATACGCTTACCGGTGAGCTTACGATTCGCTACCTCATGCCCGCCCGCGCCGGTGAAAGCCTTTATCTTCGCGGATGGTTCGTCAAAAAGAACCGTCGCGTCGTCGAGAACCGTGCCGAAATCGAGAACGAGATCGGCAAGATCGTCGCACGGGGCAAAGGCAAATACATGGAGCGCGAAGAAGAATAAAAGAACAGGCGAATAGAGGAGCAGATGAAGGAGTAGCGGGTTCGCACACAGTGCGAGAGTCTGCTCGCAAAGCTGCTCAACTCATGCCTGGCCTGTAATCCTCGGGCAACCGCTTCCTGTTGCGAATCCTCCACTCCGTTTCTGCGACTTCCAGCTCGTCCTGTGTAATCGCCTTTGCTGCGAAATCCCGCTGCATCAACTGAAGCCGTCCTTGCAGCTCGTCTTTATTCAATAAGCGCAGCTCTTTGCGCAGAGCGTTCAGACGACGCCTGTGCAGCTCGCCTTCAAGAAGATCGACCACCTCGGGATAATCGGGAATCGTACGCCGGAACTGTTCCATCTGTTCTGCAATAAACCGCTCGCTCCACTGACGGGCTCGCGACGCCATCAGCTTCAGGTATTCCGGCGTAATGTAGTATTCACGAAGATTCACGGTTTGCGTTGCGGACCGTCACGGACGGGCCCGAAGGAGTCTCATCATAAACGTCGATATCGATGTGCTCTTCAAAAGGGCGATCGGTCGGCTTCTCGCCTTTCAAGCTCTCAGCTTTGTTCGCAGCCTTCTTTTCAGCTTTCTTCTCAGAGGATCGATCATCCTGTTCCGCGGCCATGCCCCATACTGGATCATCGGCGATGCGATGTAAAGCCTTTTCGCTGGCGCTGCCATTCTCTGAAGACCGTGCGCAGGATGATCGTTCCCGCAAGCACCGTGCCGCGCACCGTTCCGCTCACCTTGCTTTTTCCGCCGAGACGACGAAGAGACGGTACGGGAATCTCCATCGTCACCAGTCCTTGCTGCACAGCGCGGATCTGCATCTGAATCGTCCAGCCGAAGTTGCGATCGTCCATTTGGAGCGATTGAAGGGCTTTTAGTCGGATGGCTCGAAACGGGCCGAGATCGGCAAACGAATGTCTCCATAGCAGGCGGATCAGCCAGACGGTTAGGATGTTGCCGGCCCTCTGATGAAGAAGCAATCCACCCTGTCGGGCGCCGAGAACGAAATCCGCCCTGCCCGCCAGAATCGGCCTCAGAAGATCACCGAGATGGGTTCGGTCGTCAGAGCCGTCCGCATCCATAAAAAGCAGTATGGCATCGGGCGCTTTTCGCGACGCATACTCGATGCCCGTCAGCATCGCCGCCCCGTATCCTCGCTCCTTACAATAAAGAAGAGTCGCTCCGTTTGTCTCAATAATCGCGGACGAGTCGTCCGTACTGCCGTTATCGACGCAGATCACCTCGTCGATCCAGATGGATTCAAGAAGCGAAGGCAGAATGAAAGGAAGGCTTTCGGCTTCGTTCAGAACGGGAAGAATCGCCACCACACGCGGAAGATGTTCCAGAAAAGACAGGTCCGCATTCGGCAGAGGTCGCCTCTTTGCTCCCCTTCGATATGCAAGCAGATCTTCAAGAACGTCAATGTCGTCCATCGCCTCAGACATCACAATTGCCTTAAAGCCGGCATCGACGAGACGTCGCATCTGTGTTTCGAGTACCAGAGACGTAGACCAGACAATGTCATGAAACAGGCGATGCAGATCTGCCAGCACTCTTCTGTTAAGGCAGATGGCCGAGTACCCGCCGTCCAGAGAAGGCAGAAGGACGGCATCGCTCTCTTTACAGAGTTCAGCCATCTGTCGTGCCGTCTCCGCCGTAAAATCCGGCACATCGGAACCCGCAAGAACAACGGACGAAGCGTCATCGATCGAAAAGAGGTGAGCGAAGGCATTCTGCATGCGCTCGCCAAGATCATGGCCCTGCTGCTCAGAGATCGACAGATTCGGATAACGCTCCTCGAAATACGGTATGCTCTCAGAATCGGCGAAAAGATACAGCTCTATGCCGGCATCGGCCTCAAGCCGCCATATTACAGAATCGAGAAGAGAGGCATAGAGATCGACGGCGCCCGCAAAATCCGCCGCCAGCCGGGTCTTCACCCGACCGGGAATGGGCGCCTTGCAGAAAAGGATCACCGAAACGGCGTCAGTATCTCGACTTTTTATCGAAGATGTCAAAGAAGTAATCTTCCTCTTCAAACTCAAGACCGCGGTTGGGGAAGGCCTGATCGTAAAAAAGCGCGGCCAGGATCTCAAAGCGCTCGTCTTCAGGAAGGCCTTTTTCCTCCCAGCGCACGTTGCGCCGTTTGATCAGATAAGCGATCGTATCGTCAGAGGCGGCGAATTCCATATCAAGGCTGTTCATGCGACGGATCAGCCAGTTTATATTGTACGAGATATAATCACCGAGAACTTCGAGAGAGGCCACCGTCGGCTCGAATTTCATCATCGTCTCTGTCAGATAAAAGGCCTTCCTGTAAGACTCCTGATTGAAACGCCCATCCTTCACGGCTCTCGATATGTTCTCAAGCATCGTAAATGTCTCATGATACGCTTCGAGAATCATCGTCGTATAACGCGAATGCTCGCCGACGACTTCGATGATATCGAAAAACTTCTCTCTTTCCATGTAAGAGCTAAGAACTGGATAACGCTCTGACGGCTCCGGATCTATGAGCGGAATAAAAAGATACCTCGTCTCGACGACAAATCGCGAATCTTTAGGCACATAGTACTCGATGCGCACGGGCTCGATATAATAGTGGATGCGATCGAGATCAGGAATACCCGGATCGACGGAAAGCGACTTCAGCTTTTTAACGTCGTCCGTGACGACCTTCTTTCCCTCATGGCGGACTCCGGCCTTCTGGATTCGCTTGAGATCGCCTCTTGTGGCCAGTTCACGGCGCTGATGCAGCACCTCGTCAGACGAGATATGCTCCTTTGAAAAAGGATCGCGCTTCTTGCGGCGCGGTTGATCCGGCTCCTCAAACGGGCCGGGCAGCTCTATGTCGACAATGCCCTCGTCTGCCACGGATCACCTCTATTACGCGTCGTTCTCGACAGCGCTGCGAAGAACGGGATCTTTGATGTGACGGGCCCGTTCTTTCAGCTGACGCACCGCCTCTCTGTTGCCGCTTTTTACAAGGGCTCTGAATAAGAGGAAGCGCACCTCTGTATCAAGATCGTTATTTTCGACGGCCGAGGCAAGTCGTTGTCCCTGACTTAAGTCGGCAAGAAGAGCAAGCGATTGCGCCGCCTCACGCCGCACAGAAGCATCGGTATCGGTCGTCGCTACCTGAAAAAGGGCATCGTTCTGCGTCCGATCCTTGATACGACCGATGGCGCGCACAGCAAGGGAGCGCAGAGTGGGATCGACATCCGATCGTGCAATGCGGCTCAAGCCTGAAAGGGGGTCTCCCATATTGAGCCGGGTCAGGGCATCGATAACGACGCCCTTCAATCTCACATCGTCTTCCTGAGTGAGACGCAGTGAAAGCTCTCGCGCGAAGAGTGCAGAGCGCAGATGCACGGCAGTATTATAGGCCGCTTCTCGTACAAGAGCAGAAGAATCCTGCATCGCCCGCGTCACCGTATATTGCTGTCCGCCCATCATACGTTCGCCGATCAGCTGTACGATCGTGCGTCTCACTTCGGCGTTGTTCTCGCGCGAAAAGCGCCCCGTGATCAGATAGCTGAGATCGCCTTCGCCTCTTGATTCCGAGACGGCTCGCAGCGCATAGATGCGCACCGATTTATTGCGATGTTCGAGCAGATCGCGAATAAACGGCAAAAACCTTGAATCGCCGAGAACGCGGGCCCCCTGCAATCCGTAGATAAGCAGCACCGGATCATCGGACTTCATGTAGCGAATCAATACGGGAACGACGTTATCGTTCTCCATCGCCACAAGCGACCGAATGGCCTCCAGCCGCACCGCATAGATCGGATGCTCCATCATGCGCGTTACCGCAAAGACCATGCGGTGCTCTTTGAACTGCACCGAAAGCTTCATGCAACGCACGAGCAGATCATCGGGAACGGAGGGCGTCATGTACCGGTCAAGAATATCGTACCAGCCGGGAATGTGCGTATCAAGCGATGGGCCGAGCACTTCCATGACGCGAAGAATCATACGATGGTCTTCATAGTCGTCGGATTCAAGCAGATAGCGTACGGCGCGGCGCAGTAAGAAATATTGCTTCGACTGATAGGCGAACCAGAAGGCCTGCCGGCGTTCCAGGCCGCCCTTCTCCATCATATAGATCAGGCGTGCCGGATCATCGCCGGCGGCATCCAGCGTCGGCGCGGCAAGCGCCAGAAGCGCAACAACGAGAATCAGGCGTCTCATCGCCCCTCAGATCGCAGCGCCGATACGGCTAACCGCTTTTTCTTGAGTATCTCGGAATTCCCCGGATCGTATTCCGAAGCCGTTTCAAGCGCTTCAACGGCTCTTCGATATTCGCCGTTTTTGTAATAAGCGTCGCCAAGAAGCAGATAGGTCTTCGCCTCAAGGCCCGACGGCAGCCTTGAATGCGCGACGGCCATCAGGATCTCGATGGCCTTCTCGCGATCGACTCCCGATTCGTTGCGGAGCAGGATCTCGGCGCGAAGAAGTTGCGTCTCTGCATCGCTCTGGTCGAGCCGGGCGGCCTTGTAGGCCCAGGAGCCGGCCTCATCGAGCGAAGCCCGATCGGCGTCTTTCAAATAGAGAGAGGCCATATCTTTCGCCGCATCCCGTCTCTGCGCCGGACTTGAAGAAGCGCCTTCATACACGCGACGATAGTACTCCGACGCTTTGCCGGCGTCTTTCAGATCACGGTAGAGGGCGCCAAGACGCAGATGGAGCTCGGCGTCGTCTTCGACAACGGGGGCTTCACGATTGCGGCCCTCTACCTGTCTGTATTCATTGATGGCGAGATCATAAGCGCCTTTTGCCCTGTACGAATCGCCCAGCGCCAGCCGGATCGTCCTTTCATCGGCCCGTTCGAGTTTGACCCCGTTCTGTAGAGCCTTCCTCCACACGGCGACGGCGTCATCGAAACGATTGCCCATGCGATAGGTTAACCCGAGCTCATAGAGGACCTGGCCTTCGTTCGGCGAAAGCGTAACAGCCCGACCGAGCACATCGGCCGAATCCTGATATCGCTCCATCTCACGATAGACGCGTCCCAGACGGATCAACGCCTCTTTTGTATTCGTATCGCCCGGAGTGATATTGACGATCTTTCTGTAGTTCTCGGCGGCCCGAAGCAGATCTTTCTGTCTGTGATAAAGATCTCCGAGCTGGAACAATCCTTCGACACTCTGCGGATTGATAAGAAGGGCCCGTTCCAACGCCTTTGCCGCAAGCGTCGGCTCGTTCAGTCGTTCATAGGCAAGCGCAAGATTCTGGAAAACGTCGGCGTCGCTTCCGCCCGCCTTCAGAGCGTTATCAAAGGCCTCAAGGGCGCCTTGATTGTCGCGCATACGCAGCAAGACGACGCCGAGATTGTAATGATAGCGAGCCTCATCGGGAGCAAGGCCGATAGCACGGCGATAATACTGCACGGCCTGTTCGGGACGGTTCTTCAAGAAGGCGATCTGACCGAGATAGGCAAGCGCACGCACGGCAAGCGGGTCCGATGGGAACATCTCAACCAGGCGGTTAAACTCCAGCTCGGCCTCGTCGAGCTTGTTCTGTCGTATTAAAGCAAGGCCGAGGTTATAACGCATGATCGTATCGTCGGGCGAGCGCGACATGCCCTCACGATAGATCTCTTCGGCCTTCTCGGGATCGCTCGACTCAAGAAGCAGATTTGCAAGAATCATGGCAACGGCCGGATCATTCGGAGCCAGCTCTTTTGCCTGCTCGGCGTATCGTTGCGCCTCTTCGCGGTTGCCGAGCTTGCGTTCGACGATGGCCAGGTTGATCAACGCTCCGACAGAGGATTCGTCGAGCTTGAGGGCTGAAAGAAAATGATGCTTTGCCTGTCCCGGTCGATCCTCTTCAAGGGCCATCACGCCGAGAAAGATATGGGCGATAGAACGCTCTTTATCACTCGTCGATTCATCGAGAATCTTCTGAAAGGTGCGTCGCGCATCGTCGCGAGCCAGCTGTAGATACTGCTGCCGTCCCTTTTTCAGAGCATCGGTCAGGTCGCTTTCAGGAATATAGTAGCGATCCCGAGCGCCATCAAGGGAGATGCGCCCTTCAGGCGAGCCTTCTGGAGCAGAGCGCCACAAGTAGAAGGCGCCGGCGCCGATCACCAGCAGAAGGATCAGAATGACGCCAGAGATTATGAGCGTGCGGAAGCTGCGCACGGAGCGAGCCGTGCCATCCAGATATACGGGGTCGCCGTATTCGATTGTTTCGTTCTCTTTTTCAGGTGCCGGTCGGATCGTCTCAGGACCATCCGGCTCAAACATCAGTCGATTTTTCGCCATCTTCGCCTTCCCGGATCGCTCGGTGATCCTGGTAGATATGGTCCAGGGTACCGTGAACGAAGCCGACCGAGGGGTCCCCGTCATAACGACGGGTCAGGGTACAGTAATCATCGATAAGGATGCGGATGTCAAACGCTCCTTTGAGGATTTCGAACGTACCCATTCTCAGTATAGATCGGACGATTGTGGAAATCTGTGAAGCATCCTTATGAATGTAGGCGTCAATTACGCCGTCGATTTTTCCTTCAAGCTCGGCCACGCCTTCGATGAGCTGCAGGGTGAGCGCATGCTCCTCGTCTGTAAGCGGATTGTTCAGCCAGCGAAACTCCATCACCTCGGGCATCGGATGATGCACGACCTCCAGCTGGTATAGTGCCTGAAGGGCGACCTCCCGGGCATGGGAGTTCGGATGGCGATTCAAAGGCTTGCGCGGCTGAGAAGGCTTCTTCTTGATGCGGATCTTTTTCATGATCAGGCACGGATCTTCTTGTAAAGATCTACCATCTCGATGGCCGTCAGGGCCGCTTCGTAGCCCTTGTTGCCGGCCTTAGTTCCCGCCCGTTCGATGGCCTGCTCGATCGTATCGGTCGTCAGCACTCCGAAGATGACGGGCTTGCCCGAATCATAGGCGGCCTGCGACACAAGTCGGGCTGCCTGACCGGCGACGTAGTCATAATGGTCGGTCGCTCCGCGGATCACGCAGCCGATGCAGATAACGGCGTCAAAACGGCCCGTGTCAGCCAGCTCGCGGGCCGTCGATCCCAATTCAAAGGCGCCGGGAACATAGACGACGGTAATACTCTCAGCCGGGACGCCGTGGCGCTGCAGGGCGGCGACGGCTCCGTCACGCAGGCGGAACGTGATGAACTCGTTCCACTTCGAGACGACGACGGCATGCCTCTGACCGGCGCCCGAAACGCCGCCTTCCAGAGAGGTCGGAACTCCGACCGGTCCGCTACTGAATGAATCCTGACTGGAATCCTGCATCGTCTTCTCCGTTATTTCTTCCGTGCCCGGTACTCGTCAAAGGCAGCGTTGCCTTCTTTCTCATATACGAGCGAGTCCAGAAGCTGAAAGAACCACTTGCGATCGGGAACGCCCGGTGAGAGAAGCTTGCCGTTTACGATCAGCGTCGGTGTCGAGTGGATATCGATCTTCTTCGCATCATCGATATCGCGCATCAGCTTCTGCTGTGTGGCCTGTGAAGCCATGCAGGTGCGCAACTGATTCCACGGGATGCCCGCATTTACGCTGAGGCGCTCCAGATGCTCAAGCGTGATCGGCAAACGCTGGTTCTGCAAATCGAAAACGCCATGATAAAAGCCTGCAAAGCCGGGATGATCTCCTGCACAGATCGCCGCCTGCGCTCCGTTACAACGCCAGTCTCCATAGGGCTTCTGTGGTGCGCCTGTGAGAAGCGGATTGCAGGTCGAATCAAGAGGAAAATGGCGATAGTAAACCTGAATGCGACCGGGCCAGCGCTTCATGGCTTCTTGCAGAAGCTCCGATGCATGCAGGCAATGCGGACACAGAAAATCTGCGAACTTATGCACGACGATATATCCGTTCTCAGAACCCTCGCGTGACTTCAAGCCCTGCTCATTGAATTCAACCGATTTCAAAGCGGCAAAGTCGGCCAGCATCCCTGGAACAAGAGCCTCATCGATCGGTCCGTCGACCGCCTTCGATTTCTGCGGAGCTCCCATCAGATAAAGAATTCCTGCAAGGATAAACGTAAGCAGGGCGCCTGCGACGGCCGGAGTTCCGCTTTCTTTTACGACATCTGCCATTGGCGAATTACTGCGAAAGCTCTGCAGTTTATGCGTAAGAGCAAGAACGAAAAGCGCAAGTGTGATCAGGTAGGTATAAGCACAGAGGATACACGGAACAAGGATCTGCGTGAAGTTGATGTAACCGAGAACGGCATCGACGACCAGACCGACGATCGTCGTATACAGGAGAAGCGCTGCGAGTTCGCCGCGTGGCCTGATGCTCTGAAGCAGAAAGGCGGCCGTTAAGAAGGCATAGTAAAGAAGCCCGAAAATCGCAATCGGAAACGGCCCGACCTTGGACAGAGAGCTCTGACCGAGCTCTTTGCATCCGTCCACACCGTCGATGCTACATCCGAGCGACGAGGTGCACAGATCCGAGAAGCCATGTTTGCAGAGCAGCAGCGTGGAAAGCACCACTCCGACAACGGAGACGGCGACGCCGGTATAAAGAATCAGCGGATTGGATTTTTGATCGGCCATACGACACCAAAACGACGGGAAGAGATCCTGAAAAGCAATTTACGGGGGGCTGAAAGGGAGGAGATGTGGGAGCTACTGGAGTTGAACCAGTGACCTCTTGCATGTCAAGCAAGCGCTCTAACCAGCTGAGCTAAGCCCCCGATGCGGCCAGTGTTCGTCTGCGGACCATCGTGTCAATCGTTCTTCACATCGCCTGTAAACCGGTCAAGGATGCTCGCTCCGACCGTGTCGCCAAGAACGTTTACGGCCGTACGGCATCGATCGAGGAACCAGTCGATCGACAGGATCAGAGCGATGCCCTCAAGTGGCAGACCGACGGCGCGCAAAACTATGGCCATCGTCACCAGACCTGCCTCGGGAATACCGGCAGCGCCTATTGCGGCAAGCGTCGCGGTAAGAAAGATGACGATCTGTGCCGAGAGATCGAGCTGTACCCCGAAAAGATGGGCGATAAACATGGCCGCCATCGCTTCATAAAGCGCCGTTCCATCCATATTCACGGTGGCGCCAAGCGGCAGAACAAAGCCCGTCGTCTCGGGGCTGATCTTTTCCTTTTCTTCAAGCACGCTCATCGTCAGCGGCAGAGTGGCCGAAGACGATGCCGTTGAGAAGGCCGTGCCGAGCACGGGAAAAAGATTCCAGAGAAATCGAAACGGATTCTTTCTCGCGAAGACCCAGTAGATAAGCGGAAGAATAACAAAACCGTGTATGCCCAGTCCCAGCAGAACATTGCGCACATAATAACGCAGCGCTAAAACTTCATCAAAGAAGCCTTCGCCCAGCGATGCGGTGCGGGCGGCAATCAGGCCATAGACGCCGATCGGAGCAAACACAAGGATCAGATGCACGATCGTGATGACGGCTTTCTCAAGCACTTCCATTGTACGAAAGATCGAAGCCGCTCGTTCACCCTGCATGGCAAGGGTTCCGCCAAGCAGAAGACAGAAGAGCAGCACGGGCAGGATGTCCATCTCAGAAAGCGAGCGAAAGAGGTTCGGCGTTACAAGCGACAATATGAGATCAGAATAGCCACGCGAATAGGCCTTCCCCTCCGGAGCCTGCACCGATGTTGTGTCAATCGCTCGTTCGCCGAATCCCAGCGTGTCACTGATCAATATGCCCAGGCCGACGGCGATAGCGGTCGTCGTTCCGAAATAAAGCAACGTCCAGAATCCCTTGCGGCCGAGTTTTTTTACGTCGCCGATGCGGCCCACGCCGGCGATAACCGACGTGATTATCAGAGGGAGGATAACCATTTTCAGGGAGTTCATAAAGAACGTTCCCATCCATCCCGTTGCCTCTGCAACGGCCGGCGCATGAAGGCCGACGATTATGCCGGCAATCAGGCCAAGCACGATGCCCACAGGAAGATACAGGATTCGAAGCAGATAAGGGATTCGCAGCATTTCTCTCTCCTGTTAACGAATAAGCTTACGCCAGGACGCCCATAGCTCCGGCAGCGCCGATCCGGCTTTATCAAAAAAGCTGAAGTCGGCGACGTCGCTGAATTCTGAGCGTTCCAGATTCACCTCGACGACCATCGCCCCGGAACGCCGGGCCTCGCGGGCAAGCGCAACGGGAAGGCTCACCTGACCCGAGCTGCCGATCACAAGGCAGACGTCGGCCTTCTCAAGTGCGGCACGCACGGTCTCTAAAACAATACTATCGTAGCTTTCGCCGAACCAGAGAACGGCCGGTCGTTCCACTCCACCGCATGAACAGTGCGGAGGCACCGTATCAAGATGCAGACGTTCGCATTCTCTACCGCATTCTGTGCACCTTACGCGCCAGATCGAGCCGTGTATCTCGACGATGTTCTCGTTGCCGGCACGACGATGCAGCCCGTCGACGTTCTGTGTGACCAGTAAAAAACTGCCGATTTCACGAAAATGCCGTTCCATGACTATGTCCCAGTGATAGTTAGACTTTGAGGCGGGACCCACTGAATGCATCCTATGCCGAGATCCGCTCGTCAATCTTTTTATCCAGGAAGCTGTTTAAGAACTCATGGATATGAGTGTATGACCGCACCTTACGGAATTGTTCCTCCTGTGATAGCAGGAGACTGCCGACCCATCGGAGCACCTGGTCTGTCTGAGGCCTTGACCGTTTAACCCGGTTAAGCTGAGATCTGGGATTCGAGAATGCCGAATCGATCAGATTGGTTGTGTAAAAGGATGTTCTCAATTTCGGCGGCATATTGATGCGATGCAGCGTTAACAGTGCCTCTAAACCCTCCTGAAGACTCTGAGAGGCACTGTAGCTGATGGATTCGAGCCATGATAGAACGGACCGCATCTCGCTTGCGACATCTTCGTAACTGTTAGCGCTGAATGCCTGCTTGTATCTCTTGCAGAATTCTGCATGATACTTCCGTGGGAGCTTGGCAAGAACATTTCTCTGTTTATGAAGGTAGCAGAGTTGGATCTCTGCCTTCTTTCCGAAGAACTCTCTGGCCGCTTTTTCAAGAGCCTTTGATCCATCCATGACGACAAGCACACGATCTGTGAAGCGGATATCACGGCTCTCGATTGATTGAAGGACACTGAGTGCGCTATCAGCATTCTCTGTAGACCCCTCAGAAATGCCCAGAAAATGCTTGTTTCCGGCCGTATCGACCCCGAGAGCAACGATTACGACAGAGCCGCCGAATACGATGCCATCAAGAACAATACACCAGAATGTCTGATCAGGAAACCTGCGTGAATTCAAATGATTGAGCGACTCACGGCTGGACTTCACAAACTCCCGCGAAACCGCACTCCGCGAAAGGCCGAGAGAGGCTTCTGTCTTTCTCAGCGTCTTTTCATAGTTCCGGGTGCTGATGCCCGCCAGCCATCAGGCGCTCAACATGCTCGCGAAGATCAGAGCGATCCTGAAGGATCTCATATCGCTCCAGCTTCACCTCCTTGCCGTTACGTCGAGCTCTGGGCTTCTGGATGGCCACCCTTTCTCCATCGAGCACAATGGAACCTCGCTGGCTGCCGCCTCGATGAGCAAATCCACGGCCTCTCTTATGCTCCCCTGTCTTGCCGCATAACGTTTCGATTTCTTCGAGAATCAAAGCTCCTACGTAGCCGAGTGCAAATTCGCGCACACGGGAATCGAGGCTGGTTCGAATATAATCCCGAAACTCATCGGCCGCCAGGCTTTGTGTTTGACTGTTTTCTGCCCGTTCGTTCTTCTTCACTTGGAACCCTCCGTAAGGGAATGTGGTTGTTCGGCCCATTTTGGGCCAGGGTTCCGCCTTTTCAAACTCTAACTAAATTCGGGACATAATCCCGTTCCATCTCGACCAGCGTTTGATGCGCGGCGTTAGGCTCAGCCTGCCGACATATCTCGCGTCGCATCTCATACCATTCCCATACAAGCTGCGGGTCCTTGCGAAAGGCCGAAGGAGTGGCCAGATCTTCAGCCCTGTAGTTGCGCCAGAGGCCTCCTTCTCCGCGAAAAGTGGGGATGCCGCTCTCGGCCGAGATGCCCGCTCCCGTGATCACGACGACATGCCGAAATTCTGCGAAGCGCTCTGGAAGAGGCACTATCATGCAGACCTCCGTCGCCACCAGCGCATTATAAAAAAGGCAACGACAAGTACGATCAACGATCCAACGGCGACGTTATAAAGCTGAAGCCACTCCAGCATTTTGCGCCAGTTTTCGGCAAGCAGACGCCCGCCGGTTAACAGAAGCGTGTTCCAGATCAAGACGCCAAGCGAGAAGCATACGGTGAATAGAAGTGGATTCATCTTCGAAAGGCCGGCGACGATGCTCACAAAAAAACGAATGCCCGCCGAAAACCGCGAAACGACGACAAACCAGGCGCCCCACTTCAGAAACCATTGCTGCGTCCGCTGCATGTGTTCTTCTGAGACGAAGTCAGAGAGCATGCGCTGCATGATGCCCGGCTTTAACCGAGCATGAAGGGATCGAGCCAGATGCAGAACCTTTTCCCCGGCAAGATACATGATCCATGCACCGGCAAGACTACCAGTTCCCGTGCTCAGCAGAGCTGCTGGCAAACTGACGGCACCGTGCGCTGAAAGAAAGCCTGCGAAGACGATGAAGGTATCGCCCGGCCACGGCGGAAATAAATTCTCAAGAAGGGCGGCGAAGAAAAAAAAGGCATGCAGACCGGCAGCAGGAAGGTCAGAAATCAGATTCAGGATTTCGTCGGCCATGAATCTCTTCTTCTATGATTCGCCTCAATCCGGCAAGCACATCAATGGATTTCAACTCGGCGACACGGCGTCTCTGCCCGTCAATCATGAGCGATCTGAGACGCTGATCGGTCAGTATCCGCCCCGCCACCTGCGCCACCCACTTCACATCCGGAACGGTAAACCCGATCCCCGCTCCACCGAGCACCTCGGCAACCGAGCTATCGGCCGAACAGTAAGCAAGCACGGGAACATCAGAAGCCATCGCCTCAACAAGCGGCACACCAAATCCCTCATGCTGCGAGAGGCTCATATAAAGCGAGGCTCGGCTATAAATTGCAGCCAGCTCCTGATCGCTTACGAAACCGGCCCAGCTAACATGCTCGCCAAGCTGCAGATCAGCCGATAGCTTCTGTAAATACTGACCATAGCGATCGGTCTCGGAGCGAAAGGACCCGGCAACGATCAGCCTGCTACGCACGGACTTACGCAAAGCAGCGAAGGCTTCCAGCAACCGATCGATTCCTTTGTTTGGAGCGATCCGACCCACAAAAAGCACGATTGGAGTGTCTTCGGCTAACCATCCCTTCCATTTCCCGTCGCCCGCCGGCGGCTTGATCAAAGGGGCGGAGCTTCGCTCCCTGGACAGGGGATACGGCAGCACGGTTACGTTCGCAAATCCAACGGTTCGAAGTTCGGCCGCACTGAATTCAGAGAGCGCAACAGAACGCAGTTTCAGGCCGGCAAGGCGATGCAACTGATCACGACCGAGCTGCATGCGCGAGGCAGCACGAAAATCCCAGGGAAGATAATAGCCCGGCGGAGTTATATTATGGTAAATCAGCAGCGGCCGCACGCCTGGCATTAGAAAGTTCTCAAGATAAAGCAGGCCGACACTGTGATGATAGATGATGAAGTCGTCAGGGTCGGGCGTATAAGTCGAAAGATGCCCTACACGATGAATCCCCGAAATCGTTTCGGCGTAAACCCGAGTAGACCGAAAGATACCCGTATCCTTTAAGTAGCGATTCAGAGAAAACACGTAGTTTGTGACGGCGTCCCCGTGAGCCACGCCTGCCGTTATCTGCACCAGCCTCATCGTACTCGTTTCTCTCCGCTCTGGCCGGTTCTCTCCATCCAGATTTGCTCCAGAAGCAGAAAATATGCCGTCTTACGATTGGCGTCGAACTTTTCGTGCAGAAAGACGAGCAATCCGTAAATAAATCTGACCATTTGACGAACTATGCGCGGCAAAAATCTAAATCGCTTTCCGACCAGAAAGGGAGAACGAACAGGTATTTCGAACAGTGATCCAGTTCGAAGAAGATCAGCAGCGCTATTTTCATGCCTATCAGGCTGCGCTCCTTTCAGCTCCGGCAGCATTCGGATGATCTCAGGGGTGGCCAGGACGTTTTTTTTCTTTCTGATCGTTCTCATTTAGGCCGTCTAATTATTGTTGAAACCCTGCCGAACAGGGAAAACTAACACCTGTAAAAAAGATGAAGATTACCAGTAAAGGACGATATGGCCTCAAAATAATGCTCGAGCTTTCAGCGCCTGAAGCTCGCAGCAGATTACTGAAAAGCCGTGAAATTGCAGAGAATCAGAATATTCCGCTTAAATACCTTGAGCAGATTATCAACATTCTGAAAAAACGCGGCCTTGTCATCAGCGTGCGCGGTGCTGAAGGCGGCTATAGAATTGCGCGCGACCCGCAGGAGATTACCGTCTTCCAGATCCTCACCGCCCTTGAGGGGGATCTTTCCATCCTTGATAAGAACTCGGACCTGAACGAGGGCTATCGAGCGCTTTTCTGGACCGATATCGATAATCGAATCAAAGAAATGCTCGATATCAATCTTCTGGATTTCTTAAACCAGAGTCGATCCATCCAGGATTCACTCATGTACTACATCTGAGTAAAAAAAAAGCGGCTTAACGCCGCTCTTTTTCCGTTTCCATGAAGGATGCTTTATCGCCCGGGTATGTTCGAATCCGGTTCAACCCTTCGCTTCTTCTTCTTTTTTACCAAGTTTGAAGCGATGATACCATTTCTCGTCACGACTCTTGGAGCCTGAGCTCTTTCTTTCGCGGCCTTCGGAGCTTCCTGCATCCGGATTTGCCTGCGCCTTCAGTAGCTTCCGCGGAGTGCGGCGTTCAGTTCTACGATCCACCAGCTCGACGATCGCCATAGGTGCGGCGTCACTGTTACGCTCAGGCAGGTGAATAATCCGCAGATACCCGCCATTTCGCTCGCGAAACCGCGGTGCAATGTCAGAAAACAGCTTTACTACGATATCGCGCTCTTTGATCGAACGAAGAACTTCACGTTTATTATGCAGCACTTGCTCGGGCGTGATTCCTTCTACAAGGTTCTTCTTCGCACGCGTAATCATCTTTTCGGCAAACGGCCGGATGTATTTCGCTTTGGCGCGCGTGGTTACGATCTGCTCATGCTGGAAAAGCGACGTGAGCATGTTGTTCACCATAGCCTTTCTGTGCGAATGCAGTCGATTCAGTTTCTTTGTTGTATTTCCCTTCTTCATAAAACCCGTTCCGATCGTTCCTGATCAATAGTCACGCTGCATGAAAAGCTCACGCATTCCAAACTCAAGGCTCATTTCAGCCAGCTTTTGCTTGATTTCGGCAAGACACTCTTCAGAATAATGCCGTGATTTCTGGAACTCTTCTTCGTTCTTACGAACAAGGTCCATGACGAACTCGATCTCCAGGCTTTTCAGCATAGAAAGCGATCTTACCGAAAGCTCAAGCTCTTCAACGTTCTTCTCAAGATTGGTCTTGAGAGTGTCTTCCATCTCGGGCTGTTCGTCTTCTTCCTCTTCGGGAAGCTCTTCAAAATTAATAAATACAGAAAGGTGATCTTTCAGAATCTTTGCGGCCTGCGACAGAGCGTCTTCGGGAGTAATACTTCCGTCAGTCCAGATCTCCATCGTCAGTTTCTCGTAGTCCGTGCGCTGACCGACTCGAGTTTCCGTCACCTGAAAGTTCACACGCTTGACAGGCGAGAACAGCGCATCGACGGCAATGGTGCCGATTTCATCAATGCTCTTTTTCAAGATCTCAGCTGCAAGGTAGCCCCGACCCCGCTCGAACTGAATATCCATCACAAGATTTGCGTCTTCATTGAGAGTGGCGATCTGCAATTCCGGATTGAGGATTTGAATCGACGAATCCACAGCCAGATCAGATGCCTTGAGGACTCCGGCGCCTTTTTTCTCAATATGAATAATACGAGGCTCGTCGCGAACCTCGGCATCATAGCTCGCACGCACCTGCTTGAGGTTCAGAATGATTCGGGTAACGTCTTCAACGACGCCTTCGATAGTGGCGAATTCATGCTCAACGCCTTCGATTCGAACTGCCGTGATCGCCGTACCTTCGATCGACGACATGAGCGTACGACGCAGCGAGTTTCCGATCGTAGTTCCGAAGCCGCGCTCAAAGGGCTCAGCGATGAATTTTCCATATCCCGGCTCGTTTGCCAGAGTCTGGTATTCGACCTGCTTCGGTCGCTTGAATCCTTTTAACAGGCTCTTCATGATTCCCTCTTTAGGCTAACAGGATATATCAAACTCGTCGACGCTTGCGCGGACGACATCCGTTGTGAGGAAGCGGAGTGATATCGCGAATCTGACGAATCCGAATTCCTTCGTTGGCTATGGCACGAATCGCCGATTCACGCCCGATTCCAGGGCCCTTAACAAGAACATCAACCTCACGCAGACCGAAGTCTCGCGTTTTCTCGGCCGCATCACGGGCCGCCATCTGCGCAGCGTAAGGAGTCGACTTACGCGATCCCTTGAAGTTCAGATGTCCGGCGCTCGACCATGCAATCACGTTGCCGGTATCGTCGGTTACCGTAATAATAGTATTGTTGAATGTAGCGTTAATGTAAACACGTCCACTCGGAACGCTGCGTTTTTCTTTTTTTCTGACCGGTGCCTTCGCCATATCTCATCTACCCGTATTATTTCGTTGCCTTTTTCTTGTTCGGAACGGTTTTGCGTCCACCTTTGCGTGTGCGCGAATTCGTCTTGGTTCGCTGACCGCGAACCGGCAGGCCCATACGATGACGCAGGCCTCGGTAGCATCCGATATCCATCAGACGCTTAACGTTAAGGTTGACTTCGGTTCGAAGATCGCCCTCTACACGAAAGTTTTCAGAAATGTAGTTACGAATCTGTCCGACCTGCTGATCATCAAGATCTCGCACACGAATCGATTCTTCTATTCCGGCTGCCTTCAAAATCTCACGTGCACGCGTGTCGCCAATGCCGTAAATATATGTCAGACCGATTACGATCCTTTTGTCTTTGGGTAAGTCTACGCCCGAAATCCTTGCCATCTCAATACTCCTGAACTATCACCGCTGCCGCTGTTTGTGTTTCGGATTCTTGCAGATGACCCGCACTACGCCCTTTCGGCGAATCAGCCGGCACTCGCTGCAAATCTTCTTTACGGACACACGCACTTTCATAATTTCAATCCGTCGTTATTTTTTTCTATACGTAATCCTACCCCGGGTCAGATCGTAGGGTGATAATTCCACCGTCACACGATCTCCAGGCAGGATCCTGATATAATGCATTCTCATCTTTCCTGAAATATGGGCGAGAACCTTATGCCCATTGTCCAGCTCCACACGAAACATCGCGTTCGGAAGGGGCTCTATCACCTTACCTTCGACTTCTATCGCCTCTTCTTTCGCCATATTCGCCCGCACTCCTCAAGGGAGTTACCAAGAAAAAAGTACCATCGACACCGTCAAGTCTTCAGACATTCAGTGCTCCGAGGATTCTCTCAGTAATCGCCGATAGCTCACCCAGCCCGTTTACTTCTTTCAAAAGGCCTTTGTTCCGGTAAAAATCAATCAGCGGCTTCGTCTGATCATTGTAGTTTTTAATCCGATTGCGGATCACCGGCTCCGTATCATCCGATCGCCCTTCTTTCACCGCTCGATCGAGAAGACGCTGAATCACCTCTTCATCGGGAACGGCCAGATTCACCGCATGATCGATCTTACGTCCCATTTTCTGCAGCATCGCATCAAGCGCCTCGGCCTGAGGAGTCGTTCTCGGGAACCCATCAAGCAGAAATCCTTTCTCGCAATCCGCTTCCCTGATGCGCTCTTCGACGATACCGATCACAACAGAATCAGGAACCAGCTCTCCGGCATCGATGAACTTCTTGGCTTCGAGCCCGAGAGAGGTTCCGCCTTTAATGGCCGCTCGCAGAATATCGCCTGTTGAGATCTGCGGAATCCCGAATTTCTCAATCAGGATCTTCGCCTGCGTGCCTTTGCCCGCTCCGGGCGGGCCCATAAAGATTAAATTCACTTGACCCTACCTTTCAGCTTACCCTTTTTCATGAAACCCTGATAGTTTCGCATGATAAGCTGAGCCTCAATCTGTTTCAGAGTATCCAGCGCCACACCAACAATAATCATCAGCGAAGTTCCGCCGAAGGTGTACGCAAGGCCCTGGATGTTCTGATTGGCCTTCAAATCCATCAGATTGATGATAAAGTAGGGAGCCAGTGCAAGGCCCGCCAGGAAGACCGCTCCCGGCAGAATGATGCGATTCAAGGTCTTCTCAACATACTCTTTCGTATTGGCGCCTGGACGAATTCCAGGGATGAATCCGCCATACTTTTTGAGGTTTTCTGCGAGCTCGCTTGGATTGATGTAAATCGCAGTATAGAAATATGCGAAGAAGATGATGAGAACCGTGTAGATAAAATAATACGGAAGCTGCTTCACAAAAGACGGAGCGAACGGATCGAGCCATACCTGCATCTGCTGCGCGAGCCAGCTTACCGTCGTTTGCCCCGACCCGTCGCCGGCAAGCATGCCAAGAACGGTCTGAGGAAAGAGCAATAACGACGAGGCGAAGATAATGGGCATTACACTCGCTGAATTCAACTTAAAGGAAAGGCTCTGGCTCTGGGCCTGCACCATACGCCGGCCCTGCATCTTTTTGCCGTATTGCAGAGGGATTTTGCGCACACCCTGCGTCAGTATCACGGTCAGCGCTATCAGAAGTATAAAGACAATTCCCAGAATCAGAATATCAAACGGCTTAATTGAATCATCCCGAATCATATCCATTATGTTCTTCGGAAGCCGCGCAATAATACCGGCAAAGATGATCAACGAGGCCCCATTACCGATTCCTCGTTCCGTAATCTGTTCGCCCAGCCACATAAGTATCAATGTGCCCGTAGTAATCGTGACCACGCCGGTCGAATAAAATAGGGCGCGACTCATTTCCGCGGATACAAGCGGTTTTCCAGTTCTACTCGTTTGCTCGACTGCCCATATCAAAATGAACATCGCCTGAACGGCGCAGAGCACGACCGTGCCCATTCGAGTATACTGGTTGATCTTGCGCCGACCCGCCTCCCCTTCACGCTGCAGACGAGCCATCTGCGGAATGATTACCGTAAGAAGGCTCATAATGATCGACGAAGAGATATAGGGCATGATGCCCAGAGAAAATATGGAAAGTTTGAAAAGCGCTCCGCCCGAGAACACATCCACTACGTCAAGGATGGACTGACCCTGGGGCTTCGCTTCTGCCACCGCGATCGGGTTCACGCCCGGAATTGTGATAAAGGATCCAAGTCGAAACAGCAGCAGAACTGCTACTGTGAATAGGAGCTTCTTTCTTAATTCCGGGATGCGTAAAATATTCGCGACTGCACTCATGGTCTTTCCAGTTTCTCTGTGTAAATGACTCGGTAAATTACTCGGCGCCGATGAGCTTCACTTCACCGCCGGCCTTCTTGATCTTTTCGATGGCCTCGGATGAAGCAGCATGTACGGTCAGGACGACCTTGCTCGAGATTTCACCATGGCCGAGAACCTTTACAGGCACATCCGTGCGACGGATAATCTTCTTCTCTTTGAGCTGCTCAAGCGTCACCTCGCCGGAAATTCCGTGCTTGGCCAGCAACCAGAGGTTGACAAGCTGGAACTCCTGCTTGAAGATATTCGTAAAACCACGCTTCGGAACACGCTTATACAGTGGATTCTGACCACCTTCAAAGCCTGCTTTGTGGCTGTAGCCGGTACGGGCCTTCTGACCCTTATGTCCACGTCCCGATGTCTTTCCCGACCCGGTAGCATGACCCCGACCAACTCGCTTGCGCTTCTTTTTGGTGCCCGGAACCGGAGAAAGCTGCGTATGTTCGACACGACGCTTCTTTACACTACGCTTTTTCTCGGGCATTACGCTGGTAAGATCTAATGAATCAGCCATTGACTTCCTCGACTTTCAACATGTAAGATACCTTGCGGATCATACCTGCGACTGCCGGATTCGATGCGTCGAGAATGTTCGTTCTCCACATCTTGCGCAGTCCCAGTGCTCGCACGGTTGCCCGATGATCAGGCTTTTTGCCGATCGGGCTTTCGATTAATGTTACTTTTACTTTACCGGCCATCTTCGCTACCTCAGCGGTCAGTCCATCTTGCCAAAGAGCTGGGCAAGGGGGATGCCACGCTTTCTTGTTGAATGCAGCGGCGTTTCCAGCTGCTTCAGAGCTTCAATCGTTGCACGCACTACGTTCAGCGGGTTCTTGGAGCCCACAACCTTCGTCAGAACGTCGTGAACGCCTGCAGTTTCGAGCACCGCTTTCACGGACTCACCGGCGATCACTCCGGTACCGGCAGTGGCCGGGCGAAGGATCACACGGGTCGCCTTGAACCGACCTTCTACGTCGTGCGGGATAGTATTTCTACGAGTCAGGGGAACGGTTTCGAGATTTGCTCGTGCCGAATCCATTGCCTTACGAATGGCGTCGGGAACTTCATTGGCCTTGCCGAGGCCAACTCCGACCTTACCGTTCAGATTTCCTACTACGGCAAGCGTGTTAAAAGAGAAGCGACGGCCACCCTTTACAACCTTTGAAACACGATTGATCTTTACGACCCTCTCAACGGAGAGATCGGTTTTCTGCTGCTCAACTGAAGGCTTTCTCATAATTAAAACTCCAATCCCGCCTCGCGGGCTTTGTCGGCAAAATCAGCGACCTTACCGTGATACAGACGCCCTCGACGGTCAAAGAGCACCTTTGTAATGCCCTTCTCTTTTGCACGAGCGGCGATGACCTCGCCCAACTTACGAGCAGCTTCTCGGTTCTTCGCGCTACCTTTCACTTCAGCAGCGAAGGACTTTTCGAAGGTGCTTGCCTGGCAGAGCGTTTTTCCCGTCGCATCATCGACGATCTGCGCCATCAGGTAGCGATTGGTTTTCTTAAGCAGCAGGCGCTTGCGCTCGCCATCGGAGCGAAGTGCAAACTTCACCCGACGCATACGTCGCTCCAGCCTGTGTCGTTTCAGCGATAGACGATCCATATATTATACCCTTACTTTTTGCCGCCCTTTCCGGACTTGCCGGCTTTACCGGCCTTACGACGAACTACTTCATCGGCGTAACGTACACCTTTACCTTTGTAGGGCTCGGGCGGACGGAACGAACGAATCTCTGAGGCAACCTGACCGAGGCGCTGCTTGTCGATGCTCTTGAGCTCGATTTTGGTCTGCTCCACCTTCGCTTCAATGTCAGAAGGCAGGTCATAATTTACATCATGCGAGTATCCGAGCGACAGCACGAGCTGCTTACCCTTCAGAGCTACACGATAACCGACACCAACCAGCTCAAGATTCTTTACCCAGCCGGCGCTGACGCCTTTGACATGATTGTTCAGAAGCGCTCTCGTCAGTCCGTGCAGCGCACGCTGCTCCTTCGAATCATCGGAGCGCTTTACCTGCACAGTGTCGCCTTCTCTCTCAATAGAGATACCGGCAGGCACCGGGAAACTGATCTGACCGAGCGGCCCTTTGACCAGCGCCTCAGCGCCTTTCACTTCCAGCTCCACCTTTGCAGGCATCTGGACGGGAGCATTACCAATTCTGGACATCTTCTCTTCCTCTACCTTACCGTATCACCATACTCTGAGCAGGATCTCGCCGCCGACACCGAGGCGCTTCGCCTGACGACCGGTCGTAACCCCTCTGGAGGTCGATACAATAGAAATACCCATGTTGTTTTTGGTCGCACGCAGATCGTCTCTGGTGACATAGATACGACGACCCGGAGTGGACACACGCTCAATCGAACGGATGACCGGCTTCTTCTCGAAGTACTTCAGCGTTACGGCGATATCGCTTTTGTTGCCTTCTTTCTTGACTTCGAAATCGGCGACGAATCCTTCACGCTTCAGAATGGCGAGAATCTCTTCTTTAATCTTGGAGTACTGGAAACCTACCGTTGCATGTTTTGCACGCGAGGCATTCCGAATACGAGTCAGCATATCTGCTATAGGATCATTGATCATAACATTAACTCCGAAGCTTACCAGGAAGACTTAAACACACCGGGAATCTCACCCAGTCCGGCGCGTTTGCGGAAGCAAATACGGCACATACCAAATCTCCGGAGGTATCCCCGGGGTCTACCACAAAGCGGGCATCGGTTATGCGCCCGTACAGCGAATTTAGGCTTGCGATTTGCCTTCTCCAGCGAAGCTTTTCTGGCCATTTTCTACTCCAATCAGTCCTTTCTGAACGGAAAACCGAGGGTTTCCAGAAGCAGTCTCGCTTCTTCGTTCGTCTTAGCCGTCGTTGTGACGGTGATATTCATGCCGTGATACCGGTCGACTTTATCGACATCGATCTCCGGGAAGATGATTTGCTCTTTAATGGAGAAGTTATAGTTACCCCGTCCATCAAATCCAGAAGGCTTGATCCCGCGAAAGTCACGCACGCGAGGAAGAGCGATTCTGGTGAGCTTGTATAAGAATTCCCACATACGCTCATTACGAAGCGTTACCATGCAGCCGAGGCTCATCCCCTGGCGGATCTTGAAGTTAGCGATCGACTTGCGCGCCAGAGTTTTTACCGGACGCTGACCTGTAACCAGGGCGATCTCTTCAAGTGCCGATTCAAGGGCCTTCGGGTTTGTAGGTGCTTCGCCGATTCCAATATTGAGAACAACTTTCTCAATGCGCGGAATCTGCATGGCCGACTTGTACTGAAACTTCTCTTTCAGCGCCGGAACACAATCCTTCTGATAAACTTCTTTCAATGCTACCATAGCGTTCTACCGTCAGATTTCCTTGCCGCCCGGACGCGTCACCCGCACCTTCTTGCCGCCTTTCATCTCGTATCCGATGCGCACGCCTTTCTTCGCCTTCGCGTCATAGAACATGACGTTCGAAATATGCATCGGAGCTTCGATCTCAACCTGTCCGCCCTGAGGGTTTTCCTGAGAAGGACGAACATAGCGTTTCAGCTTGTTAACACCCTGAACATATACTCTATCGCGCAGGCGATCGATGTACAGGATCTTGCCGCGCTTACCTTTTTCTTTGCCGGCGATGACGATTACCTCGTCTTCGGCCTTCAGCGCTGTACGGCTGTAGCGCTTGCGATTAAACTCAGTATGTGAGAGCTTGCTGATCTGTTTCTTGTCCATCACAGAACCTCAGGAGCCAGCGAGACGATCTTTTTGAAATCACGATCGCGCAATTCACGGGCGACCGGTCCAAAGATACGCGTTCCTCGCGGATTCATCTTTTCATCAATAATAGCACAGGCATTCTCGTCGAATTTGATCGTGCTGCCATCGGGTCGCTTGATCTCTTTCTTCGTGCGCACAACGACGGCCTTCTGAACCGCTTTGTTATGCACTTTCTTGCCCCGATTATCCTTAAGGCCGTATTCGGGGACGGAATCCTTCACCGCCACAACGATGATGTCGCCAACGGAAGCATACCGCTTGCGAGTTCCACCCAGCACCCGAATACACATGACCTTGCGGGCGCCCGTATTATCGGCGACCTGAAGCATGGTCTGTACCTGAATCATATCTGTCCTCTCTGGATAATCTTAAAGAGACGATGACGCTTCTGCCGGGACAGAGGCCGGGTTTCGACGGCCTGCACGATGTCGTCCTTCTTCGATTCGTTTCTTTCGTCGTGAATTTTCAGACGGCGAGATACCTTTACAATCTTCCGGAACTTCGGATGCGTATAGAAGGTCTCAAGCAGGATGACTCTGGTTTTATCCATGGCATCCGATACGACTCGCCCCTGTACAATTCTCAGGTTTTTATTGCGCTCTTTCATACTCAATTACTCCCCTTCCGGTTACGTTCATGCAGAAGGGTCAGAATTCTCGAAATATCTTTCTTTGCCTTTCTCACCCGGGCCGGATTTGTGATCGTGCGTGTGATTCCGAATTGAAATCGCGCCTCTCGCAGCTCCGTTCTCAGGGACTCCAGCTGATTCTGCAGATCTGCGCTGGAAAGATCTTTCATTTTTACTTTCGTTGCCATCTTAGATCAGCTCCTTCTTCACCATCACGGTATGAAGCGGAAGTTTATGAGCTGCCAGTCGGAACGCTTCCTTCGCCAGCTCTTCGGGGATGCCGCTGAGCTCGAACAGTACACGGCCCGGACGAATCACTGCTACCCAGTATTCAGGCGAACCTTTACCGGAACCCATTCGAGTTTCCGCAGGCTTCTTGGTGATCGGCTGATCCGGGAAGATGCGAATCCACATCTTTCCACCACGTTTAATATGCCGTGTCATCGTACGACGAGCGGACTCGATCTGACGGGCAGTCAGTCGGCCCGATGTTATTGCTTTCAGTCCGTATTCGCCAAAGGATACCTTGCTTCCCCGCTGGGAAAGACCCTTCAGACGACCACGCTGACGCTTACGAAATTTTACGCGTTTTGGGCTGAGCATGACTTACCTCGACTTTCTCCGATTATCGCGCTGTCCTTGCTGCGTCTCTTCTTCGGTAACAATGGCGTCGCCGTTATAAACCCAGACTTTAACACCGATGATTCCATAAGTAGTCTTTGCTTCGCTCAGAGCGAAATCAATTCGACCACGAAGCGTATGCAGCGGAATCCGCCCTTCTTTGTACTGCTCACGACGGGACATGTCGGCTCCGTTCAGACGACCCGACACGGCGATTTTAACGCCTTCAACGCCGCCTCGCATAGCGCCTCGAAGAGCCTGCTTCATCGCACGTCGAAAAGGCATACGCTGCTCGAGCTGCTGCGCAATGCTGTCAGCGATCGTTTTCGCAACGGTTTCGGGCTTTTTGATCTCTACGATCGAGAGATTAATCGGCGCGGAAACCATGCCCTTCAGCTGTGCCTTTACTTCTTCAATCGTCGCCCCTTTCGGACCGATGACCATACCAGGACGAACGGTTTCGATAACGACGTTGATTTTCTCAGGATAACGGTGCACATTGATGCGAACGATACCGGCCTTCTTGTATCGCTTCTTCAGCATCTCTTTAATTTTGATATCTTCATGCAGGAAGGCACGATATTTCTCACTGGCAAACCAGATGGAATCCCAGGTTCTGTTAATGCCCAACCGCAGGCCGATCGGATTGACTTTTTGACCCATTGTTCTCTATTCCCGCCTACGCTTATTCGTCACCAATCACAACGGTAATGTTGCTGGTTTTCTTCAACCGACGCATAGCGCGGCCTCTTGCTCTCGGTCGGAACCGCTTCAACGTCGGCCCCTGGTCTACATATACCTTCTTCACGAACATCCGATCTTCCTTAACCCCGGTAGAGTTATTCAGAAGATTGGCCTTCGCCGACTGGATGGCCTTCTCGAGGAAACGAGCGCCTTTCTTCGGCATGAACTGCAAGATATTGAGGGCTTCATCCACAGGAAAACCGCGGACTTCATCGGCCACCAGTCTAACCTTGCGAGGACTGATCATGAGAAATCGGCTAACAGCTTTTGCTTCCATCATTATCCTGCCTTACTTCTTGACCTTTTTGTCCAGGCTCGTGTGGCCTCGAAAATGTCTCGTAGGGGCGAATTCACCCAGCTTGTGACCTACCATATTCTCGTTCACATATACCGGGATAAACGCTTTCCCGTTATGCACGAGCATGGTGTGCCCGATCATATCAGGAAAAATCGTCGACCGCCGCGACCATGTCTTGATAGGCTTCTTCGCACCTTCCGTGTTCATTTTCAGAACACGGGACATGAGCGATTCCTGTACATAAGGGCCCTTTTTAATCGATCTTGCCATATACTACTTCCGCTTACTTAATCCGCTTATTCACACGACGCTGCACGATGAACTTGCTCGTCGGGTTCTTCTTCTTCCGTGTTTTGTAGCCTTTGGTCGGCTGTCCCCACGGAGTGCACGGGTGACGACCACCCGAGGTCTTACCTTCACCACCACCATGAGGGTGGTCAACCGGGTTCATCACAACACCACGTACGTGGGGGCGAATCCCCTTCCAGCGACTACGACCGGCTTTGCCGCTGCTTACAAGGATGTGATCCTTGGCGCCAACTTCACCGACCGTCGCATAGCACTCTTTGAAAATCTTGCGAAGTTCACCTGAGGGCAGCTTCACGAGAATATAATTGCCATCGCTACCTGCGATCACCGCAGCGGCACCGGCCGAGCGACAGATCTGTGCACCTTTGCCCGGCGACATCTCGACGTTATGCACCGTTGATCCGGGGGGAATCTGTCGGAGCGGCAGAGAATTGCCTGCTCGAATCGGAGCCTTTTCGCCAGCAAGCACGGAATCTCCCTTTTTCAGGGTATTCGGAGCAAGAATATACCTATATTCCCCGTCAGCATACTTGAGCAGCGCGATATTCGCCGTGCGATTAGGGTCATACTGGATTGAGTCGACAACGGCCGGAATATCACGCTTATCTCGTTTAAAATCGATAATGCGATACTTGCGCTTATGACGACCACCTTTCCGACGGACGGAAATACGACCCGAGTTGTTGCGACCCGCTTTGTAGTTCAGCGTATCGAGCAAACTCTTTCTCGGCTCCACTTTGTCGAGATCGGTATTGATCATCAGACTCTGGTAGCGAGTAGTGCTGGTATAGGGCTTCAGTTTTCTAACGGGCATGGTTTTTTACCGTCTTATTTCGTAAGATCAATCGTTTTACCCGGTTCGAGCGTAACGATGGCCTTCTTAAATCCCGACTTTCGGGTATGCGAATTCCGGAAACGTCGCAACTTCGACGCCGTATTGATAATATTCACTTTCAGAACACTCACGTTATAAATCTTGTGAATGGCCTGCTTCACAAGCTCCTTGTTCGCATCCTTGCGGATCTTGAACACGATCACCTGTCCGGCTTTGCTCTGTGCCTTCAACGCCTCAGTCTTCTCAGTGACGTATGGCATGATGAGTACCTGATTCAAATCCATGGTTCCCTCATTTGAACGAAGCCGAAACGGCATCGAACGCTTCACTGGTCATTACCAGTGCCGAATTATGATACAGTTCAGGGGCCTGAAGGCGCTTTGCGTTCATCGCCTGAACCAGTTGAATATTCCTCACCGACGGCTCTACGAACTGATCCCCATCAGCGAATACAAAGCACACCGTCTCGGACGGTAGAATGTTCGCCTTCTTCAAGATCTCGTATGCTACCTTTGTGGAGTAATCCTCCAGCTTCAGTCCATCGATGACGAAAAGAGAATTCAGGTTCGCTTTATGAGCGAGGATATGCTTGAGGCCGTTCTTGCGTTTCGCACGCGGAATCTCTTTCGAGTAGTCTCGCGGCTGCGGTCCATGAGCGACTCCACCACCACGAAACTGAGGGTTCCGCGTTGATCCCTGGCGGGCCGAGCCTGTTCCCTTCTGACGCCACGGCTTTTTTCCACCACCGGAGACCATAGCCTTGGTTTTCGTGGAATGCGTTCCCTGACGACGGTTGTTTCGCTCGATCTCTACCACCTCGTGAATCAGAGGGAAAGAGATTTCCTTTACGGCAAGCTCTGCGGGCAGGTCTTTTTCAGCACCACGAGCTCCGCTTTTATCGATTACAATATATTTCATTTCAGCACCTCGATGCTCAGCACAGACTTTCGAGGACCTGGCACGGCGCCATTCACGAACAGAAGCTGATTTGCTTCGTCGATTCCGACGATCTTCAGATTACGCACAGTAATCTGCTTCGCACCCGTTTGACCGGGCAGCTTCTTCCCTTTAATAACCTTTCCAGGATCGGTGCCCGGCCCCATAGAGCCCGGAGCACGGTGGAATTTCGAGCCGTGAGTCATACGTCCACCGCCGAAGCCGTGGCGCTTCACAACGCCCTGAAATCCCTTTCCTTTACTCTGCCCGACAACCTTTACGATCTCTCCGGCTTGAAAGATGGACACGGACAGCTGCTGGCCCGGCTGCACTTCACCCGAGAATTCACGGTACTCTTTCAGGTGCTTGAAGGCACCAAGCCCCGATTTCTTCAGATGATTCAGCTCTGCCTTCGACAGGAGTTTCTCCCGTGTTTCACCGAAGGCTATCTGAACGGCGCTATAGCCGTCTTTATCCGCCGTCTTAACGGCAGCCACATAACATGGGCCACAGGAAAGCACCGTTACCGGAACCTGCTTTCCGTTTTCATCGAACACTCGGGTCATACCGAGCTTCTGGGCCAGCATTCCTTTCGACATGGATCAGCTCCTGATATCCACACTGACACCGGCAGGCAGTTGCAGCTTCATCAGCGCCTCTACCGTATCCGGATTCGTATCCATAATATCTATCAAACGCTTATGAGTTCGGAGTTCGAACTGTTCACGTGACTTTTTATTCACGTGAACAGAACGAAGAATCGTAAACTTCTCAATGGACGTGGGCAGAGGAATCGGCCCAGAAATCCTGGCGCCGGTTCTCTTTGCAGTGGCCACAATCTCAGCCGTGGATCGATCGATCAACTTGTGATCGAAAGCCTTCAGCTTAACCCTGATACGCTGGACCATTCCTCAAACCTCGATTCCTTACTCTACAATCTCAGCAACGACGCCGGACCCTACGGTACGACCACCTTCACGGATGGCGAACTTCAGACCTTTGTCCATAGCGATGGGAGTGATAAGCTCAACGTCAACAGTGACGTTGTCGCCCGGGATCACAACTTCTTTGCCAGCCGGCAGCATGATAGTGCCGGTAACGTCCGTTGTGCGGAAGTAGAACTGAGGACGGTAGTTGTTCTGGAACGGAGTGTGGCGGCCACCCTCTTCTTTTTTCAGAACATAGACCTCGGCCTTGAACTTGCGGTGCGGAGTAATCGTCCCCGGCTTGGCAAGAACCTGACCACGCTCAATCTCTTCTTTCTTCGTTCCACGAAGCAGGGCGCCGATATTGTCGCCAGCCTGAGCGAAGTCGAGTTGCTTGCGGAACATTTCAATTCCAGTCACAACGCTTTTCGCCGTATCGCGAACACCGACGATTTCAACTTCGTCAGATACGTTCAGCTTGCCGGTTTCAACACGGCCCGTAGCAACCGTTCCACGACCGGTGATCGAGAACACGTCTTCGACCGGCATGAGGAATGCTTTGTCAACGTCGCGCTTCGGCTCGGGAACATACGTATCGAGAGTTTCAACCAGCTTCATGATGGCAGGCTCACCAAGTTCGGACTGATCGCCTTCAAGGGCCTTCAGTGCAGAACCCTGAACGAACGGAGTCTCACGCGGGAAGCCATACTTCTCGAGAAGGTCACGAATTTCTTCAGCAACCAGCTCGGTCATTTCTTCGCGCTCGTCCGGCTTCAGAACGTCAACTTTGTTCAGGAAGACAACGATGTACGGAACACCGACCTGACGGGCGAGCAGGATATGCTCACGAGTCTGCGGCATCGGACCGTCAACAGCGGAGCAAACGAGAATCGCTGCATCCATCTGAGCGGCGCCGGTGATCATGTTTTTTACATAGTCAGCGTGACCGGGGCAGTCTACGTGTGCGTAGTGACGGTTATCAGATTCGTATTCCTGGTGAGACGTTGCAATGGTAATACCACGCTCTCTCTCTTCCGGAGCGTTATCGATTTCGTCATATTTAACAGCCTTGTTCTTACCGCCCTTGGCTTTGGCCAGAACGGTGGTGATGGCGGCCGTCAGAGTCGTCTTGCCGTGGTCGACGTGACCGATAGTCCCGACGTTCACGTGCGGCTTCGAACGATCGAATTTTTCCTTAGCCATAACCTTATACCTTCTTAAATTTTTAGAACCGAAAATCGTGAGATTGCTACATTTTTAAAAAAGGGTACCCTGTCCAGTGCAAATCCGAACAGTGGCCCCAATTTTTCAAAAAGCTGCGATTAAACCGACGCCTTTGCCGCAATCTCGTTGGCAATATTGGACGGAACCTGCTCATAATGCTTGAATTGCATCGTATAAGCGGCACGCCCCTGTGTTGAACTCCGCAGATCGGTCGCATAACCGAACATTTCAGAGAGCGGAACTTCAGCTTTAACAACCCTGGCGTTTCCACGCTGATCCATGGACTGGATACGGCCACGACGACGGTTCAGGTCGCCCACGACGTCACCCATATAGTCTTCCGGAGTTACAACTTCGACGTCCATGATCGGCTCGAGCAGGACCGGAGAGGCCTTTTTACAGGCGTCCTTGAATCCCATCGATCCGGCGATCTTGAATGCCATCTCGTTCGAGTCCACGTCATGGTAGGAACCGTCATATACTTCGACCTTGATGTCGACGACGGGGAACCCGGCCATTACGCCGCTCTGCATCGCTTCCTGAATACCTTTATCAATGGCAGGAACATACTCCCGGGGAATCACACCGCCGACGATGGCGTTCACGAACTGGTAGCCCTTTCCAGGCTCGTTCGGGAACACACGCAGGCAACAGTGACCGTATTGACCACGACCGCCCGTCTGCTTGATGTATTTCGATTCCACATCGGCCGTCTTCGAGATCGTTTCCCGGTAGGCAACCTGCGGTTTACCGACGTTTGCCTCAACCTTGAACTCTCGCTTCAGACGGTCGACGATGATCTCCAGGTGAAGCTCACCCATACCGGCGATGATCGTCTGACCGGTTTCCTGATCCGTCTTCACACGGAAGGTCGGATCCTCTTCGGAAAGCTTCATCAGAGCCGTTCCAAGCTTCTCCTGGTCGGCTTTCGTCAGCGGCTCAATGGCCAGCTCGATTACCGGATCAGGGAAATTCATAGATTCAAGAATAATCGCTTTGTTCTCTTCGCAGAGCGTATCGCCCGTAGTCGTGTCTTTCAGACCGACGGCAGCGGCAATATCACCGGCGTAGACGATATCGATCTCTTCGCGGTTGTTGGCGTGCATCTGCAGAATACGGCCGATGCGCTCCTTTTTGCCTTTCGTCGAGTTATAGACGTAGCTACCTTTGGTAACGGTTCCGGAGTAAACGCGGAAGAATGTCAGCTTACCAACAAAGGGGTCGGTCATGATCTTGAAGGCAAGAGCCGAGAACGGCTCATCGTCACCTGCGTGACGCTCCATCGCCTTCTCAGGGTCTTCAGGATCTGTCCCTTTGATCGCCTCGATATCGAGCGGCGAAGGCAGGTAATCGACAACGGCGTCGAGCATCGGCTGAACGCCTTTGTTTTTGAAAGACGTTCCGCAGACGATCGGGAACATCTTCATGTTCAGGGTTCCGATACGAATGCACTTCTTCAGCTCTTCAACGGTGATTTCACCGCTTTCAAGATATTTCTCCATCAGAGCGTCGTCGTTTTCGACGGCCGACTCGATCAGCTTCGTGCGGTATTCTTCGGCCTTCGCTTTCAGGTCGTCAGGGATCTCGCGATACTCGAACTTCGCTCCGAGTTCTTCGCCAGACCAGATGATGGCACGATTATTTACGAGATCGACCATACCGATAAAATCGGCCTCGGCGCCGATCGGCAGCTGCAGCGGAACGCCGTTTGCGCCAAGACGCTCGCGAATGGTATCGACGCAATAATAGAAGTTTGCGCCCATACGATCGAGCTTGTTGATATAGCAGATGCGGGGAACGCCATAGCGGTCAGCCTGACGCCATACCGTTTCTGTCTGCGGCTCAACGCCGGCAACGCCGTCATAAACGGCTACGGCGCCGTCAAGAACGCGCAGAGAACGTTCCACCTCAACCGTGAAGTCTACGTGGCCCGGAGTGTCGATGATGTTGATACGATGCGGATCAAGATGCTTGTCGGAGCCGTTCCAGAACGTAGTCGTGGCGGCCGACGTAATCGTAATACCGCGCTCGCGCTCCTGCTCCATCCAGTCCATCTCGGCGGCGCCTTCGTGCACCTCTCCGATCTTGTAGGTCTTTCCGGTATAATAGAGGATGCGTTCGGTCGTTGTCGTTTTTCCGGCATCGATGTGGGCCATGATGCCGATGTTTCGCGTCCTCTGAAGAGGGATCTGACGTGCCATATAATTTCCTGTTCCTTATTCCCTGAATCACCAGCGATAGTGACTGAAAGCGCGGTTCGCTTCGGCCATCTTGCGCGTGTCTTCGCGTTTCTTCACAGATCCGCCTGTGTCGTTTTTCGCATCCATGAACTCTGCTGCGAGCTTCTCGGCCATGGAACGACCTTTACGCTCACGTGCGTAGCGAACGAGCCAGCGGATCGCCAGAGTCTGACGGCGCTCCACAGAGACCTCAATAGGCACCTGATACGTCACACCGCCGACCCGTCGTGATTTCACTTCAAGGGCGGGCTTCACGTTTTCCATGGCAGCTCGCATCACTTCGATGCCTTCGTCGCCGGTCTTGCTTTTGATGATTTCCATAGCGTCATAGAACACGCGCTCTGCGGTGGTCTTTTTACCATCGCGCATCATGTAGTTGATGAAAGCTGTTACCATCGTATCGCTGTAAACCGCATCGGGTTGCAGCGGACGCTTTTTAACTGCTGTTGTACGTCTTGACATCTTCTAAACTCCCTTATGCCTTCGGCCGCTTCGCACCATATTTGGAACGACCCTGACGGCGCTTTTCCACACCCAGCGAGTCGAGCGTACCACGGATGATGTGATAACGAACACCCGGAAGGTCCTTCACCCTGCCGCCACGAACGAGTACAACGTTGTGTTCCTGCAGGTTATGTCCTTCGCCCGGAATATAGGCCGTTACTTCAATACCCGTAGTCAGACGAACCCTTGCCACCTTACGAAGGGCAGAGTTCGGTTTTTTCGGAGTAAAGGTCATCACACGAGTGCAGACGCCCCGACGCTGGGGGCAGGCCTTCAGTGCAGGCGATTTCGTCTTACGCTTCTGCTTTTTACGACCTTTACGAATCAACTGGTTAATGGTAGGCATACCTCAAATCCAACCTGTTCCTTTAAGTTCTATTAACCGACCTCAGATCGAGGGCGGGATCAAAACAAATGATACCACCCCGAGCATTTCAGCCCGGAAGGAGTACCACGAAATGCAGAGCCCCTGCCGGAGCAACCGTTTTTCAGAAGAGAGCAAGCGGCCTGCCTGTTCGGAGGCCGCCCGGTCAGACCGACATGAAAAGAGGTCTGACACGATCTTATTCTCTCTCTGACTCAAGAGCGATCTGACGACGCTCTTCGTCTTTGCGTTCCCGATACAGGGTCTGAATATCTCCATATTCCTTGTAGAAGATCTCGATATTCTTGTAAGACTTCAGTCCCGATCCGGCCGGGATCAGATGACCGATAATCACGTTCTCTTTCAGGCCGAGCAGACTATCCTGCTTGCCTTTGATCGCCGCATCGGTAAGAACACGCGTCGTCTCCTGAAAGGATGCGGCCGAGATGAACGAATCCGTGTTCAGCGAGGCCTTCGTGATACCGAGCAGGATCTGACGTCCCGTCGCCTGCACACCACCCTCGGCCACAACACGCTCGTTCTCGTCGCGGAAGGCATACTGGTCGACCTGCTGACGCATGACAAAGCCCGTATCGCCCGGATCAGAGATCTCCATCTTGCGCAGCATCTGCCGCACGATGATCTCGATGTGCTTATCGTTGATAAATACGCCCTGAAGACGGTAGACCTCCTGCACTTCCTGGATCAGGAACTGGTGCAGTGCCTCAACGCCGAGAATGCGCAGAATGTCGTGCGGATCAAGCGTACCTTCGTCGATCTGGTCGCCGGCTCGCACGTAGTCGCCGTTACGCACGAGGATGCGCTTGCCTGTCGGGATGGTGATCTTCACCTTCTCGCGCTCTTCGCTTTCCGGTACGATGTAGAGCACACGCTTGTCCTTTACGACCTCGTTGCGATCTTCGATCATACCGTCGATCTCTGCGAGCGTGGAGGCATCTCGCGGACGACGTGCTTCGAAAAGCTCTTCTACTCGCGGAAGACCGCCGGTAATATCCCGTGTTTTCTCGGCCGCAGCAACCAGCTTGAAGAGAATGTCACCCGCCGTGACCTCCTGCCCTTCTTTCACGGAAAGAATGGCGTTGAGCGGCACGGTATACTCCGAGGAGCCGATGCGCATGCGCGGGTTCAGCTTCTCACGTCGGTATTCATAAATACGGAAGTTGCCTTCGTCGTCTTTCTTGAGGTTCTTATCTTTCTCAATATCTTCGAATACGATCTTGCCCGTTGAATCGGTAAGAACGACGTCGTTGTAAGGATCAAAGGTTCCGATTACGGTTCCAGCCTTAACAAATTCCCCGGTCGTTACGGTAATCGCCGTTCCGATCTTCACAGGAATGTTCTGTGTTTCACCTTTGAGATAGAACTGCCCGTCAACCAGTGCGACCACGCCCTGGGCTTCGGCAACGAGGTTGTTCGTCTCCTGGCCCTGAGAGTTCACGAAGGAGTTCGCAAGGATCTCGCCCGGAGTCACGGATTGGCCGTTCTCGACGCGAAGGCCTTTCAGATCGGTTTCCTTCATCATCTGGTAGACGCGCTGGAATTCGACGTTACCACGAGTAACAAACACACGGTCGCCGTTCTCACGCTGCACGATGCCGCCAGAAACGGCTGTCACGAAAGCATCGGCCGGAATCTTGATGGTATTGTCTTTAACCTGAAGGTTGGTCGCCACGCCGCCGACGTGGAACGTACGCATCGTCAGCTGAGTACCGGGCTCACCGATGGACTGAGCGGCAATGATACCGACCGCCTCGCCCTGCTCCACCGTTTTCAGGCGGGCAAGGTCCATGCCGTAGCATGTTCCGCAAAGACCGTAGCGCGTTTCGCAGGTCAGAGCGGACCGAATGAATACTTTTTCAATGCCGAGACTATCGATCTTCTTCGAAGCCTCTTTGTTTATCATCGTGTTGGCCGGGAATACGACCTCGCCTGAAACCGGGTCCACCAGGTCGGCGGCAAGAACGCGACCGAAGCAGCGATCGCCAAGTGTGACGACGGTTTTCTCGCCTTCACGCACCGCCTTCATCCAGACGCCGCCCGTCGTGCCGCAATCGTGCTCGGTGATGATCACATCCTGAGAGATGTCGACAAGACGACGGGTCAGATAGCCGGCATCGGCCGTTTTCAGAGCCGTATCGGCCAGACCCTTCCGCGCTCCCGATGTAGAGATGAAGAATTCAAGAACACCGAGGCCCTCACGGAAGTTCGAGCGGATGGCCAGCTCGATAATCTCGCCCGAGGGGCGGGCCATCAGGCCGCGCATACCGGCCAGCTGACGGATCTGCGCCCGCGAACCGCGAGCTCCGGATGCCGCCATGGCATATACGGGGTTGAATCCGCGCTGGTCTTTTTCGAGCTCGGCGAACATCGACTCCGTTACGAGGTCGTTGGTTCGCGTCCAGATCTCGATGACCTTTTTATAGCGTTCTTCGTTCGTGATCACGCCGTTTTTATGAGCGCGGGTCACCTCTTCGACCTCTCCGTTCGCCTTCGCGATCAGTTCCTTCTTCTTCGAAGAGGTCTTGATGTCAGAGAGGGCGATCGACGGAGCAAACATCGTCGAATAACGGAATCCGAGCTCCTTGAAACGGTCGAGCATCTCAGCCGTAGCCGGAGCGCCGAATTTATCATAGGCCTCGGCAATGATACGTGTCGCCTCTTTATCAGAGACGGCACGGTTTACAAAGGTATAGCCTTTCGGAAGAATGGAGTTGAAGATGATACGCCCCGGAGTCGTCTGAAGCAGACGGCCCTCATAGAGCACGGAGATCTTCGCACGCAGACCAACGGCCTTTGCATCGACGGCATAGCGGATCTCATCCAGACCGGCGAAGGTCTTTCCTTCACCGATATCGCCGTCCAGCTGCGAGGTGAGCAGATAAAGCCCGAGCACCATATCCTGCGTCGGCGATACGATCGGGTTACCGTTCGCGGGGTTCAGCAAGTTGTGCGGAGAGAGCATCAGCATCCAAGCTTCGATCTGCGCCTTCGGCGAGAGCGGAACGTGGATGGCCATCTGGTCACCGTCGAAGTCGGCGTTAAACGCACGACAGACAAGCGGATGCAGCTTAATCGCTTTTCCTTCAACCAGGGTCGGCAGGAAGGCCTGGATACCGAGACGGTGCAGCGTGGGCGCACGGTTCAGCATCACCGGATGTTCTTTGATTACTTCGTCAAGGGCCTCGAAAACCTCTTTCTCTTCGGCCTCAATGCGTTTCTTCGCCGTCTTGATGTTCGGAGCAAGGTCAAGATCGACAAGGCGCTTCATGATGAACGGCTTGAAAAGCTCAAGCGCCATCTTCTTCGGAAGGCCCATCTGATGGATCTTCAGTTCCGGCCCGATGACGATGACCGAACGGCCCGAATAGTCGACGCGCTTGCCGAGAAGGTTCTGACGGAAACGTCCCGTTTTTCCTTTCAGCATGTCAGAGAGCGACTTCAGAGGTCGGTTGCCCTTTCCTTTAACGGACTTGGCACGGCGGCTGTTATCAAACAGCGCATCAACGGCCTCCTGCAACATGCGCTTTTCGTTACGCACGATGATATCGGGCGCACGCAGCTGCTGCAGACGCCGCAGACGGTTATTGCGGTTAATGACACGACGATAGAGGTCGTTCAGGTCAGACGTGGCGAAGCGACCACCGTCAAGCTGCACCATAGGACGCAGCTCGGGCGGAATGACAGGCACGACATCAAGCATCATCCACTCGGGACGGTTGCCCGACTCACGCAGGGCTTCGAGGATCTCGAGGCGCTTCAGGATGCGCTTGTCAGATGCCTTGATACCGTCGGCGATTTTGTCGCGGATGGCATGGATCTCGGCGTCCATATCGATGCGACTGAGCATCTCTTTGATAGCCTCGCCGCCCATCATGGCTACGAACTTGTTGCCATAGAGGTCGAGGTATTCGAAGTACTCGTCGTCGTCGATGAGCTCGCCGATCTCGCGGTTGGAATCGGCCGGATCGATAATGACGTATTTCTCGTAATAGAGGATGCTCTTCAGCTCGTTAACGGTCATGTTCAAAAGCAGACCGATACGACTGGGCACCGAACGATAATACCAGATGTGGGCGACGGGCGTGGCCAGTTCCACGTGTCCCATACGCTCGCGACGCACTTTTGAGTGGGTCACTTCAACGCCGCAACGGTCGCAGATCACGCCTTTGTAGCGGATGGACTTGAACTTACCGCAGTAGCATTCCCAGTCCTTCATCGTACCGAAGATCTTTTCGCAGAAAAGGCCTTCGCGTTCCGGACGCAGGGTTCGGTAGTTGATCGTTTCGGGCTTCTTTACTTCGCCGAATGACCACTCCCGGATGCGCTCCGGGCTGGCCAGCATGATCTTGATCGAATCAAAATCGGTGGGTCGATTCATACTCATGAAATATTACCTGCCTTACATGCGCTCAATGGATTCGATTCGAATGCGTGACTTCCGCTCCTGGCGATCGTCACTTTCGAGGTCGCTGAGATCGATGCGTTCGCCGGACGGATCCAGCAGGGCGACATCGAGGGCCAGGCCGCGAAGCTCTTGCAGAAGAACGTTGAACGATTCCGGCACGCCCGGCTTAATCGTATGTATGCCCTTCACGATCGCTTCGTAGATGCGAGCCCGTCCGATCATATCGTCGGATTTTACGGTCAGAAGCTCTTGCAGAGTATGCGAGGCGCCATAGGCTTCAAGAGCCCAGACCTCCATCTCTCCGAGGCGCTGACCGCCGAACTGAGCCTTACCGCCAAGCGGCTGCTGTGTAACGAGCGAATAGGGTCCTGTCGAACGTGCGTGGATCTTGTCGTCCACAAGGTGCGCCAGCTTCAGGATGTAGATGTATCCGCAGAATACCTTATTCTCAAATTTGTCGCCCGAACGACCGTCATACAGGTCGAACTTGCAGTTATCGGGCAATCCGGCCTGATTCAGGAAACGCTCGATGTCGCCTTCTTTCGCTCCGTCAAAAACGGGGCTTTCAAACATCGTATCGAGCTTTTTGCCGGCAAAACCAAGCATCGTCTCGAGAATCTGCCCGATGTTCATTCGAGAAGGTACGCCGAGCGGATTCAAGACGATGTCGATGGGAGTTCCATCTTCCATGTAAGGCATGTCTTCTTCGGCCATGATGCGAGCGACGACGCCTTTGTTTCCGTGACGGCCGGCCATCTTATCGCCGACCTGAAGCTTGCGCTTCGTCGCCACGTAAACCTTCACCATCGCCTCAACACCGGCAGGAAGCTCATCGCCGTTTTCACGCGTATAATGCTTCACATCAATGACGATACCTTCCGTTCCGTTCGGCATGCGCAGCGACGTATCTCGCACCTCGCGGGCCTTCTCGCCGAAGATCGAATGCAGAAGCTTGTATTCCGGAGTGAGATCGCTCTCTCCCTTCGGAGTGACCATACCGACCAGGATATCGCCCGAACGGACCTCGGCGCCGATACGTACGATCCCGCGATCATCAAGATCACGGAACGCCTTGTCGCTCAGGTTCGGAATATCACGGGTGATCTGTTCCTGGCCGAGCTTCGTTTCACGGGCCTGAATCTCGTATTCTTCAATATGAATAGAAGTAAAAACGTCTTCTTTGACGATACGCTCGCTCAGGAGAATCGCATCTTCGAAGTTATAGCCTTCCCACGGCATGAATGCCACAAGAACGTTCCGGCCAAGGGCCAGGCGTCCCTGATCGACAGATGGGCCTTCGGCGAGCATAGTCGCCTTGCGCACAAGTCGTCCGGTATCTTCTCGCTTCTCAGAGAAAACCTTCTGACCGCCGATGATCTCGCCTTCTGCGACCTTATCGCCCTTCTTTACAAAGAGCTCGTACTCACGATGAGCGTCCTTCAGGGCGACCGATACGGCACCCGTATCGCCTTCGATCTCACATGCATCGCCTGAAACGGATTTGATCGTGCCCGACACCGGCGCATGCAGCATACGCACGACGGGGCGCTGGTTGAAAATCGTGCTCTGGTTCGTTCTCAAGAACTTTCGTAGGTCGTACACGCGATTCTCTTTATTCGAGATCTTTACGACGATCTGTTTCGCGTCGACCTTTACGACGACACCGTCTTCCTTCGCAGTGACGCAGGTCCGCGAATCGTAAGCGGCCCGAGCCTCCATGCCCGTTCCCACAAGCGGAGCCTCATCTGCCAGCAGCGGAACGGCCTGACGCTGCATGTTCGAACCCATCAGGGCCCGGTTCGCGTCATCATGTTCGAGGAAGGGAATCAGAGCGGTGGACACAGATACAACCTGCAAAGGCGCGATATCCATGTAGTTGATCTCTTCGGGAGCGGCGATGGGGAAGTCGTCCATACGGCGACAGGATACCATCTTGTTTGCAAACGTGCTATCCTCGGCCAGAGGAGCATTCGCCTGAGCGATCGTATAGTGCTCTTCGATATCGGCCGTCAGATACTCGACGTTGGCCGATACCTTGCCCTTCGCCACCTTGCGGTAGGGGGTTTCAAGGAAGCCGTATGGGTTTACGCGAGTCAACGTCGACATCGACACGATAAGTCCGATGTTCGGTCCTTCGGGCGTTTCAATCGGACACATGCGGCCGTAGTGCGAATAGTGGATGTCACGCACCTCGAAGCCGGCACGTTCTCTCGTCAGACCACCGGGGCCAAGAGCGTTCAGGCGACGCTTGTGCGTCAGCTCTGCCAGCGGATTCGTCTGGTCCATAAACTGAGACAGCTGGCTCGATCCAAAGAATTCGTTGATCACGGCCATGATGGGCTTGATCGAGATAAGCGCCTGCGGAGTGACCGAGGCCAGATCCTGAATGCTCATACGTTCTTTAACGACGCGCTCCATACGGGCAAAGCCGGTTTTCAGCTGATTCTGAAGAAGCTCACCGACAGAACGAATGCGGCGGTTGCCCAGGTGATCGATATCGTCGTAGTGATAGCCCGGAACCTCATTTACGAGATTCACAAAATAGCGGAAGGTCTCGATCAGGTCGATCGGACGGAGACAACGATCCTTCACGTCGGTGAAGTCTTTCTCGTTAATGAAACGGAACTTGTTGTTCACCTTGTAACGACCGACTTCACCGAGATCGTAGGATCGATCGCTGAAGAACAGTCGATCGAGTTCCGAACGAGCGGCGTCGGCGTCGAAAGGTTCACCGGCACGCATGATGTGGTAAAATTTTTGCAGAGCTTCCTGCTCTGTGTGCGTTCCGTCTTTTTCAAGACAGTTAATAAGGAAGGTATCGTCCCTTCCGGTGGGGAAGATCAGAAGCTCGACGCCCTTCACTTTCAGTTCTTTGAGAATACCGATATTGTCTTCGTTGATCGCCTCGCCCGGGAACATCAGCGTTTCACCGGTTTCGGGGTTTTTCACAGCGGAGGCAAGGCGACGACCGATAATGCGACCGAGATCCTTTTTCTGAGCGCCGGCAAGTTTAATCTCTTCGGTCTTATAGAAAAGGCGCAGCACGTCTTCGTTGCTACCTGCTCCAAGCGACTTCAGAAGAAGCGTGGCCGGGAATTTCTTCTTGCGGTCGATACGGGCCATGATAATGCCCTTGTTGTCCAGCTCGACCTCAAGCCAGGAGCCGCGATACGGAATCACGCGGGCCGAGTGAACCATCTTCTCCTGATCATAAAAGAAGAAGATGCCAGGGGAACGGTGCAGCTGCGATACGACGATGCGCTCCGCTCCGTTAATGATAAACGTACCCTGGTCGGTCATGAGCGGGATGTCGCCCATGTAGACGGAATGCTCTCGCACTTCGAAAGTTTGCTTATTAATAAGACGAATCGTGGCCTTCAGTGGGGCCTGATATGTCAGTCCGCGACTCTTGCACTCTTCGGGAGGCCATTTTACCTCGCCAAAGGCATAGGAATCGTATTCCAGGACCATGTCGTCGTTGGAGCTTTCAATAGGAAAGGTCTCCTGAAAGACGGCCTCCAGTCCTCGCGGCTGCCGCTTCGGCGCCGGAACATCATATTGGAGAAAATCCTCATAGGATTTGATTTGAATCTCGATGAGATCGGGAAGATAGGAGTAATCCGTGATCTTACCCAGATTTTCAACATTCAACTGCTTCTGTTCCATCATAGGAGGTGCCGAACCGGTTCGATGAGTGTATGCGCGCGAGCGCAGCCTGTTTTGCAGGCTAAGAAAAAAGAAAAGGAAAGCCCGGACCTGTTAAGCCGGGCATTCCTATCGCTGAAAATCTCAGACCTTGACAAGCTCGACTTGAGCTCCAACGTCTTCCAGCTTTTTCTTGAGAGTGTCGGAATCAGCCTTAGAAAGACCTTCTTTCACAGTCTGACCGCCCTTCTCAACAAGATCCTTCGCTTCTTTGAGGCCCAGACCGGTTTCTTCACGAACGACTTTGATTACGTCGATCTTTTTGTCACCGAAGCCCTTCAGAACTACGTTGAAGCTTGCGTCTTCATCGGAAGCAGCGCCAGCACCAGGTGCAGCAACTGCAGCCATAGCCACCGGAGCGGCTGTGGAGATGCCGAATTTGTCTTCCATCTTTTTTACGAGTTCAGCTGCCTCAACGAGAGTGAGCGAACCAATCTGCTCAAGCAATGCATCTACTGACATTGTTTTCTCCTTATCCCTAATTGTATTCCTTGTTGTGCTCGATTAACTATTTTTTTCCGCA
Source organism: Leptonema illini DSM 21528 (assembly GCF_000243335.1). Classification (NCBI taxonomy): domain Bacteria; kingdom Pseudomonadati; phylum Spirochaetota; class Leptospiria; order Leptospirales; family Leptospiraceae; genus Leptonema; species Leptonema illini. Next base: position 4,012,452 of record NZ_JH597773.1, on the reverse strand, counting down.
ACGGCCTTGATACCCCGAGCGAGTGCGGCCATAATCTGATTGATGCCGGTTGCGATTTTCGTAGCCGGCGTATTCAGGCCGCGACCGATGATGGCAAGCAGCTCGCCTCTCGAAGGCAGATCGGCAATGGCCTGAACCTCGCTCTTCGGAAGAAAGCGCCCCTCAAAGTAGCCGCCTTTCAGGGCGAGCTTATCCTCGGTCTTCCCCTCGTTCACCACGATCTTCGCAACAGTCGGAACGTCGTCTGTTACGAAGATTACGGCACAGGGTCCTTTCAGAACGTCTTTCAGTCCGTCGGCCGCCTCTTTATGGGCTTCGGACTGAGACAGGGCAAGGTGGAAGAGAGTGTTCTTAAGAACCTTCATCGTCCCGTTGGCCTGACGGATCTGTCCGCGCAGCTTTGTAAGCTTCTCCACATCGAGGCCCGAGTACGTCGTGACGACGAAATTCGGCTTCTCTTTCAGTATGGCAGAAATGGTTTCGATTTTATCTTTGTTTTCTACGGAGGGCATGGTTCACCTCAGATAAGATTTCGGGCATTGATCTTAAGAGCAGGGCCCATGGTCGGAGAGATATGAAGGGTTTTCACATACTCGCCCTTCGCATCAGAGGGCTTATCTCTGATGATCGATTGATAAAGATGACGGATGTTCTCTGCCAGCTTCTCCTGGCCAAACGAGACACGCCCGACGGGGACGGCTACAACGCCGGTTTTATCGGCCTTGTACTCAACCTGACCGGCCTTCACGTTCTTGATCGCCGTAGCGACATCATCGGTGACCGTTCCGGCCTTCGGCTTGGGCATGAGGCCCTTACGACCGAGGATCTGACCGAGTTTACCGATTTTCGGCATCATGTCAGGAGTAGCGATGCAAGCATCGAAATCCGTCCACTTTTCAGTCTGAATCTTTTCAATGATGTCTTCTGCGCCGACAAACTCAGCGCCGGCTTCTTTCGCCGCAGCATGCTTGTCGGCCTTGGCGATGACGCATACACGGATGTTTTTACCCGTGCCATGCGGCAGGCGCACGATACCGCGCACATTCTGTAGCGATTTGTAGCCGATTTTGAGGGAGGCATCTACCGACCCGTCAAATTTCGTCGTCGACAGCTCGCCGATTTTCGAGGCAGCTTCTTCTACCGAGAGCAGCTCGCCCGGATTAATTTTTTCGTAGGCCGCTTTCCATTTCTTACCGCGATTCATCTCAGTCCTCCACCTCAATACCCATCGAACGGCAGGATCCGGCAAGGATGCGGACGGCTGCTGCCGTATCATAACAGTTCAGGTCTTCTTTCTTGATCTCAGCGATTTTCTCAAGCTGTGATCTTTTGATCTTTCCTACGATCGTCTTGCCGGGAGTGGCAGCCGCCGCCTCAAGCCCGAGCTCTTTCTTAATAAGAAGAGGAGCCGGCGGTGACTTCGTAATAAATGTAAAACTACGATCAGAGTATGCCGTGATCACAACGGGGATTTTGATGCCCACGTCGTTCTTTGTGCGTTCATTAAACTGCTTGCAGAACTCCATAATGTTCAGGCCGTGCTGACCGAGAGCCGGACCTACCGGAGGAGCGGGTGTCGCCTTACCGGCTTGCACCTGGAGTTTGATCTGAGTGACGATTTTCTTCTGTGCCATTTCCTATGACCTGTACTGAATTCTCATCCGACGTTCGAGGCGACCTGCAGGTAATCCAACTCCACCGGAGTGGCCTGCCCGAAGATCTCCACACGAACTCGCAATCGCCCTTTTTCGGGCATAATTTCATCTACGACGCCTGCAAAGTTGGCAAACGGTCCATCAATGATTTTGACCGTCTCACCAACACGAAAGAGCATGCTCGTTACATTCGCCTCTTCTTCTTCCTGACTCTGTACGTTCAGAAGATTCTTCACCTCGTCCGCCGTAAGCGGCTGAGGGTCAGGATTCCCGACAAAGCCCGAAATAGAAGGAAGCCTGCGGATCAGCGCCTGAAGGTTATCATCAAGATCCAGCTCGGCGATAACATAGCCGGGCATAAACTTCTTCTCGACGATGCGCTTCTTCCCGCCTTTCATCTCAGCCATCTTAATAGTAGGAACACTGATCTGCCCTACTCGCGCAAGAAGGCCGCGGCTTTCCACCATCTTCTCGATGTTCGTCTTGGCCTTCTTCTCATGGCCGGCATACGTCTTAATTACATACCACTGCTTCATAAAATGAGCACCGCGGACTCAACCCGAGCCCAGGCCGACGAAGAATTCGAAAATCTTTTCGAATACGAAGTCGGTGGAGTACAGGAAAAGAGAGATCACGACGACCGACACCATAACGACGATGGTCGAGTTCACGACTTCTTCTCTTGCCGGCCACACAACGTGCCGCATTTCTTCTCTGGTCTCTTTTAAAAACTTCCACATATAATAGACCACCGCTGGCAGGTCGGGGGAGGATCGAACTCCCATCAGAGGTTTTGGAGACCCCTATTCTGACCATTGAACTACCGACCTAAATCAAGGGCCACGCCCCGCAGCCGAGCCCTCTACCAGGCTTGAACTGGTGACCTCATCCTTACCATGGATGCGCTCTACCAACTGAGCTAAGAGGGCGTTTTCCTGCTAAAAGGACAGGAAAGACCTATATTTTGAACAAAGGGGGATCGTCAATCAAAAACGGCCGGAATGACCCATCCATGCCATGTCTTTTTGTTTACAGAGAATAGATCTTGCTGATAAGCGACATAATTCCGGATTCGATGGTCGGTTTCACCGCCGGGTTAACGGCCAGAAGCAATATCTTCGTTCGCTGCTTCACAACGGCCTCGCCAGGGTCTTCATCCAGAAGATCAAGGATCTGTTTCCAGACCTTACGCATCTCCATCTGCACCGGAGCACTGGCCTGTTTCACCTTCGCCATGAACTCATTCACAAGAGCCGTCGCCTTCGCGTATCGATCCATGCGACCGAAAAGCTCTTCAAGCTGCTCCTGAGAGTAAGGCAGGCTCATACTGAGCCGGTACAGCTCGTCGCTCATATCGACAGCCTGTCGCTTCGCCTTCGCCGAAAGATTGAGCAGAGCGACTACAGCCTTGATATCGTCTGATGCCGTGCTCAGGTAGTCCTGGTAGCCCACTCGATCCTGATTCTTCTGGAACTCTGCGATACGCGAGCGTATGCCCGCAAAGGCCGTCAGAGCGACCGCAATCGGTTCAAAGCTCGAATATGATTCTTCTTCGGAATCGGTCGCCTCAGATTGTGTTGCATCGAAAAAGCCGTCATCGTCGCCCGAGTATTCCTTCGGCTCCAGCTTCTCGTGCACTGCCAGATCATTACCGAAGCGCTGCACGATCTCTTCGATAATCGAAAGCTCCGCATGGGCCACAGGCTCATCGGACGACACCGCCTCTTCAACAACGAAGGCCTCTTCATCTCCTGAGAAGTCTTTCGGCGTCAGAACGCCCTGGATATCGAGGATGTTCCCAAATCGTTCGAGAATTTCTGCAATGACCGATTTCTCTTCACGCAGCTTCAACGCTGCTGCCGGATCAGACGCTGTGGACGTCGGCTCTTCGGCTTGATTCGCACCCGAAGCCGGCGCATCTACAGGCGAGCCGACGGCGGCAAAATCAGCGGCATCGCCTGCCGAACCAAGGGCACTTTTCGGTAGAATTTCTCGCCCACCACGGATCAGCTTCACGGCTCCCGTATCGATCATCTCGAAACGGTCGGGCGCTGTAACCATCGGTCCGAATGTGGAAAGCAAGGCCTCAATCAGCGGCCCATCCTGAGCGAAGGCGTCAGACGATATATTCTTGCGAGGAGCCTGCTTCTGCCGCTCCTGAACGACGGAAAGCGCTTTTAAGAAGTTCTGCCCGATATACCCACCGAGCTGATCTTCGCGCAGCTGTAGGATACGACCGAAGTCACCGAGACGGTCAATAAAGCCGTCCGTATCCTGAATGCCATCGATGATCTTTCTTAGCTCGGCCTGCCGTGCCTGCATCTGCCCGGTATCGGCGATGCGGTTCTTTAAGAGCGACTCAAATAACAGAACGTAGGCCTCGCGATGCCTTTCGAGCTCTTCGGCCTGTTTGTTATCGGTCGCCACCATTGTGTTCATGCATGCAGAGAGAAGCGATCGGTCAACTGCGATACGTCAGCCTGCCTGTAAGATATCGCCCTCTTCTTCAACGATGCGGTATCGAATATAGGTATTGCATGTCGCCTCGTTCGTATAGCGCACGAGGTCATAATCGACGCGCGGCGACAGAAAGAAGTCGGACTCTTTCAAACGCTTCTGTATCTCTTTCTTTATATGGGCCCGGACCTCTGACCGCCGCGTATACCAGGTCGGCACGACCATCTCGTTTCGATAGGCGAGTTTCTTCTCGCGGTAGACGGCCACCGTCAACTGGATGCGGAAATAGACCTCCCGTCCTGTCTGCGTCGACAGTACGGCCTGTTCCTGTGTTTCTTCGGGTTTCATGGTCCAGAAGTACTATCGACTTCGCGCGAAGACGTACTGAAAGGGGCCGATCACTTTTTCGGGAAAAGAATACCGTGCACAAGATCGGCCAGCATACGAGCGGCGGCCCCGTAGTTCCTCTGCCAGGCCGCCGATCCGTTTGCATCGACGACGTTTGTAACGCCCAGAAGGGCCGAAAAATTCAGACCGCACTCAAGGGCGGCCCTGGCCATTCCGAACAACTCAAGGTTCTCGGCAAAGGGCAGGCTTGATCCGGTGCGATGCTGCAACGCGGCAGATCCTATTTCTACGAGAGAAAGGGCATCGGGGGCGTTGACGGCAAACTCGGGCGCATGCTGTGAAAGAAGCTGTCCGGCCCATCCGCATTGTGTCGTCACCGGGCCGCTCACGGCGGGCAACGCTTTTGCACGAGGCGGATCACTGAGCGTTGAGAGCTCGTAGGCGCAGAACGTTCGGGCAAAGACGGCGCCCGGAACAGAGACGGCGTCGGCGTCGTAGATTCCACAGGAACCGAGAAAGAGGATTTCCTCGATCCTGCTGCCAGATGCGCTGGCCTCGTTCTGCCAGCGCATCACCGAGATGGCCGCTGCTACATTGCCGATGCCCGATTCACGAAGGCAGATTCTGGTCGGAACTCCGACGGTGTCTACAGTCGCCCCTTCAAGCGCCCGGAACGGCTCCAGCTCGCCCGAAAAGGCCCCGCAGAGAATCAGTGTGCGACTTGACATGCTCTTCCGTCCCTCGTACCGTCCAGGTTCAGGAGCAACCCGTGACTCACAAGCAAACATCGGATCGCCTGCGCCGCAGTATCATCGTTCTTTCGGCAGTCATCCTTCCTTATATTCTCGTCTACTTTCATCGCGTTGCGCCGGCCGTCGTCGTCGATCCGATCATGAAGGACTTCGCCATCGACGCCTCCACCGTCGGATTGCTTGCCTCACTCTATTTTCTTGTGTATACATTCTTGCAGGTTCCGGCCGGCATCCTGTCGGACTGGCTGGGGCCCCGCATGACGATCAGCGCGGGCACGGCCTTTGCCGCCCTCGGCTCGTTACTCTTCGGATTTGCTCCGACCATCGAGTGGGCGTTCGTCGGACGTTTTGCCGTCGGCGTCGGTGTATCGTTTATCTTCGTTCCCATCCTGCGTCTGCATACGACGTGGTTTGAGCCCCGGCACTTTGCCACGCTGTCGGGGCTAACGCTCCTGGTCGGTAACACGGGCGCCCTGCTTGCCTCGTATCCTCTGGCCACGCTCAGCGCATTCGCCGGATGGCGATCCGCTTTCTTTATTACCGGCGCCGTCGGATTGCTGGCCGCTCTCATTGCCGCCCTGCTGATCAAAGACTCGCCAACCGCTGCCGGTCTGGAAACACCTGCCGGAGCGCCGACAGTGCAGAAGGCGACCTTTCGTTCCGCCACGCTTGGCATGCTGGGCGTGATGCGCCGTCCGGTGAACTGGGTTCCGTTTTTGATCTTCGCCGGGCTATATGGCACGATCATGGGCTTTCAGGGCGCCTGGGGCTCGGCCTTTTTACAGGATGTGTACGGTCTGCCGCCCGTCGACGCTTCGACTCTGCTCTTTGCGATGGGCCTCGGTATGCTCATCGGCTGTCCGGCCGTAGGCTGGCTTACCGATCGCACGGGGCGGTTAACGATCGTCTTCACCGTCGGAGTGGCCCTATTCCTGACCCTGCTTGTTCTGCTTGAATGGCTTCCGGGCAGTACAGTGCCTGTTTCACGGCCTGCCCTGTGGCTGCTTCTTTTCTCACTCGGACTCTCCGCCTCTGTGTTTATACTCACGTGGCCGATGGCCCGCGCGCAGAACGATCCTCAAGCGGCAGGCAGCGCCACCGGTTTCTCGAACATGGGCGGATTCCTTGGTGGCGCCATCGTGCCGGCACTGTTTGGGAAACTCCTGGAGAGCCATAAAACGGGCGCACTCACGACACAGGGCCGTCCTGTATTTGAGGCATCCGGTTACGAATACGGGTTTCTTATCTTCTTCGCAGCGACGGCCATGAGCCTGTTACTGCTGCTTTTCTCGATCCTGCGAGAAAGGCGGTAATCAGACCTTTTTTTGTTTGACAGAGTTGCGGCGATGACGTATTGATACTGAGTCTCAATTTCATAATAATAATGGGAGCATCCATGAGCGCCGACCGACTCTGCATGATATTTGCACAAAAGGGAGCCCTGCTCTACTTCGAAGACGGAAGATTAGAGAGAGATCATACCCGACAGAGCTCTGTACAGGAAAAGCAGCCCGAGCAGAAAGAGCGACAGCCCGCCGGCTCGATAAAGCCATCCGCGCAGCTTCACGGATAAGGCGCTAACCATCGACCCGAGCAGGAAAAGCGCGGGGATCGTTCCCAGCCCGAAGGCGAAGGTAAAGAGAAAGCCCCAGCCTGCACCGCCCGTGCCCGCTGCTCCAAGAAAGGCGGAGTATGACAGGCCGCACGGCAGCAGGCCGAGAAAGAGGCCGAGCAGATAATAACGCCAGACAGAATCGACCGTCTGCAGCGGACGCACCCCTTTCAAGAGAAAGCCGATGCGACTTTCTATGCGCTCGATCAGCTTCCAGCGCAGAAGCCCGAGAACCTCCAGGCCGCGCACGGCCATAAAGACGCCGGCAAAAAGGGCGACGGCGTTTTGCATGCCGACCATGTTCCCGGCGACATTTACAAAGGAGCCCGTCCATCCCATCAGGGCGCCGACCCATCCGTAGGTCGTTATACGCCCCGTATGATAGAGAAGCTGTGCCAGCGTTTTCTGCCAGAACGTGCGGCGGCTTGCATCAAGCACGGTCGTGCTGACAAGCGGTCCGCACATGCCGATGCAGTGACCGAAGCCGGCAAGCAGCCCTGCCGTCAGGGCGCCCAGGATAACCGTAAGCTGACTCTGTAGATCCATGTAAACTCAGGTATAGCGAAGGCAATTCCAGCGTGTCGCATGCTCTCTCGACGCTTTGATCAGGCAGCCGGTCAGGGCGCCGTTTCGAAGCGAAAGTGAATCGTCGAGGGCTTCCCCGCTCGCTCAATCGTTACGGCAGCATCCCATAATCGGTCGCCGCTTGTGCATTTCACGACGCTTCCTTTACCGCTGTAGTTCCCATCGCCGGTCGGAACAAGCGCCACCTTATTCTCGCCCATATACATGGCCGGCATGGCAAGATCAACGCTTACCTTTGCATCACTGACGCCGTCCACATAGACAGAGAACTGCAGGGCTTCGAGTGCCTTTACAGGTTTAGGCGTGATATCAAAACGCACGACCGTCCCGTCGTCAAGGCGCCCCTCACAGAGGCCGCTATGAATATCGCAGAGCGGGATCTGTGGAGCTTCCTGCTCGGCTGTCTTTTCGCAGGCGACGAGCGTCGCTATGAGTATGAAGAGTAAAGGGATTCGCTGCATGACCTCACCTTTTGAGCGGCCTCTATGCCGTCATCCGAAAAGCAGAGCAGATTCGCGCTGGAACGGTCTCTCGTTAAAAACGAGACGAAATCTCACTCCGCAATCTACGCTCAGTATTCAGAAGGCCGTTAGAGCCGCACGCAGGAAGCTGGTTACAGGGGCCTGTTCTCGCGTATCTTCAAGGCTTTCTCGCATCTCGCGCACGACAAGACGGGCATCGGTGACAAGCGTCGTCGCATTCTCATGGAGCTGGTTATCGTTAATAAGAAGACCGATCGTGCCCCGTCCGTTATTGATCTTATCGGTGATCTCGGCGACGTTTTGAATCGTGCGACGCACATCATCCCGGTTCTCAGAGATCATCTCGGCAAGGCCGGCAACCGGATCGCCTGCGTTCTGTCCCTGAAGCGCCGTCATGGTCTTTGCGGATTCGCGATCAGCCATCAGCTTTTCAAGCGAATACTGTGAGGCGGATTTTCCGCTCTGCGCCGCCTCACGAGGATCGACCCAGACGACCTGCAGACGCTCCGGCGCAAGGCCTGTCGTTACCCGCGCCGTTCCAGGATCGATAGCGACCACTTTGCCCGACAGAATCGATTCGTTTTTCAGGCTGATACGATAGTTGCTGTAAAAGACGACGGGCTTCTTCAGCTCGACGGTGATGCCGACGATCTGCCTCGAACGCAGCTCGGAGTCGTCGGGAACCGGCTGGCCTCTGTCGTCGATGGAAACAAGCTCGATGTCGATTACGGTGCCTGCCGGAACGCCGAGCACGGTTACCCGGGTGCCTGCCTTCACTCCTTCGGCATGATCAAAATACAGAACAAGCTGCTGCCCCTGACGCGCAAAGGGACCGCTATCGGACAGTACGGTAAAGTAACCGACAAGAGCAAGCGATCCGGCGAAAAGGATGCCGACGACAAAGTTCTGGAACAGCTTCACGCCTGCACCCTCAATCGATCCCTGTCTCTGTCAATCGTATTCTCCGTCTGCAATCGGACGGCCTTGCTTCAAATCGAGCCACTTCTTGCGAATGGGAACATAATCCTTTTTCAGCGGAAATTCCAACCGGGCGACCGTGCTATCGCCTCTTGTGAAAACACGAAAGTAATCGGGATCGAATCCCATATCTTTGATGAGCATGATCACAAGGGCCAGGCCCAATCCGGCGCCTTCGGTATCGTCGCCGTAGGCCTCAGAGAACTGGACCAGGTTACGGACTTCCATAGCCCGTGCCAGATGGCTGCGCAGGCGACGCTCTTCCTCGGGAATCATGATGGCATTGTTCTCAACGTAGATGAGAATACGCTCTTCGTCGGCGTCCACCTCGACCGTAACACGCAACCCGAGATCTCGCACGGCCTTCTTCCATTCTTCTTCGGAGATCGTGCGAAGGGACGTTTTGAAGGCGGCAAGACCGGCGGCGTAGCTGTGCTCGTCTTCAAACGAATAGTCGTTCGCATTAAAGAAGCTTCGCTTCAGATTCGCCTTTACGGCGTTATTAATCAGCTCCTGGACGACGTTGTAGATCGTATCGCCCATACCCTCTTTTTCGAAACGCGTTTCAAGGTTCAGGCAGAACAGATGAATGCTATCGCGTGAGGGGGAATCGAGCGTTTCTATGTAGAAGGTTTGAATCATCTGCGTTGCGCTCAATCGGCCGGATTCATTATGGCCGTCGAACGCAAGGCTATCAAGCGGTTTTTGTGTCTGCCTGATGTACCATTCCGGGATGCTTTCTCTGTGTGTTCGGCCTACCCGTTGTCCGACGATGACAGCTTTCGGAGTTCCCGGATGTCCTGCAAATCCTTTTCCCGCGGATGCCGGAGCTGCTCTTTCATATGGATGAGACCCTTTTTTGAGACGATCCGGACCGGATAGCCGCCAATCCGAACGACATCACTTTCAAGAATCAGCCTGTCATACGACCCTTCGTCGGTCAGCATCACATCGACCTGCCTGTAGGGATTGTCGGAATCGATAAAGGAGAATACGGCGGCGTTCTTTTCCCGCACAATGTACTGTCGCAGCTTTTCATCAAGAAGGGATTCGGCCGGAATGGGCGCCCCTGGAGTCAGATTAAGCTCTTTCAGCGCATCAAGAAATCGCCGGAGGTTGTCGGGATCCATATCGACGGAAAGATCGAGATCCATCGTCATACGCCGAACGCCCTGCATCACGACGGCCCATCCGCCGCATGATGAAACGCACATCGCGCTGTGACAGCGCTATGATAACCTCTATGAGATGACCCGTCATCGCTTCCCTGTCGCCAATAAGACGGATCATCTGCACAGAGTGCGATTATTGATATTTCGCGGCGAATAGCTCGACCGGAATCTGTTTGATCTTCGTCGCATGACCGGCCGTGCCGAACGAGACGAAGCGATCGCGGCAGACATCCTGCATGGCCTTCATCGCCGGCTTGAGGAAGGTGCGCGGATCAAACTCCGAAGGCTTTGTGCCCATGACTTCGCGCACCGCCGCCGTCCAGGCAAGTCGCAGGTCGGTATCGATGTTGATCTTGCGCACGCCGTTTTTGATGCCTTTCTGAATCTCTTCGACGGGTACGCCGTAGGTTTCGGGGATCTCTCCTCCGAATTGATTGATCTTCAAACGCAGATCTTCAGGAACCGAAGAAGAACCGTGCATGACGATATGAGTGTTCGGGATCTTATCATGGATCTCTTTAATACGGGAGATAACCAGCACGTCGCCCGTAGGCTTCTGTTTGAATTTGTAGGCGCCGTGGCTTGTGCCGATGGCGACGGCCAGGGCATCGACGCGCGTCGCATGTACGAAGGCTTCGGCCTCAGAAGGGTCGGTTAACAGTTGTTCACGACTGAGCGTTCCTTCGAAGCCGTGGCCGTCTTCTTTGTCGCCTTTACCCGTTTCGAGAGAGCCGAGACATCCGAGTTCGCCTTCGACGCTGACGCCGATTTTATGAGCGACGCGCACGACCTCGCGGGTGACGCCTGCGTTGTAATCAAAGTCGGCGGGTGTCTTTGCATCTTCGCGAAGCGATCCGTCCATCATCACGCTTGTGAAGCCGAAACGTATGGCTGAATAGCATGTGGCCGGCGAGTTGCCGTGGTCCTGGTGAAGGCAGACCGGAATCTGCGGCCAGGTTTCGGTGGCGGCCAGGATCAGATGCCGGACGAAATTCTCGCCTGCATAGCTGCGCGCTCCACGGGAGACCTGAAGGATGACGGGGCTTTCGGTCTCTTCAGCCGCTTTCATAATCGAAAGCACCTGTTCGAGATTATTCACGTTGAAGGCGGGAACGCCGTAATTATTCTCCGCTGCATGATCGAGCAGCAAACGCATGGAAACAAGGGACATCTCTTACTCCTCAAGAGCACCTGAATTGGCATGCCTCTGCCGACGTCTGCCGTCGATCAGAAGCCGCCCGTCCAGTTCAGCATACGCCTCTCAGAAGGGAATTCGATTTTGTAAGACTCTGGAACATCACCGGGAATTCCCGGTCAGCAGAGACTTCCAGATTTCGTAGTTTTTCTTCGGCATCTGCGGGCCCTTAAAGGTGTAGCGCACGTTCACGACTCCTTCGGGAACAGAATTCACGACCGCAATCTCATGTTGCGCCGGATAACCGCCACAACCGCTATGCCGCCATTCATAGAAATACTTTCCTTCGCCAATCTGAGTTTTCTCGAATTTGAGGGAGTCACAGTCTTTCGCCAGATTGCTCTGGATGATCTCAAGAAACCGCTCGGGCTCTATCGCACGCAGAAGAATCGATTGAGTGAAAAGCTCCGTCCATGATGTGATCTTTTCATCGGCCAGGGTGCACTCGATCAGCCTCTGGTTCTGATCCTCGCCCGAATTGCGGGCGATCCATTTGCGGCCGTCAAGATAGTGATAGGGAAACACATCGACCGTCGGCTGATCGTGTCCCGTTCGCATTTTCAGCAGCATGCGAAAGCTCTGCTTCGCCGGCTCGGTAAATCGCAGCGGAGCATACAGTACAGTCGCCTTTCCTTTGATGGTGGCCGTAACGGCGAAGAGTCGATGCGTTTGCCCCGTTTCATAAACCCACTGATACTGCGAGGGCTCCATCTTCGCGCTCATGTGGGTATTTGTCGCGTAGATTTCTTTTCCCGTCAGACTGAGTACAGACTGATTACCATTGTCAGAGACATCGGCAAACGTAAGGCGGTCGATGTTATCCGCTTTTGTGTGATACGTAATCGTCCAGTAGAGGCCGTCTTCCTGCATGGCCGGACCGATGGCCGTGACCTCGATGGCATCGTTTGAATATCCGGTGAATTCCTGTGAGAGTAAGGCTGCCGGCAGCAGAAGAAGGGCTGTGATGATTCTTTTCATTTCGGAGTACCTCTTAATAATAGCGAATTCCACTGTATTTCTAAGCATACCCGGGCGTTACTCATACGCGCATTTTCAAACATAGAAGGCAAGTATTTTTACAGGAATTTATTAAATGGGAAAAATGCGAAGAATCCGTCTTTATTAAGCAATGAACTCAGATTACCCACTCCATTCCCGGCGGGCCCCACTTCCGATAACATCAGGCCTCGACCGGCCGGATCATGCAAAGCCAGACAAAAAATGGCTTGCGAAAGATTGGCCTCTACAGGCTAATTCGTCATGGCAGTGATTGAAGTGGCTCCTGGCGTAACCGTATGCCAGACGGCTGAACGAAACGTACTCTTCGGATGTCCTCCCGAGGTGATCAAACATCTCATGCTTAAAGGCATCAAGAGCCCCGATGTGATCGTGCTGCCCGATACTCCGTATCGCTTCGACGTCTTACAGAACTGCACCGAGTTCCCGCTCTATTCTTTCCTATTTGTCGAGGGTAACTTTCGCAGCGGCAAGAAGCTGACCATCGTCGGCACGCCGCTTCACATCAAGGCCAACCGCAAACTGCTGCGACTGACGCTGCTCGGGCCGACCCGAAAGGAGTATGCCGAGCTAGGCGATTCGCACTGGTTTGACGAACTCTACCGCGAATCGCGCGCCATGGCCGTTAAAGATCCGTCAGGCCGCGAGTTCATTATAGACGACTTCGTGGATTTCGTTCCCTTCGTCGATGGAATCGCGACCCTCGCAGACGGTACAAAAATCGAGCATACGGGAAAGGATCGGTATCGCCTTGCCGGCGAAGAGATCGACGTAAACTTCGACGAACCGCAGCAGCCTCCTTACGATCTGCGCAGCGACTTCATCACGCCGATACCCATGCGGCTCGGCGTAACGGTGCTCGGCGGGGCCTCGGGCTTTATCGCCGACAAGCCCTGCTCGTCGATTCTCTTACAGTATAACTCAGAGTATATGCTCGTCGACTGTCCACCCTATCTGGAGCAGGCGCTCAATGCGCGCGGAGTCTCTTTCTCAGAGATTCGATCCATTTACCTGACGCATATTCACGACGATCACTGCAACATCTATCCGCTTCTGAGGCTATCAAACAAGGTACAGCTGCTCGCCACCAAAGAGATCTTCTGGATGGCGATGATGAAGCTATCGCTTCAGACCCTGATGCCCGTCGAGCATCTTTCGGCCATGTTTGATTTCGTAGAAGTGAAGCCCTATGAGGTGACCGAATTCTACGGTATGTCCATCACGCCGCATTATACGGTGCATTCGATACCGACGATCGGCGCCACCTTTCGTATGAAAGACGGCACGACCACGCGAAGCGTCGTATTTATCGGCGACAACAAAGCCTTCAAAGACATCGAAGGCATGGTAGCGCAGGGAATCGTGCGCAAAGAGAAGTTCGACGCATTAAAGAGCCTGTACACGGATCGACACGACATCCTCTTTGCCGACGGCGGACAGGGAATTCTGCACGGTGATCCGCGCGACGCCCTGCATTCGCAATCCGATCGTATCGTCTTCATGCATCTGGAAAGCCTGCCCACAGAATTCGACGCCACATTCTCGCATGCGGTGGCGGGAAAGCGTTATCCGATTATTCCGGGAAGCCACGATTCCTATCTGATCCGCACTATGCAGATCCTCGGCGACTCCTTTCGGAACATGTCGCATGGCTGGAGCACCGCTCTGATGAACAGCTTCCAGATCCAGACCTTCAATTCAGGGGATGTCATCTTCAAGCAGGGCGAAACATCTCGCGGTCTGATCTACATTATCCTGGCCGGCACCGTCAGCGTCATGGTGCACGACGGACGCAAACTCACAGAACGCACGCGCAAAGAGGCCGGCGACTTCGTGGGGGAGATGGCCGTGCTGGACGAGAACAAGGTGCGTTCGGCCTCCATCGTCGCACGTACACCCGTTGCCCTCTGTGCCATCGACGAGAAACTCTTTCACGAATTTCTGATCGATGAAAATCGCGTCGAAGAGATGCAGCATCTGTGGAAGGTGCGATCCGAAATCGAGCGCTACTGGCCTTTCGCCGATTTTGCCGATAACGTCAACGATCGCATCGCCCGCAACTGTGTGCGCCTGCGCGTCGCCGAAGGCGAGACGCTCGTCGAACAGGGAAAAACCGACGCCGATTTTTATATTATCCTCTCAGGGGAGTTCAGCGTTACCCGCAACGGAGTCGAGGTGAACGTCATACGAGGCGGCGATATGTTCGGCGAATACGGCTCGCTGGCCAACACCGTTCGCAATGCCACCGTCCGTGCGCTTAAAGACAGCATCGTTATCCGCATCGCACGGGGAGAGATCCGCAAGATCGTCGAATCGGCGCCCATCTTTCACTTCAGCATGCGTGAGATCATGACGAAACGCATGCGTGAGTTGAAGAGCATTGATCAGACGGGCGTCGTCCAGCCGGAGGCCGTGTGAAGGAAGGGGACGTCATCGCCGATCTCATACAAGTAAGACAGAGGATAGCTGATCGATTCGATAGGGAATGAACCGGGATTTGATCGATACAGACTGCTTTATCTCTTATTTCAGGGACACGTAGTCCAGGCCAGAGGGCAGGTATCTTCCTGCTTAACCCAGAGTGGGCCCTTATGCTTTCCTGGCACTCTGACGTTCAGCCATGATCCACGACATCCCAGGAAAAGGATTTTAAGCTCATATTCTTCTTCGATGACGATTTGCTTCGATTGTTCAGACGGTCCTGAATAAAACGATGTGCGAAGATCTCTTGTAAAAGTTCCGAGAAGTGACGTATGAACCCATCCCCAGTCCTGCTTCGGATACGCAGGCCAGTCCTTTCGTTCAGCGCCAGCAGGCAGTTCAAAGTCCGTCACCCGGGCCCACTTTCCGCGGATTTCAACCACTGTGAAAGAACTCTGCTCTGGTAACGTACCGATAATGGCGCCCCCTGGCGACTTGCGGACGTTAAGGCCAGCAGGGTCTTCATCAAGCACTGCAACGTAGACCTTACACTGGTTGGAGGGCTCAGGCGCAGCGATCATTACGCCGGGTAGCAACAGGCAGAATAAGAACACAGATAGAGCTTTCACTCAGATCATCAGTTTACGGATCTGAATAGTTGCAAGACAATTTGCTGCCGGAAGTTTGTCAGCAATTCCCTTCGCCCCAATTCCAGCCCTTTTGCACTCTGACTGAAGCGACCCCAAAAAAGGATAGGAAAGCGACGGCGCCTGGCGCACGATCTCCCCTTGCCTCATCTGTATTCCACTCCTCCGAAGCCAGCCCGCTGCGCCGCCCTGAGAGCGGAGCCACGGACGGCGGGCGTCCCGGACTTGAAACAGGATGTTTCATGTCCGGGCGAAGGGTGGAGCAGCGGGCCTTATTTCCAGAAATACGCTACGATACCGAGCAGAATGAGCGTGAAACCGGTAATCTTCTTCTCATGCCGTTCGAGGAAGGTTCCGCTCCAGTGAAGCAGGCTTTTTCGGCCGAGCAGCACAAGCAGCACCATCGTTCCGACGGAGAGCACGGGATACAGACCGGCGACTAACCAGATGCCGCTCCAGCCGTGCGAGCCGGCCGTGAAGAAATACGATTCTATCTCAAGGCAGGGCGAGAAGAACATGGCGCCGCTGAGTATGGCGATCATCATCCAGCGCGGACGGCCCTGCACCTCTTTCTTTCCAGGGATATGCTCATGATGCGAATGCCTCAGATCCAGGCTGAAATACAGGATGCCCATGAAGATCAGAATGAGCGGCGCCAGGATCGTCCCGACAAAGAGATATTCCTGTGCGAGCGAATAACCGATGCCGCCGATGAGCACGCCGAGGGCGACGGTGCTTGCGCTGTGAGCCAGACCGGCCATCAGCGTGATGCCAAGCGTTTCGGATAACGACCAGCGTTCGGTGCGCGAAAGCACGACAAAGGGCATCCAGTGATTGGGGATGGCGGCGTGGATGACGCTTAACAGCACCGTCCCCGCGATAAGAGTGATCATCAGTCGTCCTTTCCGAGCTTGAACTGCTCCACCATCTCCTTGAGGTTGACGGCCAGCGCGCTGAGGGTTTGCGATCCCCGGGCCACCTCTTCCATGGCTCCGGTCGTTTCCCGGGTGGCCTGGCGGACCTCGACGGCACGGTTGGCCGTGTCGCTGATCAGCGAATTGAGAGCGTTAATCCGGGATCGGACGGCATCGGATTCACGCACCTCTTTTTCGGCGATTTCAAGGATTGTCTGCGCCTGCGAGGAAATCGAACGGGAGGCCTCGACAATGCGGCCGAGCGATTCATTTACCGCCGAGGCGGCCTCTGCGCCTTGCAGAATCAATTCGGATTGCTTCTTCGTTACGCCGACGGAGCTGCGCGTGATCTCAATGATGCGGTTTACCATCGTAGCCACGTCTTTGGCCTGGCGCGTCGACTGATCGGCGAGCTTGCCGATCTCATCGGCGACGACCGCAAAGCCCCGACCGACGTCGCCGGCTCGGGCCGCTTCGATGGCGGCGTTCAGCGCAAGCAGGTTGATCTGACCGGCGATGCCGCTGATGGCGTCGGTGATGCCTTCGATCTGACGTGTGAATTCGTCGAGCTGCAGAATGGCCTGAAGATTCTCCTCTGATCCCGTCTTGATCTGAAACATCGTTTCATTCATGACGATGACGTCCTGGCGGCCCTGATCGGCCGCCGAATAAGAATCGCCGGCCACCTTCATCGTTTTGCCCGCCTGATCGCGAGCCTGATTCAAGAGATCGGTAAACGATTCGATCATGCGATTGATCTCTGCCGTATGCTGCATGCCCATCACCGAATCGTCGGCGACTTTCTGAATGGTATCGTTAACTTCAACCGCTGAGGACGACACCTGCTCGGACGAGGCGGCAAGCTCTTCGGATGCATGCGAAACGTCGCCCGAAATATGCCGAATGGATGAAACCATCGAGCGCTGGCTTTCTACCATTCGATTAAATGCCTGAGCCATCGCGCCGATCTCGTCGCGACTGATCGTATCGACGCTGACGGTTAAATCACCGACGGCGATCGCTTCGGTCGCTCTCTGCACAGAATGAACGGGATCAAGCAGCATGCGCGTCGCCGGTATGGCGATCAAGACTCCGATGCCGATAAATACGAAAACCATAACAAGCGTGACGACGCCGGTAAATATAAGCGGCTTGCGCACCTGCGTATCGAAATTCATACCGATACGTATAAAGCCGAGACGTCCCATCGCCGTATCAAGCGGGATGGCGAAGTCGCGCGTATAAATGCGATCAAAGGCATAATAGTCCTGAATGATCGGCCCCTCTGAATAGAATGCTTTCAGAGAATTCGCATCGTTAAAAATGAGCCCCACATAGTGCGGATGGCTGTGAACGAGAGCCCGTCCGTGCTTGTCCTGAATGATCGCATAGCGGATCGATTCTTCTTTGCCGAGCAGCTCGATCGTCTTCTGTAGCTTGATGTAGTCGTTATGGATGATGGCCTCGATAACGGGGCGGCGCAGAGCGACGGCGATCTCTTTTGCCCGGCTGTCGGCGTCGCCGCGCAAAATCTGATAGTTATACAGAATAATAAAGAAGGCGAGCGTGATGACGGCCCCCGCTTCGAGGAAGGCGATCATAATAATCACCTTCACGCTGAGAGGAACCTTCAACCCGAGAAAAAACTTCCATATCTTATTCAACATGATACTTCCTCATTCGAAGGCCTTGAAGCGATCGTAGTCTCCTGGCGCCGCCGGCACATAGGCCTCCTGACCAGGCGAAATGGCGTGCAGAACCTCGGGGTCACGCACGGAAAGCAACGCACGCCTCACCTGATCGATGGTCGCAGCTCCAAGCGCGCTGCGCGCAACGATGGGTTCACCCGGTAGGTCCTCGGAGCGAGCCAGGATGCGCAGCCCTATGGCTCGCGTCCTGAATTTTTCGTAGATCGAATCGCTCATCGCTCCGGCGACGTAGGCTCCGTTCAGTACGTTCTGTGCGCAGTTATCCATACTGCCGAGCATACCGACGGAGCTCAATTCGCCCATGCCGACGCCGGCATCGCGCAACATCTTACGGGGCATGATATTTGAATACGTGGATTTCGGATCGCCAAGCGCGATGCTCTTGCCTCGCAGCTGCTGTAGCGTTTTCATAGGCGTGTCATTTCGCACGGCGATGACGGCATAGCTTCCCGTTCCGTCTTTCTTCACGGGCCGTACAAGCACCTCAAGATCGGTGCGGTCGCGCAGATTCAAATAAACAAGCGGACCGAGCCTGGCCAGATCGACCTGTCCGCGCATGATGGCCTGCATGAGTTCCTCGTTATTCTTAAGAGGCACAAAGCGCACCGGGCGACCGAGCTTCTCTGAAAGCTCTTTCAGCAGAGGATAATAGGACTCCGACAGCTCGATCGGATTTTCCATAGAGGCGGCTCCAAAACGCAGCGCATTGGAGTCGTCGGCTGCCTTCGGCATTTCTGTTCGCTCATCAAACGTAGGCTCCGAAAACCCTCCGCTGTTTCCGCCGCAGCCGATGGAGGCCATCAAGGCGAGCAGGGAAAGCAGGGGGATGATACTGAGGCGGACCGAAACCGGTGCCGACTCGCGATGGGATGAGTTCCGAAGCCAGGACATAGTACTGTTTACAGGATCGACGAGAACAGGCCCGGCAACAACAAGAAAATCCGATCCGCCGGTTTTTGGGAGCGATGTGGCTTGTTTGCAAACAATCCGCCGGATAACTGGCAGCATGGCAGCCCTTGTTTTAAAGAAGGATCGCGAGCGTTCCGTTCTGCACCGTCACCCCTGGATCTTCAGCGGAGGCGTCCATCGTGTCGATGCCGTGCCTGCCGGGTCCATCGTCACCGTGCAGTCGCATGACGGCGCCGTTCTCGGAGCGGGGTTCTACGATCCCGCCCATCAGATCCGCTGCCGGCTCTTTCACTTCGGTCCGCTGCCTGCATCGGGTTTTGATGAGGCCTACTGGACGGAGCGACTTGAAAAGGCGCTGCTGCTACGACGGGCGCTGCTTCCCGAGAAAACGACGGGCTTTCGACTGATTCATTCCGAGTCCGATGGCTTTCCGGGGCTGATCTGCGACATCTACGACAGAGCGGCCGTTCTGCAGATTCAGCATGAGGGGGCGCGCAACTTGCTGCAGATCGCCGCATCCTTTCTCAAAGCACGGCTGACCATTCATACTCTTCGCGTCGATGACGCCTGGCACGTTGACGGCGGCGAGCCCGTGAAGCTCGTCGAGTTCGTCGAGCGCGGGCTGCGCTTCAAGGCCGACCTTGAAGGCGGACAGAAAACCGGCTTTTTTCTCGATCAACGCGAGAATCGCAGGGTCGTTGAAGAGCGAGTCGCGGGCCGCACCGTCCTGAACGCCTTCGCCTACACCGGAGGCTTTTCGGCGGCAGCTCTTCGCGGAGGAGCGAAGTCCGTCCTTTCGGTCGATCTGTCAGACCCCGCTCTTCTACTCTGCGAAGAGAACGTCCGACTGAACGCTGCCGACGCGAAGCACGAAACTCTCAAGGCCGACTGCTTTGACTATCTGCGCGAAATCGAAGGCGGCCGCTTCGATGCCATCATTCTTGATCCGCCCGCCTTCGCAAAAACGCGATCGGCCGTCGACAGGGCGGCGCGCGGCTACAAAGACATCAACCTGCAGGCCATGAAAAAGATCGCACCGGGCGGACTGCTTTTCACCTTCTCCTGCTCTCAGCACATAAGCACCGACCTCTTTCGTAAGATCCTCTTCGCCGCCGCCACCGATGCCGGACGGGATGTGAAAATCGTTGACTTCCTCACTCAGGCTCCGGATCATCCGATCAGCATCTATCATCCCGAAGGCGAGTATTTGAAGGGATGCACCCTGTTCGTCGAATAACGCCCCATACATAAAAAGGATGCCCGGCAACCATGATAAGAAAGGCCCTCATCACAGGCCTGCTACTGCTCTCTGCTCGTTGTTTCTCTCCTGAGGCTCGACTTCCGCCCGAGCGTATCCGTTCCGAGCAGACGAGCGTGCAGGGCATGGCGCGTAAGTCTCTGCTCTATGTTCCGACCGATATAGAGCGCGGCACTCCGCGGTTGTATCCGCTTGTGCTTGTCTTTCATGAACGAGAGGGAGATCCGCAGTCGATCGTAAGGCTGAGTCGCAACCGCTTTCAGGAGTTAGCCGAGGCCCGTCGTTTCTTTATCGCCTTTCCCGTCGCCTTGAACGGACGCTGGCGCAGTGCGGATGTGCTCTTCGTCAGGCTTCTGCTCGATGAATTGATCCGAAATTACCCGATTGATCCGAAACAGATTTACGCTACGGGCTTTGACGAGGGTGCCTTCTTCACGCTTCAGCTCGTCTGCGAAGCGCCGGACCGCATCAGATCGGCCGCCGTTATCTCGGGCGGCCTGCGCAGGGATCAGATCTGCACCTTCACGCAGCCTGTTTCGGTCTTGATCGCTCATGGTACGGCCGATCCGATCGTGCCCTATGACGGAGGCGAGATGCGCGTCGTTCGCGAAAGCCTCGGCTATGCACTGCCGTTTCAGGAAACGACGAGACGTCTCAGAATGGGGCTGGGCTGCGCGGATTCGCCCGATACGGTCATTCATACGAACCGTCTTCGCGACGACCGCACAAGTATAACGACAGAACGTTATGACCGATGTCAGTCACGTCGTCGTCTGCACGTCGTCACGATTCATGGCGGAGGGCACACCTGGCCCGACGGCTGGAGCTCCGTTCCACCCGAGATCGTCGGCCCTCTTTCAGAGGAATGGAATGCAGCCGATCGCAGCATCGAATTCTTCTTCACAGGAAACGAAGAGCCGCTTTAAGATGCCTTATGCGCTCTCTTCTGCCTGATTCTCCGTCCGTGGCCGTCATCGGCGCCGGAGCCGTTGGCGCCTTTTACGGTTCGATGCTGCAACGCTACGGGCTGCCGGTCGCCTATATGTCGGCGACGATGGCGAAGACGAAGTATCTCGAGGTGCGCAGTCCCTGGGCTAACTACACGCTTCCCGTGCAATGCTTCGCCAGTTCGCAGCAGATGGAGCCGGCCGACATCGTCATCGTTTCGATCAAGGCGCTGCCCGATCTTGATCCCTTTGCCCTTGTGAGACCGGTTCTCAAAAAAAACGGCATTCTTCTTCTTTTACAGAACGGTATCAATCAGGAAGAGCGTTACGCTGCCCACTTCCGTCGATCCGCTCTGCGACCCGTAATACTTGGAGGGCTGGCCTTCACCTGCATCAATCGCATCAGCGCAAAGCGCATCGATCATATCGACTACGGCATGGTGAAGATAGGCGCTCTGCATGCGGAGCAGAATCCGCTGGCGCTACAGGTTACAGAGCTGTTTCAGAGTGCGGGGATTCAGAGCGAGTTTGTGCCGAAGCTGCGTCGGGCCCGCTATGAGAAGTTACTCTGGAATGCGGCCTATAATACGCTATCGGTGCTGCTTCAGGCCGATACCGATCCCATCGTTTCGAATGCGCAGACAGCCGACCTTTCGCTGCGCATCATGCGCGAGATCCAGGCGGTTGCCGCGGCCGAGAACATCAAGCTGTCAAACGCCACGCTGCGCGATATGCTTGACAGAACGAAGCGCATGCGCCCTTATAAAACGTCGATGCTGCTTGACTACGAGGCCGGCCGACCGATGGAGATCGACATTATTCTTGGCGAACCCATCCGCATGGCACGCAAGAGGAAGATAGAGGTACCCCATCTGCAGATGGCCCACGACCTTTTGCAATTCTACGATCGTCGCTCTGCGATCCGCAGAGAGACTCATTCGAAGAAGAAGTCGTAATTTTTTGCACGAACTTTTCGCGTAATCAGCGTCAAAGGAAGAAGATGAGCCGCAAAAAACTGATAAGCCTGCCCGGTGCAACTCTCTCCGCACTGCTTTTTATCGGCGCCCTTCCTCTGCTCAGTTGCTCGACCTCCGAACAGAAACTGGAGGCGGCCAACTTACAGAGCACGGAGCTGAGCGGCGACATCTCGGTCGTCGTCATCGACGGAAAGAAGATCCCCCGGCTGACGACAGCCGATGGTAAGGTCTACACGATCGTCGGCAAACTCGACCGAATGATCCGTGATTTCTATAAAGGACAGACGCTTCGCCTTTCAGGCCGGATCGAATCCGAACCCGATGTGGGCAGCCCGGGCGTCTTTCGCGTAGAAGAGATCATCCTCGAACTCCGTTAAGAATTCGACCCGAGAATGCGGTCGGCTGCTTCCTGCAAATCGGCAACCGTATAGCGCAGATTTGCAGGTGGCGGGGCCTGGTCTTTCCCGCCGGCTTCCCTGTCGCCCCCCTCTTTGCCATCCGCCTCTTTACCACCGACGAGTATACCTTTCACGACCGGCCCGGAGTCGTCTGCATGCGGACGCAGGCCGGGCATCAAGTCGCGATAGCGATCCCCGACGATCCAGCTCTTCTCCAGATCAATATGCGGATAACCCTGTAGCGCCTTCCACAGCAGGCCGGGCAGAGGCTTGCGACAGTTGCAGTGATCGTCGGGAATATGCGGACAGAAAAACAGATCAAGGATGGGAACGCCCTGCGCCTCCAGCTTCGTCAGCAACCGGCGATGCACGGCTTCCAGCTGTTCGAGCGTGATCAGGCCTCTGCCGACGCCGGACTGATTCGTCAGCACGATAAAATGATAACCCGCTTTATGCAGTTGCAGCAGCCCCTCGACAACGCCGGGTAACAGTTTCACCTTCACCGGATCGTTCAGATACCCGGGATCTTCGTTCAGCGTATCATCTCGATCAAGAAAGATAACGTTCATTGGATCTTGAGCGCTCGAAGTGAGTTCTGCAGGCCTTTTTCGTGCACCGACATCAGCTCTTTCGGACCGCCCGCCTCCACGAGGATGATCCGTTTGCCGTCGATGATAAAGGCCGTGAGATACAGATAATCCTCTCCACCGGCAGACAGCTGACTGTTCACGACCTGCATGCTGCGTCCCTGTTCCGTTTGCAGTGAGCTGGAGTTCAGGATACGAAATCCCTTCTTTTCAAGGCCTTTTACAAGCGTCTGCTTCCAGAGAGCGGCGTCGCCTTCCGGTTCGTTCTTCACCGTACGCACGCGATAACGGACGCCGTCGGCGGTAATGGCCTTATATTCATTCGAGAAAAGGCCCTGGCCTTCATAGACAGCAAAGCCCTGCGGCGCCGTCGTCTCGAAGCTGCGACACTGAACGGCAAGCAGAAGAGCAACGGAGATAAAAGAGGCCTTCCAGATCGGAAGCATTGTGATCGCTTTCATTCTCCAAACCCTCGCATCAGTTCAAAAACTCCGGCTCCGTTCACCCAGCCGAATCCGGGTTCGCCCGCCGGATTCATCGGAGGCGTGTAAGAAAAAGAAACCTGCACATCGATCAGGCGCGTCGATTCGATCAGCAGCCGCCGTTCGCCTTTCAGTTTTTCAAGCTCGGTTTGCACTCTGTTCAGCTCCTGTTCAAGGGCAAGCGTCTGGCTGAGTCCGGCATCCCCGGCTAACTTCTGAAGATCGTCGAGATGCTTTTCTTTCACGCGGATGGCGACATCAAGCTCGGCGATACGGCCCGAATGATCGGTACGTTGCACGGAACGATTCATCAAGATGCCGAGCGACAGAACCTTTTTCTCGATCTCTTCGAGATGATCCCCGGCGCGATCCGCAGCTTTTGCCGGAATGCGAAGCGCAATATGGGAATCGGATAACGCAAACAGGAATCCCTTTTCGGATTCGGCCCAGCGCTTCAGCTCGCGAAGCGCCGTCTCGCGATTGGGGGCCTGGATAGCAAAGCCGAGCGTTATCTGCTCTCGCGGAACGGATGACAGAGCGGCAGGAAGGATGAGCAGCATGGCCAGCATGCCCGGCAGCAGTTTCGATTTCACGGTTGGCCTCCGATGCTTTTGAGGAATTCGGTCATCTTAGCGCCGTCTTTTTTATAGGCGTCTTCTCGCGGCGAGAAGGCCTCGAAGATCTGGATCTTTTTATCGGTGATACGGAAGGCGACACCGTAGTAGTAGATATTCAGGCCGTCATGGATGCGATAGACGAACAGATGGCCGTTCGTCAGGGCGACGCTCTGCATCTCTTTATAGGAGCGTCTCTGGAATTCGATCTGCATCGCCTTCTTCCAGAATGCGGCATCCCCCAGAGGACGGTTTTCGACTTCGCCCGAACGCAGCACCGTACCGTCGGGAGAATAGAACTGATGCGCCGCTCCGTCTTTGAAGTCGTCGGTGTTATCGAAGAATCCGTCGGGCTTCTGCGCCTTGATCGACGAACGATCCTCAATGCTGCGCTGTGCCGGATTCAGATTGCGCACAACGGGAAAGGGGCTTCGCAGCTCGGGGCTGCTTGTGGAGCGCGGCTCAGCGGAAAGCTGCACGACGATCGTCGACATGGAGGCGCGATCCGACAGTTCTTTACTGCGAGCCGAAAGCGTTTCGATCTCTGTGGCAAGACGATTGATCTCACGCAGGATCTTCACCTTCTCTTCAACGTTCTTAACGGTATTCAGCAGTCGTTCAAGACGCTCTTTTAAGATGCGCGCCGATTTCAGGCGGTTCTCAACGTCGGCAAATTCGGCCGTCACGTCATTCGCCTGAATGGCTCGCGAAAGCACCATCCCGAGCTCGGGCAGCGCATCCATCACGTCGAAGAACTTCGCAACGGGTACGCGAAGAATGACGACGACTCGACGACCCTGATCTTCATAGTTCGTGCGCTCGATAAATCCGCCCTGGCTTTTTGCGAGAGAGGTTAACCTCTGTAATGTGTCTCCTGGATGCACGACCTGGATCTGCATGTGGCCGCGATAGATGACCATTCGGGCGGCAGGCTCTTCTGTACTCTCTTCTGCGTTGTCCTCCGTGCCTTCATCGGATTCTTCATCTTCTGCACGGGTATCGCCATCGCTCACGCGACTCAGATTATCGCCTTTCGGACGTGACTTCTCGTATGCAGGCGAATACTGCTCCTCGCCCACAGTCGTCGCATCGCGTCGATCGGCAACGCTACAACTGAAAAGCAGCAAGCACGAGGCAAGCAAAGTAAAGAGAGAGAGGAAGAGCCTGTTTTTCATTTCTTGTACGCCACGATCATCCCGGATTTTTTACTGGCAGAGACCTGCCCGTAGCCAAATTCAAAAGGAAGAGGACCGGCCTTTTCGCGAAAGGCCTTCACCAGGTCAGGCTGCGGATAAAACTCAATGCCCGACATATGCGGCGGTCCAACAAAGGCTCCGTAGAGCTCTGTATTCCAGGCGCTCTCTTCGAAATAGCGATACGGCAAACCCGAGTCGTCCTGGATAACGACATCGGCGTGATCGAGAACATACTGCGCCGCCTGTTTGTATTTCGGCGAATGAAGCAGATAAACGGCTGCCTTCATCATAACCGACGACTTGCCAAGGCTGCGAAAGAACTTCCCTTCGGGGATGTCGGGTGAGAAAAGAGAGTCTTCGATGCGGGCTGAGATATAGATCAGTTCTTTATGGATGCCGGTTTTCCCGTCGCGAAAGCGCAGACGGTATCCGGGCAGGCGGCACGCTCCGTCGGTCTTCGTCGTCAGCTTTCCGGCATCATCAACGCATGTCTTCTCGACCGATTCAAGGGTATGACCGAGTCTAACGAGGAAGATCGAAACGGTGGGCATGGTGCCATGAATCCCATACTGCTCAGGATTCATGTACTGGTTCATGAGACGCGAGAAGAAGTATCCTGTTTGCGCGATATTACCGAGCATCTGCTGCACGGAAAGCAGACCGCCTTTAAACTGAGCGTCGGTCAGCGCCAGCGGATCAGGAACGTCGCCGGGCTTTTCCATAGCGATCATCACATACCGCTCGGCCTGCGGATAGATCAGGCTGAAGTTCAGGATATCGCCTCCGCTCAATGGATAGAGGGCGGTTCTGTTCTTCACTTTCGAACCGATGTACTGCTCGCGCCAGGGGACGATACGACTGATGCGCTGCGTTTCGACGGATTTCCAGAAGGCATCCATCTTCATGCGATGCTGCATATAGTAAGGCCGGTTCAGAAGCGCCTTTATCTCGGGCTGTGCCGCAAAGGCATCGGAGACGGGCATACCGGCAAGTAAGAGGGCACGGTCATGAATGCCGCCGGTGGCGACGGTCTTAGGGACGGGAGCGACATCGGTGCGCGCCACATCGGCCGTGTCGCGGGGAGCGGATTGCTGACAGCTCGAAAAGAGCGTCGCTGTAAGCAGAAGCAGCAGGGAAAAACGCTTGATCATGGACATTCCTGTGTATGGTTCCCGGTCATCCGGGTTCTTCCGTCCTTCCTCTTTTGCCACTCACGCGTCAAGAGAAATACATAATTCTGAGAGGCGTGCCTCCGCGCACCGTTTCTCTATTGACGTCCGCTCTGACCGGGTCGTTCTTCTTTTTGTGGACTATCGCGAAGAAAACCGAGAACAGAATACGCTGATGAAGGCGCTGCTTGACCGCATCACCGAAGAGGAGTGGAACCGATCTCTCAACGGCGGCTGGACCGTGGGAACGATGCTCTGCCATCTTGCCTTCTGGGATCAGATGACGCTGGAGCGTCTGAAAGCATACAGAAAGACCGGTTCCTTTGCTCCGGTACCCGATGCTGAGAATATCGACGCCGTGAATAGTTCGGTCCGCTTGCTGGCCGCTTCCATTCCGCTCGCGGAAGGGGTTAACCTGGTTCGGTCCATCACCGATGCTATCGACGAATATGTCGCCGGGCTTACGACCGATGAGATCGAGGCATTGAAGTCCTCGGGGCGGGATCGCTGGTTTCGCCGCGGCCTTCACCGTCAGCATCATCTGCAGAAGCTAATTTGAGGTTCGAGGTTGTGCCGGGGCGGTCGAAAGCTATGTTTGCAGGATTCTTGTGAGTTTTCTGGTAACTGCATCGACAATAATCGAGCAAAAAACTTCGGGATTCCAGTGGCCCTTTAGCCAGGGTGGTGGAGTTCCTCCATCTTCCAGAGAGATCACCCCCATTGCGATGAGCATCAGATAGACAAATATATAGCAACGAGAATAACCGGTAGCGTTCGCAATCGCCGACAACCGCCCCCAGTCCCGATCATCCGGGTAAAAGTTCACCCGACACAGCTCCTGCCCTTCGTCCTGATACTGCTTCTTCCATCTTCCTGTCCTCTCAAGAAAACTGAGCTTGTATTCCAGGCGTGGATCATTCATAAGCACGGACAGGTAAGCCCCAAGCGCCAGATGACCTACCTTAATGTAAGGACTTCGCCAGAAGTATCGCCTGAAGTAAGATTCCGGAATGAGCAACGTGGAACGCGTGCGGTAGTATGGCTCCCGATCAATTCGAGTCTGTTCGTGCATACAAACGGAGGGTAGCAAAAGAGTCGAACTGATAGAAAAATTTTCTCGAATTCGCATTATCGAGACAGACAATCCCGTATCGAAAAAGCACGGATCATCAGGCGAGGTCTTTCAAGAGAAGCGGATCTTCAACACCAACTTCTGCGAAGCCCTTCTCTCGCAGCAGACAACTATCGCATCGACCGCAGGGCCGCCCCTTATCGGACGGCTGATAGCAACTCGACGTCATGGAATAGTCCACTCCGAGCTTCAGGCCCCTTCGGATGATGTCAGCCTTCGTATCATCCACAAGTGGAGCCTTCAGACTGAAGCCCTGCCCTTCAATACCGGCCTTCGTACCGAGGTTTGCCGTCGTCTCAAAGGATTGAAGAAAGGCCGGGCGGCAATCCGGATAACCCGAATAATCGAGGGCGTTGGCGCCGATATACAGATAGCCTGCGGAGCGTGACTCAGCGAACGAAAGCGCATACGCCAGAAAGAGCAGATTACGGGCCGGCACGTAAGTAACGGGAATCTGCTTTTCGGCGGCGCCCGTTAGCAGCTCAGAGCGGTTCTCGGGAACGGCCGCACCGCCGGCGATTAACGCCGTCGCCGAATGCGAGGAACGATCCTGAAAGAGTACCGGATCAATCTTCACCGTATGATGTTCGAGGGCGCCGGCTCGGCGGGCCTGCTCGGTCGCACATTGAAGCTCAAAGCGATGCCGCTGCCCGTAGTCGAACGAAATGCAGTAGATTTCGTGCCCCTCGGCCTTCGCCACAAAGAGCGTCGTTACGGAGTCAAGCCCTCCGGACAGCAGAACTACGGCAGCCATGCGGACAGAAAAGCTTCCGTCGTACATCGGGGAAGAAGAATTCCGCCTGCTAAGCCCGGTCTGGTCTGACTCTCAGTAGACGATACCGGCCAGACATCTCTGTCTCGCCCGATGACGGAATACTGATCCTGAGACGACGGAGAACATTTACCTTTCAATATTGTTTTGACGCCAACAGCGAGCTTTCATCATTGATTCAATGTTTTACAAGATACTCAGCCATATTGCCGCCTGGAACGAAGAGGCAAACCACCATCTTGTCGCCTCTGTGCCGGTAAACTGGCTCTTGCTGATGATTGGTACCATACTCTCTTTGATTGGCTTTCCTTTCTTCATCGATACGCTCAAGGCACCAATGTCCCCTCAAACAGTGACCATCGATGCAGTCCTGGACAGAAAGGCTCCTGAGTGGATAACATTAAGTGGCGAATTCCGAAAAGATCTGACTCTTCAGATAGGCGTCAAAGACATCTCAACTGGAAAGATGTTCCGAATTGACGGGACGTATGTTCCGCTTGTGAATCCAGACAGCGGAAAGGCCGTTTATGTAAGCGTAGAAGCGAAAGAACTCGACTCTCTACCCGCCAGGGCCCAGATATCGGGTGTCATAGAAAGCCTACCATATGAAGTAAAAAGGGAGCACTCCAAAAGAACACCAATCACAGAAGTTGATCTTTCAACACAGCTAATGATCGAAAAAGACAGGCATCCTTCCGTTTATATGGCCGGTCTCATCGGCTTCACGATCACTTTACTCACAGCCATATATGGCATCGTTATCTCGACTCTGGCAGTTAAGGGCAATACTATCTTTGTCCACGTCCCGGATCGACACCTATTAGCGCGCGGGCTGACGTCAGACGCAACCGCCGAAGGCGTTACAGTCACAGGAACCTTTACTTTTTCCCAGCAATCATTTACGCAGCGGTTTCTCGGAGTCCGTTCGTTCTGGAGTATCGATGACGCCGGGCGACTCATATTCGAAGCCAACATTGACGCATCTGAAGTAACACGACTTGGAAAAATGATCGAGGAGAAAAAAGGCCATTGGACGCTCGTTATTCCTCAAGACGAACTGAAAATGCTCGAAGCGGGCGTGCTGTTCATCGCTGGGGCTTCCGTTCCTTCAATCAAAATAAAGGGCAAGAACGGCGATACCATTCTCAGTTTCAGAAGCACCGATGAGCGACAGGCCTTTTTCACCCGCCTTGTCGCTCAGAGTCCGGCTACACATGTCCGGTAAGCCTCATATGCCCTGATGCGCGACGACGCGCTCCGCCACGTATCGCGCAAGAAGCATCACCGTTTCATAGGGGTTCACCTTCACCGAAGTGGGAAAAAGCGAGGCGTCGGCGATGAAGATATTTCGATGTTCGAAAAGATGGCCGGCTGAACTGGTGATGCCTGTGGCACCCTCGGCAGTCATCCTCGCTCCACCCTGGGGATGAGCGCTTGAAAGTGGCGCTCTCTGCAAATCGAGATAGGGCAGATCGACGAGCGTCGAAAGATCCTTTATGTCGGATGCCGTCAGCACCGGCCTGCTGCTACCGGGAAGGGCGACCTTCTCGCAGCCGGCGGCGAAGAAGATCTCGGCGGAGCGTCGCAACGCCTGAATCAACGCCGTCTTCACCGCCTCTGAAACCGTATAATCCAGTATCGGTTCGCCCGTCTTCTCGTTAAGCGCGATACGGTTATGCGCTTCGGCCTCGTCATGGGCGAGAATGAGGATGGACATCATCTTACGATAGTCGTCCATCAGCGCAAGATGGTCCGAACCGAAGCCTGGGTTATTCTTCGCCGTTACGCCGGGATAATAGAACGACGTTTCGAGGAAGTAATGGTCGGAGTCTGAATAGGCGTCGACATAGTAGGTCTTCGGGAAGCCTCTGTAATTCTTCATCGGCTCCTTATAGATGCCGTTGATATTGCATGCCGGATGCAGCGTCACATAGCGACCGAGCAGCGAACGATTCAACTTCAACTGCTTCGAGCGTGCAAGCAAGGCCGGCGTATGCAGAGTTCCGCCTGCGACGACGACGGTCTTTGCCTCAATGGAATGCTCGCCTTCGCTCCAGACGTTCGGCCTTGTATACGATGCCGCCGGATCAATGCGCAACTTGATCGTGGCCATATCTCCGGGTACGATTTCCTGTACAAAGGCATTCCAGACGACCTCGGCGCCGCGCTGCATCGCAAGAGGTATCTGCAGCTCAAGCGTGCCCTGCTTGGCTCCGCGGGTGCAGCCAAGATTGCAGAAGCCCTGTTCGCCGCAATGACGCGTGTTGATACGCAATCGCTTCGTTGGAATCCCCAGTCGATCACAGCCCTCTTTGAAAAGACGGTTGTTATCGTTATCCATCGACAGAGGCAGCTCGTGCACTCCGATCTGCTCTTCTATCTCGTCGAGCACACCGGCCGCATAGTCGTCGGTCAAAAAGCTCAGGCCGAACGCGTTGCGCCACGTAGCGAGCACATCGGCCGGCGGACGAAACGACACGCCCGTATAGACGGCCGTGCTGCCACCGATGGCGCGGGCAGCGGTAAGGCCGATCGAGCGATTTGCTGAGAGAACGGCGCCGCGATTAAAATAGATCTTTGACATCTCAATCTCGCGCTGCGTGAAGCTTTCTTTCGGCCAGTACGGACCTCTTTCAAGAAGAAGAACCTTGAGCCCGCGGTCGTTAAAGCGGCTGAGATATTCGAGCACGGTGCCTCCGCCTGCACCTGATCCGATGATGACGACGTCGTAGCGAGCAGTCATAGTCCCCCCGCTTTTGCATGACCTGTGTGGTCGGTGCGATCTGCTTGACGTGTGTGATCGGCATGACCGGAATAGATGGAACGATTCACGAGCGGCCCTTCATAGCCGATACGCTGCCATGCCGTTTGTGTCGAATAATACGAAAGCAGAATCAGCGAGCGCAGTCCGAAAAAACCGGCGCGGATTAATCCGACCGGGAAGGATTCGATCGACGCGAAGAAGCGATGGCGCTCACCGGCGTTCATACCACGCCAATCACGAAAGCTGCGCAAGAATGACAGAACTCGCAGAGCCTTGAAAAAGAGCAGGATCTTCTTCTGAGATACGGCATCGAGATCCGCGTATATCTGCTTGAAGTTTGCGACGATCTCGTTCTGCAAGGATGCGTCACCCTCCGCTATCGGAACGATTGCTTCGGCCATCGCACGCAGATCGAATGATCTGGCCTCGATTCCCTGCATGACCGGTGATTCCACCTGCTGCATAAACACCTCTTTGCATCGATGATAGCGACACGAAGCGCCGCTGTCAAGCCTTGACGGTCCGAACGCTTCGCCGAAAAGGACGACATGGCCCGGCTTCATATCGAGAAAGACCGTGCGATCTACATCGGCCCTCTGGCACAGAATACGCCGCACCGTCACTTTGCCGTACAGTGGTCCCTGGCTTTGCATGGCGATGAGACGCTGAGCCTGCGCACGCAGGCCGGGACGACGACTGCGAAAAGCGCCGTCATCCTGCCCGGCGTCGAGCACGATCTGCAATGCAGCCGGGCACTGACGCTTCTTGTTCATCCGCTTTCAGAGCTCGGACGCTGCCTGCAGAACGAACCCATCACGTCGCAACGCGAGGATGCTATCAGGGCCATCAGGGAGGCAGCGGAGGCAGGCAATATACCCCTGTTAATGGAAGAATTACAGGACCTCACGTGTGCAATCCCACATGCTACGATCGACGGGCGCATAGAACAGACACTGCATCGCCTGCACGGGCAGCCCGTTCTGTCGGCAGACGATGCAGCCGGCGCCGTCGGGCTATCCACTGGCCGCTTCTTGCATCTATTTAAAGAAGAAACCGGGATGCCTTACCGCCGCATGCTGCTCTGGAACAGGCTGATGATCTTCTTCGCACATATAAAAACGGGAGCCGACATCACAACGGCCGCTCTCGATGCCGGATTCGCCGACAGCGCCCATCTGAGCCGCAGCGTCCGGCAGGCCTTCGGACTGACGGCCCGTGAGATAGCAGCCGCTTTAAGAGGCATATAGCCAGTTCATTCAAGTCCGCTCATCTGCGAGATGCTTCTGTGAAGCATGAAAACAATCTCTGCATCAAAGGCCGACGGCCTTCTTCAAAAGACGACACTGCTTGATTACGACGCTCCGACCATTCAGCGATTGGTCAAAGAGCGACGCTGGCAGTCTCTTCCCGAACGCGAGCGCATCCGTTCTGTTTACGAGTTTGTTCGCGACGAGATCCTCTTCGGTTATAATCGCGCCGACGAGATCCCCGCATCAGAGGTACTGTCGGATGGCATCGGTCAGTGCAACACAAAGGCGACTCTGCTTATGGCTCTCTTTCGCGCCGTCGGGTTACGCTGTCGCTTTCACGGATTCACGATTCACAAAGAGCTTCAGAAAGGAGCGATTACTGGAATCTGGTACAGGATGGCTCCGAAAGAGATCGTGCATAGCTGGGTGGAGGTGCAACTTGAGGATGAATGGTTCTTTCTTGAAGGCGTGATCCTCGACCGTCCGTATCTGAAAGCGCTTCAGGCGAGAAGCAGACAAAACGCAGGCTCCGGTTCCTACTGTGGCTTTGGAGCTTGCACAGGCGACATCATGAATCCGATCGTGGACTTTGACGGCAACCATACCTACATACAGGCCGACGGCATCGCACGCGACTTCGGCCTGTATAACGATCCCGATTCTTTCTATGCCGAGCACAGCCAGGCTCTATCGACGCTCAAGAAGTGGCTTTTCAGCCACTATATTCGACATCGCATGAACGACAACGTGCGTCGCATTCGTGGTTAAGAGCCGCTGCCAGAACCGGCTCACTCTTTCACAAAGCGTCCGTCGCTCCACTTCAGCGTGCGACGGGCGCCCATAATCTTCTCACTGCCTGCGGGCAGAGGCATCGTCGGCTTTACAACGATGTTACGATCAAACTGCGAGAACTGTACATACAGCGGAATCGATGTCGTGCCTTCGCCTCCGAAATCCGCGGCGCTTAACGCAGGAAAAACGGATGCCGTGATCTCAGTCCAGTTGCCGTCACGGAATTCGTAGAACTTCACCGTAGACGACATGCCCGTCCCTATGATCGATTCGTTCACACCGATCAGATCGGGTGCTGAACCGCGCTTCCAGGCGGCAATCTCGACAAGATCGGTCTTCTTATCGCCGCGACAGGTATATCGCAGATAGGCGATCGTCGTATCAACCTGCTCGAGCTCGTTCGCGCAGGGGCCTGTGGCCTTGCGCTGTACCTTCTGGCTGCTCAGGATGGCCTCGCGCTCCTTCACGCTATCGGCCGAAGCGATCGCCTTGTAAGGAAGCAGGCGAAAGTAATCTTCAATCGTAAGAGGTGCGCCCGACTTATAAAGTCCCCGTTCGTATTCCAGCACAGGAACGGCCGGTTCGGCTGGCTTATCGGAGCATTGAATAAAGAAGACAGAAGTGAGAAAGAGAATCAAGAAAGCTAAGCTACGCGACATCATCGCAAAAGTGTTCGTTACGGGTAGATCAGGTCAAGCGATTTCCAAATTCAAGCAACCCTTTCGCTCTGATGATTTTAGATTGATCTGCTGCCAGAGAAAAAGGATCGTCCATTTATCGTATGCAGACGCCAGGTGGTATTCTTTATGTCTGGACAAGTCGGGCTCTCTTCGCTACAGATGCGATGGTCACCGAACTTCACGAACACTATGCAGCGACGCTTGCCATCGGTCTTGATGGTCCGATCCCTATCGAAACAGCAGCAGGTCTTGAAGAATACAGAGTAGCGCTTCTTGGTCCCAATACGTTTCATCGTACGATCAACCCTGGATCGCGAATGGTCGCTCTCGTCATCGATCCCGAGACCTATGAATACGCCTCCATCGCCCGTACCGGTGAGTATGGAAAGATTCGGCGACTGCCCGAAGACGCTTTTCTACCGCTTCTTGATCAACTGGAACTTCTCTCCGAAGGTGCGCTTGATGAACAGGATGCGTGGACGCTTCACATCGATATGCTCCAGGCGGCACATCCGTTCAGAGAACGATCCACGGTCATCGATGAACGCATTCGAAGAATAGCGGAACGCATACGCAAGGAACTTCCCGACAGTATTCGCATGAAAGAGATCGGAAAGGACTTTTCTATTTCTGAAGACAGACTCATCCGACTTTTCAAACAGAACCTCGGCATTCCGTTACGCCGCTATCTTCTCTGGGTGCGCTTGCTTGAAGCCAGTCGACATCTGAAAGAAGGCTGGAACCTCACCGATGCAGCTCATTCCGCGGGATTTGCAGACTCCGCTCATTTTACACGCACCTTCAAAGAGAACTTCGGCTTTGTTCCCTCCTTCTTCTTCGGGCAGAATAGCGGCGTCGATGTTCGCTTCTGTGAAACAGAAAATTGATCGAATCTCTTCGGTATACCGGAATCGTTCAAGCCTTCGGCTCTAAAAAGTCATACTCTTCATGTGATCGAGGTGTTATGATTACAGTCATCGGCCTGCTGGCTCTCTTC
This sequence comes from Leptonema illini DSM 21528, assembly GCF_000243335.1. Classification (NCBI taxonomy): domain Bacteria; kingdom Pseudomonadati; phylum Spirochaetota; class Leptospiria; order Leptospirales; family Leptospiraceae; genus Leptonema; species Leptonema illini. The sequence continues at coordinate 3,977,584 of NZ_JH597773.1, read as the reverse complement.
ATCGTATGGGGGGTCGTTTCTGCTCGCAGGGAATATTATGCGCGAACGGACGATCAGCATATTTTTCAGAATGTTACGATTGCAGCCGTTCACCCGGCTGCGCTTGCGAGCTTTTATATAGAAGCTCTGGGGTGCGAAATTATCCCGGCTGACGGTGGATTTGAATTGCCCGGTGAATCAAGCGCTATCGTATTGCGTTTACCCGGGTACAGACAGGGTCCGACCCTGCGTATCATTCCCTGCTCCACATCTCCACTCTGCGGGCCGCTTGAAGTGAACGACCGGGGCTATGCTCATCTGTGCTTTGAGACGAATGATGTTCCCGGCCTTGTTCAAAAGGCCGTTGAAGCAGGCGGAACGATCAGCAGTACCTTCGATCGCATAGAAAAATCTCTGAGCGTTTATACAAAAGATCCCGAAGGAAATACAATCGAGGTTCATATTCCATTACCGGCTCCCTTTAATCCTTACACGTTTTACAGAGCCCTGAAATCGGTGTGGCAGATTAAACGTCGCCGGTCAGATCCGCAAAGATCGAAAGTGCGCTTCATTCATGTGAATATCATTTCAGAGGACTGGAAAGAAACGGCAGAGTTCTATCGGAAGACGATTCATGCAAGGCCAACAGGCATGAAAAGAGACTATAAAGGCCTGTTCATTGAACAGATGGTCGGCATAAAAGGCGTTACGGTAAAAGGTCGGCACATAGCGCTTCCAGGCTACCGCAATGGAGGGCCCACGTTTGAGCTTTTCACTTATAACAAACCGGCAAATCAAGGCCCTCCCGGCCTGGCAGATCGCGGAATCATTGCTACCGGATTTCTTGTTCATGACCTGATGCAGACAGTGACGGCGATTGAAACTGCTGGCGGGCAGATCATCCGGCGACCGGAAAACGGTATGGCCGTCGTGACGGATCGGGATCGAAACATAATTCAACTTGTGCAAAGGTAGTTCAGATTATTCAAAGAAAGGACTGTATCTTTAACGAAGAAGAGCAAGCATGAAGTACACCAGAATCACGCCTATCATCGTGTTGACGTTCGCGTTGAATTGCAACTCCGACAAAATCAAGATCGGCCCCGCCTTTGAGCTGGGCGAAACGCCCGACTCCATCGAAACCGTAAAGGCCACCGCAGATCCTTTCTATAAGGGCCTGACGGCCGTAGCGACGGATCTTCCCGGGCATGATGACGTCATCTTCGACGATGCGCAGAATGCCTATGCCTCCGCTATGGACGGATGGATCTGGAAGATAGACCTGAATGCAGGCACCGCTGAGCAGTGGGTCCGACCACCGGTTAATCCTGCGGGTATGCGTTTTGCCAGCGCGCAGAAAGACTCCATCCTGGTCTGTGCATCCCGCCTGGGCGGAGAGAGTTATACAGAGGATCAGCCAGTGGGTCTTTACGAGGTGCAGACAGAGGATGGTAGCATCCGCCCGCTGGTTACACGATTACCGATTGTGAGTAGCGAACCTCTGGAGCACGTCTACAGCCCGACCGAACGCCCGCAGATGGCTCTTGATGCCCTCAATCAAACGAACTCTCGCCCCTTTGCGCTGTGTAACGATATGGCCGTGTCTGCTGACGGGCTGCGGGTGTACATCACTGAGCCCTTTGAACGTCCCGATGCTGCGATGGGATCAGGCGCCGTTCCCGAAGCGATCGGGCTCTTTCCTCACGGTCGGTTGTGGATGCTCGATCGAAAAAAAGAGACCATCTCGCTTATACTTACGGGCTTCACCTTCGTTGACGGAATCCTTGTTGAGCAGGCCATGAATGGGCCTGAAGAATCCGTTATCTTCAGTGAAACGACAAAGTTCAGATTGATCCGGGCTTTTATCGACGGGCAGGAGGCCGGCACATCGCAGGTGCTTTTTGCCGATCTTCCGGGGCTTGCAGACGGGCTTGATCGCGATGAACAGGGACGTATCTGGGTGGGCATCCTCAAGAGAAGATCCGCTCTGATCAATTTCGTACATCGCCATCCCGGTCTGAAGCCGGTGCTGCTCGCGATTCCCCAATCTATCCTGCCCGTTTCCGCTGACACAGGCATACTCGTTCTCGATGAAAAAGCGGAACGCCCTCTGTACTATCTCATGCACGACGGAAGCAAGATACGCGACATATCGGTCGCCGTACCTCATGCCGGACGGGTTTATCTGCCTTCTTTCGATAAAAAGTCGCGCGGGCTGCTCTCGGTCAGTATCGCAGACCTGCCGATTCCCGGGTACTAACCCCTGTACTCACACCGGGCCGTGCACGTTTCATATACGACGATGCGTGATAGCCCGGGCAGTCCTGGCTTCAGTCGATTCCAGATCCAGACGGCGATGACCTCTGACGTCGGATTCTCAAGCCCGGAGATCTCATTCAGAAGATAATGATCGAGCTCTTCGACAAGCGGCTTCACAAGACGGCTGATGTCGCCGAAATCCATCACCCATCCGAGCTCGGGATCAAGCGGCCCTTCGACGTGCACGTCGAACTTGAACGAATGCCCGTGCATGCGACGGCATTTATGCGTCTCGGGCAGTTTCGGCAGATAATGTGCCGCTTCAAATCGAAAGCTTTTGATGATTTCCATGTTGATTCTATATTAATCCAGTATTTATTCCGTATTGGTTCTGCTATTATCTCACTTCAGGGTTATACGCCGCGACGGTTCGGATCCCAGATCAGCTTGTGCTGCTGAAGCTGCATGCGCACGGGCAGACGATCTTCAATGACCCACTGCGCAAGATCAGACGGAGCAATCTCGCCGAATACGGGCGAGACAAGCAGCTTGCAGAGTTGATGCAACCGGTGTTCGTTGATCCAGCTGCGGGCCGCTTCATAATCCCGTCGATCAGCGATGACGAACTTAATCTCGTCGCTGCTTTTCAAGAAGGGCAGGTTATCGGCAAAGTTATGATGCGCTTCGTTTGATCCGGGCAGTTTGATATCAAGCACGATATGCGTTGCCGGCGGCAGGCCTTCAATCGAGCGATGTCCTCCCGTCTCAAGCAGCACAGCATACTCTGCGGACAGGCGTTTGATCAGCTCGATCACGGCCTCTTTCTGCAAGAGCGGCTCACCGCCCGTGATCTGCACAAGCGTCACGCCTTCGGGGATGCCGGCGACGATATCGTCGAGCGAATGCTTCACGCCGCCCGTCCATGAATAGTCCGTATCGCACCAACGGCAGCGAAGATCGCATCCGGCCGTTCTGATGAAATAACAGAGCAGACCGGCATGCTCTCCCTCTCCCTGAAGGGACAGAAAGGTCTCTGTCAGGCGCAGCGTATCGGTCAGAACGGCCATGCCCTCCGGTTTTCTCGATCAGGGCAGGCGGTCAAATGCGAAACGACGTGCGGATTGACAGATGAAGAGGCGCACGATACAGGAAAAATACCAGGGTGAATCTGTTCTATGACTATGCGCCTTCTTACGATTTCAGGCTATCCGATTCTTCTGCGCCTCTCGATTCCCGTCCTCTTGCTCGCATCTCTGCTGCAAGGCGGATGCAAGAGCACGTCACCGACCGGCGTCGATACGTCGGCATCGCCGGCCGATTTGCAGAGCTGCATGATACGCAGTTTTCCGGCAAGTCCGAAGGTATTGCGCCTCGCCGTTACAGGTGACGATGCAACGTCGGATCGCATGATCAGCGCCCTTGCGGGCAATCCCCGGTTTCGACTGGTAGAACGCACGCAGCTGCAGCGCATCCTTGCCGAGCAGCAGCTTTCATCCAGCGGCCTCACCGACGGCGAACAGGCCTTGAAGATCGGATCGCTCATGCCCGTCGATCTGCTTCTGACCGGCCGCGAAGAAAGCGGGGTTTTGCGAGGACGATTCTTTGACGTCGTCACCGGAGAGGTTCTCTCGGCCTTCAGCTGTGACGCCTCCCTCAGCACGGAACCCGGCAAGAACAACACGGTGAATTCTTTTAATTCGATCAACAGCCATAACACGACGATCACGAATAGCAACAATACAAACATCCACATCGACACGCTTGTCGTAACGAATCCCGGAGACGTGACGGCTCGCAAATGTGACAGCGTGCATCGTCCGGTCCGGGAGCGTTTCGAGAATCTGAACGGCCAGCAGAACCTCGATGCCGCCGTCGCCGCAGCCGTGCGCGTTCCGTTCAACGAAGAATGCGGACGCATTCACTACGATATCATGCGCACATTTCAGAGGTATAAGATCTTTCCGGAAAGATACACGGAATTTCTTATATCGACGGTTAACGGCATAGAGCATCCTTCGGCCGATTCACGCACGTCTTATATTCTTTCGTATTTCGCCGAATCAAACGATGCCATTGAACCGCACGAATGGAAAACCGGCCTCGACGTCCTGAGGCGTGCAAAAGAAGGATCGGCTCAGAGTTACATTCAAAGCCTCATCAACATCAAGCGCGAAACGGCGCCTGCTCTTACCCGTGCGCGAACCATCCTTGCAATGGCCGAACGCCAGGAGATCGGCCGACCGATTGCCTTTGCTCCTGCCGTCGTCTTCAAGGCCGTTCTTGATGCGATGAAGTTCGACCGAGCCGAGAAAGCAGGTCCGACGGCGCGCTTCCTTGACGACCATGCCGAGACATACGCAAAAACGCCGCAGCGAGCCGGATTCTACCGCTCCACGATCGTCATGCTCATGAACGAAAGCATGGTTGCCACCGACGCCGATCGACGCTCTATATTAAGAGCTCTTACGCTTTTCTATGCTCATCAGCCCGAGGATCGCGACACGGATCGCCGGGCCTATCATGAGCTTGCCGTTCGTTACGAGAATCTTATAAACGAAGAAAAAGACGCAAGCAAACGCAATGCGCTTATTGCCGCTGCCGCCGAGTCAAGAGAGGCCGTCGTGATTCCGCTCTGTCGCGCTCCGCTGCCCGATCCTGAAAATGGTTATACACGAAAAGAGATGACCTCTTTTCTTCTGCGTCATGCCGTTCCGTGCGCCTGGCTGCCCGACGTCGATTCGCTGATCGCGAAGATGCATGACGGCGACTGGGATGATAAAGTAACGGCATCTGCATATCTGAGTCAGATGGGGCCGCATGCAAAGAAGGCCGAACAGACCGCCCTCAAGTATCTGCAGATTAAAGGCATGAGTCGATCGGATGAGATACGCGCCCATTGCGCCACCATCCTCGGCAACATCGGAACGACCGATGCCGCCTCGATTCGAGCGTTGATTGAAGCAGCCGGGGATTTCTCGAATCCCGTCAAAGATGCGGCAAAGACCGCCCTGCACCGTCTCGGCTCGAAGGCCGTTCCGTATATGGTCGAATACCTGAGTCGCAGTCGCACCGTTCGAGATACGCGCTTTCGCCTGCCGCTTATAACTGTTCTCGGCCGCCTCGGCTCAGACGGTCGACCGGCCCTTTTCGTTCTACAGCAAATCGCTACGACGGATAAAGAATCTTACGTGGCCGAACAGGCGCGCATCGCCATCGTCAATATCAATGAAGGGAGAAGAGAGGAGCCGTAGAGGGTGGCTTTAAGAAAGAGTTCTACGGTACGGTTTAAAACGCCAGACATCTCATGATGGTGCATCATTGTATTAATCCAGGGAATGGTTCACTTCCAAAGGTAGCAAAGCCAAATAACTGTGGAAAAAATAGTTGCTTTGAATTTCGCAGTACCAACACTATACCAGAACGTCATAACTTAAAGAGCATCCATAATGCGTACAATTTCCACCTTAAAAAACGCACTCGGAAAGATCATCCTCAGTTCAAGTGCGGTCGATGCGGTTGTGCTAAAGTTTTGTGCCGTCGTATTGATCGCCCTCATGACAGTATTTGTTACCGGATGCAGTTCCAGTCCTATTCACTACAGAGGCGCTGCAGTAATCGATGACTATCCGTCGCTAGCGCCCTACTTCGACACCTTCCATATTATCGGCGGCAGTTCATTCACCCTCATCAAGGATAAAGAAGGCTCCGTACAAGGGGCAGTACCTGAGCTTTGCAAAGAATGCAAGTGGACTGTTGTAGAAGACTCGAAAGGCTCTTTTGTAACCATCAATGGCTACTTTTTTCGAATCGGGACTTGGGATGACTGTCCCGCCTTCCTGCAAGAGGTACTATCCTCGTACAGGACAAGTCTTCGCTGCACCGCAATTTTCAAGAATAAAAGATGGGAATACGCCTTCGCCTTCGCCGGCAATGAAACAATCCAAAATGAGGCATCGAGCAAACTGAAAGAATATGAAGAATTCAAAACTTCATTGCTTCATTTGACTCCGGACCTTAGCCAGTACCACTGCGCGCCTAGGGACTCAACATTACAGTGCCAGGAGAAAAAGGGGAACGCAAAACGCTATCTCGCAGATTTGCAGCGAAGGTTAACTGGTCAGCGCATTCGAATACACTATGCCCAGCTATACAGCATAAAGAATGAGAAGAAAATTACACCGGAGGGGCAAAAGCTAAAAACCCGGAACGATGCAACAATGCGAGACTTTCTGCGCAAGAATCCTCTCAACTGGGACCAGGCATTTCATCTTGGCGCAAGACTTGACGCTGAGCTTTCAAATTGCGAAAGATGTTGGAAAATCACGGAAAATCAAGTTCTCCGGTTCCATGTATCCAACAAAGTATTCAACAACTGTAGCGGTCCGGGTTGTGATAGATTCTCAAACTACTGGATAGAGATGACAACATCAAAAGAAGAGGCTCTCAAATACAATAAAGTGGATTTCTATACTATAGAGGGAGCAATCGGCGAGATCGAGTATGACCCAATACCGGAATACAAAGTTATAGAAATCGTACTATCCGCAGAAGGGGCACCTCAATCAAGATGAAAGAACTAATCCATAAAATATCGGAAGACCTTCGCCGGGATTTCGAGGTCAATCCTTACGATTACACCTCTGCCGAGATAGAGGCACAAGTTAGAGTCTTCAATGCGCTAATGCAACACGTCGATGGGTATATTGTGATCGATCGAAACGATGCAATTCCACCGTTCGTAAACCTTAGAAGCAATCGCTTACGGATGGAATGGGGATTCAATGGGAAGCGCCATGATATAATGATCCTAAAATCGGAGTCGACGGCAACTTCGTATGAAGATGTGGAGGCTATTATCGAAATTAAGATCGGCTGGGGCTTTACGGAAAGCCACTTTAAAGACACCAAAGTAATCAAAGACATGGAGATTTTAAGCGAGCACAGGAGTAAAGCCTTCTTACTGTTTTTTCTGGCGAACAACTTCCAAGACATGACGATTGAGCAACAGTCCTTCTATTCCAAAGGGCTTTCCCAATTGAAAACCGACTACAATGTTCTAACGGGACATATGCTCTTAATTTTTCGTGACTTGATCTTGCAATGACCGATCTTAGAGCCATTACACCAGAAACATTAAAGCAATGCATTGTTGATGCCTTGAAACAATTGATCAAGGAAGATGCTCTACTAATTAAAAACTCGTTGAAAGAAGAATGCATCAATCATAAGCTTGCCCAGCATATTGAAAAAGAACTAAACAGCAGGGATATCCAATTCGGCAGCGTAGACATTGAATATGACAAATACCTTGAGGATGAAAAGGAGCTTTCCAGGAATGATCGCATTCGCCCCGACATCCTTGTTCACAAGCGGGTAAGCGGAAATCAAGGGAATCTGATCGTTATTGAAGCAAAGAAGTATTACCCAAGAACGAGAGACCGAGAAAAAGTAATGCGGTTAGTGGATGGGAAAAAATTTAGATACACTGTAGGTGCGGTAATTTCTTACCTTCCAGCGGCAGACTATATTAAACTAATTTTTTATCATGGGCGGAAGTGGCGCGAGGCCGAGAAGATACCAAAACCGAAAGAAGGTATTCCTCCAGCGCCGCGAGCTTTCGGTAGATCAGCGCTCGATCAACCATGAGCAAACCTTGCTTTGAAGAAGGCATCTTCTTTGATACGGAAGTCCCAGAACATACGCAATGTCAGGGATTCGTAAATGTGACGGCGAAAAGGTGCTCGATCATAAATAAGGCGTGATTTCGTCAGAATGCGTCCGCTCAAGCTGATCGGAGCGGAGTTCAGAATGATAAGGTCGAGCTTCACCGGTTCAAATACTTTACCGATACGATCATACAGATCCATGGTCTGCTGGATGACGTCGGCTCCTTCTTCCCGATGCACGGCCAGATCGACATCAGAAAACCTGTTCTGTTCCCCCGACGCCATACTGCCGAAAAGATAGGCGAATTCAACGGGAGCCGTGTCCAGTATTTGCACGGTTTCTCGGATCGCATCTTCGAGATCAAGCATGCTTCATGCTCTGCCCGGATTGAAGGGTCGTCAAACCAAAAAGGATATGCACCGGCCATCGAGTACTTGACAGAGCAAGCGAAGAGAGCATCAGAGGTTCATCGTATGAAACGTCGCTCTCTTACTCGAATTCTGCCTGCGAAAAGCATAGTGACCGGCATGATCCTTGTGCTGCTTGCCTCGCTTACGCAGTGTGCCTCTGGCGATCTCAAGAATCCGGCCCGGACGAAGGTTGAAGGGCCGATTCGCATCGTCATGGTCGGCGACTCTATGATGGGCGGATTTTTCGGCAAGGCGCTGGCCGAGGAATTTGCCAGCCGCCCCGACGTATTCGTCGAGAGGGACTACAAGATCTCCACCGGTCTGTCGGGGCTGCATCCGTACGACTGGTCGGCCCGCACCGAAGAGCTGCTGCGGCGACATAATCCCGACGTGCTCATCGCCTTTTATGGCGCAAACGATACGCTGGCCGTCAAAGAAAAAGACGGCAAAAACTACATGTTCCACAACCCGGAATTCCGAACGCGTTATGCGCGTCATGTCAACGAATATGTGAAGCGCTTCGCTCCGCGAGTCAAGCGTCTCTATCTCATCGGACAGCCGGCCACCGATCATCGCACGTTCTCGGTGCGTTATCCGGTGACGAACGACATCTTTCGTGAGGTTTGCAGTCGTTATCCGAATGCCTTTTATGTTCCTTCGTGGGAGCATACGACGATCAACGGCATCTACGCCCTGCGTATGCCCGACCGCAACGGAAAGCTTCAAAAAGTGAAGTATGAAGACGCCGTGCATCCGACACCGGCCGGAGGCATCATCATGAAAGATGCCCTGCTGCCCTACTTTCTCAGCGAGCTCGATCTGAAAGACGCCCCTCTCGATGTCGCGCAGACGGAGGCGAAGCCGTCAGTAGAAAAGGCCAACTGAGATGCAGACTCGATCCTTCCGTAACATCTACCTGCTCATGGCCTGGGCAGGGCTCCTGCTCATTGCCGCCGGCGCACAGCCATCGTTACCCGAACCGGCCCGCATCTTCCCGACCTTTGCCGACCTGATTCCGGGGTATAAGACTCTCAAGACGCAACTGACCTTACTTTCGATTCTATCAGATGCGGATGAGACGGCTCCCGTTAAAGATCCGTCTCTTGAGAAAGATGCGGCCCCTGAAAAGGATCCTGCTCCCGAAACGGAGACTCTTCCACAGAAAGATCCGGCACCGGAGTCTGCCGCACCGGAACACCCCGACGACAAAGCAAAGCCTGTGCTTCATGACGGCGAGAACCATGCCCGTCTTGCGAAGTTCTATGCCGCTCTTCATGATCTGAAAGAAAAGAAGCGCAGTCATGTTCGAGTCATTCAATACGGAGATTCGATCATCTGGGCCGACAACGTTGCGTATAAACTCAAGAGCAATCTACAGAAAGAGTTCGGCGACGGCGGCCGAGGACTCGTCACCATCATCGACTCGAAAGAGTCCGTGCTCAAAGGACATAAGAATCTCACAAACGGAGGATTCGATCTCTTTCAAATCGAGCATAACTCCTTTGATCGCCCACTCGTAGCCGAGCTTGGCTTCACAGCTAAGTCCGTGCGCCCTCAGAAGCCGGGGGCGATGACGACTCAAGAGGCTCCACCCGAGGCTGCTCCCTGGACAAAGGCGCATGTTCTTCTGCGTGCGGGTGATGCCGCGACGACAGGATCGTCGCTCTTCGAAACGGCAGAGAAGGCGCAGGCATCGTTTGACTATGATCTACAACCCGGCCAATGTCAGGGTTTTGAGGTTGATCTTGCGGCGACTCGCCGCCTTCAGATGACCGTCGACTATAAAGGCAAGCCGCCTTATATCGATGCGCTGCTTCTTGAGACGTCATCGGGCCTGAGCTACAGCACCGTCGTGCGTATGGGCATCCATCAGGCGTGGATGGCGTCGGTGTCTGATGCCGCTCTCGAGTGCGGATACCGCTGGTTTGCGCCTGATCTGGTAGTTTTCGAGTTCGGAGTAAACGAGTCTGCCTCGATCGAAACTCGTTTTCATGGTTATACGCCCGAGAAGTACGAGAGTCAGCTGCGAGACTATTATAAACGTCTGCGCAAAGTGCTGCCCGATACGCCCATCCTCATGGTCGGACCGCTTGATCGCGTCAAATCGCAGGGCGGGGCTTTGCAGCCCGTTCCGGCACAGGACGATGTGCGGCGCATCCAGCGTAAGCTTGCCGACGAATTCGACATCGCCTTTTTCGACACCTACGAGTACATGGGAGGACGCGGCCACATTATTCAGATGGTACGCAAAGGCCTCGCCCTGAACGACTACATGCATCTGTCGAGCGCGGGCGGTGATATGATCGCCGACGGAGTGTCGGCCGAATTACTCAAAGGGTATGCGAGTTATACAGGCTCACAGGCGGTCATTCCCGAAGCTCATACAGCGCCCGACGTATTCGAAGGCGAAGATCCTGGCGCCATCTCGTTCAATTCGAGAACCTATGCTCTTTTTCTTTTTGTCGTCCTGATCGTCTCTTCGATACTTGTGCGCTGGCCGAATCTGCGGCTCGGTTTTCTCGTTCTCGTTTCGTTCTATTTTTATGCAAGCTGGAAGTTCTGGCCCGTTCTCTTGATCGTCGCCTCGACCATACTTGATTACGTTTGCGCCCTTGGGATCGAGAAGGCGCGGAATCTGTCGACCGAAGCGAAGCCCGATCGTGGCACGCGCTACCTGATCGCCTCGCTTGTCGGCAACCTCGGCCTTCTTTTCTTCTTCAAGTATCTGAATTTTTCGGGAGATGTGATCAACCGCGTCATCGAGGCATTCTCGGGATCAAGGCCGATTCCCGTCTTTGATCTGCTTCTTCCTGTCGGCATCTCATTCTATACTTTTCAGACGCTTTCTTATACGATCGACGTCTGGCGCGGAACGCTGGCCGTCGAACGCAACATACTGCGTTTCGCCCTCTATGTTTCGTTTTTTCCACAGTTAGTCGCAGGCCCGATCGTGCGTGCGGCCGAGTTCCTTCCCGATATCGGACGCAAGGTGCGCCATTTCGTCGTCACGCATCAGATGTTCAGCACCGGCCTGTTTCTGATTTTCTGCGGACTCATCAAGAAGATGACGGCCGATTGGATCGGCGTTACTATCGTCGATCGCGTCTATGCGTCGCCGTCCATGTTTACGTCGGCAGAAAATCTGGCGGCGCTGTACGCCTACGGGCTTCAGATCTACGGAGATTTCTCGGGCTATACCGATATCGCCATCGGCTCGGCTAACCTTCTCGGCTTCCATCTTACCGAAAACTTCCGCCGACCGTATCAGGCCGCTTCGGTTACCGAGTACTGGCGCCGGTGGCATATCTCGCTCGGCACATGGATTCGCGATTACATCTATATCGCCCTCGGCGGCAACCGCACCGGCGTGGCGCGCAATCTGCTCATCACCATGTTCCTCGCCGGTCTGTGGCATGGAGCCGGCCTGAACTACGTCGTCTGGGGAACGCTGCACGGCCTGGCCCTTGTCTTTGAACGCTGGATCGGATGGGGCAAGAACGATCCGAAGACGCTGCTCGGTCGCGTCGGTCGCGTCTTTGTGACGCTGCATTTTATTCTCTTCGCCTTCATCATCTTCCGGTTGAATGATCCGGCGATGATGAAGGCCGTCGTCGAGCGCATCTTCTCGGATAGCTGGGTGCTCAAGAACCTCGAATGGCGCGGCGTCGCCGTCGTCGCCTTCGGATATGCTTTTCATCTGACGCCGATCGAGTGGCGCGAAAACGCCGGCAGAGCCTTTCGCGATCTCGCATGGCCGTTACAGAGCCTGATCGGAGCGGCCGTTACCGTGCTCGCCTTTCAGCTCGCCCTGCCCGACGTGCAGCCTTTTATCTACTTTCAGTTCTGATCGGTAAGCGTGTAGACCCGCTCGATCCTAAGCCTCAGAAGGAGGTTTGGGATCGCTACTCAGGCGGTTATACAGAAGGGCGGCGATGCCCGAAAAGATGACGGCATCAACGACGGCGTAGAAAAGATCAAGCAGAACTCCGACGGCGTGCTCCCACCATAGCAAAGCCGGATGCGCCGCCGTAAACGGATGCGGATGAATGGAGTTATACGTTTGCAAGAAAGCGATGCCGAACTGACCCGAAAGGCGCGCCCAGATCGAGATAATCAGCAGGGCGACGACAAGCGGAATCGTCCATGCGAGAATAAAGGCTCGAAAATCTATCTTCATATTGATAACCTCACAACAAAGTACGCCATTGTCCAGATGGCTTTTACAGAATACGCCGGAAGGCGATCATGGCGATATCGTCGTCCAGCTCCGTCGGGCCGCTGGCAAAGACGCGGCGACCCGAGAACCTCTCCACCTGCTGAGCTACGTATTCGAGTATGCGCTCCGGCCGCTTCTTACCGGCCAGCTGCACGCACTCTTTCAGGCGCTCCGTTCCGAAAAGCTCGTAAGCTGCGTTAGCCGCCTCGTTCACGCCATCGGTAAACTGAAAGAAGAGATCTCCACGTTCAAGATGAATCGTTCCGGTTTTGAGAATTTGCCCGAAAAGTTCGGTCTCTTCAAGGCCAAGAGGCAGGCCTCCGCCAGGTAACTCTTCAACCGTCTCGGATTGATAGCGAAACAGCAAGGCCCTGTTGTGGCCGGCAGAGGCGTATTCGACGTCTCCCGTACGACGATCATAGACTCCGAGATATACGGTGATGAAAACGTCGGCCGGAGTCTCGCGATACACGCGCTCGTTCAACTTCTCCATAATGTGCCGAACGGACGACTCGCTTCTCACAAGAGAATGCAGATGGGCCCGCATCATCGCCATAATCATCGCAGGGCCCGGACCGTGGCCCGTTACATCGGCGATGCAGAAGGCCATGCGCTCGGCATCCATTTCTATAAAGTCGTAGTAATCGCCGCCGACCCCTGACGAAGGTCTGTAGAGCTGCCCGATGTTCAACCACTCTTCCATAGAAGGAGGCGTCTTCTCGGGCAGAAGCTGCCGCTGGATCTGCTCGGCGGCCGATAGTTCGGCTAACATTCTCTCTCTGTGACGCAGTCCGACCGTCATGCGATTCAGGGCCGATACGAGAGATCCGAGTTCGTCGCGCCCCCGGTATTCAAACGTGACGTCGAGATCGCCGGCGCCGATACGCTCCGCTCCCGTAATGATACGCTTGATCGATCGAACAAAAAAGAGCGACGCAAGTAGGGCGATGAGCATCAACCGCAGCCCGATGGAAAGCGCCATATCGAGCAGGCGATGGCGCTCTTTACTCAATTCAGCATCGATGGCCGACCGATCCGAGAAGATGCGCGTAAAGGCGGCCGTGTTCTCGAACAGCGCCCGACGGGCCAGGTCGTCGACGGGCTGAGAGTCGAGATCCCACATGATGCGTTCCAGCGCCCAGCGCGGCTTCACAAACTCTCCCGTTCCGCTGATAAACGGCAGCGAAACGCCGCCGCAGGAATAAAGCTCCGAACAGTTTGTGCGAATCCATCCGCGCAGAGCCGTCCAGCGATTCTGCTCCAGCTTGCGATTGGTCGCCGATCCCGTATAACTCATGTAAGAGGTCGTGTCGTAGTCGAAGCGCATCACGGCCTTATCAAGCAGCATGGCGTCCCGGAGCGCTCGAAAGGCGTCGGCAAGAACGGCGGACTCGGGATAATACTCGGCGATAAGCTGCTTTTTCAACGGAAGCTGCCTTTTCATCTCGGCCAGCAGCGATCGCTCTTCGGCTAACCTTGCCTGCTCTTCGGGCGATAGATCCTTCTCGGATTCTACGGTCGTCGAGCTCAGCTTTTTCTCGGCTTCAAGGATGGCGGCCTCGGTCGCTTTCAGATCGGCCTCGAGATCGGCCAGGCTCGTCTCGTCGTAGGCGGATGCCCAGGTAATCGCCTTATCGAGGGCCTTTTCGCGCTCGGCTCGCAGCGCCTCGTACTCTTTATAGAGATCTGCAAGGCGAGCGACCTCATCGACAGTAAGATCGCCTTCGGCCTGAGCATCGCGAAGCTTTGCCAGTTCGGCGATGATAGGCTTCATACGATCGGCGATATCGCGATCCGATTCGACGTAGCGTCGCCACATCACCGAACCCTTCATCGACTCAAGAATTCTGCGAGCCCTCTCTGAGACGGCCGGCTTCATGAAAAGCGTTCGGGCCGAGATCAGATACTGTTTATCCTGAAAGGCATACTCCCTTTCAATCGACGCCGGCGCCGGACTGCGAGCATAATAGGAATCCCGAACGGCATCCAGCGAAGCGATGAGCTCGGGATCGGTACCGACTCGAAGCAGATTGATATCGCGACTGCTCAGTCGATAGAGTCTGTAGCGTCTCTCTGCAAGAGGACGCAGCGAAGCCCAGAGCGCCTGTCTGCGCGATGGCTCAAGGTCGGGTCTGCTTAACTCCGTCATGATGCGCTGGATCTCAAGCTCCAGATCGGCTGAGGGCTCGACAAGAGACGTATCGAAGTGGGCCTGAAAGAAAAAGCTGACGGTCTGAATACGGTAGCGGCTCTGATCGAGACCCGAGAAGGCCGATCGAAGAGCATCCAGATATCCGCTGCGCTGAATCAAGAGCGCATCGAGATACCGGCCGGCCAGCATGTTAGCGGCCAGATGTTGCTTTACGTCTTCTGGTTTCTCGGCGGCGATGATGCGATCCTCCATAATTCGGAGCTGCGTCGCATAATACTGCATCTGCCGGAATGTGGCGTCGTCGAGCGAGGTAGAGCCGACGGCATCGAGATGGGAACGCATGCCGTCGGTCAGCTGCTCATAGCGCTTTTCATTGAAAAGACGACCTTCGGGGCCGGTCGTTTCTTCACCATAATAAGACTTGAGTCGTTGTAGCTCTATCAGATTGCCGACTGTATAACGAATCCACTCGGTGCGACGCTCGACGGGATCAAGGCGGGATTGCACCTCCTTCATCGAGGCATTGACGATCAGATCTCGCTGCTGCCTGAGAGCGAGGAATAAAACGACGCCGACAAGAACAGAGAGCATCAACGCCGAAAGCAATAGAACCCGCGGAACAAGCCCGAAACGAACCGGCTTCATGCATGTCCTCCTCTTTGCGTGAGCACAAGCGTGTTGCCGCCTCCGTCACGCTTCTGATACTGCACTTTCATCAGCGTGCGTAGCAGGAACAATCCGTATCCGCCTGTCGCTCCGTCTTCACTTAACTGTTCGGGCGACGGCAACGGAACGGACGTTGGATCATACTCCTTCGCTCTGTCGGATAACTCAATCTTGAGTCCGTCGTTCGTCCATCCGACGTTTACGTCGATGCTTCCCGGTCCGCCCGCATAGCCGTGCTCAAACGTGTTCACAAGGGCCTCTTCGACGGCGAGAAGGATACGATTGCGTTCAAGATCGCCCATGCGGGGAGCGAGAAAATCAGACAGGCAAGTGCGCGCCGTCGATAGCGGAGCGCCGTCATGCGAAAGGGTGAATGACAGGCGATCGGCTTCAGACATGGTCAGAAACCTGCGACGGCATCTTCCACACGGGCGGAGATCGAGAACACCTTATCAAACGAAAGAAGCTTGAAGACGTCAAGCACGGCCGCCGTCGGAGCGGCAATGCGAAGATCTCCACCTGCCGTCTTCAGCTGCTTGCGCAGAGCGGCCAGAAGTCCGAGGCCTGCCGAGGCGATGAAGGTAAGAGCGCTCATCTCAACGACGATCTTCTTTCGCCCTTCGCCGATCAGTTTCTTAATCGCCGCATCAAGGGCCGGCGATGTCGTCGCATCAAGCGCTCCGCTCAGATGTACGATGACGACATCACCCTGAGCCGAAGCCTTCATACTGAGTGTACTCGACATAAAACCTCCGAAAATACTCAAATCTGAAACTCGTTCTGGAACGGTTATGAAACAGGATCAGCTGTTACGGATGAGCTCCTTCATCAGATCCTTTTCTCGAATGATGTCATAGAGCTTGCGCTCCAGCCGGTCAATCTCTCGATGATAGGGCACAAGAGGATCGCCCTGAAAAATGAAGGCATACTTGCGAATGCTGCGAATGGTCGTCCGTAAATCCCCGCTGGAGATGCCCTTCGAAATCTGATAATACAGGTTAATGGCCATGAAGCTGTGTAGCTCGTTTCGAAAGCCGCTCTCGCGTTTTTCGAATGCTTCTATTAGCGCTTCGATCTCGTCTCTGTTATTATCCTCGGCCTCGGCAAAGCGGATCAGGTACGCCGAGATGAGCTTGCGGCATGTGGCGAGGTCGCCCTTCTGGCTGGCTCGCTTGATCTTTTCAAAGAGGATGCGAGCCTCTTCTTTCAGTTTAACCGTGTTCTCGCGACGCCCGAGCTCTACGGGCGCAAGCGCTTCGGATAACGCCTCTTTGCTCGACGCCGTGAGCCGTTCCGTAAAGCGATCGCTGATCGATCCTTCCTGTTCGGCCTCGAATTTGCGAAGCGGATCTTCGAGGATGGACATGAACTCCAGCGCCTCGGGCGAGGTGGCGACTGCGTTATGGCGCATCATCATCTCGAAAAAGAAGATCGCTCCGTTCCCGAGAGCCGACAGATTCTCGGTGAGCGCCTGGGCGATCATGCGCTTGCAATGAGCGGAGATCGTTCGCACCTGCGCGCCTTCGAGCTTCTCGATGCGAGTCATCATGCGGGCGGCCGTTTCGGCGCTGTAGTCGCGCTTCCATCCGGCATAGAAAAGCGGATCATAGAGATAGGTCTGGAAAGACCGTCGTCCGGAGGCGGCAAGCAACCGGATCGTTTTGATCATCGTCTCGGCAACGGTTACCGGAACCTTGCTGTTCGTATCGCGAAAGGCCACGTTTCTATATAGAGACGGGAAACGCCGCGAGAATGCAATCCGATTTTACGATCATATCTGCATTCCTACAGGAAAAGCGGGAAAGTGGAGAGCTGAACTCAAAAACTTGCGGCCACAAAAACCCGGCATGCAAAGATGCAATTTTTACTTGCGCCGTTTGCGTCTTGCGCTCAGCCTCCCTGCATGAACCGAATCATGACACGCATCAAGCTTCTCTCGCTTCTCTCGATTCTGGCCCTGTTTACCACAGGCTCTCTGTTCGCTCAGAATCCCACCTATACGGTGAACGTAAACACCGTCCCCTCCGACATCGCTTCTTTTGAAGCCTTTCGCGACTCGCTTGCGACCACTCCAGAAGGTGGCGCCATCGTCATGCTCTTCGCACTGCGGCTGTATCAGCAGAATCCGACCGAAGGCACAAAGGCGCTGATCGTCGCCGTCGATAGCAGCCGCCTCAGTCAGAGCACGGGAGCGGGCTCTTATAAAGGATTTGCCCTTGATGGCAGCACGAAGTATCTGCTGGGGCAGATCGAGAAGTATCCGTTTATGCTGAACTCGTATCTGCCTGGCGCCACGCCCGAAAACGGATACACTCCGGCCGGACTGCCTTATACGTTCACGCTTACCTCGAACAGATTCTCGGGCACCGTAGAGTCGGGACAGATCAAGCTCTTCCTGCCCTCTTCGGGAGCGGCCACACCGCGTCCCATTACGATGAAGCGCAATAGCAAAGGCATTTGGAAGGCCGCCGAATTCAGCTCCCTGCTTGTAGGCGTCGCCGCTCCGGCAACGACTGATCCGGCCGACGACCTGTAAACAACCGATTCTAACTCGAACACCACTGAAGAATCGCGGCCTCTGTTTTTTCGGAGGCCGTTTGGTCTTCGGAACGTTCTATTAAGAATTACTATGGCCGATACGCAGAACCCCTACGCGCCTCCGGACCGAGAGGTCACGCCCGCTGACGTGATACCGCTGCACGCACGCCGGGGACTGCGATGGCTGCTCATCTCGATCCTCCTGTTGCCCATAGCCGTAGCTTTTCAATCCCATTTTCTTCCACACATTATTCTGATTCCGTACGCTATCCTTCTTCTCGCTTTACTAATTGTCCTGTATATAATGATACGACGACAGAGAGTATGGGCCCGTAACGTTCTTGTTACGATCACTCTCCCGCTTGCGCTTCTTCACTTCCTCGCCTTCCCGATGTTTTTTGGCGCCTTTCCCATCCCGACGCTTCTCAGTACGATGCAGATCATCTTTCAGGCGCTGGCCGCTTTTGCTTTGATGCGAAGGGAGGCGAACCGGTGGATGCACGGACCAAAAAATCCGCTTGCCTGATTTCATCGCAGCTGCATGCTCTGGAAAAACCCCGGAGTCAGCCATGCGAAAGATCACACTGTATATGCAATCCTCCGTCGACGGTATCGTTTCAGATCCGGATCGGTGGGCGAACATCAGCGACGAGATTCTCGAAGATGCTCTACAGATGTACGATAACATCGGGACCGTCGTTTTCGGCGGACGCTCGTACCCGTCGATGGCACAGTACTGGACCGGAGCCGAGCAGACTTCGACGTCGGAGCTCGAACGGGCGTTTGCAAAGAAGATCAACGAGATCGATAAAATCGTCATCTCACGATCGCCCGTGAAGACTGCATGGAAGAACTCGCGATGTATACAGGTCGCCGATGAAGACGCACTCTTTGCCGCCGTGCAGAAGCTGCGCAGCAGCAAAGGCGGACCGATCTCGGTCGAGGCAGGCGTGAAGCTCTGGCAGCTCTTTCTCCAGAACCGACTGTATGACGAACTGTGGATGCTTGTGCATCCGGCCATTGCAGGCAACGGGCAACGGCTGTTTGACGTGGAGGATGGCGCCCGCCTGCAGTTTCTCGCAAGTCGGAGCTACGAAAACGGCGTGATGGGCCTGCGTTATGCGCTGGATCGAACGGGTTTCATTTGAAACAGTGTCGATTACAACCTGTCGCCCATCAATTTTTATTCGACGGAAACGGCTAACAGAGGAAAAGAAGGCATGATCGATACCTTTCTCTTTAAATTAATTCTGACGGCCATTGCCTTTCTACCGGCGAAAGATGGCAGCTATGACATCCGACTCAAAGTGACAGCCGAGAGGCCCGCCTCTGTCATGACAATCTCGCGCACATCAGGTCCGGACGAGCATGATCCTCACTACTACATCGTTACCGATAAGGCATCGGGGGATTCCTTCCGTATCGCATTCGTCGACAACGGCCTCTATCGCGTAATTCTCGACGAGCAAACCGATTTTGAGATCGATATGATCGAATACTATATGGATATCGACTACGAAAAGAAGTCATCCGTCATGCTTCTCGGTAAAGATGGCGATGCGCCGATCAGGGTTAGTCTTATCGGTAAAGATCGACATATCCAGGCGGCAAGCGGTCACGGCCAGACCGTCATCATTCCGGGAAAGTGAAGATGCGGTTGCGGGTGAGAACCGGTATATGAGTAAGATCAACGCAGAATGGCATCTGGCCAATAAAATGCCGAAGAATCCGACCGAGAAACAGCGGATCGACTGGCATCTGGCTCATGCCGCCCATTGCTCCTGTCGCGAAATTCCAGCCGGAGTCCTGGAACTCATGAAGAAGTATGGTATGCCGGCGTCGAAAAAATCTTCAGTAATCAAGGAGAAGACCGGGACAAATATCCTCCCTCATATCGCGGCACCGGCCCTGCGCGCCCTTAACTCGATCGGCGTAGACAAGCTGTCGGATCTAAAGCGCCACACCGAGAAGGAACTGCTTACTCTTCATGGTATGGGCCCGAAGGCACTGAATACGCTGAAAGCGGCCATGAAAGAGGCCGGAGTGAATTTTCAGGCAAAATGAGCTCCGGCTGAACTATCAAGGTGCACTCAACAAATGAAGTGCATCAACGCCACGAAAAAAGTTCTCGCACCATATTAAACTGAGACCCTAAATCTATGAAGTTGATCTATACAAGCCTGCTCGGATTTCTCCTTGCTTCCTGCTCCGCCCCCTCCGTGCAAGAAGTCCGACACGATGATGTCGCCTCGTTCTTTTCAAAGTATAATGCAACGGGAACGTTTGTTCTACAAAAGGAGGACGAGCCGGCCTTCATCTACAACGAAGAACGGGCGGCCCGGGGTTTTATACCGGCCTCCACATTCAAAATCCTCAATTCGCTTGTCGCTCTCGAAACGGGTGTGATCGGCGTCGACGATACGATTCCGTGGGATGGTGTGAAGCGAGCATTCCCCGCATGGAATCAGGATCAGCGTATGCGCGAGGCCTTTCAACGCTCGACGGTCTGGTTCTATCAGCTATTGGCCCGACGCATAGGACAGGCGCGCATGCAGCAGGCCGTTAGCCGTGAGCACTACGGAAACGAGAATATTGCCGGTGGCATCGATCGATTCTGGCTGACCGGCAGTCTGCGTATCAGCGCATTGCAGCAAATCGATCTTCTGAAAAGGTTGAAGCATCGCAAACTCGGATTCTCTGAGAAAACGATGCAAACCGTCGAAGACCTCATGCTAATCGAACAATGCGATCGTTATACGATGCGTGGCAAAACGGGCTGGGGCGATCAACAGGGCATTCAGATCGGCTGGCTTGTCGGTTATATTGAAAGAGACGGCGCCGTTTACTATTATGCGATGAACGTTGAGAGCAGCGATCCGGCATTTCCCATGATTAAAGCACGCAAAGATATCGTGCGAAGTGTGTTGCTCGGGGCCGGTGTGATCGATGGAGAATGCAGGTAAGACGGAAACATCCGGCAGCCGGCATGATCGTTACTCCTGTAGTTGTGGTGGCCATCGTCGTCATCGACGTCACGAATCGAGCATTGATATGCAGGCAGGCGGCCTCTTGCTTTTTTCCGGGCAAGAATAGGCCTTAGGGGAGATTTTTTGCGTTCAGTTCGCCTCGTTCTCGACCTTCCACTTACATGAACGAACAGACGCGAGTTGATGGAGAACCGTATTACCGCACCCGCTCCACTTTGCTGATTCCGGAGTCTTACTTTAAACGATACTTCTGGCGAAGCCCTTACATAAAAATAGGCCACTGGGCTCTTGCTTCCTATTTTGCCGGCCTTATGGATGATCCACTGCTTGAATACAAACTTGGATTCCTGGAGAGGACCGGCAGGTGGAAGAAGCAATATCAGGAGGAGGGGCAGAACCTGGTGCGCGTGAATTTCTACCCGGATGATCGGGACTGGGGGAGGTTGTCTGCGATTGCGAATGCGACTGGTTACTCTCGCTGCTATATCTTCGTATACCTCTTGCTGATCGCAATGGGAGTGATATCTCTGCAGGATGGTGGAACTCAGCGATCCTGGGTGAAGGGGCACTGGAATCCGGTAGTATTTTGCTCGATTTCTGTCGATGCCGCCACCAGGACACTCACGAGAATCCTGCAAACATAGTAATCCCCCGCCCGCTCCAACCATCCGACGGCACACCTCCGAAAAGTCATCTTCCTCAAGGGTCTGACGCGTCCACGCACCATGAAATCTTGCTGACGGCATGCAGAGCCCGGACAATACATCATCGATGCTGGAACTCCATCAGTTTCACGAGCTATTTACCGGCAGCTCCTTCCCCACGCTCATCACAACATCTACAGGCAAGAAAGTCATCTTGAAGATGAAAGGCTGCGGAAACGGTATGATCAGCCTTCTGAATGAGTTTATCGCCAACCGTGTCGCCCACCTTCTCGGATGGCCAGTTCCCAACGCAGGCTTTATCCACATTCGGGACGATCATCCCTGGCAGTTCGGAACCGATGAGTTCGACGACATTCTCACGCGGAGCGCCGGTACTAACCTTGCGATTGATCTGATCGACGGAGCGACGCTGCTTGCGGCGGATGAATATGCAACGCTACCCGAAGATCTGCTGTCGCAGATTTATACGCTCGACCTCTTCTTTATGAATATCGATCGAGCGCAGAGTTCACGCAACCTGCTTCGAGATGCTGTGGGAAAAATCTGGATCGTCGATCATGGAAGCCTTCTGCTGTTCAGCTCTGAACGCGCCGCTCTCTCAGATCAGCTTTTCGAGAATCATTTTCTCTTTGGACAAAAGACATCCTATCTACAGAGGCAAATACTGAACAGGAAGCTATTTCGAGAAATTCTCAAGAGCATCCCGCCCGGAGTATTCATCGAAAGCGGAATTTCAGTAGAGCGAGTTCACGAAATCATCACCGGCAGAATAGAATTCCTTGAGCAGCGTTAACGCGGGGATTACTCCGTTGAAACCCTCGTAGTCGCTATTACTCCGTCTCTTCGATGCGATCGGACTTACCCGTACTGCGTTCGGCATACGGCCAGCGACTCAGATACTCGTCAATGTCTTCGGGTGATGCCTCAATCGCCGACTTCATAACGATATAAGGGACGCTGTAGCATGGAGGAACGGGTAACGCTCCTGTATAGTAGTAATGTCCTCCGTATGACGGCTTGAGGTCCGACAGGGTTAACTCACCGCTTCCATTCTCGATCATCGATCGCAGAGCCGGACGGCCCTTACCCTTACGCACAAATATCGAAAGAGCGAGCGCGGCTGAATCATCCGAAACGGCAAAAATTTGTAGCTCCATGAGAAAGGGCATGCCCAGCACGCGATGCTCGGACGGCGCGATCATGCGCAATAGACGAACGCTGTATCGCTTCCCTTCATATTCAAGAGAGGCGCCTTCGCTGAACTCATAGATCGGACCGCCCGCCGCACCCGATCGGCGATACTGCACACGTCCAAAATCGAAGACCGGATCTTTTCTCTTGCTGATGATCGTATCTGATATGTCGACGGGATCACAGGAGGCCGCAGACTCCCACTTTGAATCGCTGAAGGCACGGTGCGTCGCTATACCCGACGAACAGCCGCCCGCAAAATACGTTAAAGGCACAAGGAAGATAACGAATGAGAATCGCCAGATCGACATGGGAACAGAGGTTGCATCGGCCTCAACCGATCAATTCGTTTTTTAAAGACTATCGGAATCCGCTGTCGCCTGATCCTGCGATGTTGGATCAATCGGCGTCTGACCCGACTCGACTTTCGGTGGCGCCTTGCCGCCCGTATCGCCCGTTTGCAGGTAGCGATCGATTCGCTGCCGGGCACGCTCAGCAAACTCCGGAGCGATCTCGAATCCCACGTACTGGCGATTCGTGGTCAGCGCGGCCAGCGCCGTCGACCCGCTCCCCATAAACGGATCCAGAATAACGTCATCTTTGAACGTATAAAGCTCTATCAGGCGGCGCGGAAGCTCGACAGGAAACGGAGCGGGATGCCCGACCTTCTTCGCGCTTTCCGTCGGCATCGTCCATACCGACTTCGTCCACTCCATGAAGTCTTCTTTTGTGATCGTGTTTTCGCGTCCCTTCGCATCGCGTCCGAATCCGCCTTTCGAGAAAATGAGGATGTACTCGTGCACGTCACGCAGCACAGGATTGGAGGCCGATTTATAGCTGCCCCATGCCATTGATACGCCGGCGCCCGCCCCTTTATTCCAGATCACCTCTCCGCGCATCAAGAATCCGATCGACGTCATGATATGCGAGATATGGTCGGATAACGGTATATACGGCTTGCGACCGACGTTGGCGACGTTGATGCAGGCACGTCCGCCATGAACAAGGACGCGGTGCGTTTCGCGAAAGACGTCTTCAAGCAGTTCGAGATACTCGCGTAAAGAAAGATCCTCGTCGTAGGCCTTCGAGACGTTATAAGGCGGCGAGGTGACCATCAGATGAACGGAGCGGTCGGGGATCTGCTTCATGGAGCGTGCGTCTGCGAGGATCAATGCGTTTCGCAGATCATCGGGTAACGCTTGATCCTCTTCAAAGGGCGTTTCGCGCGGAAGTTCAGAATAAAGCTTCGACTCATAGTAACCGGATGCATCGTGGCTGATGCGATTACCCGCCCCAAACGATCGCGTTTGCGTCTTCTCTCTCCTCTGCTCGCTCTCTTTTTCGTCCACGGCTCTGATTCTCACAGAGCCGGGGATTCACAACTACTTTATGCGATGGTAAATCGACTGCCAGCTCCATCCGACAAGAAGCAGCGCCAGACCACCGGCCCAGATCGGCCATTCCACCATGAAGGCAAGCATGAGCGTTCCCAGCAATCCCGCCACCGCAAATACTCGCGGAAACCGCCTGTCTGCCGGCGGTAGCCTCAGCGCCGCGGCATTCGTGATCGAATAATAAACGAGCACCGTGAAGGCACTGAAACTCCACGCGAGCTTGATGCTTCCGAATAGAACAAGCACAAGCATCACAGCCATCGTGAGAATTACGGCCGCCTTCGGCGAATCCTGTGCATCGAGCCGTCCGAACACCGCCGGCAGATCTGCACGGCGTCCCATCGAATACACGACACGCGAAACGCCAAGAAGCAGATTCAACGTTACGCCTGCCATCGCCGTCAGTGCGGCGATACTCACGATGAAGCTCGCCTCCGGCCTGTTCAACAGATGCAGGATGGCTGATAGAGGAGCGGCCGTCTCGGACGTTAACCTGGCCAGCGTGGCCGCACCCACTGAAGCCAGAGCGGCATAGCTCACGGCGGCATAGAGAAGAAAGGTCAGGCCGAGCGTGATGAGGATCGCCCGCGGAATCGTCCGCTTCGGATCATGCACCTCCTCGCCAAGCGTGGCAATGCGCCCGTAGCCCGTATACGCTACAAAGATCAGAGCCGTCGCCTCAAAGAAAGAGGACATATCGGGCGCAAGCGGCGGCCATGTGTGACCCATGCCGGCCGTAGCCGGGTCACCGACAGATAGGAATACGGCCGTTACCGTAAAGACGACCAGACCGAGCAAAGTGAACAGAACGATCACAGTATTCGCCTGATTGGACCGTCGAATACCGCCGAGCACGACGGCCGTCATCAGCAAAAGAAGCACGGCCGCAACGGGCATACGCCAGCTCTGATCGGCATCAAGAAGGGCAAGCAGGTATCCGGCTAACCCGAGAACGGCCGTCGCTGCCGACGCCGATTTCGCACAGACAAAGAGCCATCCGGCGGCGAAACCCATCCGCGGGTTAAGATAGCGATATCCGTACTCGTAGGTGCCGCCACTGACCGGATGCGCTGCCGCCAGCTGAGCACTGGAAAGCCCGTTCAGAAGAGCAACGAGACCGGCAAGAGCCATGGCCGGAAGAATACCCGGTCCGGCTAACCCTGCGGCCAGACCAATACTCACAAAAACGCCCGTTCCAAGAATGGAGCCGAGGCCGAGAAGCAGGGCTCCAGGTAAATGAAGTTCGCGGCGAAGGGTTTGCATATCGTGAGAGACCGGATCGCATGAACAGATGCGACCGCAAGTAATAAAGGCGGGCCTGTCGATCTGAGAGGTTTAAATTCACATAATTGTCATCAAAACCGTGCCGGGCGCCCTGTTAGCCCATAGCTCAGGGCTCCGTGCAGCGATATCCCACGCCGGTCTCGGTCACGATGATGGCCGGTCGATGCGGATCCTCTTCTATCTTCTCGCGCAGCTGATTCACGTACACACGCAGATACTGCATGGCGGAACGCACATCATCCGGAGTCTCACCGGCAGGACGCCCCAGTTCACGCAGCAACTGGTTATGCGTCAGCACACGACCAACATGCCGCAAAAATATTGAAAGAAGGGCATACTCCGTCGACGATAGATGGATGTTCTGATCGCCTCTCTGCACAACATGTCGGCCAAGGTCGACAACAAGGTCTCCGAAGCGATAGACTGGCTGCGGAGTTTCTCGAACAACGCGTCGCAGCAAGGTACGCATCCGCGCAAGCAACTCACCTGTACTGAAAGGCTTCGTCAGATAATCGTCGGCACCGGCATCAAGGGCTGCGATCTTATCATCTTCGCTCCCCTGCACGGACAGAACGAGAATCGGGCCGCTGAACCACTCGCGTAATCGCTGCAATACCTCGATGCCATATAGATCGGGTAGCATCAGATCCAGAATGATTACAAGCCATCTCAAAAATGTCTGAGTAGGATAACGATACAGCCTAACCTGACAAATGAAAGATAATTTTCCCAATATCTTTCGAATCGATTGAGTATTCTACGAAAGTTCTGGAGCCAGGCAAAGAGTCTTTCGACCTTCCATCTGCGTTTGTATCGACGCAATTCCCGTCCATCCTGTGTACTCTCCTTTTTCCGGCCCCGTCTATGTGGGGCTATCATCTTGATTCTTCTCTTTCGAAGTTGTTTATCCAATTTATCGGAATCATAAGCTCGATCACCGATAATCCTTCGAGGAGCTTTTCTTGTGAACTTATGATCAATAGTCTTCTCTACGAGAGTGACTTCATGTGGCGAAGCGCTTTCAACCCAGCAGGCGATAGGAAGACCGGAAGCGTCTGCCATTGCCATGATCTTGGTCCCTTTACCACGCTTTGTTTTCCCGATTTTGAGCCCCCTTTTTTAGCCGAAACGAAAGTTCCGTCTATAAAGCTTTCTTCAATGTCAATTCCACCACGTTCTTCAAGGTCTCTCGCCAGAGCCAGGAGAATCTTTTCAATTGTGCCGTTACGAGTCCACTCCTGAAAGCGACGATGACAACTCTGATAGGAAGGATACCTATCCGGTAGATCCTGCCAGCGGGCTCCAGTTTTCAAAATCCACAAGATTCCATTTAGAATACTTCGCGGATCAATTCTCTCCCGCCCCCTCCCGTCTTCTCGTGGCTTTGGTTCTTTGATAAGAGGCTTTATGATCTTCCATTGGGCATCTGTGATATCCATGATAGAGCTCCTATAGGAGCTATCGTTGTACGAACCCCTCGGCAGTACAAGCAAAAAGTACTTGTCAGTAGTTTATATTTGAGATGGCTTCTATATCGGGTCGCTCTTTCGCCGCAAGCACGACGCCTTTCTCGCCCTCGTCGGCCTCCGCAACGCGGTAACCCGCATCTTCAAGACCGACTCGCAGAAAGCGCCGGATGGGCAGTTCATCATCAATGATCAGCACTGCTTGCTTCATATACAGCATCCTCTCCGAGCAGGATCTCAAACCTGTTCAATCCACCGTTCCTGCCCGTCTTTAACCGAAGCTCCGCTTCTCTATGAGCCTCGACAAAGCCTTTCGCTATCGACAGGCCAAGGCCCGCTCCGGGCATCTGCGATCGCGTCATGCTCGAACGATAGAATTTCTCGAACACCCTTTCTCTCTCGCCCGGTGAAATGCCCGGACCATCATCCTCAACGGAAAAGACGGGCCGACCCGATACCACGTTGAAACCGAGCCGAACTTCCCCGCCTCCTGAATAACGCATAGCGTTTCGTACGAGATTGCTCAACGCCTGCGCTATCAAAACGGGATCGACGAATACAAGCGGAACAATCGCCGGCCTGACCAGACGGATGGTCGTCCCGTTAAGTATGTCCTTCGCATCAGAGGCGACGCCGGCCATAATATCGCCGGGATCAGACCAGATCAACCGCGGAACCACATGTGCCGATTCGATGCGCTGCATATCAAGCAGGTTCTCAATCAGAGCATTCAATCGATCGGAGGCATCGACAATATCGGTTAACAGCTCCTTCGAGGCGGAGGTCTGCATGTGAGGCTCAAGAGCGGAGGCCGCTCCTTTAATCGTCGTGATCGGCGTTCGCAGCTCATGCGAAACGGACGACAGGATGTTGCGGTACAGCCTGTCGGATTCGGCATGCAGGCGCAGGGCGTCGCTCTTTCTCGTCCCTTCGACGCGAAGAAGAGCCGATGCAAGCTGAGCGGCGACGGACTCGACAAGCATGCGGGCCTCAGATGATAGAGGATCAGCCCCTTTGCGGTCAACGTCATCTGCAAACTCAAGCTGCATGACTCCGGCAATCTGCCCTGAACTCAATAGAGGCAGATACTGATGCGGTGAAACCGGTAGCGTATCGGTAAACCTGCCCGCGGGACGACGATTGTCATGGCACCAGAGCGCCACGGCTCGCTCGCGATCCGACATCGCTCTTTCATCGGGAAAATCCAGAGAGCCTTCGCTCGAAGCAAGAATAGAGACCTTCACCGGAAGCAGAGTTTCGAGCTGGGTTATACAGACGGCGATCATAGACACCGGGCGATCCATTGCCGCCAGCTCTTTCGTCACCCTGTAAAGCGCCGTCGTCATCGCCTCCCGACGCCGAACAAGATTCTCGCGAGTGCGGACTCGCGAGGTCAGCACGCCTGTGACGGCGGCGATCACGAAATAAAAACCGAACATGAGAGCATCCTCAAGTCGATAGATATGAAACGTAAAGCGAGGCGGAATAAAAAGAAAGTTCCACGACAGGGCGCTGATCAATGCGGCGTATTTGCGGGCAAAACAAATTTGCAGAATGTGCGGTTAAGTCGGGAAAACTGATTGATTACGTATCGATCAAGGCATTGATTTCGTGATTTTGGTTTGGAGGTCGTCATTAGGAATATCTTGGCCATCAGTATTATTACCAGATTCACCAATACTTGCAGCTTCTTGCATAGCCTCCTTTTTATCAATGCTTTGCTTTCTCACTGAATGTAAATCTGGTATATTGCCGAACGTGGGTTGGCCTGATTCTCCTACGATATATGGCAAATGACAAGCGAGTTCATTGTTTACTTTCTTAATTGCAGCTTTGCAGTAGACGATGAAATCGTCACGATCCAATCGCTCAGGTTTCCCTGTCAGTTTGAATGCTGCCTCTTCAAATGGATCCTTGAGAGGTATCCACAACATTGGATAAGGGTTACCTCCGAAAACGCCTTTAAGCTCAGTTTCACCGCCGTATCTAATACCCTGCATCTCATTCCATTGGTCTGAAACAACGGCAGAGCTAAGGAGATATGCCGCCTCTACTGAAATGGCAATCCTGGTGGCGCTGGCAAACTTACAAATGCGAAATCCAGCATCTATAGATGGCCCAAGATAATCTGGTTTTATATCAGGATTCTTGCTCTTGATTACAGCGTTGACAACGGGAAACCCAGCAATCCAGATTGCTCCCTTAACAGCCAGATGCTTTTCCTTTTCTTGTTTTTGAAATCCTTCGTTGTGACGATCAATGGCGGCTTTCAATACATTCACGAGGTGAACCATATCTTCCTTTTGCAGCACCTCGGATGTAAAAAGAAGTTCGTCACCAGCACTCTTCCAGAATTCCCAACCACCAGCGCTTTCAATGCGCACTCGCATATCCTCGTGGAATTCCTGAAAGAACTGGAACCATGCTTGCTCACTGGCTTCGCTCCTATCTTTCTGAGTTTTGAAAGCAGTCGAACCAATAACATCAATACTGCAAAAAGCAATCAGTTGTGATTTAGCCACGCAGCCCAAGCCTTTTCAGTCTAACCTCCATAGCGCTTGGAGACACACAGAAAATATCGGCAAGATCAGAAATGCTGGTGTTTTTCTCAAACTCTTCTGCTACTCTTTCGGCAGGCATCAAGAAAGCACTCGCGAACCAGTTTGCCTCCCATTCTGTTCGACCGGTGCCGTATCGCTCGGCCTTAAATGGGCCTTTACATTCCGCATGGAGGAAGTAGTGGCCGAGTTCGTGAGCTACCGTAAATCGGTCGCGAAGCGGATGGGTGAAGGATGACAGAAAGATTTGAAATGATCCGTCCTCTTCAATTTCGATTGATCCATCTTCAGTACGGTCAAAGGCACTCGGTGGCAAATATATGATTTCCCCGTTCAAGCTTTTGACCACGCCAGGTAAATCTCCGGCAACCTTAAATCCCAACTTTTCTGCCAGCATTTGAGCATAGCGCTCCACCGTAGCTTTAGACCAATTGCATTCCTTCGGAGTTTTGTAAATTATTGAGGTGGTTGGCGATTTTTCCATATGCTCTCGTTATACTCCTATTGCGGGACGCTCGATAACATATCTAACATCCAAGCAAACAAGGCCGGAAGCTTTGTCAATAATTTGCTTGAGCTATCCCCAAAGCAGGTGGGTCAATCGTTCGAAAAAAGAGACTGAATCTCAAATACTCGGTGCTAACAGATGTTCGGTTTTAGAAAAAAATGATTCATTGCACCCTGTCAGTTAAAAACCCCACAAAGCCGCCCGATCGCCATCTCGACGAATCGCTCTTCCCGCTCAATCCCGATTGCCCGGCGGCCCATTCTGGCGGCCGCTTCCAGCGTCGTGCCGCTCCCGCAGGTGAAATCGAGGATCACATCGCCGGGGTCGGAATAGGTTTTGATCAGGTAAATCATGATCTCCAAGGGCTTCTGCTGGGGATGCCCTCCAGGGATGACTTTCCGAGGGATTCCGTCAATAATCGAGGTCGGGAATCTGGTTCCGGGATTCTCGACGTCTTGAGTCTCCCATGTCCGGTAATTCTCAGACGTCTTCTGCCGGGCTTTCGATCGGTACGGTTTTCCGGTGCTCATCTGCGGATGGTACTTCGCCTTTCGGCGGGAAAAGACGACGACATTCTCATGCTTCCGCATCGGCCGTACATTGGCATTCAGGTTGCCGGTGACGAGGTGCTTGTTCCAGATCCACTCGCACCGGAACTGCTTGCGGTTGCTCGACACGAGATCGCTCGTGAAAGGTTGCTGCGAGAAAAGGACGATCGGCGCGTCATCACGGAGAAGCCGATTTAGCTGAGGCCAGAGCCAGTCGAGCGGGAGCGGTTGGTCGAATCTGGCAGCCGTTACACCGTAAGGCGGATCTGTAATGCAGGCGTCAATCGTCTGGTCTGCGAGGGTCGGCAGTATCTCTTTAACATCGCCGTGAAATAGCGTAATCCCGCCCGAATCGAAGGCAGGAGAAAAGGTTGCGGTTTTCATCCTGCACGTATGTTTAGCACATCTCACGGTGATTGTCCAGCTTGTTTTTCCGACCTACTTACTGCTGCGGTTCAGTAGACGGAAACACGGCGGCTTCGATCTCCGCATCTGTCATAGTTGGCATAGCGTCTTCCAGCGCCTGCCGCTGACCGATAACCTGACCGACGATCACGACCCATGCATCGGCCTTAGCGATGATCCGGCTGACAAGATCGGCCTTAGATACCCCACGCGACGCTGCAAGAGCGTCGATCATCGGCGTCGACGCGTTACTGTCGGACTGATAGGCGCGCGCCTCGGCCTCCTGTCGATCCCACGTGCGGACCTCTGCGTCGGGATACGTTGCCTTCAGCGCTGCGAGAGCGGCCTCTGCCTGCCCGTTGATCCGGGCGAGATACCACCCCTCAAGATCCGATCGCGTGTATCGCCATTGATCATCCTGCCATACCTGACCGGGCTTCGGCTCCAATGTCGTCATCGTCTCATCAGGCTCATCGCCGAGATCAAGCCTTACTGGCGATCCATCCGCCTTGAGCCACAGCAGGACATCACGGTTGTCTGGTACGAGCACCCACGCAGTGCCCACACGCCGAGGCCATGTGTGCTCGGGCCACGGCTTGGCAGGTATGGAATCAAACGTTGCGTTATCCGGCGGAGCCAGATAGCCGCCCGCGATGTGATCTGGCTGTGCTGGCTCCGAGTGCGTATAGGCGCCATCTGCGTCCCAGCAGTAATATGTGTCGTTAGCCATCTCGATTACCTCACTCATATGATATACCCCAGTGTATGCCCACTGTCGCACCGCGTGTCTCATCACCCGTGCGAATGCCGGACGACAGGGCGGTCGGCCCGCTGATCGACCAGTCCGCCCACGTGCCGCCAGGCGACGAGATCGCGAACGTCGCTGCGGTTGTCGAGCCGCCGCTCGGCCCATTGGCGCTGAAGATTTGATGTCTGTGGCTCAGCAGCTGATCGAGAATGACACCCATCAGAAGGCCACCGTCATAATAGCTGCCGTTCGCCTTCAGGAAAGCTCCACTTGCGCCCGCGCCGCGGACGCCTAACCCTCTCCAGTCAGGTAACCGAAACGTCGTCGCTCCATCCCCCGTGCCAAATTTGGCCTTATTCGCGTCATCAATCAGCGATGGGCGGGCGCTGACCCAATCCCACAGGCCTGCATAAGCGGCTCGCGATGGATAGGTGCCGCCGAAATACAGCACGCCTGCGGGCGATGTCGGCTCGATGTAGATGCCGAGCCGGCCAATCGTCGTGCTCGCTGGCTTATTGATGACATTGGCCCAATCGACTAATTTCTTTCCACCGGCTTCGCCGGAAAAGAAAGCGTTTATTTGTGCCTGTGTAAACACTTCGGAAAGGAGCGCTATCAACTCTTCTGATCCTTCGACGCCGGCACGGAACCGATCGACGGCTTCGTCGAATACGAGTCTCTGGGCCGGAAGACTGCCTCGCATAACACGCAGACCGGCGTAGCCCAGCGATACCCCGGCGCCTGTCTCGCCATGATTGAGATCGATGACGGCATCTTTGATCTGTTGGTTAACCGTCTCGATCGACGTCATCGAGCCGAACACCTCGATGCCGCCGTAGGCACGGATCTTGCCGCCCACATCCAGTCCGCCCGCAATCGTCATTGAACGCAAGCTGCGCAGATCTGCCCCGAGCGTGCCGACCCCGGCAGCAAACGTCACCGACCACAGCGGGATATCACCCGGCTGTGCGGCCGCACGGAGCACGATTACGTAACTGTCGTTGCGGTACTGAACAGACGTGCCTGATAGATCCGGGTCGACGCCGTCGCTCATGGACCATTCGTGACGCAAGGCGACGATCCATGATCCGTCGGGCACAATGACGCTCTGCGATGATGGATGGTGAATTCGCTTGCCATCAATATCATAGGCCAACGTCGGCCCTACACTGATCAATCCGGCACCGGCGATCGTTACCTCGCCGCCGAACTGGACGCCATGAGAGTAATGATCCGCTGTCCTATTAACGATCGCATCGTCCTTGGATACCTGCTCGAAATCGAGATCCTCTTGATAGACTGCTTTGCCCCTCTGGGGCCATACTATGCCTGGTGTTGTGTTCATGCTTACCTCAGAATGGATGGAATACGTGGAGTGGGCTGTCCGGGGCCGCATCGATGCGCCGGCCGACGGTCTGGCCGGATGACGGAACGGAGCCTACCCCCGCATCGAGATAGATCTCAGGCCAGCCTGCACCGACCGTGATGCGATCGATCAGGCGACGGATGCGAGCTCCACGCTCGGCAAGGTCACCGACGATCGGGGTCGGAGCGTAGATATGATAGGCCGTCATCGCATAATCACGCGAGGCAATGGGGGCACCGACAGGACCGCCGACTGTCCAGACGTGGTCGTATACACGCACGATCTCGACGTCTGCAACAGGCGTAAGCAGTATCTGTGATACGATGGCCTTTCGCGTGGCATTGGTCGGGTTGCGCAAGTGAGCCCGCTCTTCGATGATTCGGTTTCGGTAGGCTTCGAGATCCTCGCCGTAAAGCGGAGGAATGCCCCAGCGCTGGCCCCACAGGATGAGACCGCTACCGTCCGAGGTCTCAAACCAGATCTGGCGCAAGAGCCAGTTCGCCCGCGTGACACGCTCGGAGAGGACCAGCAACAGAGCGGCGAGGAATCGATACCAGAACGAGTCCGGCCCGAGCGCACGGATGCGTCGACGCATGTTCGCCCAGATGAGCGAATCGAAGTCGAACGAGAAGATCATGCGACGTAGACCTCCCCTCTGACCTCATAATCGCCGGCCACGGCAACCTGACCGGCCGCGACGACCACATCACCCGGTGGGTTGCAGAGCACGCGAACCGTGCGCGGCAGTGCAAGATAAAGGGCCTTGATATCGGCCTCGATGTAGTTTTCGCCCTCGGTTAAACCTGAGAAATAGCGATCGAAGATCTCATCGAGGATTTCCTGCGCCGGAATGCTGGCCGCATCCTGAAACTGCACCTGAATGATGCGATCGACGGCGACGGGCGTGAAGTTCTCAAGGAGCACACGAGCAACGGCACCGGGATCGTTTTCATCACTCTCGAACATGGCAAGGATCTCAGCTTGTTCGGAAGGCGTGACAGTTCCGGACAGCGCAAGCAGCCAGAGCTTCACGGCTCCGGGAATGCCGATATCACGGCTGCTCTTGAAGATCGCTCGGGCGACGTTCGGATGCGATTCGGCCTTTGTCCGATACCAGTCAGGTAGCCACATCGTTCCTGCGGCCGCATCATAGGTGCGGATGCGCTCCCGTGCCTGATTGATCGTCTCGCGTGGAGCCCCGGATGTGACAGGATCGACATCGGGATTATACACAACGTCGATGCCAGACGGACCGGACTCGATCACCGATATGGCATCAGCGGCCACATTGCCGATGATACCGCTTTCGAGGCATTCGACGATCGTCTCAACGGTATAGTAGCCGCGAGAGTCTGCAGCCGTATCGGCCGGCACCGTGATCGATTCGAGCGATCGGAAACGGACAGCGCCTTCGCCGGCCGTTGCAACGATCTGTCCCTGTCCGATGGGTATGTCGGCTGTAATAGGTTCCGAGCTACCGATGCGGACCGTATGTCTCGCAGCCTGTGCCTTCTTCCACTCCATTCCGCGTGCGGCGAGATGCTCGTGCAGTTCCTCTTCTTCAGATGTGTGCGGGTGGATTGCTTTGAGGAGCTTATACAGGATGGTATCGATGAACAGATAGACGCCCATCGACAGGGCACGGATGATCGTCCCTGTCCGCGAAAGCGGGCTGAATCGGTGGCTGCGAAAGAGCAGCTTGCCGTTTACGTCCTGAGCGGCTTTCAGGATCGTAACGATCTCGTTGTATACCTCATCCTTCGATGGGAAAGGAATCATTTCCGCCTCTGGCGGAAGTGCAGTTCTTCGCTCTTTTCGAGCTCTATATGTATCTCAAATCGTCCGCGACAGCTTGCGGCCGTCGCTCAGTCGTAAGTCTAAAACAATGCTGTTCTGCGCGTCAAGCTGGACTCGGGAATTCTCCACATCAATGCCGGGAATAAGAGCGAGCATCCGACGCGTGTCCCTGATCCGGCGCAGGCCGTCGCTGCGGGAGCCCTCTTCACCGAGATAGGCGCTCTGCTGCATCGAGTAGAGTTCTGGAAAATCCAGATCGTCGGCCGGCGTCATCTCAAACAGTTCTTCCAGTTCATCGAGAATGTTCTGCCCGACGATCTCATCCTCTGCCAGATCGAAGGTCGCCGACTCAAGATAGAGATCGCCCTTCTGAGGGTTGGCACCGCCGAACGGACCGCTGTAGCCTGCAATATCTGCCATCGTTATGCTCCCAGAGGCTGCGCCTTCGAAGTTACTTTCGCAATCGATCCCGGCTCATCCGTGTACGGGTGGCCGTGATTCTCGAAGTCGATGCCGTTGACCGTAGCCTTCTTGTCGACGGTCAGCTCTTCTTTCATGTGCACGTCTGCCTGAAACTCGACCGGGCCTTTGAACACCCAGCCAGATGCGGCCGCACCGAGAAGCTCATTCGTGCCGACCTTTGCTGTCAGAGCCGTCGGCTCCAGCTTGATCTCGGTCTGTAGCAGCTTGAGCTCGATCTTCTCAGCGCTGGTCTTGATCGTTGCGTTCGTCGGTGAGCCGGCCGGCGCAGAGCCCACTTCCATCTCAATCGATGCGAAGCGCGAGAAACCGACGGCGAGGCCCTGATCCGGATTGTTGCCCCTGAAAACGACAAGGCATTCAGCGTCAATGGCCGGCACACCTTCTGCCGTGTACTCGATATCGGGCACGGTAGCGTCGCCGACTTTCACGTCGCAGCGCTTTGGCGAAGCACTGGCCTTCGTAACGGTGCCGCTGAGGGCATAATACATGGGATGGCCTTTCTGCCATGCCGCAACAATCGCATCGACAAGACCGCCTTTCATTGCTTACCGTCCTTCGCCTGCTTCGCGAACTCGATCGCCTGCGTCAGGCTCATCTGGCCACCGAACTGTGTGGCTCTTGGAGCTGTGATGGTGCTCAGGCGCTGCTGGGCGTTTTCGGTTTGCTGCGATGCAGCTGGCGTGCCCGTCGGCGTCGACCGTACCGTCAGACCGTTCTCGATCTTCGAAGGGAAGTATCCGGGCTCCACTTGCTGCCGGTATGAGGCATTGGAATAGTCAAAGACCTTCTTCACTCTGTTAACGATCGCCAACCCCGTTCGCGCTGGATTGCGCTTGTCGTGGATTAGGATAGGATTCGAGCTCAGCACACGAGGCCAGCCGAACGTAGTGAAGTTTCCCTGAAATCCATCTCCGGCAATCTCTTCCCAGATCCGCATCGCCTTCTCTTTGGCGGCTTGGTCGCTTTTGATTCCAGAAACATCAAAGTTCAACTCGGCATAATTCCCGATAGATTGCTTCAGTGACGAATCTGAAAAATCGCCCTTTGCCGCTTCATGTCGGTTGAACAACCGAACAGCCCTCAAATCTTGAGCATCTACTCCGGGATAAGTCCCGCTATAGGATTGACCCAGATCAGGATCATAGCCTCGAACTGTCACCTTAACGGCCTTCCCCGGCCGTGCGTAAAGATCGTCATCAATGATGTTTTGCCCGAATACAAAGGCTCCGACACGGGTTTCGACGTAGTCAGGATCTCCAGGATCTTTCAGAATTAGAGCACCATCACGATAGTAGATGTCGATGCCGAGCCCATCGTTCTTCACTTCCCGCATGATGGATAGCGCATGAAGCACACTTTGAAGCTGGTTCAATGGGAAGTACAGTCCACCCGAAGGATTGACTGTCTCTGCATCATATAAACGCTTTACTTTCAAAGGGGTTCCCTGTGCTGCGGTGTATGATTCCAGTTTCGTTAGGAAGAGTTCGGTTTGCATTCTCAGATAATTTGTGCCAACCCAGCTCTGATCTACTTTCATAAAGCGGAGTTTGTAAAGTGGATCTCGGGCTTTAATCTCAATGAGGCGGCCCTCGCGAGCGCCCCCGCTCTTGCGAAAGTAGTTCTCGCTATCGTTCGTGTCCTTGCGATCGGGAGCGCCTATCTCATAGATCTGGCCGACGAATTCAATGGGAAGCTTATGGCCATCGGGGTCTCCGTAATCGACCTCTTTATAGCCGCACCGGAAAACGACCGTATCCTCTGGCTGAATCTCTGAGATGTTCTTGTAGTACGGCAGGATCACCTTGAACTCCTGAACCATCGTGGAGCGCGACTGATCCCACTCAGCCCGAACGATATATGGCACGGTAAACTTGCCGATCGTAAGTTCAAACTGCATTCGCAGCATTGCGCAGCCTCCGCACAGTGGCTCCGTTAACCAGAGCAGGAATCACGATCTGGCGGCCGACGAGATCATAGATATGTTCTGTCGGGTTGGCATTGCGCAGACGTTCGGCGAAATGCTCGGTGCCATAATAGAGCAGCGAAACGGATTCATAAGAGTCGCCACTGACGACCGTATGCAATCGCTCGCGGTCAGGCAGATCCGGGATCTCAAGCCTCTGGCCGGATGACGGCAGGACAGAAACCAGACCGTTTGCATCACGCACGGCCGGCCACAGCGTCCAGTCTCCATACCAGCGAGCCGCTATGCGCTGCAAGGTATCACCGCTGCGCCACGTATGCGTCATGGGGTGCCCCCTGTTTTAGATTCTGTCAGGAGTAGCTCATAGTCCGTATCGCTGTAAGCAGTGATCTGCACCGGCTGATGAGAGTATGTCGGGTTATCCGGAATCGTAAACCTCTCCAGAACGAGGTACTCAATGC
Organism: Leptonema illini DSM 21528; assembly: GCF_000243335.1. Classification (NCBI taxonomy): domain Bacteria; kingdom Pseudomonadati; phylum Spirochaetota; class Leptospiria; order Leptospirales; family Leptospiraceae; genus Leptonema; species Leptonema illini. The sequence continues at coordinate 3,939,912 of NZ_JH597773.1, read as the reverse complement.
CGAGGGCATTCATGCGTTCGTTATCGACGACCAGCCTCGATTCGATTTGCCAGATGTTCTTGAGCTTGATAAGCGCATCGACGATGGACTGTATGCCGAGGTAGTCGGCGACAGAGTCGGCCGTCTCGGCCAGTCCGGGGCCTTCAGGGTTCGGTAGCAGATCGCTGTACGCGGGCAGAACCAGATCTAAATCGATGTCGACCGAGAAGTCATCATATCCGCTCATCTCTTTGATCGATCCGTTTCGGTCTGGCACCCGCGTGCGGCTCATGATCCGTTGCGTGGCCAGTCGAATGCGCGTGCCGGGCGGAAAGCGAAACGACCTCCATGCGTCCGTGCCTTCCCCTTTGAGGATGAGCGGATCTCCCCAGAGGGTTTCAAACGCATCAATGATGCGGCCGCCATCGAGTGACTTGATGGGATTAGCGTTTATCATCAGACACGCTCCAGTTCGTCGTAGATCGCCTCAGCCAGATGCCGGCCCCAGTCTTCGATCGTTTCCCTGCGGCCGCGGTTATCATGCTGGAGGTCAACATTCACAGTGGTTTGATTCCCACCCTTAATGTTTACAGGATCAGAGCGGCGGGCCGGTGAAACAACCTCTCTCACGATCTCGGGCACGGCGATAGATCGAGCCATGTCATCAGTCGCACGAACGAGAGTCGGTGTCGCAGCGACCATACCGAGAGCGAGAGTGCCCGTCAGCGCACGGCCTGCGTGAGTGAGCCGCGACAGCGGCCCCATCTTCGCGTCAGAATGAGGCAGGAACTTATCCACCTGTTCGAACAGATATTTGACGCCGCCGAGTAGTTGACCTGCACCTGTGAACATACCCTCAAGGAAAGCAGTTACAAAACCGAGCCCGGCCTTTTGAGCCAGGGACTTGATTCTGACCCATGCGGCGTCGAAGTTACCCGCAAGCAGATCCGTGACGATGCCTTTGAACTGAGCCCAATTCGAAGCGATCAAGAGAGGCAGACCGATGAGCGGCGACAGCAATACGATGAGGCCCTGAGCCCAGCCAGGAAGACGATTCCATAAACCGGTAACCGTCTCGAAGGCGACTGTGGCGCCCGATGACAGGCGTTCCCATAGAGCGACAAAGGCTGTGGTGCCGGCATCCCATACGTTCGCTATCCAGCGCCATGCAGCCGTACCGTATGCAACGATCTTGTCCCAGTGCTTCGCCGCGAGAATCACGATGATGCCGAGGCCGCCGGTGAGCACGACAAAGAGCACAGCCAGCAACCCGCGCAGCCATCCCGGCGCAGATGACCAGCGTTCTCGTATCCATGTCCATGCGGCCCCGCCGGCAGCCTTCACCTTATCCCAGTGGATAATCAAAAGAGCAATGCCGGCGATCAGAGCGACGACGCCGAGAACGATCCATGTGAGCGGGTTCGCCATCAGTGCGACGGCAAAACCCCATGCCGCTTTTGTCGCTGCCAGCATCGACACACCGACCGCTTTGAGCCCGAGAGCGTACGCTCCGCTGGCACTCGTGGCCGCGCCCGATGCGAGGGCACTGTATAAGTTGAGGATAGTCCACATTTTGAGAACCGAACTTGCGGCGACGATCATGCCGCCGACCGCGCCGATGCCTGTCGCAAGGAGAGCAAAGGTGCCGATATACTGTGCCACCTTCGGATGCTCGGCCGTGAAGCGAGCAAGCCATTCCACGCCATCAGCCAACCACGACACCAGAGTCGTCAGAGGGCCGACGCCAGAGGAGATCTGCCCCCAGATCGCCGTCAGGCCTTCTCGTATTCTCCGCAGTGATACCGGGAACGTTTGCATCTTGATCGCCGAGGCATCGTCAAGGAACTGCCAGTTCTGATTCATAGAAGCTGTCGCGATCTCGATCATATCTTCGCGCAGAGCCTTCGTATGCGGCAGCAACTCGCGCAGCATCTTTGTGCCTTCTTCAGAAAAGGCTTCATTCAATAGCTTGTTCGACGGCGACTTCTTTGCGATCTCATCAAGAATATCAGGCAGAGCCTTCATCTTCTTCGTGACCGGGTCGATCTTGCTGATGCCGAGTTTCGCGAGGCCTGTGTCCATCTTATCAACGAACACGCGGAAGGAGTTACCTGCCGTCGACGGCACCATCGTGTTGAGCAGGCGTCCGATAATTGCCGATTGTTCTTCAAGCGTGAACCCGGCAGTGGCCGCAGAACTGCCGAGCGTCGTGAATGCCTGATTGATGCTCTCGCCGTCCGCTCGGAACTTGTTAGCCGCCCACGTGATGTTATTCCCGAGGTTGCGGGCAAAGTCTACCTCAGAAAGATGCTGATATCGGTGGGCAAACTGGTTATACACCATGCCAAACGTTTTCGAGAGATCCTCGAAGTTGCCCTTCGTGGCGACGGCCGTTCTGGCGATCGCATCCGTAAATTCAGGCAGAGCCGATAGATCAAGCGTCGACACGGCCGACTTGATGTCATAAATGCCGGTGAGAAGAGTCGTCTGAGCGATACCGAGCTCTGCCGACATTGCCGTCGTCGCAGACTCGATGCGCTGGATCTCAGCGCTCGTAGCGCCGAGGGTGCGTATATCGCCGGTGAGCTCTTCGACTGCAAGGCGAGAATGCACCATGCTCGTCGTCAATCCGACGAATGCAGCAGCAGAGATAGCAGAGAAGCTAAGGGCGTATTTCGCTCTCTTTTGAAGTGATGCAACCCATGCACTATCATCCGGAGCCATCTCAAACTTATTGATCAGGGCATCCCAGTGGTTTCCTATCTTAGAAAACACGGATGTTGCAGCGTCCCATGCAGTGACGCGTGCGTTGAGTTCGTATGTGGCGGAGGAATCGCTCATAGCGACCCTCCGGAAATCAGAATATCAGGCTGGCAATCAGGACGAGTAACGGCGGAACGACAATGATGCCGATCAAGGCGCAGGCCAGCAGTATCAACAGGCCTTCGTTGCGAACCTTGCGCTTCCAGGGATCTACTGCCATGAATGCAGTATACCTCGATGGGATGACATTTCAAGTTGTTTTTCACTCTATTTCCCTCCCAGCGCCTTCGCTATCGCCTGAGCCATCAGCTCGACATGATGTCGCTCCATCCATTCTATCTCAGCCAGCCGCTGCATATAGCCGTCGTCGTCCTCCGGTACAGGCAGCCCCGGAAACCAGTGTGCCGACAGGAGTTCGACGAGGCCGCTTCCATTCTCTAACTCTGCACGGCGCCGGCTTACAGCTTTTTTGAGGTGGCCTCAACGGTCACCTTCGCGATCTTCATCAGCTCGACACTGACCGCCGTTGGCAGGCCGGGAGCGTCACGCAACCATCGCTGCACTGTTTCAGATTCGAAGCGCGGGAAGAGCAGACACAGCCGAAAGAGTTCCAGATCCTGAGCCAGCGGATCGGCAGCTTTGCTGATCTGAGCCTTCTTCGCAATACGCGACATGATCTCACGAGCCGGCACGCGGCAGATGCAATGCGAGTCGCCGACTTCAATCACGTGAATGCCGCCCTTGTCTTCGTAGACTGCTTTCAGCTCATCGAGGGCTTCTTGATTCTGCTCGATCCAGACATCGTCGATCGTCGACTCAATCGGTGAAAGTTGATTAATGGCGGCCTCAATGCCGCCAACCTGCTTGTATGCATTCGTTGCATCCATTCTAATTCTCCTGTTTTTGCCTGAACCTTCAGGCATTCATGGTTGGCTCAAACGAGCATGATAATGGGATAACTCGTTAGACCGAAATCGATGGGAACATCCATTTTAGAGTTACCCTCTTTCCAGTTCATGTCAAACTTGATGATCTTGGCTGCGGGGATGATCAGCTTGAACACTTTGTCACCCACCTGAGATGTCGCTGTGATTGGCTGAGGCGGCAACTTGAGCAGGTCACCACCATAAATGATAGCCTGATTGAACAGATAACCCATCTGGTCGAAACTCAGCTGAGCCTTGCTACTCCGCTTGTAGCGTTTGATCGACCAGCTCACCGCTTCGCCGCCCTTACCATAGTTCGTTTCGAACTCGGCCTCGTAGCTTAAACCGAACTCAGTAAAGTCGACGAGATCAGTGCCAAACAGATTGAGCTGGAATCCTTCCCATGCTCCGGCTTCGGGGATTAAATCCCCGGGTTGAATTACAGACATCGATAGCCTCCCTTACTCGGCCTGTGCAAAAGACGTCTTCCAACTGATCGCTTGCGCACGGCCTCTGATATACATTGTGAGCAGGGCTTCGATGATCCCTGTCTTACTGAACGTCTTTTCCGGATCGAAGGTGATTTCAAATCCGCTGATCTCTGCGCGCCCCGGTTGCACCATCGCCTTCTTCACTGCGGCCGACGCATCGGCTTCCATGAAGTCGAAGGACAGAGCTTGCGTATCGGCATTGATCTTCGGCACGCTGTTCTGATAAACGATGCGATGCGCCTTGTCTGCCCGACGCTTTTCCGGGATCTGCTGAAAGTCCGATTCCGGATGAGCCTTCAGGCGATCACGAGCGATGAAGATGCCCTCGAAGTTGTTATACTCCTTGAGCACGACATGGCCTTTGTCGTGAAGCACGTCCATCCAGTCCTGATAACCCTGCTGCCAGTATTCGATCTCAGACATCGTCAGGGATCGGTGATTCTGGACGAAGCCGGCCGACTCGTTAACAGGTCCGGCCGCAAGCTTCGCACAGAGCAGAGTCGCAGCGTTCCGGAATTCTCCGATCGTACCACCCGCATCTTTGACCGATTCAATGCCGCCATACGCAGCGATGCCGCCGGCGATATACCGTGCTCGTGCTGACACGATCGCAACACGCGGAGAGAAGAACGGATCGAACTCCTCATCGATGGCCTGAAAATAGTCGCTGATATTCTCGGGCGTTTCCTGTGTGGCGGGCGGCATCTGTTCTGCGAACGACTTCGCCTGTAGAATGGCAAACGTCGGCAGGTTATACTTCGTCTCGAACTCGATGAGCGCTTGATTTACCGAGGTGGCAAACGCACGAGTAGCGCCGATGCCGATGTGAAGCCATCGAGGGCGATACTCCTGTTTCAGCGTCATCAACGCATCAAGATGCGAGGCATACGATGCCGTCGGGCCTTTGATCGTGAATACGAAACGATCGCCTGCCTTGAACGTGTCGGCCGGCGTCGTGCCGTCATCGGCGAACGTTGCTGTCACACCTGCGGAAAGAGCAATCGGAGTCCCCGTTGCCGGCGTAACAAGCGGTGCCTCGAACGTCACACCGCCATCGGTGCTGCGACGGTATTCTGCTGTGGCGTGCGCTCCAGATTTGGTTATCAGGAGGACGACGACGGCAGATCCAGTCGGAGTGCCCGTAAGTGTGGGGGCAGCAGCGAGGCCGGTATTCGCAGCGTCTGCGTTGACGGCCGACGATCCCGCTTGATCGTTATCCGGACGGACGCAGAGAACAGGTTGCGGCACCTGACCGAGGTCTTCGTTGAACTCCTCGAAATGCTGCACAAGCGCATCGACGAGCGGGCCACGTCCGAAGATATTCTTCGCGTGTGCCTTATTCAAAATCAGATACGCCCGATTTGCATCGCCGGTTTCAGCGACGAGGATCTTGGCATGCACCCGATCGGCGATAGCGGCTGATAGGCCGAGGCCACCGTCGATGTGGGTCGTTGTAACATTGCCTGTCGGCATAATGCCTCCCATCGTTCAGGAAGTTGCAGGAGGGCTTCTTTATTTGTTCAGTCGACAGATTCGGGCACGCTCTCGGGCACGATGGCCCGCCTGCGTCGGCCCGAGGAATTCATCTCTTGAGATTCATCTGGCTCGGGCTCCGCCGCCTTAGCAGGCGCCGGCGAGAGGGAACGACCAAACGCATCTTGATATCCTTTGAGCAGCACTGCCTCGTCCAGATCGTCATCTATCGTTGCACGCAGATGGTCGACCAGGCCGGCTGTGAAGACCGGGCTCACTCCATGCTTTTTCGCAAACTCATGCACTTTCATGTTTTACCTCGGGGTTGATTTTCAGGATCGCACCATCCAGAGTTGATCTGGTTTCGAGCATCCATAAGCCATCTTCAAATGATACTTCCAGAAAGATCTTATATGCGGATAACTCTCGCATCGGATCGGTCACGATGCCGCTTGCGCCGGGCAGCACGCGAATGGGATTCTCACCGTCCGTGAACCACGGATGCTCTGCAATGAATTGCAAGCATTGATCGACGATACCCGGCCGACGATCCAGTTCTACGGGCGAGGAAAGTTCATGGCTTTCCATCGGTCGTGGATCGCTCAGTATGTCGTCTTCCGGGTTTTGAATCCAGAAGTCCATGCGATAGGCGTAGCGCGACTTGAATTGCCGCCGCAAATGCCGCTGAGTGGCCGCCCCTTGACGGGGGCCGTCGGGCTCTTTACCGTTTGCGATGCGACGGCGGCGATGCCCGTCTCGCTGATGCTGTGTCGGTAGATGATACACCACTACAAACGGATAACGACCGTTAATGAACCGATCATGTTTCGGCTCTATTTCGAGGAAGCCGGCGCGCGTTAGATCGACCGGTGCCGTTGTCTGGAAAGGGTGATCTCCACCCAGAGCAACCGAAGCAGCCAGGAGCCGCAGATAGTGCATGTGTAGAGTCCTCATGCGCCACCCCCGATCAATCGGTCCATGACCTTCTTCCAGTTCTCAATCATGATCGGTCGGGCGACGATGAGCGCCGGGCCGAGGAAGGGTCTGGCCGGCAGATTGCGCGGAGCATATCCGCGCTCTTGAGCTCGTGCATAAGCGATATTCGTACCGACGTCGTAGACGCCCGCACCCACGTCGGCTACCTCGATGGATCGCATCATCTCACCGCCGTCATGAGATGGCGATGAGGGAGTGGCATCCCTGTCAGGCCCGATCAGCATCTTATCGCCGGCACCGGCCGCACGCTTGCGAGCAGCATATTCCGGAGTCAACGCCGGCCACGGATTTATCGGGTTGTCTGCAAGGCTATTCGATGCGATGCCTTTGACAGCAGTCGCCTGTAGCACGTGCGCATTCTTGCGTGTGGCAGCATCGAGCTCCGTGGCAAGGCTCGTCGATACGCGCTGAATGGCCGGCCCGAACGTATTAGCAGAGAGTATCATCCTCACGACATACCTCCTTGCTCTACTTCAAGCACAGCAACGGATGGCTGAGCAAGATTGATCGGAGGCACGAGCAGGATGTCCCACTTCTGCACGGTGTCCTCGATCCTTTCGCCCTTCTTGCATCGACCTCTCACGAGCTTCCAGCTCTCATCGAATCCCTCTACGTTAGCCAGATCCCTCGGATCAGCCAGCACAAGATCGATGTAACGCTGAACGGAGCCACCGCTCGCAGATGCAAAGAAGCGACGCTTGCGGGTCCACAGACAGGGGAGCACGGCAACGCATTCATAACCCACAATCGCTGTGGCCTGAATGCGCCCCGTACGGCTTACAGGCTTGAGCAGCGACATCTCATGCTGGAGCGAACGCTTGAGCCCGAGATAGAATGCCGATCGATTCATAGCACACCTGCAAACGTGTCTTCGTCGCCTTTAACAAGAAGACGGGCACGGCTGCGCAGCTCAGAAGCTACAGCGCCGCGCTCATCGAGGGGCAGACGTTTGAGCGTCACCTTTATTCCCTCGCTTCCGCCGGCCTGAATATCGCCGGGCTCGACGGCCTCAGATGCCCCATGATCAAGCACAATCTCGGCGCGCAGTAGCAGGATTTCGGCCCGGCGTAAACGCGACATCTGATCGGATGGGATCTTCTCGAGTACGCCCGACTGGCTGAGATCCTTTTCTGTCCAGAGAGACAGAAGGGATGTCGTGCCAGCCGCTGCGTCAGAGAGATAAAGATCCCAATCTGACATCGCACCGGAAGCCTCATCATGGTCAGGTCGGAGCCGACCGGTGAGTCCGATCGATTCCGGCTCAAGGCCGATGAGCTGCTTGATCTGTTCGAGCGTCTGCAACATATCAGGTCTTCTTGGTTTTGTAACCGGCGCAGGCCTCGAAGGGCTTTCCGAATCCGATCATCTTCGAAATCACGGATTCATGCATCTGCTTGTTGATGAGCTTGTCCGTCTCGACGAGGTTGGCTCCGGCCTCCTCGTAGCTGATCAAGCTGCTCGACTGCTCCCATGACAGGATGGTATTGTCATCGGCCTTTGCGTGAGTGCGCCACTTGACTCCGAGGAAATCCGTAAGGTCGCCTGTTTTCAGGAAGGCCTCAAGGATGGACCGCGACTGGAACTGCGGGAAGTTCGTAGAATCCGTAAGCAGCTTCTGCATGAACGCCTTTGCGAGACAGATATGCGAATACTCATGGCCATCAGCCGCACTCATGATCGCATCGACATAGTCTGCATAGGTCCACGTTGTCGTGGTAGTCGTGCTTGTCGTGGCGGCACTGCCGGCGGACCCATCGCCATCTTTCATAACTTTGAGCGCCAGTTCCGTGATCTGGTTCTTGATATTGTACCCGATGCGCTGGAGCATGATGTTGATGATCGGAAGCTTGACGCGACGAATAGCCTCATAGGACGACTCGAATGCCACGCCGACCTTGCCGAGCTGCACGGTCTTATCCTTGAACTTGATCGTGGCGACCGGAAAGCGAGAGCCCTCGGAGACCTTGGATGCTTTCGCCTTTTCAGCACTGAAATCCAATCCGGGAATGCGGGTCACATCTGTGCCGACCAGCGTATCCGTGGCGGCGATCAGATCTTCAATGCTGACTTCTCGTTTTCCCCAGAGCATGCCAAGCGACACCTGCCGTTGCACGTATTCCGGGAACAGCACAGAGCTCGTGGACGTCTTAAAGAAATCCTGAACAAGCGACGCTCCTTGCGGAGATATATCATGCTTCGCCAGTTGGCGCTCGAATGCATCGAGCTCTGCGGCTTCCCCTTTCGGTTCATAACCCTTGTCCGATTCCAGGTGTGCCAGGTAATCGGTCATGCTCATGCCGAGCTGGCGAGCTTGTGAATACATACCGGCGTCAAGCTGAATATCCGGAAGGTCTTTTTTCATTAGTGGCATATCGTTCTCCTGGGGTAGAGCAGTTCTCACGCATTCTTTATGTATGTATCAGATCAGCATCGAGAGGGTTTTCGCCGTCGCATCGACAGCCAGCACGAGACGCGATGGTCCAGATGCGCCGATCTTCACCTTGCCGGTCCCATCACCGACGATCTGCTGCAAACCTGTCGAAGGATCCGTACCGCTGTAAGACAGGGTTACCATTCCGCGCACCGAGACCGATGCGACCTTGCGCTTTTCCTCCACCTTCACAGTGACGCCGTGAAACGGATCTCCATCGGCGCACTTCCCGATGGTCGCATTGCCTGTCATCTTCACAGGGATGCCTTCATCTGCTTCGGTGAAATCGGGATGAGAGAGCGTAACGTTATCCGGGGGGATCGATCCATGCAGATCGGTATTAAAGGTATCTTCGAAAGACATACTCTACTCCTGTGCCATTACGGCTGTTGTCCTACATCTGAAATGATACGGCGGGATAGGAATCCCGAGCATCTTCACCAGATCGTCACCCGACAGCTTTCGCAGCGGGGCAATCTTCTTCTCAAGAGCATCGTTACGGCTACCAGCCTCCCGAATCTCTTCTGCCGTGGGTTCCCAGTTCGGTTGCCTGAAGCGACCCCAGAACCCCTCGTCGTATTCCGTGCCCAGCCAATCGTCGATGAATCGGCTCGCCGTCTTAATAGAGAACGACTTGCCATTCATCACCCGACAGATGGGCGATGTTCGACGGTCCATCACAGCGACGATCTCGACGCGAGTGATGCCCGCCGACTCCATGCTCTTCACACGACCGAACGTGTACGCTCGGTTATGCAGATTGCGAAAGATGTCGCCCAGCTGGCGGCGCTTTCGCTCATCATGGAGCACTCCCGGAATGCGCTTCTCCAGATCCTTGAGAGCCTGCTTGCGATCGCCCGTCTTGAGCGACTCGATCGCAGCCTCGCGTATCTCGTCAGCGTATCCCGCAAAGGTCTTACCGATGTCGAAGTGATTCGCTTTTGCGAACCATTCGATCGCCTGCTTCGGTGCTGGCCGCTGCGACCAATCGGTCGAGGCTGGGTAATGCCCGGCCTGCCAGCCTTTCTTCATCGCATCTGCGAGATCTTTGTAAACGGCATCGGGGAACCGATTGCCCATCTCGCTGCGATACGCCTCAACAATGCGATCGACTGCATCCTCTGCATCGCCGACCTTCTTCACCTCGCGAACCAGTCGCCTGATCGCGAGGTTCATCTTCCTGAAAAACAGGGAGAGGAACTCTTCCTGCAACCGGTTGAGAGTCTCTTCTGTTTCGAGATCCTCATCCGTCAGTCTTGCATTCCGCTCCTCAAGTGCGGCGTGGTTCACCCCGCAATCGCACGTCTCCTCAAGCCGTTTTTTTTTACGTCATACAGATCGATGACCTTCCTGTCGGCGACTCGCAAGGATGCCGGCGGTTTCCGTAGCGCGGCCTTCTCATAACCCAGCTCCCTTGCCGCCTGATCGAGATCTATGATGCCGGCGGCTACAAGAGCCAGGATGGTCCGCTGCCTTATCTCCTGAGTTTCCGCAGCTGCCTTATCTGCGTTAGCATCCTGCTCCCGGTTCATGCTCGGATCTTCGCCCCATTCGGCAGAGATGCGATCGAACCGATAGCCGAGCATCCGCAGATGCATATCGACGGCTCGCTTCAGTGCTCGCTCAACCGGATACCGGATATTGGCAAGCTTCGAAATGAAAGCGGCGAAGACGACGGTCGCATACGTCTCGGTGGTGGAATAAGACCGACCGAGCAGCGCCGGATCAATGTCGGCTCCGGACGCGATCTGCTCCTCGTTCGTCTGCCAGATCTGCTCGAAGCCACGTGTGTCAGATGAGACCGTTGAGTGCTTCACATCGATGTCATCGTAAGAATAGATGATGCCCGATCTGATTCTGTCGTTCGTCGTGTCGCGCAACTGCTCAAGGTCTCGCTTCAAGCGGGCGGCATAAGTCTGATCATCTTCACCCGGCCTGGGCTTCGGGCGTTTCTTGAGAAGAGAGAGGAATCCGAAGAGCCCGAACTTGCGCATGATCTTTTCGATGTTCGAAACGCCGGCTCGCTGGATATTCACCGAACGGAGAGCAGAGATATACGGCGGAATGCCGTACGGGCTCTCTTCTTCCTGCTCAAGAGCCTCGTACGAATACTGCGCGAGATTTAGCTCATACCAGTTCCCATCGGCGCGCACCTCATACGGAGCAAAGCGATCCCGACCATCCACAACCTCACGGCGGAAGCGTATCTTCCGAACCGGCACGATACGCAGCTCTTCAATACCTGAGAGGGATACCGACGGGATGGCTTCCATCGACAGAGCGCCTGACGTGGCTACCTGTCGCAGCAGACGGTTAATCAATCCCGGATGGTTATTCAGCAGATTGCGGATCTCGATATCGGCTCGCTCCTGCATGCGCTTCGATGCACCGACCAGGCGGAAGGTCAGACCTGTATTCGCAAGATTGATAGTCCTCGATGTGGCCTGACGCAGGTCAGGCGTAACGAGCACCAGCTTCGGTATCAACTCGTAGAATTCGATCGGGAACGACGGATCGACGCCATCAAGGAAACGACGCACCTCAGCCGTATGCTCGCGGAGCGGTTTATCCCTCTCCGTGAGAGCAATCGGAGGCCCATCCGGGCGGGTGAACAGGCTCTTTATATCGTTCCAGATACCCATTTTGCTCGTTTTCCCCTGATTATGTCGCATCCATTCTGTCGACCTCGGAAATTCGCTACGTCAGACGCAAGCGAACCCGTTCCAAATCGTTCCAAACCCTTCTCGGGACCAGTTACACCCCTCGCGAATCACGATGGCGTACAGGCCCGTCTAATGGCCTCTCAGCGTGCGCCGTTTTTCGCCGACATCTTCACGGTCGATACATCGACCTGATCTGCTCGATCCACCGAGCTCGATGATCCTTCCGGCGGAGCCGGTCGCTCAGACGATGCACGTGTCAGGCCTGCTTTTCCACAGCTCGGGCAGGAGAGCGGATGACGCTCTTCAAGCTTCTGTTGAAAATCAGCATGCAGGGCCGTCGCCTGCTCGAAGCTGGCAGACTCGATGATGCCTTTCATCGTATCGTTCGCTTTCTCGCCTTCGAGAGAGAGATACACGGCCAGAGCCCTGTCGCGAACGGCGTTGAGCGCTGATGCCTGCTCCGAACGCAGTGCCTTAAACTCTTCTACGGTTCCGAGCTCCGTATAACTCTTCAAGGCGGTATCCTTCTCGGCGAGCTCTGCCTGGAGTGATGTAAGCGAGGCTTGCAGATCCTCTGCATGTTGTTCTGTGGGCATAGGTTTCTCCGTATCGTTTGATGAGATAAAGAACTGACGGTCCGGCGCTGAAAGGGCACCGGCGTAGGGATCAGCACCGGCGTAGACAAGCGATGTTTCGAGCACACGCTTGATGCTCGTGACGATGAATCGCACGACCTGACCGTCGACCTCACGGCCGAGGTTACTCCAGAACTCGCTGCCCATATCGGGATGGCTGCGGTTTGCCGTGAAGGTCAGGCCGACGCTGTTCGCTTTGATCGCCGGCGGATCGAGCTGCAAACCCTTAGCGATGCGAGGATAGTCTGTGGCATCGATCTTGAATTCCGCATCGATACCGGGAACGCCCTTCGACTGCGTGAACCTGGGCGACTGCGTCACACCGATCCAGTCGTTCACATCAGGGCGATGGTTCGTAAAGATCGTCACGCCACCGAAGAGCGGAGTCGCCGCTTCCAGCATCTTCGCGTCGGTGAAGTCCAGCCAGTAGCCATCGACAAGCACAGCTGACAGCATACGGAAGGGGCGGAACAAAAACCCGCCGTCGAGACGGAAGCCCTCGGTAGAAGCCGCATCTGCATCCTGCTCGGCTGCAAGCAACACCCCGTTCTCCATTGAGAGACGAAGGCGGCCAGTACCGTTCGCGTTCATCTCGGCCGTCTGTCCGAACCGTGCGATCCCGTTCTTCTTATCTACGATCCACTCGCTCATGCATTTGCTCCAACGATGATGCTGAACTTAACAAGACGCTCGTCGATCGCTCGTACATGCAGAGCGGATACGTTCGTCGGCCCCTCAAGAGTGAGACGGGACGCACGGCTGAATGCGCCGGTCCCATCGCCATCCAACTCGTATTCGATCGGCGCAGGCGAACCCTCTATGATACCGGCGACGGAGTCAGATTCAGCATACGTGCCGGCGATCTGCAAGAAGGTGATGTCTTCGTACTGGCTGAGATCGATAGCGGCCGCACCATCGGCGGCCCGCAGGCGCAGCGACTCTCCGTCCTTCCCTTCAACGCGGTTATACTTACGCGTATCGTTTACGATGTTCGAAACGAGCACCTTACCTGTGCCGGCTTCGACCTTATGCATTGTCATCGAAATTTGCAGTTGTTCCATCGGTTTACTCCTTATCCGAAAAGAGGCGGCGGGGCCTCGCCGGGCGTACCCTCAGCCTCGTATGCAAGGCGCAAAGAGTTGAGAGCCATACCGAAGTGGTTGGCGATCTTCTTCTTGAATTGGTACACAGGCTTCCCGTTCTCATCTTCCTTGCGCTCACGGATGAGGTTCTTGATGTGCAGCTCCAGCTCTTCGACGAGCGCCAGATCCGGTCCGGAAAGGCCGGACTTTGAAGGGAAGATGAACAGGCCATTCTTGATGGCATCCACGGTATCCTGCAACGACTCGTCACGATTGACCTGTAGTACCTGCACGCCGTCATCGTCTCCGGGCACCGCCTCGGTGCGCTCGGCGAACTTCTTCTGAAAGTACTGGATGCGAATGTTGTCTGGATAACGCATCGCCATTCTGACGGCCCAGTTCTTGTTTGGCATAGCATCGACATGACCGGTGAACACGCGAAAGGACTCGATCCAGCGATGATGCAGGCTTTCGTCCAGCACCGAGCATTTGAGCAGGCCAGTGATACGCAGACGAGCATCACGCGTAGGCTCGGCAAAGACCATGTGCACAGTATCGCCCTGGTCCGCCCCCATGTAAGTGAACGAATCTGAATGCTCTAAAATCCGATGATCGCCCCGGTTTGCATCGAGGATAGCCTGTGAGATCGGGCGTTCATCCGCCGTAGAAAACGGCACGCCAATAATGGAGATATAAAACCGCTTCAGCTTTACTGAGGTAGTGGCATTACGGAATTTTTGAAGAACCGACTCCGGTTTCATATCAGCGCGAAAGAGTTGCGAGATCTGCACTCCATCACGTTTCACCGTTGGGAAGCGAGGGACAAATTCCCCTTTCTGGTTGTTTACCCGGCGCCCACATTTTTCGCACACATATACGGTCCCGGCCGTCTTTTGCGCTCCAAAAATGCTTTCCGGGTCAGATTGGAATCGCTCGACAAGGTCCGTCCAGTGACCGCATGCGCACCGAATCAACCATGCATGCATATTGGTTGTCAGGTAATCAGCGTTGATTCCGAAATCCTCAAAGGATGGTTGTGAAGCAGCGAGTCGCACCGGCTCTGCGGCGTGCAGTAAACGGTCGTCGGCGAACTCAAGGTTCTCCACGTCGTGCTCGTCCACTTCATCGAGGTTGATGATGTCTGCGTCGAAAGTCTTCACCCCTTTCTTCGTCGAGGTGGCACGGAACGCCAGCGTGGCCTGCTGATATTTCTTGAGCTTTACGTTATCAGTTGAGTCTGTCGCATCTATGGATCGTTTGATGTACGGAGATGTGTCGATCATCTCATCGACACGGTCCTGCACGAAGAGCTTCATACTTTCGTCATCAGGAAAAAAGAAGCCGGCCTTGAGTGGCTGTCCATCCAGCATCCAGAACGTGCGACCGATCATCCAGGTGGATATGGCAAGCTGAGCGCCTTTCTGAATAACCAGATCTTTCGAACGAGCAAACTTCGCGTTCAGCGCGGCCAGATACGCATGCCCTTCCGCTGTCCAGAGACGAAACTTCTTTCCATCTCTCACTACAATCTTGGTCAGCAAGAATTCTTGCAGTGTCGTCCGGGCAAATTGCCGCTGACCGGCGTCCATAAACGCCTCGAAAAACTCTTTGTCCTGCTGTCTCGGCATACAGGCCCCCAGAACGGTTAATAAGATGATCAATGCTTTCATTCTGCTTGTGCCTCAACGGTTACTGTTCTCGTCGTCGTATCGACGATCTGGGCGACTTCTTCTCTCAGGAGATGCCAGTTTGCATCCACGGCGTTCTTGATGTCGGGTATCCTGCTCATCGCATCAAAGAGCATGTGCACCGCCTGTGCCGGCGTCCAGCGTGCGCGCTCTTCATCGTCCAACTGCATCATCACCTTGTAGTACGACGCCAGGGCGAACATCATCTGCTCGGGCGTTTTCACTTCGGTCTTGCGCAGGCTCTTCAGAAGGTTCTCATGAGCGAGATCGACAGTCGCCTTCATCTGCATCATGATGCGAGATCGAGTATCCATCACATGCGTGGCAGCACGTTGCACGGCCTTCTCGTCGACCATCTTGCGCAGCTGATCCCATGTCTGGCCTCGATCGTCCTCATCCGACGCCCAGCGGCGAATCGTATTCGCCGAGAGATTCGGGTGCTCGGGCGAGAGCACCTCAGCAATCCTCTCAGGATTCTCGCCCATCAGATACAGGCTGAGGGCACGCTCTCTTACAAGTGCAGAGTAAGCCATCAGGCTGCAGCCTCCATGATATCGTCGCGCAGGCTTTCCCATTCGGCGGGGTTGCGCGCATAGTAGAGCGGGCACTGCTTGCCGGTCACATCGTAGTGGCGCATAACCCGATCACGAGAAAGTCCGTAACGCCTCACGATATTGGCCGAGAGCTCAACAAGGGCCTGCCGTGTCTCTGGCAGAAACTTGCCTGATACATCGGGATGGCAGACCTCAACGCCGATGCATTTATCGTGCGGATAAACGCGACCACCGCGATCACGATCAAAGAACAGTCGGGCAGCGCCGGTCTGATACGACGACCCGCCTGCATGGTACGCAGCCTCGGTCTCGGGGATCATGCGAATGATCTCTGCGTTCAGACCAATGACGTACTGCGAAGAGGCCGCATACTCCAAAGGCAGATCCCGCCAACCGTTGCTATAGATCTCTCTACTGAGATGATTGATTGTGACCTGCCCGACAACACCGTCAGGCACGAGACCGCGGCTGGACTGATACGCTGTCACAGCATTGATAAAAGCAGAGTCAAAGTCGCCATCGACCTTGCCCGGATCGAAGCCCAGGAAGCGCAGAGCCTTCTCGACCGCCACACGGTTGTGTGACGGGATCGATTCGAACCACGACCGCACGCCGACCGCCGTACCGCCGGCAGCGCCTACATAGTGGATGATCAGAGCACGGACCTCAGACATCGGAATGCCGGGCCGGTTATACGGAGTCGGTGTGAGCAGTTGTTCCGTGATCTTCATGTCGTACCTCAGATGATTCCGAATTTGCGAAGGCCCAGAAAGAGGATGCCGAGAGCGAGCAGGCTTCCGGCTGAATAGACGATCCATTTAATCGTGCTGCCGAGAGCGGCGTCTTCGCGAAGATCTTCGACTTCCTCTTTGAGCTCGGCGATGGTTATTGCCGATTGCTCTGCGGCCGCATGCGTTTGCATGATGGCCTGCCGCACGGTCGTCTTCTTCTGAACGCAATCGGTCCTGGCTGTATCGGGAGACTCCGGACAGGGAATGTCATTCAGCTCATCGAGTGCCTGCTCAATCGGGGGCACCGTGACCGGAGCAGTCGAACAACCGGCGAAGAAGAGCAGTAGAGCGGCGCACGAAAGCAGGACAGGCAGAAGCACCTTAACAGCTCGGACGCGATCGCTCATCAGATAATCCCAGAAACCACGAGCTGCTTCGATGGGATGCATGATGGCATAGACAAGGGCGATGGCGTAAGTCAGGAATCTCATGTTATTTATCCTCCATGTCGTGAGGCGAAAAAGGACGAACGGGCGGTTGCGCTCCGCGGAACTTACCCTGCGTCCAGTGCTCCATTGCCCTTTTGCCCGTGTAAATCGAGCCCTGAAGCATCGTTGCAAAGGCGAGCGCTTCAAACAGTTGCAGGGCCGGACCGAACCTGCCGGAAAGATCAGCGAAGGGCCAGAAGATCGACAGGATCGTCGCTGCGCAGAGGGCGATGGCAAAAAGAAAGAATAGCGTAAACACCATCCACGTGCGTAGCGTAGTGCCACCGCGGCGGTTGCGAAATTCGCGAGGCAGAATCTTCATCGGTTCCCCCTGACGGCCGTGAGAATGCTCTTCACGTCGCCTTTGAGCTCGGCCATGTTCGTTTCGAGGTTCTGGAGCTTTGTCTCGATGATCGTTACCCGACGGTCCGTATCTCGCACCTGCGAGAAATAGAAGACTGTCATCGAGACGAGGAGGATGCCGAACTGAAGAACATCTTTCAGCTCAAGAGCAAGGAAGTGTTTGCGACCATTCGACGTAGGTTGATCCTGATCCAGTTGCGGCATCGATAGCTCCGCAAGGAGTTGAAAAAGGCGGGCCTTTCGGCCCGTGAACTGCAACTCCCTGAGTAGTTAAGTTAGTGCTTGCATACTGGCATAAAAAAAGGCAGGCCTCAATGCCTACCTTTCCGATCCTTACGGAAGATTCCGAACTGTTCCTAACTTTCCTTTAATGAGCCAAAAAAAGATCCATCTGATGCGTTTCAACGTAATGCTTGCGACGATTCACAAGGAAGCGATACACGCTTGATCGGGTAACGAGATAACGGCGACGAGACTTCGGCCACAACTCCAGATCACCGGCATGGCCGTAGTTAAGCACCGTGCGCGTGCAATCATATTGCAGTATGCGAGCGGCTTCTTGAATGGTTATCAGATCGTTCGGGGGTGTAGCTGGTTGAGCTGTCTGGCTTGTTGGCTGCATGTCACGCTCCGTTGCAGTGCAGGAAAGCGAAAGCGAGACAAAGAGTCAAGGAGGTTTCGGTCCGAATAGAAACAACTGCTTTGGGATTCGGCGAATAACATCACCGGAACGCAAATGCATAGCCCTTGTGCTCTTACCATCACGGTAGATTGCCACATCGCCTTCGTCCCGAATGCTTCTTATTACATCCTGATACATGGACGATCGAGCAGGGTTTTCCTGCATGGTATTGATTTCAACCTGCTGAAACGTTATACCGTTTCGATTTCTATCGATCTGATCAATAAGCGTTGGGAATAGCGCATCTTTTGCAGCTTCAGCATTGATGTCTTCAATGACAAAGAGTTTTTGCTGTTCAAGCTCCTCAAGGTAGTCGGGCGTAATATGGCCGAGCCCGAATTGCCCGCCTGCGAATCCATACTGTAGATTGATGTTGTTGTGAGCCCATAGAGTATCCTTTACAACCTGAGTCGCCCTTGGGCTATTTGCAAGGTGAAAGAGATAGTACTTGGTCTTGTTTCTCTCGGCCATCAGACTGAAGACGTAGAGGTAATTAGGACCGACTCGCTCTCGAATCAGTCGCTGCGATTCATGTTTCAGGTAGATCTGCTGCCCTTCGGAGTCTGATCGCCCCACAGCATATTCCGTAAAAAAGCCGTTCGCTTCGAGCACCCTTTCAAAAGCATCCCGTAGCTTTGCTTCCCGGAGAGACATGAAGCGCTGCACGAACTCGATCATGAAGGTCAGGAATATCTCGGTGCGACCCAGCTGCATGATGGATCTTAGATCAGCCATACTGAAATCCGTGTAACCGAATGGGTCGATCAAGAACACTGAATAGCCCTTGCGTTTTCGCACCGCATCAAGGCACTGTGGAAGTAGCGAGGTAAAGTCACCCTTCATGAATTCGCATCTGCCATCTCTCACTTCGTTGCCGAATCCATTCGCTTCGAGGGCATTCCTCGTCGAGTCGAGATGTTCCTGCTGATTATCCATCAGTATGACTTTGTAATCCAGCTGGTACCCGGTCTTACCTTTTCTCTCGGCTACGGAATTCAATCCTTCCTTAATGGCCTTCAAGATCCGGACCGGTGACCCATACCATATATCTGAACTGTCGGGCTGCCTGTAGAAAGAACCACCGCAGAAACCATCTACAATCGTGACAGTGGAAGAATTGCCGCGATGATTACCGCATGTCGTGAGAATCCAATCATGAAGATAGTGGCTGTAGATTTCATGCTTTTTCTTCGTATGGATTTCAAGTTTCGGCATGATTGATCCGTCAGCCGACCAATGCGCTTGATTCTTTCCCATCTGATCACTATACCTTCATCAATTTAGCCTTCGGCATACCATCATAGGTTCGTCCCTTCAACAACCGCCCCGTTTTCTTCTTCTGCACGCCGCCCCATTGTTTGAAGAAGAAAGGAACATCCTGTGCCTTGCACTGGTCACGAAGCGATACAACCCAACTCTCCTGCATCGGCCTTGCTCCGGGGCCACTTTCGCCGCCCACAATCACCCAGTGGATACCGTCCAGATCCAGCTCACCCAGATCTTCAAGCAACGGCTCAACAGAGAGAAATCGAGTCGCGCAACTGGCATCCTGGAGTCGCTTAATGCGCGGAACACCGTACTGGCGATCCTCGACACTGACTCCCCACCATATATGATCGAGATGGCCAAATTCTGCAAGAAGCGTATGGCTCAATGCCGACATTCGGGCATCTCGCTTCGTCAAAACTTGATATGTATGCCAGTTCGCTTCGGCCATGATCTGAAAGCACTTCAGGATATATTCATCGGGAATTGCTTCGTGAAAAAGATCGCTCATAGAGTTAACGAAGATCTTCTTCGGTGACTTCCATTTCAAGGGTTCAAGCAGTTTATCCGGAACGAGCTGAAGATCGAATCCGTTTTCGAATGGGTGACCCTTTACTCCACGAAAGCGCTCTGCGAAAGTCTTCGCATAGCAGTGTTTGCAGCCAGGAGAAATTTTCGTGCATCCTCGCACTGGATTCCATGTCGCATCAGTCCATTCGATTTTGCTGTTGATTGCCATACCATATTATCGTCAGAAACGGGATTTTTGCAATCGCTAATTCCTTCCTACCCCTGAAACTTGAACTTTGCGCCCTTGCGAATGCGAGCCTCTTCTTCGCTCTCTTCGACGACCGTCAGATGCAACACCTGTGACTTCGTGAATCTCTCGCCCGAGGATAACGCCAGGACGAATACACCTCTGGGATCGAGGTCACTTCGGAAAGCCGCTTCGTATACGCGGCCAGTGACCTCATCCCTGACTCTCATTCCTTCGCACCGTACCGCTTGAGGAGTGCAGTCCAGCGCGGGGACTCTGAAACAAATGCAAGAAGGCTCTGCTTATTACCACCTCGAACCTGCCGATGAATGTTCGGATTAGCTCCGGCTTTCAGTAACAACTCCCCGGCTTGAATATTGTCTGCATTCGCCGCCGCGAAGAGAGGTGTCCAACCGTTGCCATTGTCAGCGTTTGGGTCAGCACCGTTGTCAAGGCACAGCCGAATCCATCGTCCATCAAGAAAAAGACGATCGTAGATCAGCTCATCTCTCCGAAATCTGCCACCTTTCTTGAGTAAATATTGAGCCATCTCAAATGAATCGACCTGGGCCGCATCTTTTTGAGTTTTCAAAGTGGCTGCTGATCTGACAATATTGCTGAGCCATTCTGATGCCATCGACGGGGGAACCTCGGCTCCTTTCCGGATCAGCAAGGAAAAAACGTCCAGACTCATCGGACGAGCCACTGCTTTCAGACCATCACTGCAAACTTGGTTCGGATTGGCACCGAGATCAAGCGCTCGCGACACCGCAGATCTATCATGGAGGTCCAGATCGCAAAGGCTGCTCTGGGGTAACGCTTGAGCATGGTGCTGTGTTGCTGAAAGGGCTACGATAATTAAAGAGTATTTCATGACTCTGTTCATCTCACACCTCACTTTCCATTCCCATTGCCGTTCTTAGGCATAGGCTTTCCTTTCTTCACAAAGCGCTTCACTTCGGTAACGGTGCCGTTGACGATGATCTCTCGCCCCGTCACATCAATCGGATCATGCAATTCAGAATCGGGACAGAGAATGACACGATCGCCATCCTGATACCAGTACTTGACCGTTGACTCCCCGTCCACAGTCACGACGACGACGTCGCCATTCTCAGGGTGGCGCTTCCCTGTATCCACACACATAATGTCGTTATCATAAATACCAGCCCCGATCATCGAGTTTCCTCGCACACGTATCATTATGCATCCCGGTCCGACAGCGCCGGTCATCGGCACCTGAACCAGCTCATAGTAATCGTCTGCCAGATCCAGAGGGCCTGCCGGAATCCCGCCAGGATAATACCGTAATACAATCTTCGGCAAACTGTCTACAGCAATCCAGCCCTCGGGGAGATCATCAGACGGTGCAGATGTGGGTGGAATAATCTGACCTTCTACGATATCATCCAAGTGCTGCGGGCGTGTAACAGTATGGAACATTTTTCCTTCACCGGTTAGGAGCCAGTTCGTATCAACTGAAAAGGCCCTGTGCACGGATGCTATAGCCTCGGCCGACAAGGATTTCACGCGGCCGGAAAGCAAATCGCTGAGGCGACCAGTCGAAATATGCGCCCGCTTTGCAAACTCGCTCTGGCTGATCCCCAAATGGTCTATTATCGCCTTAATCCGATCTTTCAAAAAAAACCGCCAGCTCCGAATTCGGAGCATTTTTTGCTTGATTTGCTCCGAATTCGGAGCGATACTGTTGGTAGTAGTAAATCATCGTCATCGACGCAACAAAGCGGCGGCCACGCAAGCCATTTCGGCGGGCGGCGGCCTGACGGACGGGAGACCCCGGACGGACGGTAGCTGGTGCCATGAGTCCAGCAAGCGGAGCGACGCATAGTATCGCAGCGTCGATGGAAGGAATGAAAGAGGAGCGAGATCATGTCTGCCATACCATCTAAAGGGACTTCTCCGAAGCGCGCCGCTTCTGTCCGGCATTCCAGGTCGAGACACATAGCGTATCGCATGCATTGATTATCGGCGCGAGCTGCAACTAAACATTAAGGAGATTACAATGCAATCTGTCCAGGATAGAGTTAGCAATAGCCTCAAGGCGCAACCGACTGACGGTATCAACGGCCTTGCCGATTTGCGACGACGAATCATTCGAGAATTCGGCACGATCACCGCCGCATCTCGGGCGCTCAGTATCCCTTACACCCAGATGAGCGACATGATTCATGGCCGCCTCTTCATCGTCAGGCATGTAGCAACAATTCAAAACAGGTTAGGCCTGTCCAACCGCGAAGTGCTAACCCTCTGGCCAATGTTGCAGCGATGGCCGAAAGAAGGTCGTGCATCATGAGGCCCCGCATCTATGCATCTGCCGAGCAACTTATCGCCTTAGCCGATGTGCTCCAATTTGCAAAATCTCGCAAGATGCACCTCTATCGACGTCACAGAAGCTGGTGGAAATACCTCAGCGACGGTCTGAACATTCATCCAATATGGGCGCAGGAGCTTGTAAGAGTTCGAACCGCATTTAATGAATCGCCATATCTTGCCGAGGTGATGGAGCTACCGTTAACCAATGTAGTGCGCTGGTTAAGAGAGCATAGAAACGACGTCAGCCTGTATCAGCCCGGCTGCATTCGCAATGAGAGGGACTGTGTATCTATGATCTCTCTTTGCCGTGAGGATGGCCCGAACCCCTTCGAGGCCCTCCAGAAAGATGCTGAGATCCTGGTAAAGATCGAACAACGAGAAAAGGAGCGATCGGCATGCTAACAGAATACTGCAAAATCAGCGATGAAGTCGCAGAAGATCTGCGGCCTCTCATCCAGAGAATGCGAGAGCACTATGCGGCGTTTATTTTCTGTGCAGATGCATACGAGAAGGCACACAAGGATTTTTTTAACCGCCTCCAGACGATCTACCCGGACCTGCCGGAGGGATTCAGTTTCGATGCGGCAAACAACGTCATCATGGTTGAGAAAGGCGAATGAGCCATACGAGGAATCGTGGTGAGGGTTGCGCTCGTCGCCATGGGCTGCGGAGAAAGACCGCACGCAATCTGGAGGTTCGACTCCTCCATCCTCACAGAAGAAAACAAAAACGGAGATCACGAATGAAAGGACTTCCTGAAGACGCAGGGATAACCCTGATACCGATAACATACGACGGCGCAATGGAGCAATCCACGTCGGCGGCTCATCTATACGTTGATACGATGATCGAGATCACAAGAGGCATGCGCGAAGCAGATCGCGACATGTTCTTCCATTTCGCCTTCGTATCGATGTTCGAGAAGATGGAAAACAACGATATCCATCTGGACTATAACGAACTCGCCTCAGCCTCGACGGCGCTGGTAGACGAACCCACATACCAGCAGCTCGTCCGCGCAGTCGAGAACGCACTCGATAGAGCGGAGTTTGCCCGGAAATCCGTAGCGCGTTTGCGCGGGAAGATTGGCGCTGAGCGATCCATTGAGGTTCGCGAGCAGGCCATGAAGCGGATCACTCGCAACACGGCGAGAGAATGCATGCAGATCGTAGAAGATAACCTCGTGATCTGAGTAAAGGAGAACACGGATGCCAACAACATCAAAAAAGGCTGCAAAGAAGACAGCGACGGCTGCCTCGAAGAAAAAAGCACCCACACCGGCTGCAACCGGTGCAGGTGGAAGGTTACACGACGATACGACCGCGGCAAGACGGCGACCGGCGTCACCGGTAGAATCTCTCGGCGCTACGACAGGTGTCAAGACACAGATCTCTGACCGGGAAGTGGCTGCGGCCGCATCGGCTGCACAGGACGACGGGTTTCTCGTACCGCCCACAGCGGACACTCTTTCGTATGCAGAAAGCATAGGACCGGGTGTTGCCGAAACCTGGCGTGAAACGGTATGGCCGGCACTCAAGCGTCTCTGGAACGAGAACGCCAACGTGCGTATCACGATCGTCACCGGCGGCACGATGGCCGTGCTCGCACTCTTGATCTGGGCGGTCTCGTAATATGGAACGGTCTCGGGCATCCCTATCATTGCGCATAACTCGCGCGATCATAGCTCATCACCCGCATGCTTTCAAAGCGGAAGAGCTGGCTCTGGCCTTCGGTGAACCGAAGCGCAAGATACAACGCGTGATAGCGGACATGCTTGAGGCCGAACTGATCGAGAAGCATTACACGGCATACAGACTGCGCACCGACCTGGTTACCCAGCTCTACGGTGCGCGGTGGTTTCATAAAACCGAATTGGAGAAACATCAATGGCTCGAAAAGAACCAAAACCGCTCGTGATCTTTGATCCCGAGACGAACGCAGAGATCACATTCTCGCCCGAGCATCGCCTGATGCTCGAATCCGCCAAGACCCAGATCAAAACCGGCATGGCCCAGATGGCCCTCGGCCTGAAGATGATCCGGGATCAAAAGCTCTATCTGCTCGATTCGTGCGATAGCATGACCGCATGGCTGGTTAACGTTTTCGGCCAGTCGGCCCGCACAGGATACCGACTGCTCGAAGCAGCCGATCAGTTTGCGGCCCTGCCAAACGCCGAAGATGTGCTTCGAGAACCCCTGTCGCATCTGTTAACCATATCCCGCTCAAAGGACGCAATGGAACAGCTGCAATCTGGCGAGATGCAGATAGAGGCCGGACAGGTTATCCAGCCCGACGGATCGTCGATCCCCCTCCCGGTATTCGCTAAGCAGCTCAAAGAGGAATTAGCCGGGGAGGTTCAGAAGGTCAACGAGAAGGTCCAGAAGTTGCATCAGCAGATGCGCGTTTCCAAAGAAACGGGAACTCGCCTGGCGCAGCAGCTCGAAGGCAAAGACCAGGAAATCGAAGCCCTGAACAATACAGTGCGCGAGCTAATGGGCAAGAAAGACATCGATCCGAAAATGATCGTGCTCATTCATGAGAAAAAAGAGATCATCGCTCTCCTGAATGAAGTCACCCTCGGCGCCCTGGATATGCTCGGACGTCTGAGCACCATCCCTCATAAGCTGGTGGATGCCGAAGTGGCAGGCCATATCAGCCGCACGATCAGCACCATTGAAGCATCGCTGGATAAAGCCCGGGACGAGTGGGCTGCCGTGATGTATATCCCGAAAGCGAAGATCGATCCCGATCTGGTACCGGGGGAGGAGAACTGATATGGCGCGCGGCACGGTCATTCATGCAGCTATCCTCGCTCAGTACTTCCATCGATGGTCGATCGCAGACTGGAATGATCGTGGCCGCATCGTCGATGAATTCGCACAGGCAGCGGGCATAAGCAAAACCACAGCCTACAAGCGACTGCAAAGATTGCGCGTAGGCGAACGAGCCGATAGCGGCGCACGGCCGAAGACACGCAAGAAGCGCAAAGCCGAGGCCGTGCGCGCTATGGAGCGAGAACATGCCAAGGCTGTTTGGGCCATGAAAACGATGCCCGGCGAACAGGCAGCGTACTGGGTATCCACCGAACAGGCAATACGCCTTGCCGAGAAGGCGGGCGTCATCCCGGAAGGAATCTACTCTCGCGACCGCATGGATCGCATACTGCGCGAATGTGGCCTTTCGCGGCGCATATCACAAACGCGGCCGGCGGCAATGTCGCTGACCGCTGAGTACCCTGGCCATGTGTTCGTCGTCGATGCGACGCCCATGAACCACTACTATCTGCGCCTTGATGGACAGATCCAGAAGGTTGTGCAGTTCCAGACGCCGGACGGTGATACACACCTTAACGACTTACTTGAACGGGACGGACTCTATAAGATCTGGGTGTACTATCTCGTCGATATGCACTCGAAGACCTTCCTTGTGCGTGCGTTCGCTCCCGAGGCCAGAACCGGCCGACGAAACGGCGGAGAGAATTCCGATGACTGGATAACCTTCCTGACATGGGCCTTCCTCCCAAAATCACCGTCGTCGTCGCCGATCGATGGCCTCCCGAATCCGCTCGACGATTGCCCGCTGGAGGGAGCGCCGACCATTCTGTACTGCGATAAGGGCTCCGGCATCGGCAAGTCAGCAAAGATAAAGCTGCTGTGCCGGCATCTCGGAATCAAAATCGAGACGCATCTGCCAGGTAACCCATCGGCGAAAGGGCTGGTAGAAAGCCGCATCGGTGCATTCAAGAGATCGTTTGAGGTATTCATGCTGAAGAGTCGGTTCACGACTCTGGACGAAGTGAACTACTTCTACCAGTCATGGTCTTCTGACACAAACCGAAAACGCAGCTTCTATCAGAAGTGGCGGGCGGGCGCTGTAGAGCGGCCGATATTCCGGGTCACGCCCGAGAATATTCAGGAGGCGTACGTATCTCATATCGAGCGAGTCATCGACGGATATGGCTGCGTAAGCATCGACGGCGAGAAATGGTTCGTCACGCATGAAGAGCGTTATCAGAAAACTCGTGTTCAGCTGTATCGACCATTAAATCGCACAGGGGAGCGACGGTGGTTCGCAGAGACTTCTGATGGCATCGTCTTCCAGTGCGAGCACGGCGCAAAAGGACACGGGTTCGACGACATCAAGGCCTTCCCGAAATCAGAAGCGGCACGCATCAAAGATGAGGCACGACTCGTCGCTTCGCAGATCCGCAGCGTTCTACAGTTCGAAGACCTCTTACCGGATCACGAAGATACGAACCTGCGGCACATGCCGAACCGAGCAGCGCCGGTCAGCACCCACAGCGCCGTCGCGCCGGATCAGTTCGGCAGCGTCGAGCATGCCCGTCGCTGGATCATGATGCAAACAGGGCTGATGGATGATCAGATCGACGAGGATCTGCACGACATCATGCAAAAGGGTTTCGAGTTATCCATGAAGACGAACGGCTATATTCCGGCGGCACTCGTCATCGAGTTCGCCAATATCCTGAATAGATCGAAATCCGAGAAGGAGAACACGTATGACAACGAAGCTCGTTGAAACGAGAAACGTGCGCGCAGTGAAAGCTGCATGCACGAGAGCATTGCAGACGAACGGAATGCTCGCTGTAATGGCTGAGGTGGGCAGCGGAAAGACGACCCTGTATAACCACATGGTCGACTACTGGCAGCAATATCCGCACAAGTTTTCGGTTGTGAAGGTAAAGGCGTTCAAAGGACAGGGACCGTCGCGCATCTCGGCGCTCAGCAAGCTGCTCGTTCGAGCGATTGATCCGGAGCTTCACATTCCCGGCGATATCGAATCACGCTACGAAGTGCTCGCCCGAGCGCTGCGGTATAACGCCACTCATAACAACAGGAGGGTAATCCTTGCCATCGATGAGGCACAGGATCTCAGTCTGCAGACTTTCCGAGATCTCAAGAAGCTCCATGAAATCGACGGGCGAGATCGACGCGGAGAGCATCAGGACAATCTGTTCTCGATTCTCTACTTCGGAAAGCTGCACAACACATGGGATCGCCTGTTCTCGCTCCCGGAGCTCGGCTATCGAATCAATCGAGTCAAGCTGGAGCTGCTGACGTCAGAGGAAATCATTCTGTTCGCAGAGCAAAAGTGGAATCTGAAATTTCAGGATATTAAGACAAAGGAACGCTTTCCGGCCGTCGTCAGGCATAAGACCCCGCTCGGCGTGAAATACGTTTCAATGGCTCTGCGCCAGACGGAGGAATTCGTCGATTGGCCCGATCATCAGCCGATCACCGTGCGAAAGGATCACCTGCAAATCCTGCCGCTCCTCTCCTTGAAGTGGATGGTCAAGCAGAGTGGTTATACACTACAGCAACTGACCGATCTGGCAAAAGAAAAAGGCGTGAAGAGCGCCAGTCGGCAGCGGATCAGCGAGATGCTCAGCGGCAAGCTACAGGATTCGGCAATCGGCCAGCAACTGGAGAATGCAGTCGCAAGCATCGTCGGAGCAGGTCAGGAGAAAGAGATCGAAGCGGTCGGATAAAAAAAGCCGCTTTATGGGCGGCCAGGGTTATCCCATAGAGCGGAGCATCTCATGAAAAATCAAGCAAAAAAGAAAACGGCGAAGAAGGTCACGAAGAAGGCGGCGGGCAAGCGCCGCAAAAAGGACGAAAGCCGGATCGTAAAAAGCGACCGGCGTTCAGTAGTGATGCAATAAAGAAAACAAACTCAGAGGTTACACGATGGCTAAAACCAAAGCAAAAGCGCCCGGCATTGAACCCGCGGCAATCCATGACAAGCTCGAACTCGAAAAAGCGATCAAGGAGATCGGTGATCTCCAGCGCCGCAAGAACGATATCGAGAACATCTACAACGGGAGAATCCAGGAGCTTCAAGAGCAACTGGCCTCTGAAGTTGCCCCTGTCGATCAGCGTATTCAAGCCCTTGCAAAAGGTGTGAAGGTATTCGCCGATGCAAACCGATCGCAGCTCATCGCGCCTGACAAGAAGAGCGTGGATCTGCCCACAGGGTCGATCGCCTATCGAGCAAAAACAGCGGCCGTTGCGACTCGTTCGACTGATCGTCTCATCCAGTCCATTCTCGAAACGGCGGACCTCGTGGGTGCAACCGACCGATTACGCTCGAAGCTGCGCAAGGTATTCCTCCGCCTCAAACTCGAACTCGATAAAGAAGGCGTGCTGGCTGATCCCGAATCGGCTGCAGACTTCGGTATTGAAATCGAAAGCGGCATCGAACGCTTCTACGTGAAGCCTAACACCATCGACACGGAGATGGAGGTCGCCTGATGGTGGTCACCCTGTATAACGACCCGGCATCGCTGGACGTTTTCTACGCTGTAACTCGGGCTCCCGGAAGGGAGCCCGCCTACTTCTCCGTAAGGATGCGCGAAGGTGATCGCATGAAAAAGCGAATCGCTCCTTCCCTCCTGCCGGTTCGAACTAATCCCGAGGAAGCAGAGTCCGACCTGCGATCCTATGCAAAACAGAAGGGCTGGCGCATCGCCGGCACGCTTGAGATCTGAGGAGATACAACAGTGAAGAACGATATCACGAAGGGTGCGATAAAGCGCATCTGGGGAATCGCAAAAGGCGGCCTGCGCATGACCGATGATCAGCTTTACACCCTCGTGATGTCAGCCACGGGGAAAAGCTCGATCAGCGATCTGACGGAGGCCGAAGGAAAGGAAGTCATTCGCCGCCTGAATGATCTGCTCCAGAAGGCGAAGAGAAATCAGCTCCTGAAAGATAAGAGCACGGGCGTCGCCCGAATCGACGCATGGCGCCGCACAGAGGAGCAGGATGAGAAGTTGGCGATCTTAATCGAGAGGGTCAACGGTATCTATCCGAAACTCTCTCTGGATTCGCTCTCCAGACGCATGTTCGGCAAAGAAGGATCGAAGCTGAATCGGCGGGAAGCGCAGGCAGTTATCGAGGCATTGAAAAGCATGTGCAGCCGCAATCAGATTGAGGTGTGAGATGGGAACGATGTCACCTCTTATTCTCACCGGAGATGCCAGAACATACACGCAGCACATCACACGTGAGAGCGTGCAGACCTGTATAACGAGCGTCCCTTATTTCCTCCAGCGCGACTACGATTCTGGCCCCGGCGAGATCGGTAAGGATCAGACCATTGATGAGTATATCGACTCACTGGTTCAGGTGTTCAGAGGAGTAAGAGACGTGCTGCACAAGACCGGCACTCTCTGGATCAACATCGGCGACAAGTTCACCGGCCCCGGCGGGGCGAGGACATGCGGCCGTGCAGAACGAAACTGGCGACGAGCAGGCGAGCGGCGCAAAGGAAGTTGTCGGATTGACGGCCTTGCGTCTAAGAATCTGATCGGAGTCCCCAGCCGGTTGGCCCTTGCTTTACAGGCAGACGGTTGGATCTGGCGACAATATTGCATCTGGTATAAAGGTGGAGGTTTTCCGGAATCGGCTAACGATCGGCCGAACACGAGGCATGAAGCTTTTCTCTTTTTCTCGAAGAGCCAGCAATACTACTGGAATAAGCGCCATGTTAAGAATCACGGAACTCACGGATGGGATTCTGTCTGGATCGTTCGGCCCGGGTCTTATGACGGAGCACACACAGCTACGTACCCGCCGGAGCTCGTCGAACCCCTGATCATTGGCGGCACGCCGAGCGTGGGCGTCTGTGAGCAATGTCATGCGCCGCTCGTCGAGCATCGAACGGTTGTCGGCAGGCAGGTGACCGACAAGGTTCGAGCGATGGGCAGCGATGCACGCGGTCAGTACAACGGCAAAGGCAGAAAGGACTACGAAGATGCTTCAGCCCCGAACCCCTCCGACGTGAAGCGCAGAATACTCGACTCTGCATCTCGGATCTATGAGTACCACTGGAAGCGCTCCTGTTCGTGCAGTGGTCTTGTGAAACCCGCCACGGTCCTCGATCCTTTCGCGGGTGCCGGCATGACAGGCATCGCAGCGTTGAAGCACAACAGAGAATTCATAGGCATCGAACTCGGCCCTCAACACGCAGACGAGGCCAGGCAGAATCTAAAGAAGTTTAGCGAAGGCAAACGGAGGAAGGCATGAACAGGATCGACATTTTCAATGCAATATCCAAGGAACGAGAGCGACAGGATGGCATGTGGGGAGAGCAAAATCACGAGCCAACCATTTGGCTCGGTATTCTGGGTGAGGAATATGGGGAAGTATGCAAGGCTGCCATTGAGGCACACTTTGAGACTACGATCAATCCATTGCAATATCATGCAGCAAATCATCCGGTTCATACGCTCATTGAAAACTATGAAAAGGAATTGATCCAGGTCGCTGCCGTAGCTGTAGCAATGATCGAATGTCTGCACCGACAGAGGAACACACGTCCTGTGCTCAAGCAGGTTGAGGAGAGCGAAACTGTATGAGGGCGTTTAGCGGACGAATCGAGTTTCTGGATAACAAGACGTACATGAGGGTCAGCATTCCGTTTCGGATGGAGGCGGTTAGTTTCGATCAAGCAATCAAAGCTCTGATTCGATGGTACGGCATCAAAGACAACGAGGTCTTTAAGGTTACTATCGCCGACCAACCGTTTCTTAAAGGTCATAAGAAGGCAGCAAAGGAAGCCTTCGAAAGAAGGTTAGCTGATGGAAAAAGTAAACGCAATGAATCCTGTCAGGATCATTGATCTCTTTGCCGGTATCGGCGGGTTCAGGCTGGCCTTCGAGTCAGTCGGAGCCCGCTGCGTTTTTTCATCCGAGATCAATCCATCGGCCCGACGAACATACAAAGAGAACTTCGGTGATGAGCCCGCTGGAGATATTCGGAACATCCATGCCATGGATATTCCGCGATTCGATGTGCTTTGTGCCGGTTTTCCCTGTCAGCCGTTCAGCTCTGCCGGCGTTTCGAAGAAGCAATCGATGGGGCGACCACATGGCTTTGCCGATAAGACGTCTGGCACGCTCTTCTTCGAGATACTTCGGATTCTGGAATGGCATCAGCCGTCGGCCTTCCTGCTCGAAAACGTGAAAAACCTCCAAGCACACGACAGAGGCCGCACCTTTACGGTTATCCAGAAATCGCTGGAAGCTCTCGGATATAAGCTCTTCGTACAATTGATTGATGGACGATTCTGGGTACCGCAAAAGCGGCAGCGCATATACATCGCCGGCTTTAGAGATCGAGCAGCATGGGCAGCGTTTGTGCGTCGCTTCGAAGATGCAATCAGCGGATCACTCTTTGACGAGAGCCCGTTGCCGAAGCTCGCCGATATCCTCGATGTAGATGTTCCTGAGCGATATACGCTCGGCGATAAAACATGGTCTTACTTGCAAGGCCATGCCGAAAAGCACCGCCAGAAAGGGAATGGATTTGGAGTCAAAGGGTTCGCAGATCTCGACGGCTGCGCAAATACGCTGCCCGCACGCTACGGAAAAGATGGCGCCGAGATTCTCATCGAGCAAATAGGCCGAAATCCTCGCAGGCTGACGCCCAGAGAATGCGCTCGCCTGATGGGCTACCCAGACGATTTTGTCTTCCCGGTGAGCGATTCTCAGGCCTACAAGCAGCTCGGAAACTCCGTTATCCCCCCGGTAATTCGGATTTTGGCGGGCGCTATGGTGTCCTCAATCGATCGCGGCGCTGTGATAGGCAAGGAATCGTGTGTCAGCCTGTGACACTCTCTGTGACAGTTTAGGTGTCTGAATGGGGTGGATTGGCCCGTTTTCCCCCCGTTTTCCGACAGATCCATTCCCCATATAACTCCACATCACCCTTTATCTCTACTCCCCCCGGACAGCGGCGAGTAGAACGGGGCCGCGACCGACGACGAGTGCAAGCAAGAGTACGGCTAGCAAAAAGAAAAGCGAGATCGACCAGTAGCCGACAACCGGAAGAGCGGCAAGACCGAGCCTCGTCACGATGCCGACGGCAAGCGCGGCCACGGCGTATTGCAGTCGATTGGAGATGAAACGACCTGCTAATGATGAAGACACTTCTTCTTTGAGCTTCGTTTCTTTCTGCGATTTATGCGGAGCGGCGACAACGTGAATATCAATGCTTCCGCTGTTGCGAAGCAGTCGGTTTGTGATCGAACCGCCGCGCAAGACGTCGGCAAATCTCGATAGCCCGGTACGCCCCAGCACGATCTGCGTCACATTGGTTTCGCGTGCGACCCGCAATATGCCCTCGGCGACGTTTTCGTCGTGTGTGACGATGACCTCCGCGCCAAGTTCTCTCGCCAGATCAAGATGTGATTCGATGCGTCGTCGATCTACCGCATCGGGAGGACGCGATCCCTCCACATAAACCGCCGTCCACGGCGAATCCAGCGTGTAGGCCTGACGACGCGTCCAGCGTATGAGATCGGCGGCCGTCGGCGAAGAAGAAACGGCCACGAGCAGGCGCTCGTTCGCCTTCCACGGCCCCTCGATATGCTTCTCTCGCATCTGCTCGCGCAGGCTCTGATCGACATGCTCCGCCGTTAGTCGAAGCGAGAGCTCTCGCAGGGCGATAAGACGCTCCGGCTTGAAAAAATTATCCAGGGCGCGACGGGCACGGTCCCTCTCGTAGATACGGCCAGCCTGCAACCGTTCCAGCAGCTCATCGGGAGCGATATCGATGAGATCGATCTCGTCGGCCATATCAAGCACGCTGTCGGGGATCGTTTCGCGAATCTCTGCGCCGGCAATCTGCGCCGCCGTCCCCGACCGCGACTCCACATGCTGCACATTCACGGCGGTCCACACATCGATGCCCGCCTCAATAATCTCGACGACATCCTGCCACCGCTTTGCATGTCGCGTTCCCGGCACGTTTGTATGGGCGAGCTCGTCGACGACGACGACGTCGGGGCGTCTCTCAAGCACTGCGTCAAGATCCATCTCTTCAAGCTGGACGCCTCTGTACTCGATCTTCTTGCGCGGAAGCACCGGCAATCCTTCAAGCAGAGCCGCCGTCTCAGCCCGCCCATGCGTTTCGACGAATCCTATCAGCACGTTTCTCTCGGTTTTGCGCCGGTGCGACGCCTGAAGCATCGCGTAGGTCTTGCCGACGCCCGCAGCCATACCGAGAAATATCGTCAGACGTCCGCGACGCCTCTTCTGTTCCTCTTTCTGGATCTGCCGCAGAAGGGCGTCCGGATCAGGTCGATTGTAATCTTGCATAGGGATGATCCGAATCAGGAATTACAGACGTTAACCATAAATATCCTTCAGCGATCTGACGTCTTTTCATCGAGCAGGCGATTAAAACAGAAGACGTTCACCTTGTCCGCTCTGAAAAGCGACCGGGTCTCGCCGCACTTCGCGAGTATCTGTTCGAGGCTCGCTCTCTGATCTTCCTTCATATTCCGTTCGGACAGAATACGGTCGAACTGAAAACGGGCGGCATCACCAGAAATATGCGGATCAAGTCCGCTTCCCGAGCTGAAGCGCAGAAGCACAGGTTGTCGATCGTCACTCTGCTCACGATCCTTCAGCCGGCGATCCATCGGACCGAGATTCGACGCCGCACCGGCTGCATACTCCGATGCGGACGGCCGACCTTTCAGGTACCCGGCGCTTTCATAGCGACGCCCGATCAGCTGCGAACCAAGAACGCCCCCCGACCGATCAATGATGAGCGAGCCGTTGCTCTGATAAGGAAAGATCGCCTGAGCGAAACCGAATACGGCAAGCGGATAGACGATGCCGGTAAGCAATGTGAGGAATAAGAGTCCGACCACGGACTGAAACAGGATTTTGAGATAAAGCATATGTTTTTCCATTATAAGCTCTCTGGAGTATTCTCGCCGACTGTACGGCTAAACAAGGCCCATCGTCACCACGGCGAGATCGATGAGCTTAATCCCCGCGAAAGGAGCGATCAGGCCCCCGAAGCCGTAGACGATCAGATTTCGTCGGAGCAGCGATTCGGCGCCGACAGCACGGTATTTCACTCCGCGAAGAGCGAGCGGTATCAGCGCGACGATGATCAGGGCGTTGAAGATGATAGCCGAGAGCACGGCGCTCTGCGGGGTGGCCAGATTCATCAGATTCAATTGCTGCAACGGACCGGAGTTATCCGCCGCATAGAGTCCGCCGAGCATGGCGGGCAGAATCGCGAAATACTTGGCAACGTCGTTGGCGATGCTGAACATCGTAAGCGCGCCCCGCGTCATCAGAAGCTGCTTCCCCGTCTCGACGATATCGATGAGCTTCGTCGGATTAGAATCAAGATCGACCATGTTGCCGGCCTCGCGAGCGGCCTGTGTTCCCGTGTTCATCGCCACGCCTACGTCGGCCTGCGCCAGCGCCGGAGCGTCGTTCGTTCCGTCTCCCGTCATAGCGACGAGATGACCGGCGGCCTGCTCCTCCCGGATGCGCGCGAGCTTGGCCTCGGGCGTCGCCTGCGCCATGAAATCGTCCACGCCCGCCTCGGCGGCGATCGCAGCGGCCGTCGTCGCGTTATCCCCGGTGATCATGACGGTGCGGATGCCCATACGACGCAGTTGTGCGAAGCGCTCGCGAATGCCGCCTTTAATCACGTCCTTTAAAAAGATAACGCCGAGTACGCGCCCCGCGTCCGTGACTACCAGCGGAGTACCGCCGGCCTGTGCGATATCTTCGACGTACATATTGACTTCGTAGGGAAAGGCCTTGCCCGAATCGAGAACCATACGGCGTACCGCATCGGCGGCACCCTTACGCAAAGATCGAGCCGGACGACCATCCGTTGCCGGAATATCGATGCCGCTCATTCGGGTCTGGGCGCTGAACGGAATCACCGTGCAGTTCCCGATGTCCCGGGCTCGCAGGCCGAATCGCTCTTTTGCCAGAACGACGATGGATCGTCCCTCCGGAGTCTCATCGGAGAGAGAGGCGAGTTGCGCCGCTTCGGCTAACTCAAGCTCGTCGACGGCGGCCGCCGGCAGGAATTGCACGGCCATTCTGTTGCCGAGAGTGATCGTTCCCGTCTTGTCGAGCAGAAGAACGTCGATATCGCCCGCGGCCTCGACCGCCTTACCCGATGTCGCGATGACGTTTTTGCGAATCAATCGATCCATGCCGCTGATGCCGATCGCCGAGAGCAAGCCGCCGATCGTCGTCGGAATCAAACAGACAAGAAGGGCGATCAGAACGGGAACATCGACGAGAGAGGAGGGATCTACCTGCGCTCCGCGAGCCGTATAAATGAGAAACGGAATCATCGCACCGACGGCCAGAACGAAGATGCCCGACAGCGCCACAAGCAGTATGCTTAACGCGATCTCATTGGGCGTCTTCTGACGGCTGGCACCTTCTACCATAGCAATCATACGATCAAGAAACGTATCGCCAGGAGCCGTCGTGATTCGAATGTAGATACGGTCGCTTGTGACGCGTGTGCCGCCGGTAACGGCCGAGCGGTCGCCGCCGCTTTCGCGCACGACGGGGGCCGATTCTCCCGTAACGGCCGATTCGTCGACGCTGGCCACGCCCTCGATCACGTCCCCGTCAGAGGGGATGATATCGCCTGCCTCGCAGACGACGATATCGTCGACACGAAGTTCCGAGGCTCGAACGAACTCTTCAGAGCGATCTGCAAAGTTGCCGTTCCCCCCTTTGAGACGACGGGCCATCGTTTCCGCTCGGTTCTTGCGTAGAGACTCCGATTGGGCTCGGCCCCTTCCCTCAGCCACAGCCTCTGCAAAATTAGCGAACAGGACGGTGAACCAGAGCCACGCCATGATCTGCAGATGAAAAAACAGGGAGCCACTCTCCGCCGATGACACCGCCCGATAGGTTGTGAAGCCTTCGTAAGCTACGATGCCCGTCGTGATCAGAGCGCCGATATTCACGAGAAACATTACCGGGTTTTTCAACTGCTCCTTCGGATGCATCTTCATGACCGCTCTGCGCAGACTGTCTATAAAGATCTTTCGG
This sequence comes from Leptonema illini DSM 21528, assembly GCF_000243335.1. NCBI lineage: Bacteria > Pseudomonadati > Spirochaetota > Leptospiria > Leptospirales > Leptospiraceae > Leptonema > Leptonema illini. The sequence continues at coordinate 3,903,749 of NZ_JH597773.1, read as the reverse complement.
TTAAAGCTCTTACGACGATCCTCCGGAGAGGAAGGCTGATGTGCCGACGTGTCGACCTGAATGCGAGGGAATTCGCCAAAATCACGTTCGATGTTCATAATGTCACTCCTGACTGCATAAGAAGATGTTCAAGGATCGGTCCGAGCGTGAGGGCCGGGAAAAAGGTTAACGCTCCGACGATAAGTATAACGCCGATCAACAACAGCACGAAAAGCGGCGAATGCGTAGGAAAAACGCCGCTGGAAGGCGGAGCGATTCGCTTTCGAGCAAGCGACCCTGCGATAGCAAGCGTCGTCACCATCGGAGCGTATCTACCGAGAAGCATGGCGCCACCGATCGTATAATTATAGAACGGCGTATTCGCCGCAAGACCGCCGAAGGCCGACCCGTTGTTATTGGCTCCCGAGGCGAAGGCGTAGAGTATCTCCGCGAATCCATGCGGGCCGGTATTCGTAAGGCTCTGCAGCGCCGGTTCATAGATACATGCAATGCCCGTCAGAACGAGCACCACTCCGCCCGGAACCAGCACTCCGATCATGGCCATCTTTACTTCGAAGGCCTCGATTCTCTTGCCGAGATACTCAGGACTGCGCCCGACCATCAGGCCCGTCATAAATACGGTCAGAACAACAAAGAGGATCATGCCGTATAACCCCGATCCGACGCCGCCGAATACGATCTCGCCCAGAAGCATGTTGAGTAGCGCCACACCGCCCGAAAGCGGACTGAGGCTGTCATGCATGGCGTTTACCGATCCGTTGGAAGCGGCCGTGGTCGCCACCGACCAGAGCACGCTCTGCGTAACGCCGAAGCGCGTCTCCTTGCCCTCCATCATCTCGCCGGCCTGTACGCCGAGCGCCGGATTGGCCTGAAACTCCGACAGGAGTGAGACGCCAAGGCCGACAAGAAAGAGAATCATCATCGCGGCGAAAAGGGCCCGGCCCTGCCGCACATCGCCGATCATCCGACCAAACGTAAAAACAAGGGCGGCGGGCAGAATGAGTATAGAAAGCGATTCGGCCAGATTGGCTAACTCTGTCGGATTCTCGTAAGGATGAGCGCTGTTCACGCCGAAATAGCCGCCGCCGTTCGTGCCCAGCTGCTTGATGGCGATCTGCGAGGCTCCCGGTCCCTGCGGCAGTATCTGTGTAAAACCATCGAACACGGAGGTTACCGGAGCATCGAAGTTCATCACGACACCCTGCGAAACGAGAAAGATCGCCAGGATAAATGAAAAAGGAAGCAACAGCATTACGGAACGAAACAGATCAGACCAGAAGTTGCCGATCCCTTCGGATTCGCCCTGTCGCAAGCCGCGAATCAACGCGATCAGGACGGCGATGCCCGTCGCTGCGCTGACGAAGTTCTGAACGCCCAATCCGACCATCTGAACGAAATACGACATCGCATCCTCGCCGGAATAGGCCTGCCAGTTCGTATTCGTAACAAAGCTCACCGCCGTATTAAAAGCGAGATCCAGAGGCACGCCGGTTTTGTCGGCAGGATTCAGCGGCAGCCCGGACTGCCAGAGCTGCATCACAAGCAGAACGACAAATCCGACGAGGTTGAAAAGCAGTGCGGTTAACGCATAGCGGCGCCAGCCCATCGACTCCTGTAGATCAATACGTGTGATCAGCGAAATCCATCGCTCCGCTACTGCGATCGGTCTTCGCAACATGATCGGATCAAAAACCGTCGCCACCATCGCTCCGATAAGCGGCGCCGTCATCGTCAGCAACACGCTATAAACGAGCAACTCTATCCAGTCCATTGTGCTCCTCCTGTATTCCTTTATGTCAACGGAGCAAAAGAGCCCTGGGGCGGCCAGACGAGTATGAATGCAGTGCTTCGATCGATGGCAAAAAGTCACAGTTTTATAAGAACGGAATCAGCGAGAAGCCTCTGAGTATAAGGGAAAGATAAGAATGCTGATGAGTTTTACGATTGTGGCCAACCTGAAGCATATTAAGGCGACGATTCATATTCCGGAATAAGGCCAGGTTTTTCTGTTGGCGGAACGCCTATATTGATATAGACATTTAGCACCCGTCGCAAAACCCATGGAGGGGCTCTGGGACGTGTTCTCAAGGAGAGGGCCTATGAAAGCATCCATTCTCGATCTACGCTACAAAACCCGGGATATACTGGCAGCCCTTGCCAATGGCGAAAAGGTAACGGTAAGGGAAAGGGGCAAAGAGCGTGGAGTCATTCTGCCATCGGCGGACAGGGAACATGTGCGCGTTCTCGAAGATCCTTTTTTTGGCATGAAAAGTGCGCCCGACATCAGTGTTGAGGAGATCATGGATAATCTTCGTGCAGAGAGGTAACCATAAAGCGGCCAGGCTTATCGATTCATCAATGGAAAGAGCCGTTTCCGTTCAAACCCTGATGGAACTTCTCCAGGGTGCACGCAATCGTGAAGAACAACGCATTATTCAACGATTCCTGAATCGATTCGGCTTTGAAATCCTCCCATTAACGGAAAACATCGGCCATCGAGCTACCGTTTATGTTGAAGAGTACAGTCTGGCTACGGGAATCCGCGCGGGCGACGCCATTATCGCAGCAACGGCCACCGAGAACGGCCTTCCGCTTTCGACGGCTAACGGAAAGCATTTCAAGAATATAAAAAACCTCCAGCTGAAATTGTTCAAGCCATAGCAGGCTGCTTTTTCAGCAGCCTGCTATGGCAAAATAGGATGCTTTGCCAAAATGGCCTTTTTGGAAAAAGGCCATTTTGTAAGAATTTTTGGGCTTAGCTCAAAAATCCGTCAGCTGAAAAAGTCCACGGATGGACTTTTTCAGCAGCCTGTTAGAAGAGACCGAAGCAGCAGACGACATATCCAATGGAGGAATACCGATGCAATCACCTGAAATAGAACGACGATTGCCCGTCTGGGAGGCGATGTCAGATCTCTTCCTCGACACGGAAATTACCGAAGACAGATACCGAAATATTGCGCGTAGAGTCATCGAATCAGGCTACGGCAAAGAGGAGGTAGAGCGCATACTCTGGCTTGAAGTCTTTCCAGTTCTTGAATCGAATCTACGAAACATCGTCGGTGAATGGGCGGGATTCTCGCGTCAATGGCTGCGCAAGAATATATGCATCTCTAACGAAGCTTCGGAAAGACCCGCCGCTTCCAGTGTGGTCGATGAGATTACCAGATGCTGGGCCAGAGTTTGCGAGTTTCTGCCCGAGGAATACAGGTAGGAGGCGGGGCGCAGGTTGGCTGTCTGCTTCCGCCATATTGCCAGGAGTCATTCATCTGACAAATAAATTCACTTTAAACTAAATAACTGTTTATAGACCTATGGACCATTCCCCGGCGGCTGCCCGTCATTTCACTGTCGGCTCTAATTATTGTTGCGAGCACGATCGATACTATTAAAACGTTATCAAACAGTGAGAAAAACGCCCGACCGCGGCAATCTAATAGAGTCTACGGGATGACAAGAGAACAAGAGATCGAGCAGAAACTGATTCAGAAGCTCTCAGATCTGAAATACACCATCCGGACCGACATTGGCGATAAGGCAGCGCTGGAGCAGAATTTTCGCAAGAAATTTGAGGCCCTGAATCGCGTTCAGCTTACTGATGCCGAGTTCTCCCGACTTCGCGACGAGATCATCACTGCCGATGTTTTCACGGCATCGCAGGCGCTGCGCGAGAAGGGCAAATTTACGCGCGAAGACGGAACACCACTGGAATACATGCTGGTCAACATCCGGGACTGGTGCAAGAATGATTTCGAAGTCATCCACCAGCTTCGCATCAATACCGAATACAGCCATCACCGGTACGACGTCATCATCCTGATCAACGGTGTTCCCGTGGTTCAGATCGAGCTGAAGGGGCTGCAAATCAGCCCTCGTCGCGCGATGGAGCAGATCGTCCAGTACAAGAACCATCCCGGCAACGGATACTCTAACTCATTGCTTTGCTTTATGCAGCTGTTCATCGTCAGCAACGAAAGCGATACGCACTATTTCGCGAACAATCACAGTCAGCATTTTAGCTTTAACGCAGACGAACGATTCTTGCCCATCTACCAGCATGCCGATAGAGGGAACCGAAAGATCGCTCATCTGCACGAGTTTGCTGATGACTTCCTCGAGAAATGCAATCTGGGGCGCTTGATCAGTCGCTATATGGTTCTGGTGCAAAGCGAGCAAAAGGTCCTCGTTATGCGCCCCTATCAGATCTATGCAGTGAAAGCCATCGTGGATTGCATTCACCAGAATCGAGGTAACGGCTATATATGGCATACGACAGGTAGCGGAAAAACGCTTACCTCTTTCAAGGCCTCGACTCTCTTGAAAGATAATCCTGATATCGAAAAATGTCTCTTTGTCGTCGACCGTAAGGATCTTGACCGACAGACGCGAGAAGAATTCAACAGATTCCAGGACGGATGCGTCGAGCAAAACACCAATACTGAGATGCTTGTACGCCGCATGCTTTCTGAGGACTATGCCGACAAGGTGATCGTGACAACGATCCAGAAGCTTGGATTGGCCCTTGACGAGAACAGTAAACGCAACAAGATGAAGTCGAAGGTAGGCCAGCAGACCTACAAAGAACGACTTGAGCCCCTGCGCAATAAACGGGTGGTCTTCATCTTCGATGAATGCCACCGCTCACAGTTCGGCGATAATCATAAGATGATTAAAGAGTTTTTCCCGAAGGCACAGCTGTTTGGGTTTACGGGCACTCCTATCTTCGAAGAGAATGCTACGTATCAACAGAGCGAAGGTACGGTGGGATCATTCAAAACCACGAAAGACATCTTCGAGAAAGAACTTCATGCCTACACCATTACTCATGCCATCGACGACAAAAATGTGCTCAGCTTTCACATCGACTACTACGGTAAGGATGGAGACAAGAAGCCGCGAAAAGGGCAAAACCCGCCAACTGAGGCCGTTATCGATGCCATTTTAGAAAAACACGACAGTGCCACGGACCGACGTCGCTTTAATGCCCTGCTGGCAACGGCGTCCATCAACAATGCCATCGAATTCTACGAGCTGTTCAAAAAGGTTCAGGCAAACAGACAGCTTAACGATGAAGTCTTTGAGCCGCTACAGATTGCCTGCGTCTTCTCGCCTCCGGCCGAAGGCAATAAGGATGTGCAGCAGTTGCAGGAAGATCTGGAACAGGAGAAGGAGGACAACAAGCAAGAACCCGAGCAGAAGAAGGCCGCACTGAAATCCATTATCGAAGATTATAACCGACAATACGGTACGAATCACAGTATTTCTGAATTCGATCTATACTATCAAGATGTGCAGAAGCGCATCAAGGACCAGAAGTACAGCAATGCCGATTACCCGCGCAAGAACAAGATCGACATCACCATCGTCGTAGACATGCTCTTAACGGGGTTTGATTCCAAGTTTCTGAACACTCTGTATGTGGATAAGAAACTCAAGCATCACGGACTGATCCAGGCCTTCTCGCGCACGAATCGCGTCCTTAACGATACCAAGCCTTGGGGGAACATCCTCGACTTTCGCTATCAGGAAGACGAGGTCGACGAGGCCATCCGTCTCTTTTCGGGCCAGGCCCAGGACAGGGTAAAGGAGATCTGGCTTGTTGATCCGGCACCTGAAGTTGTGCAAAAATTTCAGACGGCCGTCGAGAAACTGGAAAGCTTCATGCAGGCAAGCGGTCTGCCCTGTGAGCCGTCACAGGTTCTGAATCTGAAGGGTGATGATGCCAGAGCAGAGTTTATCAACCGCTTCAGAGAGGTGCAACGGATTAAAACCCAGCTGGAACAGTATACCGATCTCGATACGGCAAGCAAGCAAACCATCGAACAGAGACTGTCTGCCGATACCCTGCGTAGCTTCAAAGCCGTTTATCTTGACACGGCCCTCGAACTCAAACGAAAGCAGAACAGGCCCGATGCAACGGACGAAGTGCAGCAGCTCGAATTCGATCTGGTTCTTTTCTCGTCAGCTCTCATCGACTACGATTACATCATGGCCTTGATTGCTCGGTCAACGCAGCCGACGGCTAAACACAGGATGACCAGACTCCAGCTGATCGAACTCATCAGCGCCCATGCAAACCTGATGGAAGAACGCGAAGAGATTATCGCCTATATCAACAGCCTGAAAACGGGTGAAGTCTTGAATGAAAAAGAGATCCGCCGGGGCTACGACCTTTTCAAGGCCGAAAAGGCCGCCGATGAGCTGGCACGGATTGCTGCCATGCAAGGGCTGCCCATCACTGCCTTAAAGGGCTTCGTCGATACCATCATCGACCGAATGATTTTTGACGGGGAAGCGTTAACAGACCTGTTCGCTCCGCTGGAGCTCGGCTGGAAAGAACGACGCGAGGCCGAACTGGCACTCATGGCTGAGCTGGTTCCTTATTTGAGGAAGCTTGCAGGCGGGCACACTATTTCGGGATTGCAGGGTTATGAATCAACGACAGCTGCATCGTGAAATCAGGCGGAAACGGAGCGGAGGACGACAAGACAATGGAAAACGAACTCATCTACACTCTAACTGAAACCTTCGAAGGGCATGCACAGACGACCGAAAACGGCGTGGAGTACTGGCTTGCACGGGATCTACAGCACCTTCTGGGTTACTCGAAATGGGACAACTTTCTCAACGTAATCTCAAAGGCAAAGACCGCATGCGAGGTCTCAGGGCATGAAATTCAAGACCATTTTGCCGATGTCGGGAAAATGGTCGATCTGGGTTCCGGAAGCCAGCGTGAAATCAGCGACATCATGCTGACGCGCTATGCCTGCTATCTCATCGCTCAGAACGGCGATCCAGCCAAGCAGGAGATCGCATTCGCACAAACCTACTTCGCTATACAGACCCGAAAGGCGGAGTTGATCGAACAACGAATGCTTGAAGCCGAGCGTATCTCGGCCCGAAAAAAGCTTACAGCAACAGAGAAAGAACTCTCTGAGGTGATCTACGAGCAAACGGGCGGCAATCAGAATTTCGCTTTGATTCGCAGCAAAGGCGATCACGCCCTATTCGGCAAATCCACGCAGGCCATGAAGGCAGCATGGCGAGTACCAGACAACCGCCCACTCGCAGACTTTGCCCCAACGATCATTTTAAAAGCGAAAGACTTCGCCACCGAGATCACGATTCACAATGCCCGCGAACAGAGGATGAGTAGTGAATCGGCAATATCAGCGGAACATGTAAGCAACAACCAAGCCGTGCGCGATACTTTATTGAATCGCGGAATTCGCCCGGAGAGTCTTCCGCCTGCCGAGGATGCCAAAAAAGTCGAGCGGCGCCTTGATTCGGCGGTGAAGAAGAGCCTACAGCATCCGGATAGACTGGAATGATGAGGATTTGCAGATGGGCCCCATGCTCACGCGGAGATCGCGGAGTTAGCCGGTAATTTGTTATGAAGAAGCGAGAACAGAAAGGGAGAGGATTGGTTCCCCGCCTACGATTTCCGGAGTTTCGGGAAAAGGGAGAGTGGGGGGAGAAAGCCCTTTCCGAAGTGTGCCGTGTCACCCAGGGGGGGACGCCTGATACAACAGTGCGCGATTTCTGGGGTGGCTCGGTTCAATGGGCCACGCCCGCAGACATGGGCATAGGCGGTAGCAAATACGTTGCGAGGACAGCTCGATCAATAACTGAAGCCGGCTTGAAGAATTGTTCTTCAGAGCTATTGCCTGCGAATTCGGTCATAATCTCAACACGAGCCCCTATCGGTTATCTCGCCATAAATCATGAGCCGATGGCAATCAACCAAGGATGTCGAGGTTTGATTCCAGAGCCCACAAGTGATGCACACTTTGTTTACTATTCCCTCTATAAGTCCAAGGCGCAGTTACAGGACCTAGGCTCTGGCAATACGTTCAAAGAACTCTCTGGTAAGACATTGAAGGATTTTCCTCTTGCTTTCCCGGAAATCAGAGAACAATCCCGCATCGCCGACTGCCTCTCCTCCCTCGACGAGCTCATCACTGCCCAGACGCAAAAACTCGATGCCCTCAAGCTGCACAAGAAAGGCCTGATACAGCAGCTTTTCCCGGCTGAAGGCGAAACCGTGCCAGAGCTGCGGTTTCCTGAGTTTCGGGGGAAGGGCGAGTGGGAGGAGGTCGAGCTTGGTCAACTAGGAGAACTCGTTTCTGGTTTGACATATAGCCCTGACGATATTCGTGATGCTGGGTTGTTGGTCTTGAGATCCTCGAATGTTCAGAATGGCACGATCGCATTAGAGGACAATGTGTTCGTTAGGCCAGATATAAAGGGGGTCAATCTATCAAGACCAAACGACATATTGATCTGTGTTCGAAATGGCTCGAAATCTTTGATAGGGAAGAATGCAATTATCCCTGACAGGATGCCACCATCTACCCATGGCGCCTTCATGACGGTGTTTAGATCGGAATCAGCAAAATTCATATTTCAGCTATTTCAAACTGCGGCATACGAAAAGCAAGTCTCAGCAGATTTGGGCGCAACGATTAACTCGATAAATGGCAACCAGTTTAAGAGGTACAAATTCCATGTACCAGACGCGGAAGAGCAACAGCGAATCGCCGACTGCCTCTCCTCCCTCGACGATCTCATCACGGCCCAGACGCGAAAACTCGATGCACTCAAGCTCCACAAGAAAGGCCTGATGCAGCAGCTTTTCCCTGTTGCGCATGAGGTGGAAGAATGAGCCAACAGTCAAGAGTTATACACGGACGTGTCGGGGATCTCATCAGTCGGAAAACTAATCCGAATTTGGAATCTTCAGCTTGGTTCAAATCAAAAAAGCTTGCATTACGCCGGCTACATCAAAAAATAATTGATTGGAAATGAGTTCACTGTCACAGGGCCGGTGTAGTATATGTCAAAAGGAAAAGCGTTGTCCGATAAAGCAAAATCATTAGTAAGAAGCGCATTGATCGATAATCGAAGCTTTGGCTTTTGGGGTGCTCCGTTGCGGTCGCAGTATATTGCGTTTTTAAAAACAAAAAATCCTGCGATTCCCAAATACAATGAAGAAACATATAACAACTACCTCTTTTCATGGATTGAAGAATTTGATCCGAAATTAGAGGAATTTAAGAAGCTCAATTTCCGCGCTGAAAAAGATCGAGAACAATTCACAAAAAGATCCAAACTAACAGAACAGCTACAAAGAGTTGCAAAGGATCTTGAAGCCAATTTTGCGGAAAAGCCGTATGACATGTATGCAGCCGGTGGAAAGACAGGCAATCCTACTCTCGTGTATGCAAAGAAGAGTGAGGCGGTGTATGAAGCATGGTTTGCCGAAAAGTTGACAAAACACTTCCCGGAAAAATTGGACCTTGAATTAATTGAAGAAGGACTAAAAAACAGTATAGAAGAAATGCTGAGAGAGAAGCATCCCGATTATCAGAACCTTGAAGAGTTGATTGCAACGATTTCAACCTTCTCACGCGTTATTTACAGAGTGATTCTGAATACAGATGACGGAAACGTGGAATTTTCAACGGATCAACCTCGTGTCTACGGCCCAAGCAACGAAGATGCCAAAAGTCTGAAACCGGAGAATCGATTGGTATCGTTTATGAATACTGCTCTTGAAAAAGTCGGCGTTAGCGAGGATAAAAAAGAAGGCAAAATAGCTTCGGAATTAAATAAGAACGATCTAATAACCATGGATTCCATCAAAAAAATTGCTATAAACGAGGGAGATAACTCAATCATTCTGCCATTTCAAATGGATCGAAAATCAATTGGTGTGGGCCCAATTGAAGATAATCGAAACAGAATTGAAGATGTCGCCAGAGCGACGGTTGCCAAGAAACTCAATGACTTTTTCCAAGAAAAGAGCACTCTTAAGGGCTTTACCAAAGCCAACCCCGGACTAGATATTAATCAAGGTCACATTCAGCAAAGCTTAAATAGTGATAATCAGGTAGAGGCTTACGGTGCTGGTTTCTTTATTGGGGTTCTGAATGAAGTCGGCAAAATTGAAGTGGCAAGTGTTCATGTAAATACAGCATTGCACAGCTATCGCATTTCCTACGCGAAAGGTGGAACAGAAAGTGAACGAATACGAAGCCAAGTGGATAGCATTTTTTCGTGATCCACGTCTGGCAACCTTAGAAACCGATGCACTAATGGCTGTAAAAAGCCGTATAGAAGAAGCAATCCCCGTAGGATCGATTGACAACTGGGGTCTTGTCCATATTTTTTCTTTTCAATATTCTGCTTTTTTTGATGTAATTAATGCGCTTAACGAGAACCGAATCATTGATTTGAAGCCCGAATGCCCTGAGTGCAGTGCACTCTTACCAATAGAGGAATTATCAAAGCCGGATTTTACCTGTCCTGAATGTGGCTCAAAAATCAGTATCTTCGACGTACCCGCGTTTTCCATCCTCGTCTCTAAAGATAACCACGCTGATATTCGCAACAGGTCTTATGAAAACCTTGCAAGGCTTTTATCAGAATATTCTGTGCGGAATGGAGAAATGTTCTATCTTCTGTGTGATATTGAGGGCAGTCAGTTACTTCAAAAAAAAGATCCCCCTGCCTACAACCATTATATCTCCAGATTGTGGTCTGTCCATTGGCCGAGTGTCCTGGATAGAATTTCCCGAGCGTACTTACCGTTGCTGGCAAATGGTGATGCAATTATTATTGCTTTTCTATCACTTGAGGACTGTCTGTCATCCATAGAAAGATTATCCCTCTCAATCAGCTCTGAACCATTTCGTCTGAGTGCTCATTTGGATATCTTTTATATGGATTCAGAGGAGGCCGTTGGTTTTGTCCGAAGGCTCGATGAGAAGTGGGATTTCAACTCCATCGCCGTAACCAATTTTCACAGGGTAGCAGAAAAAGCAAAGCCAGATTCTTGGAGAGGGTGCAAGGATTACAAGATAAAGGCATGTTTTCTCAACCAAATACTTCATTCCAGCTATGCGCAAATGTTAACGAATAAATACTCTCTGAAAGCAGAATCTTACGCCTTTGTCGACAAACATGGCCATGACTACAAAGGAGATATGGCAGGGATCTGTCTTTGATTGCTACTTGCAACATAAATTGCTTTATGCAGCGTTCCTAGCGTCTCCGCCTGTAAATGTCGATGAGTGATTTTCTCAAGCTCCACAAGAAAAGCCTAGTCCAAGGCCTTCTTCCTGCCGTGACTGAGGTTGACGTATGAGCAATGGGGCCCTTACATTCTCGAATCTTGAGGACATCGCCACACACCTGCGCGACCGACTCAAAGAGAAGAAATATATGCTTCTCTTCGCCTATAACGGCACGGGCAAGACCCGGCTGTCCATGGCTTTCAAGAAGAATGGCGAAGAGCGAGACACGCTCTATTTTAATGCCTTCACCGAGGACCTGTTTTACTGGGATAACGATCTGGAAAACGATGAAAACCCCGTTCTTCGTTTGAATCGAGATTCTCGTTTCTTTGCCGGTCTACCTGAGCTGGAGATGGAAACCCGCATCAATCGACTGCTGGCCCGATACGTGGATTTCAGTTTTTTCATTGATTACGATTCTTGGGCCATCACCTTCTTTCGGGACACGGACGGCGATGGTACACCGACGCCGATTAAGGTTTCGCGCGGCGAGGAAAACATCTTTGTCTGGTGCTTCTTCCTTGCCGTCGCTCAACTGGCCATTGACGAACAGGAAGCCTACGACTGGGTGAAATACATCTACGTAGATGATCCTATATCATCTCTGGATGATAACAATGCCATTGCAGTGGCCAGTCATCTTGCTCAATTATTAAGAAGCACGAATGGCCGTATCAAGACCGTGATCTCCTCTCACCATGCCCTTTTTTTCAACGTAATATGGAATGAGCTCAGCGAACGAGGAAAGACCAACCCGCTACAGCCATTTTTCCTGAGTACAGAAAAGGGAACGGGCAGCTACACATTGCGCTATACGAACGATACGCCCTTCTTTCATCACGTCGCTCTGCTCAAACAGCTCTGTGAGGCCGTGGATTCCGGTCAGCTCTATACCTACCATTTCAACATCTTACGAAGTATTCTGGAAAAGACGGCGACCTTTCACGGGTTTCAGAATTTTTCCGCCTGCATTAAGAAGGATGCAGACGATGAAGATGGCGTGCTGCATGCGCGCCTGATCAACGTCCTCAGTCATGGTAACTATTCCCTTTTTGAGCCTCGTGAGATGCTCGAAGAGAATAAACAGTATTTCAAAAAGATCTTGAATGATTTCATGGCAAACTATCGCTTTAACCCCGAATTGTTCCCTGAACTGACAGAAGAGAAAAAAGGATGACGCAAGAAGAACTGAGCCAACTTGGCAAAACCCTCTGGAACATCGCCGACCAGCTACGCGGTGCGATGAACGCCGATGACTTCCGCGACTACATGCTCTCATTCCTGTTTCTACGCTACCTGTCTGACAATTACGAGACAGCCGCAAAGAAAGAGCTTGGACGAGACTATCCAGCGACGAAAGAGGACGATCGACGTTCTTCGTTAGCCATCTGGTATGCAAAGAACAAGAAGGATGTACCCGACTTTGAGAAGCAGATGCGCCTCAAGGTTCACTATGTAATCGAACCGCCATTCCTCTGGAGCAACGTGGCCGAGATGGCGCGCCGACAGGACAATGATCTGCTCGGCACGCTCTGGAAAGGATTCAAGTATATTGAGGAAAAGTCCTTCCAGAGCACATTTCAGGGATTGTTCTCAGAGATCAATTTGCACTCTGACAAGCTGGGTAAAACGCCGAAAGAACGAAACGCAAAGCTCTGTACCATCATCCAGAAAATCGCTGAAGGCATTGCAAAATTCAGTGCCGATACCGATATTCTCGGCGATGCCTATGAATACCTTCTCGGCCAGTTCGCCGCCGGCTCCGGAAAAAAGGCAGGCGAGTTCTATACCCCGCAACAAATTTCGACAATTCTCTCTGAAATCGTTACGCTCGATAGCCAGGAACCGACAAACGGTAGAAAGAAAAAACTCAAGACTATCCTCGACTTTGCCTGCGGTTCGGGATCGTTACTGCTCAATGTACGCCGACAGATGGGCCCAAGCGGCATAGGCAAGATATACGGTCAGGAAAAGAACATCACGACGTATAACCTCGCCCGCATGAACATGCTCCTGCATGGTGTGAAAGATACGGAGTTCGAGATCTTTCACGGTGATTCGTTGCTGAATGACTGGCCCCTTCTGAACGAAATGAACCCTGCTAAAAAGATGCAGTTCGATGCCGTAGTGGCTAATCCGCCGTTTAGCTATCGCTGGGAGCCGAACGAGGCGCTTGGCGAGGATTTTCGCTTCAAGAATTACGGCATCGCTCCAAAATCTGCCGCCGATTTCGCCTTCCTTTTACATGGCTTTCATTTTCTGAGTGATAGCGGTGTGATGGCCATTATCCTTCCTCACGGCGTGTTGTTTCGAGGAGGCGTTGAAGAACGCATCCGTACTAAACTTCTGAAAGACAATCATATCGACACGGTGATCGGCTTGCCCGCCAATCTCTTTTACTCTACTGGCATTCCGGTTTGCATCCTTGTTCTGAAACGATGTAAGAAGCCCGACGATGTTCTCTTTATCAACGCCAGTGAGCATTTTGAGAAAGGTAAGCGCCAGAACCGCCTGTTGCCCGAGCATATTGATAAGATCGTCCATGCCTATCAGTTCAGGAAGGACGAACCGCGCTACTCCCGCCGCGTCCCTATGGACGAGATCGAAAAGAACGGCTACAACCTGAACATCTCGCGCTATGTCAGCACCTCCATTGCAGAAGAAGAGATTGATCTGGCAAAGGTGAATGCTGAACTGAAGGAGATTGAGAAACGGGCAGCCACAGCAGCCAAAAAGCACAATGCATTCCTGAAAGAGCTCGGGCTGCCGCCTGTGTAGGCAAAGGGGACGAGAATGAATAAGCATTCGGCATTCTTAAAGGCAATAATCGCTAACCGCTTTCGTGCATATGATAGAGCCTTCTTAGAATCCGAAAGTCATTTCCGCCTGCAAGCAGAAGAAGCGTTTCCGTTTACGAATGCAGAACTCGCCGAGATGGACGATGAAGAGAGAGCCAGCAACGTTGATTGGTACGTAGATGATTATGTGGAGTATTCAAAGACTTTCCCAGAAGTACTAAGAACTGGCTATCTTATAGGCTACTATTCGCTCTACGAATACTTTTTACGTTACATCTGCGCCCGCGCTAAACAGCATAAGAACATCGATATCGATCTGGCTATTATAACCGGGAGGGGGATTTTTCAGGCAAAAATATATCTGGAGAAAATCTGCGGCATAAAGGATCTCGGCAATCATCAGTGGCAAGCGATTGTTTGCATCAATAAAATCAGGAACAGTCTGGTTCATAATCTGGGAGTACTCGAGGTATCAGAGAACAATGATAAAATCGGATTGTTACAGTATTTTGAGAAAAACTCAGTAACGATTGAGCGTGATTCATTGAACCGAATCATCATCAAGGACGGCTATATCGAGACCGTAAGCAAACTCTTTAAGGATAACCTGGAAGGAACGATCAGCAAGGCTTTCTCTTAGCAGCACTCCTTATAATAACCAAAGACTGGCTTCGGCCAGAACCGTCGTCATGAATCGCTAAACCCAAATTGGCATGCGGCTGCTGCATACACGATCGAGAGCCCATCTACTACCCTACCTACCCTTCACATAATCCCTGATCACACCGAGGAACTCTTCACCGTACCGCTCCAGCTTCACCTGACCGACGCCGCTGATACTGAGCAGCTCCTCGTCGGACTGCGGAAGCGCGCTTGCCATCTCCACCAGCGTGCGGTCCGAGAAGACGATGTACGGGGGAATGCCCGCTGCGTCGGCCAGCTCCTTGCGCCTCTGACGAAGAAGACCAAACAACGTCTCGTCCATTCCGCTCGCCAGCGTCGACGGAGAGCGCCTAACGGGCGCCTCGCCTTGTGGCATGGCTTCGAGCGTAATGGGCGCCCGCTCGCGCAAAGAGCGGATTGCCAGGTCGCTCAGACGAAGCGTGCGGAACTCACCCTCCTGAACAAGATAGCCGTGGCGCACCAGCTGCCGCGCAACATGATTCCATTGTATCGCCGTGAGGTTTGTACCGATGCCGTATGTGCTCAGATCCTGATGTCGGTTGCGCAGCACCTTTTCGTTCTTTGATCCGCGCAGCACGTCGATGACGTGACCGGCTCCGAACCTCTCCCCTGTGCGCTTAACGCATGACAGGAGCTTCTGAGCGTTCTCGGTCATATCGACAAGCGTGGCCGTGGGGGACGTGCAGTTGTCGCATCGATCGCATCGCGTCGATGTCGGCTCTTCGCCGAAGTAGCGCAGCAGGGGGATGCGCCGACAGCCGGCATGCTGCTCGGCAAAACGAACAAGGGCATCGAGATGCTCAAGGGCAACAAGGCGCTCATCCTCTTCTTTCTGGTCGATGAAATGCCGCAGCTTGGCCACATCGCCGTAGCTATAAAGAAGCAGGCAGTGGGACGGCAGCCCGTCACGACCGGCTCGTCCGATCTCCTGGTAGTAGCCTTCGATGCTTTTGGGCAGATCGTAGTGTATAACGAAGCGAACGTTAGGCTTGTTGATACCCATGCCGAAGGCGATGGTGGCCACGATGATCTGAATATCGTCTCGAAGAAAGGCCTCTTGATTGGCGGCACGCTCCGCATCGCCAAGGCCGGCATGATACGGACGAGCCGAGAATCCCTTCTGAACGAGAGCGGCGGCAAGATCATCGACCTGCCTGCGCGAGAAACAATAGATGATGCCAGCCTGATCCCTGCGTTCTTCGAGGAATCTGAGAGTCTGAGTTAGGGCGTTCTGCTTCGGCAGCACTTCAATAAAGAGATTGGGCCGATCGAATCCGGCAACGAACTGCGCTGCCTCATCAAGGCCGAGGGCGGTGAGGATGTCGTGTCTAACGCGCTCCGTTGCCGTGGCAGTCAGGGCCAGACATACGGCCCGGGGGAATCGACGGCGGACGGCAGCGATCTGGCGGTACTCCGGACGAAAGTCATGGCCCCAATCCGAGATGCAGTGAGCCTCATCGATGGTGAGCAGATCAAGAGGCAGCGATGCAAGAAGATCCGTGACGCGAGGCGAGAGCAGAGTCTCGGGGGCGACATAGAGGATTCGTGCATCGCCCTTTTGCAAAGCGTCGATGTTGCGCTGGTATTCCTGTGGCGAGAGCGAGCTATTCAGCATCACGGCCGGCACGCCCGCTGCGCGCAGTTGCTGCACCTGATCGTTCATAAGCGCAATGAGCGGCGAGACGACGACGCTCAGCTTTTCGAAGACCAGAGCGGGAATCTGGTAGCAGAGGGATTTGCCTGCTCCGGTAGGAAGCACGGCCAACGTATCACGGCGCGACAGAACATTGTCGATCACCTCGCGCTGAAACGGACGAAACGAATCGTATCCGAAGACTTCTTTGAGAATACTGGAGGCTCGTTTCATAATTACTGCCTGCGATTCGGCGATCGGTCCCTCGATACCATTGCGCTTCAGGGCCATTGCTGCAAGATATGGGATGGGCCAGCTCTGTCAAGGGGAGTGGCCCATTAACGGGCGCTCATGCAAAGACTATAACTCGGCCTTTTGAGCATGGGCTGATAACATGCAAATGTAGATAGTTGAGCTCTCAGATAAAGGCAGCCGGCGAGATATGAAAACGTTTCGCAAGGGCTCTGACCTGTCGTGCATTCAGAGTTCGCCGCCCGTTAAGAACTTCTGAGACAACTCCCTGCGATCCGATCTCGGGCAGGTCTTTCTGTGTGAGCCCGTGTTCCTGCATGAGGTGCCGGATTACATCAACGGAATTGCCTTCCGGTTCGGGGATGTTCTCGTTCTCATAGATCTCAATCAGGCATCCTATCGTTTCCATAAGCGGCAGAAGAGGGTGCTTCTCGTTCCCTCCCACTTCGTCCGTTAGTTCGTCCAGGATCTTCGCAAGAAGGTTATAGTGCTTCTTCGTGCGCGGGACGGAAAGAACGTTCTGCACGCTCGGCCAGACGGTTTTGATTTTTTCGAGTTCTGCGATCATGGTATGTCTCTCTTCCAGATGTTGCGGTCGTATTCTGTGTGCGTCAGAATGTGCCGGATGTAGACCTTCTTCCGGTTATAATGAATGGCAGCAATCAGCCGGTATTTGTTCCCGCCGATGTTGAACACGGTTAGATTGCCGACCGGGTCCGCCGATGGAAAAACGGATCTCAGATGGGCAGAATTTCGGAAGTTGGTGGTCCTCACGATTCTGTACCACGTCTCAAGAGCCGTTTTCGCATCAGGATGATTGGCGGAGAAGTCCGCGATCTTCTTCCGGCTAATAACGTGCACATGTCAGCATATCTCAATTCGAGATACTGTCCACCACATTCTGGAGCCCTGCTGGCACAGCGATACAATATGCGCTGACAGAGAGCATGGCGGAAGTCGTGAAGGGGCGCAATATATTCTTGAAAGAACAAGGACTGCCGCCGGTATAGGCTGAGGGGGGACGGCTTACACTTGGTTCGACTGTTACCCCACGGAAAAAGAGCATGTCACATCTCGAAGATCTGATTGCAGAGTACTATGACTGGTCCGGATACCTCGTTAAGCAGAACCTCAAAGTCGGCAAGCTTTCTCATGGCGGCTGGGAGATGGAGTTGGACGTTGTTGCATTTCATCCGGAAACGAAACGTCTGGTCCATATCGAACCGTCCATTGATGCAGATTCATGGGCCGAGCGA
This sequence comes from Leptonema illini DSM 21528, assembly GCF_000243335.1. Classification (NCBI taxonomy): domain Bacteria; kingdom Pseudomonadati; phylum Spirochaetota; class Leptospiria; order Leptospirales; family Leptospiraceae; genus Leptonema; species Leptonema illini. The sequence continues at coordinate 3,886,048 of NZ_JH597773.1, read as the reverse complement.
GAGAGGCGGTTCCGGAAGAAGTTTGAATCTGGTGAACGGTATATGTTCTCAGATGTCTTTAAGTGGCAGGATCCATCGACTCCGGTGGAACGGATTGCCGTCCTCGTATCCCATCCCGAGGACAGGGACGAGCTCTGCGGTGCAAAAATCATCTCCATTGATGAGTTTATGCAGATCGTAAAAGCGGACATCATGCATTGTGGGAAAGTCGCCAGCAATGCCATTCCGGAACGCTATCCTCTTCTGCGAACAATTCAGTTTACGATACAAGGTTACTACAAATGCTTGGGCTGAGATATAACCGTCCCATGAACGGACATTTTACACGCATATAGCGTCCATTTAAAACCCCTCATCCCCATAGGAGACTTCACGCATGCCGCTATTCCAGATAACCGGTGAAAGCCTCGTTTCAGTAGAACAAACCAACTTCGCTCTGGAAAAAGAGCTACAAAAACTCATCGAGCAGAATCTACAGGTCGTTTTCAATTGCCGTTTCGTCGCATCGGAGTTCTCCACGGGCCCGCTGCATGCCGGCCGCATCGACAGCCTTGCACTGTCAGAAGACAATAACCCGGTCATCATTGAATACAAAAAGGTTGAATCGTCGGAATTGATTAACCAGAGCCTTTTCTATCTACACTGGATCCAGGATCACAAGGGCGACTTTGAGATGGCCATACAGAGAGAGCTCGGCAACGGCATTGAGGTGGATTGGTCCGATGTGCGAGTGATCTGTATAGCGCCTAACTATAAAAAATACGATCTGCATGCCGTTCAGGTTATGGGCGCCAACATCGAGCTCTGGAAGTATCGCCTGTTCAAAAACGGTTCCATCTATCTTGAAGAGGTATTCCAGGCGACAAAGGTAATTGCCGCGCCATCCTCTTCAGAGGGAGGGAAAAACCCGATCATGGTCGAAGCGGGAAAGAAAGCGGCGCAGGTGCGCGCAACCGCCACGTATGATTTCGAAGAGCATCTGACCGGCAAACCTTCGCAAATACAATCTCTCATGCATGGAATTCGCGAGTTTATCGTCGGGCTTGATCCTGCCATCGAAGAAGTTCCCAAAAAATACTATATCGCATACAAGATTTCGCAGAATATCGCCTGCATGGAGCCCCAGAATAGGAATATCAAATTATTCCTAAAGTTAAAGAAGAAAGACGTCATCGCTCCGCCTCCGTTCTATCGCGACGTATCGGAGATCGGGCACTTCGGCACAGGTGATGCCGAATTCACTCTTTCTTCGGTCGAAGATTTCGAACTTATGAAACCTTTCATTGAACTGGCCTATAACAAAATCGGCGGATAAGGGCGCGATGAATCGCTGGGACATCCCCGACTGGCTTGAACAAGCCGTCCGCAAAAGAGACCGAGAGTGCATCTACTGCGGCATTACTCTCTCTTACGAGAACCCGGTGAAGGGAAGACGCCCTTCCTGGGAGCATATCCTTAATGATGCGACGATCATTACAATCGAGAACATTGCCCTTTGCTGTAGATCATGCAACTCAAGCAAGGGATCGAAAACCCTTGCGATATGGCTGCAATCAGAGTACTGTAAGCGCAAGGGGATCACGGCGCAGAGCAATTACTCCAGTAGCACGTGCGGCACTGAAACACGAGTATCGCAATATATGAGACTGAGCCAGGATCGGGTCAGCGATTCATAATCCAAATGACAAAGGTTTTCTATTGACAGAAGAGCGAATCGCTACAGAGACTTCATGAGTAAAAGAGTATCCCAGAACGGAAGACATGAACGCCCGTATTATAAGAGAGCACTATGCCCCTTAAATCAGACCTACCTCCGCACGAGGCGCAGGCTCTTGCGCGAAAGCGCCTGGTGCAGACGTGCCATGATATGCTTGATGGAAGATTAACATTTCTTGAGGGCACGATCAAGATTTGCTCGCTTCGATTCGATCTCGGCATACAGGAGCGTGATCCGGACATAATCGTATTCGTCGGTATTGATTCACTGACGGATTACCTTCCGCCGGGCCATACTCACCATCTGTGGGATAGTAACGCGCTCAAGAGGCTTCAACCGGAGTTCGAGAGAGAGGAGGCCTGGGCTCGCGAATATGGAACACCGGCTTGTGAAAATCTGATCCGGCGGTTTTCGCAGGAAACGGGAGAATCAGCTGGTAACTCAATCTCATAATAAGCACCTCGCTGCGATCCGTAATCCATCGTTCCGCCGACAAAAAATACAATATTCTCATTGACAGGCAACAAAGGCAACAATAGAATAAAAAGCCCGGTCATTATGACAGTAACCGTGAGAGGCTCTTATGAAACGAATTGCTACTCTGACCCTACTGATGACCCTCTCCAGCTGTATCGGCTTTATTGCGCATGGCCGTTCGACCTACAGAATAGAGCACGCGAACCTCGCTCAAAATCGCAGATCATTGAAGTATTACGAAGAGATGCGTAGTTATACGCCGGCTGAAGTGGAGCAGCTCTGGGGGCAACCAGACAAGAAGACCTTTACGGCCAATACCGAAACCTGGGTATATAACGACAATAGTGAACTGCGCTGGACAGGCATCATCCTCCTGGCGGTTTTTATTCCTGTGCCGATCATGGTTCCTACGGGCCGAGATGCGACAGAACTTTATTTTGAACGTGGCAGCCTGAAATCTGCATTCACTCACGAATATGAATATGGCTATTTTTTTCTATGTAGCCCCATTCCCTGGCCTTTCCAGGATAGGGGGGAGTTTCAGTATCCCTGTCTGCGTCCGCAATGAATCCATGACAGAGGAGACCTCTGAATCCCCTTCTCGCCTGTTAAACCCCGAGCCGCCAAGCGAGGCCATCGTCAGCGCATGGCTTGGAAAGCAGGCCTACAGCTATTGGCAGCGCCTCGGTCAATGGATCGATGAGCATTATCCCGATGTCTTTAACCCTGAGTGGCTTTACGGCGGAAAAAAACATGGATGGTCGTTGCGTTACAAGAAAAGCAAATCGTTCTGCACGTTCGTTCCCGAGAAGAATCGCTTTCTGTTGGTGATCGTCTTCGGAAAATCAGAAAGAGAGAAGGTAGACGCTCTGCAACCGAACCTCTCCAAACCGACGCAAAGCGCCTATGACGCGGCCCCGACGTATACCGACGGGAAATGGCTGCTGCTCGAAATTAACAGCCTTTCGATATTGAAAGATGTGGAGCTACTACTATCGGCGAAGCGAAAACCGAAAAGTGTCCGCTCCGTCTTCTGAGCCGCCACGCAATTGTCATACTTGCCCGACCGAAAGCCCTTGCTGACTCTGCCGCCGATGCGGCGCTGGTCCTATGCTGCGTGGACTGCGTCGATTGAACCGCTACGAAAAGCGGATGCTTGATGTCGTGAAAAAAGGCAAGGGCCTTGTGCGCCTCAAGCAGATCGGTTTCTCGCGCAAGACGAAAGAGGGCTTTCGCTTCCCGATCCATGCGCTTGAAATCGGTAATCCCTCCGCTCTGCGTAAGCATCCGGCGGGGCTGGTCGCCGGCGTGCATGGCCTCGAGATCATCGGCATTCAGATCCTGCTCGATTTCATCGAATCGATCGTTAACGAGGACTTCGTGCCCGACATCCGCAAAGGCAAGATCGGATTGCACTGCATTCCCGTTATCAATCCCGGCGGCGTCGCCCTGAAGCGAAGGTCGAATCCGGGCGGAGTCGATCTGATGCGTAACTCCGGAGTAGAAGCCGTCGACCCGCTGCCTTTTTTTGGAGGACATCGCATCTCGCGCAATCTGCCCTACTTTCGCGGACAGGGACTCGAACCCGAATCCAGAGCGTTAACCAGATGGGTGATCGAATCCTTCTTCGAGGTGAAGAACTCGCTGATTCCCGTCGTCGATCTGCACTCCGGCTTCGGCTCCGTCGATCACGTCTGGTGGCCTTACGCGGGCACTCATGATCCTTGCATCGACGCCCCGCTTTTTCAGAAGCTGGCCGATCGTCTTCGCGTCTATTCGGGCCACGACCGTTTTCGCTACGGTCCGCAGAGCGAGAGTTATACGACGCACGGCGACCTGTGGGATCGTCTTTACAATCAGTATCAGGTGCGGCCCGAGGCGTCGAAGCTGAAATCTCGATTTCTTCCGCTGACGCTCGAAGTCGGCACGTGGACGGAGCTTCGCGAGAAACCCTCGCGAATGCTTGACCCGAAGAATATCTTTAATCCGCCACCGCAGACGAAAAGCGAGACGGTGATCCGTTACCGACGCTTTTTGCGCGATACGATCCTGCTTGCGCGAGAGAAGCCGGGCGATCGGATTTGGAATTGACGGAATAGCTTTTTATCCGTTTAGTAACCTCCGGAGATTCTCCCGAATTTATTCCCGGAGTCCTTGATGCAAATATTCCGAGCCGCCTCACATGACGATGTTCTGATGCTGCTTGTTCAGATCGTCGTGCTGCTTGCCGCGGCCCGCGGGCTTTCCGAACTCGTTTCTCGCTTCAAACAACCGGGCGTGATCGGCGAGATCCTTGCCGGCATCCTGCTCGGTCCGTCCTTCGCGGCGGCGCTTTTTCCAGGGCTCTATGGCATCATCGTTCCTACCGAGGCCGTACAGGGATACCTGCTTGAGACGATCAGCCTGCTCGGCGCTCTCTTTCTTCTATTGATAACCGGCCTTGAGATGGATCTTGCGCTCATACGCAGGCATGCCCGCACCGCTCTCGGGGTCTCGTTCGGCGGCATCGTCGTAACCTTTGTCAGTGGTTATACACTGGGGCAGCTTCTGCCCGAACCGCTGCTCTCGGGAAAAGAGAACCGCCTGATCACGTCGCTTTTTCTCGCAACAGCTATGTCGATCTCTGCCATTCCCGTTCTGGCGCGCGTTCTCATGGAAATGAAACTGATGCGACGCAACCTCGGGCAGACGATGATCGCCGCCGGCATGAGCGACGACACAGTCGGATGGATTCTTCTTTCCGTCGTCATCGGCCTGGCCGGCGGGAACGGTCTCGGTGTGGGCGATGTGGCCTGGATCGTTTCAAAAGTGCTGCTCTTTATCGCCTTCAGCTTCACCGTCGGCAGCTACGCCGTCAGTCATGCTCTCAGCCTTGTGCAAAGACATGCGATTATTCCCGGCGCGCTGTTTACCGTGATCGTGCTTACGATGTTTACGTTAAGCGCGATCACGCAGGCTCTCGGTCTCGAACCCGTTCTCGGCGCTTTTGTGGCCGGAATCGTACTCGCTCGCGGAGGGGGCATTCCGAAACAGGCGCACGAAACGCTACAGGTGATCTCGTTCAGCGTTTTCAGTCCGATCTTCTTCGCCGTCGCAGGCCTGAAGGTTAACCTCGCCTTCCTGCTCGACGCCGAGATGGCCGTGCTGACCGTCATCGTCATCGTAATCGCCACGGCGGGCAAGATACTCGGGACGTATCTCGGCGCCCGCCTGATCGGGCGACAGAATCATCTGACGGCGCTCAGCTTCGGCGCCGGACTCAACGCCCGTGGAGCGATGGAGATATTGATTGCGACGATCGGCCTTTCGCTCGGCATCCTCTCACAGGATCTCTTTTCGATCATCGTCATCATGGCCATCGTCACCTCGCTGATCGCCCCTCCGATGCTGCGCTGGGTCGTGCAGCGCATTCCGCCCGACGCCGACGAAGAGCGACGACTGAAGCAGGAGGCCATACTTGCCGACAGCCCGATTCATTCGCTCAACCGTGTACTGCTTCCGGTGCGTATCGATCCCGAAGGCGCTTCTTCTCGCATTATCGAAGCGGGCATCCTCAATCTGCTCGGTTCGACTAACCGCCTGCAGATTGAACTCTTGAATATTCCCTACAAGGCCGCAGAAAAACAGCAGGGCCTTGATTATCTGAAAAAGATACGGCCGCTCTTTCACGTAGAAAAGATGATCCTGCGCGCCGTTCCCGGAAAGGAGCCCGCTGCGATTATTCTGGATGAGGCCCGGGCCGGATGCGATCTTCTGATGCTCGGTGCTCCGCGCGACAACGATCTGCGCGGCGGCGGGCTATTTAATCCGATCATCGATACGATCGTGCGACAGTCTCCCTGCCCGACGCTTGTCGTAAGTAAAGGAGCCGTGAACTGGCAATGGTCGCCCCGTCGTATCCTCGTTCCGGTAAACGGTTCGGCGCCTTCACGCAACGCCGCGCAACTTGCCTTTCAGCTTGCCGATAAAGATACCGTCGTTATTATTCTAAACGTCATCGAAGAACAGCGGCGCGGGCTATCGGGAATTTTTGCGAACCCTTTTCGCATGACGCGACTCGAACAGATACAGCGTGACATCGTTGAAGAGATCGCCGCTATGGGAGAGATCTTCGAAACGAAGGCCGAGCATGAGGTCGTCTTCGCCCGCGCCTATGACCGGGAGGTACTGCGTTATGCACAGGCGAATCAGATCGATCTGATTCTCATGGGAACAAGCGTGCGATCCGGGCCGACACGACTCTTCCTCGGTTCGAGAGTCGAGAATATCGTGCTTCAGGCCGAATGTCCTGTCGCTGTTTTGAATGTTAACGAATAGAAGCCATCCCTTCTGGAGAAATCAATGAAAACGGATCAAGGTTTGTGGAAACGCCTGGCCCTTTACGGTATGCTCGCCATGGGCTGGCTATTTGTAATTCAACTCTTCTATCGATCTGTAACGTCTGACGGAATCGTTACTGCTGCCGTTGATACTGGCATCTTCGAAGGCAGTCGCAAGAACTACGCCTCCTATAAAAAGGATGTGCAGATGGACAGCGGACCTTCCGGCGCATCAGAGAAATACGAGAAGATTGCACGGCTCTCTTCGGCCACTTCGACCTTCGACGAGGATCGGCAGCGTCTTTATCAACTCATCGCAGAAGAAAAAGGCGTGATCCAGTTTGAAAGCCTCGAAGGCCTGCGCGGCCGTCGCGTCTATTATCTGTCGGCCGGTGTTCCGCCCGAGGCCTTTGATACAACGGTCGAGAAGCTACAGGCCATCGCCGACTCTACCGGCATTTCCATCCAGAAAACTGACAAGACCAGCGAATATCTGACGCTGCTTGAGAGGCGAGCCTCGCTGGAAAAAACGCGGGCCTCGTTAGCCGCTCTCAAAGCGAAAGGCGGAAGCATGGACGAGTTTCTGAAGCTCGAAAACCGGCTGCTTGAGATCGACGAGCAACTCCAGGACGCGAATCTGAGCATCGGTCAATTCAACGCCGAGAACGAATTCTGCACGGTGCAGTTCTCGCTTCGCGAAAAAGAGGGCTTCTCCACCCGTCGCATCTATCACATCGTGAAGGATTCCGTGATCTGGACGGTTGCCCTATCCGCCATGCTTCTCTTTTTCGGAACGCTTGCCGCCATTGGCATATGGGTATTGCTTCTTCTAAAAGAACGCCTACCCGACTTCATCAAAAAGAAGCCGGGCCGCTCCCAATAGTTATTCGAAGTCTGGTTAACGCATAAGAACGGGCGACGGAAGCTCCACCCTTACGCCGTCGATGAGACCGAAGTCCACGGCCTCGTCGGCGGTAAACCAGCGATCGCGATCCGTCTCTTTCTCGACCGAGCTCAGATCGCGACTGCAACGATCGGCAATGATCTGCTCGATCAGCTTGCGCTGCTTCATGATCTCGTTGGCGTGAATGCGTAGATCGGTGGCCGGGCCTTCGATGCGCCCCTGCACCCACGGCTGATGAAGCATGATACGCGCATGCGGCGCGGCAAATCGACGCCCCCTTTGCCCTGAAAGAAGAAGAAGCGCTCCAAAACTCGCGGCGAGGCCGAAGCAGAGCGTGCTCACGGGCGACTCGATGCCCTGCATCACGTCATAGATGGCGAAGCCGGCCGTGTTCATGCCGCCGGGGCTGTTGATAATAAGCGTGATCTCTTTGCCGCGTTCTTTTGCATCAAGATAGAGCAGGCGCTCGATCACATGACGGGCCGATTGGTCATCAACCTGCCCCCATAAGAAGATCTGACGCGCATCAAGAAAGCGTTCGGCCATCTGCATGGCCTGAAGCGCAGATGGAGATGGATCGGGATTTTCCTGTTCTGACATAACGGAAAGACCCGCGGCAACGTAATCCGGTGTACGAGAAACAGACGTCAGGCTCAGGCGGCCAGACGCAGCGCCGTCCAAATCTGCGCCTTCGACTCCAGAAACGGAAGCATCACCGTCTGCAAACGGCGTCGCACCGTGCGCAGGCGATTCTTTACCGTATGTTCCGACCAGCCGAGCTCGTCGGCGATACGGCGATGTCGCGCACGCTCGATGAAGTGAAGCTCGGCAAGCCGGCGCTCTTTCTCGGGCAGACGCCTCAGCTCCTGATAAAAACGCTCCTGCAGCTCCGTGCGCAAGAACTGCTTCTGCGGATCGTCGTCGTTGGTCGCCTCGGTTTCGTTATCCGCCTGCTCGCTCCTCTTGCGCCGGATGCGATCGCACTGCTTGAAAACGATGCGGCGAAACCATGCCGGAAAGGCGGCGGGCGTACGCAGCTGATAGAGTTTCGTGAAGGCCTCGATAAAGGCCTCCTGAACGGCGTCATGTGCCAGCTCGTCGCTTTTCAGAATCGCCGCTGCATAGCGAAGAGATGGCCGCTGCACGCTCTGCACCAGTTGCGCCGCGGCACGTTCGTCGCCGCGAAGGGCCGCCGCAACAAGGGCATCGTAGCCGTTCGCATCGGCTTTTTCGGGAAAAGAGAATACCATATCGTTAGAAAGACCCATCCGACTGAAAAAGAGAGTACTTTTTCGCAAGAAGAGGCTCAAAAAAATTTTCGGGGCACGACAGTGGGCGCTCCGTCAGGGCGAGGCTGCTTACTGCCGCGCTTTACGGTGCAGATCTTCGACGTCGGCAAGATGCAGGTCAAGCGCTCGTACCGAGATCTGAATCTCACCGACCGAGATGGCAAGCGAGACGATCAAAAGAAGGTTGGCCAGGCCAAAGACGATCTCGGCGATGCTTCGCTGCCCGATATAGATGAGAAACATGCAGAGCACACAGAGAAGCAGACTCGATATGCCCGTCACCTGCATCGCCCGGATCAGATGCAGACGCAGCCTGAGATTGCGGATCTCTCCGTAAATCGTTTCGCTCAGGTTCTCACGATACTGTGCATGAAGGGCTCGCACGACCTGCGCCAGTGCCAGGAAGCGGTTGGTATAGGCAAGCATGAGAAGCGAAATGGCCGAGAAGAACAGGGCCGGCGTCGTCATCGAAAATTCGTCCATACGAACCTCATTTCATCAGGGCGGATTCGCCGAAACAATAACGGCGTCGGTCGATGCAGGTCAATAAATTTTATTGAGCGTCAATAAACGTCCGGAACATACATCTCTTTCGGAACGGGCCCGCGAATATAGTCGGGGTTATACACTCGCTCGGGAAGAATGATCGGATCTCGATCCACCTCTTCGTAATGCACCTGCGAAAGAAGATGACGGATGCAATTCAAGCGAGCTCTCTTCTTATCATCGGCTCCGACGATCCACCAGGGAGCTTCTGGTATATGCGTGCGTTCGAGCATCGTTTCTTTGGCCTTTGTATAATGCTCCCACAGGCGGCGCGATTCAAGGTCCATGGGCGAAAGCTTCCATTGCTTCAGCGGATCTTTGATACGCATCATAAAGCGGAAGTACTGCTCGTCGTCTGAAATCGAAAACCAGTATTTAATCAGGATGATGCCCGATCGCACGAGCATCTTCTCGAACTCGGGAACGCTGCGAAAAAATTCTTCGTATTCGTCGTCGGTGCAGAATCCCATGACGCGCTCCACACCGGCGCGATTGTACCAGCTGCGGTCGAAAAGAACGATCTCACCGCCGGCCGGAAGATGCGAGACATACCTCTGAAAATACCACTGTGTCTTCTCGCGCTCGCTCGGAGCAGGCAGCGCCGCCACGCGACAGACGCGAGGGTTCAGGCGCTGCGTGACGCGTTTGATCACGCCTCCTTTACCGGCTGCATCCCTTCCCTCGAATATCACGACGACCTTCAGCTTCTTATGAACGACCCAGTCCTGTAGCTTAACAAGCTCTCCCTGAAGCCGAAAAAGCTCTTTGAAATAGAAACGGCGATCAAGCGAATCTCGATCCTTATGCGAAGGATGATCGGGATCAAGCAGCTGCTCGTACTGCTCGTCGTCGAGCTCGATCTCAAGCTCTTCGTCGAGGCTGTCGAACATCTCGGCTTCGATGCGGCGTCGGTCGTTTTCTCGAAAGTCAGACATACTCAGAGTTGCAGCTCCACGTGTCCTTTGTAGAGTTTATCGCGCAGCTCCTGCACGTTCGTATCGTCCATGTATTCGTCGAAGCTCATCGAGCGATCGATAACGCCGCCCGGCGTGAATTCGATGATGCGATTGGCGACCGTTGAGACGAACTCGTGGTCATGCGACGTGAAGATGACGACCTCGGGGAAATCGAGCACGCCGTCGTTCAGCGCCTGAATCGATTCAAGGTCAAGGTGGTTCGTAGGCTCGTCAAGCAGCAGCACGTTCGCTCCGGTCATCATGATACGCGAAAGCACGCAGCGCTGACGCTCTCCTCCTGAAAGCACTCCGACCTTTTTATTCACCTCTTCGCCTGAGAAAAGCATGCGACCGAGGAATCCGCGCAGCTCCTGCGTATCGTCACGACCGGCCACCTCGCGCAGCCAGTCGAGGATGCTCTTATTCTCGGTGAAATACGACTCGTTGTCGGCGGGCAGGTAGGCGTATTTAATCGTCTGCCCCCAGCGGAAGCTGCCCGACACGGGCTTGATCTCTTCGACGATCGTCTGAAAGAAGGCCGTACGGGTAACGCTCTTGCCGAGTAGAGCGATGCGTTCGCCGTGATTCACGCGAAAGCTGAACTTCTCGATGACGTTCTCGCCGTCGACCGCGACCGTCAGATCTTCGGTTTCGAGGATCTGATCTCCGCACTTGCGCTCGGCCTTGAAATGGATGTAGGGGGTTTTACGCGAAGACTGCGGCATCTCTTCAGGCGTCAGCTTGTCGATGAGCTTGCGTCGCGAGCTCGCCTGCTTCGACTTCGCCTTATGCGCCGAGAAACGCTGAATAAAGGCCTGTAGCTCGGCGATCTTCTCCTGCGCCTTTTTCTCGGCCGTCTTGCGCTGTTGCGCGGCGAGCTGGCTGGCATGATACCAGAAATCGTAGTTACCCGTATACACCTGGATTTTGCCGAAATCGAGATCGGCGATATGAGTACAGACGCTGTTCAAGAAATGGCGGTCGTGCGAGATAACGACGACGGTGTTCTCGAAGTTGCTGAGAAAGTTCTCAAGCCATGCCGTCGTTTTCAGATCGAGGTTGTTCGTGGGCTCGTCAAGCAGCAGGACGTCGGGATTACCGAAAAGCGCCTGTGCAAGCAGAACCCGGATCTTCAGGCCCGCTTCGAGGTTTTTCATCTCGGTATAGAGCATGTCGTCGCCGATGCCCAGTTTTTCCAGAAGCGAAGCGGCCTCCGTTTCGGCCTCGTAGCCGTTCATCTCGGCAAACTCCTCTTCGAGCTCGCCGACGCGCATGCCCTCTTCGTCGGTCATCGACTCTTTCGCGTAGATGGCCTCGCGCTCTTTCATGACGTCATAAAGATGACGGTGGCCGACGATGACGGTATCCAGTACGGTGTAGTCGTCGAAGGCGAACTGATCCTGGCGCAGCATGGCGACGCGCTCGTTCTTACCGACGATGACCTCGCCCGAATCGGCCTGGATCTCGCCGGCAAGGATTTTCATAAACGTGGACTTGCCGGCGCCGTTTGCGCCGATCAGTCCGTAGCAGTTGCCGGGGTTAAAGGAAACGGTTACGTCTTGAAAAAGTTTTCGGCCACCATAGGCCAGGCTGATGTTGTTCGTGCGGATCATAGGACTGTTCCTTCTTTTTCCACGGCATCTGTAATGCAAGCGAAGGATTTTCTTTACGGCCGGATGGCCGGTTCCACGCCTGGCCATGCTGATACTCAATACGTCGGCGGCGGTAACAAAAGAAATACCGCACCTCTCCCTTCTCTGGGTGATTCCCTTCGCCCTGATTTTACTCAGTATAGCGATCGTCCCCCTCATCAACGCTCACTTCTGGGAGCATAACCTCTGGTGGATCTCGCTTTTCGTTTTTGCTCTTCCCATGCTCGTTCCGCTCGTCTTCTTTCTCGGGCCCGAGATCCGGCATCTGACCCTGGAAAAGGCGCTGGAATACGTCTCGTTCATTCTGCTGCTCGCCTCGCTTTATATCATCTCGGGCGGCATCCACATCGGCGGCACGCTCAGCGGATCGCCCACTCAGAACGCCATGTTTCTATTTACAGGATCGCTTCTCGCCTCGCTCATCGGAACGACCGGCGCCTCCATGCTTCTGATCCGGCCTCTGCTGCGAGCGAACCGTAACCGACAGAAGAAGGCGCATATCGTCGTCTTTTTTATCTTTCTGGTCTCGAATATCGGCGGCATCCTGACGCCGCTCGGCGATCCGCCGCTCTTTCTCGGCTACTTGCAGGGCGTTCCTTTTGAATGGACACTGAATCTATTTCCACACTGGGCGTTTACTGCCGGCATCGTACTTGGCATCTTCTATCTATATGACGTGCGTATGTTCCGTAAAGAAGGGCTGCATCTGAACAGCGTTAACGGCTCATCGCCCGCTCAGTCGCTGCAGAACGTCAAGGTGGAGCTCGATGTGGCCCTGCATGATCTGGATCTCGATGAGATGATCGAGCGTCGCAAGGTGCGCATCGATCTTTTGCAGAGGCTTCGCGAGAAGCTGGCCTTCGCCTCAAGCGAACTGGAGCGCATCCTCGTCGAAGAGATGCCGGCAACGAAAGAACCGCTTCGCTTCAGCGGACGTCTGAATTTCATTCTTCTTGCCGGAGTCGTCTTCAGTATTTACATGCAGGGCTTTTTAAGCACGCGTTTCTCATGGTGGCCGCATTTCGGACCTCAAGAGACTGCCATGGCCCTGCTTGCGATGCTCTCGCTCTTCATTACTCCGCTTGCAAGCTCCATCAGGCAGGAAAACGGCTTCACGTTCGGACCGATCAAAGAAGTGGCCTTTCTTTTCGCCGGCATCTTCGCTACCATGATTCCGGCGCTTGTTATTCTCGAAGCGCGCGGAGCGGAGCTTGGCATCCGCGAGCCGGCGCAATTCTTCTGGGCGACCGGACTTCTGAGCTCATTCCTGGATAACGCTCCGACGTATCTCACGCTTCTTTCGCTCGGTAAGGCCCTGGCGCTTCCAAATAACCTCGGCTTCGTTTTACACGACGGAGGCAACGTTACCCGCGAGATCCTCATGGCCATCTCGGCAGGCGCTGTGTTCATGGGAGCGAATACGTATATAGGCAACGGTCCGAACTTCATGGTGCGCTCGATTGCCGAATCGCAGGGCGTTAAGATGCCGTCGTTCTTCGGATACATGCTCTATTCGGGTCTGGTGCTGATTCCGGTCTTTGCACTTGTAACGGTGATTTTCTTTCTGTAGGTCAGTGCCCTGTTTCCCTTCGACGGCCCGGCAGCTGCCCGGTCGTCGGAGGAAAAACTGATTGCCGATGATACTATGCCGTGATAAATGCAGGGATAAGACCATGATGGAATACAGAGTTATGCGATCGTTCATCCTGATAATGCTCTCGTTTCTTACCGTGATTTCGTCGATTTCCATGCTTTCTGCCGAAACGATGCAGGCTGGCTACATAGCCGCACAGAGCGGTTTGATGCTTCGCGCAGAGCCCGACCTGAAGGCGCCCGTTATCGCCAGAATGCCATACGGAACTCGTGTACGTTACGGGAAACCATCAGCAGCAAGCGCCGTTGCCATTTCCGTTGAAGGGATTAAGTCGCACTGGGCGCATGTAGAGTTTGGCGACACAAGTGGCTACGCCTTTGCCGGCTACATCATGCCCGATGTCGGCTCTCATCAAGACAGAGCCCTGATAGCCTATACTCATCTACTCACACAGATAAAAGCGGATGCCACCAGGAATGTAACGTTGCAATCAGTGAGGCGGCTGCTTGATATACAGAGGATTGAGGATTTCCTTATATTCCATGTTCACATGGAATACTTAGATCCGAATGTTGACCAGGTAAGCTGCGATTCAGATATCTCGATCTACAATCTTGCGTCCAGCGTGCCTCAGCCTCTGGAGCAACAAGCCTGCTCGTTTACGGTCCTCGATGCCAACGGCGACGGGCGTCAGGATATACTCGTTGAATTCGGCGCCTGCTGCTGGCAGGAATTCACGCTGCTTTTAAATCGAACAACCTCATTTGCCAGAGTAGAGCCATTAAGGGCAATGGCCTCAACTAAGACCGGCATCCGCACCCTTCAAAGCTGCGCCGATCTGAAGATCGCCGTAGAACCACAGGAGTCTGAAATTCAGACCTTTGTGGATCACTATATCTATCGTTTCGACTGCACGACCGAATCATGGCAAATCGAGAGTGAAATTCCGGTAAAGCGATAGACTGCCCGCCCATAAACAGCTGCGCGGCGCTCCAGTGAAAAAATAAAAACAAATATAGGAATCGCCGTCTAAATTCAGATATGAAACCGAGATTACTCACCGCCGGCCTTATGCTCGTTCTTTTTTCGGCAGCTCTTCCGCTTTCAGCGGAACCGGCCCCCGCCGTGCCTGAATCAAAAGCAGGCGAAGAGGCCACTCTACAGGCGCTTTATGAAACGTTAGCCGATCGCAAGTATTCCGAGGCAGAGAAGGCGGCCAGGCTCGCCATAGAGCAGTATCCAGAGCAAATCGAGTTTTACGTTTGCCTTGATCAGGCGCTGAATGGGCAGAAGCGATACGAAGAGGCTGAGGCCGTTCGGAATCAGATCCTGACGGTCTGGACTGCTCACTATAAAGAAGAGTTTCTGGACGCCGGCATGCCCATTCGACTGAGAACCTGGGCGCGCATGGTCACTTACACACCCGGCTTCATCATTCTATCATGCGAGTATTTCATGCCCGAAGAACTCGGCGATGAGGAGCCGAAGATCACGAACTATTACAAATTCATCGTGCACTACGGACCGAACTCAAAGGATGTGCGTATCTTCAAGCTCGAACATTCCAATATCATCGCCGACTACTACGTCATCGGCGAGCTATCAGACGCCGGGCACAGACAGGTCGTTTCCTTTGGATCTCAAAAGCCGACGCTTCAGGATGCGACCGCCGCACTGGTGCAGAAGTTGAAGGAAGAGATGGAGAAATAGTCGCGCACAAAGGGCTATGATTCTCAAACCGCCTTTTGCTGATCGCCATACACCACCGCAGCACACGATCGTGAGAAATGCCTCTATCATCTCAAAAACAATGCTCGCAACTGGAATCCAACCTCAAAATCCTGACTGTATACTTCGCATAAGAGAGATGGCTATGAGAGTCTACTACTTCTTCTTTGGATTTGTATCGACGATTTTTTATTATTCGTCAAAGATTCGATTCCGTAGAGTCTCGCTTAATTTCTGGCTGATAACAGTACCGGTCCTTTTCAGCTTCCCACTATTAACCGGAATGAAAACCGGATACAGCGAATCGACCAATTCGTTCATTGGATACTCCCTGTTAACCCTGGCGGCACTTGTCCTGTTTTCCTCCCTGAAGAAGCACATCTTTTTTCAGCCGAGCCCCCTGGCGGCAGCCCCCTCTATTGATCAAGCATACGCTGTTCTCGCTACTGGCAAGTTTCGAACACAAGATTCCGACAAGCGAATGTGCTATTTTTTACCGATCAAACTCATGATCAGCGACGTGGGAGACCTTCAGATTGTTGCAGTCGGCAGCGAACAAAGCCCTCTCTTTTCGGAAATAGTGAATTCAAACCTCAAAATCACCTCTGGCATTGTTTATCGCGGAACTATAAAAATCCCAACCGTGCAGATAAAATTCCGAAGGAACAATAGTCCCATTTCTGAGACCGTCTATCTTATGACGCCATCAACGGCTTCCGCTGCGGCTGTCCTGAATAAGCTGGAAGAAATGCTCAAGGAAACCAGGGCCTACTGAATAATCTACAAGGCACATTATACAGGTTCTAAGATTCTTGTAGCCCTCTCCGTCAGACAGCACTTCAATCCCCTTGATTTGCTTTTTACTTGTTCTGTCATCAAACCGTAACACAATCGTTGTATAGACTCTAAGAAACAGATGTACGCCTCCAACGACAAACTTATCATCCTTGACGCCGATGGTACGACCATCGACTCCTTTGCCGCCATCGAACGGGTCTTCGTCAGGCACGGGATGTCCATCGGCGATCTGGAGCGATTTCAGCAGCGACGGAATCTCTTCAAATACCTGGGCGGCATCAAGGAGTTTCCCCGTAATCTTGCGCGTCAGATGCGCAAGGTGCGCCGCAGTGATCTTCTTCTCTCGCTTACCGAGGTCTACCGCGAAGAGGCCTCGCTTTTCCCTGGCATGGCCGGGTTTATCCGCTCGCTCATAAAAACGGACGACCTTCGCGTCGGACTTGTTACGCGCAACATCACGCACGAACCCGAGGTCACTCTCGGTCGCCTCTTTGCCCGGCATGATCTCGATATTCATGAGCTTGATTTCATTCGCTGTATTCCGCTCAAAGAAAAGAAGGGCCCGCATTTTCAGGAGATCGTAAAAGACTACAGGGTGAATCCGGCAAGGGCCTACGCATGCGGCGATGAACACGGCGATTATAATGCCGCTCTTTCGGCCGGCATCCGACCCTTTATCGGATCTTATGGCTTCGAAAGCCATAAGCGCCTTTCGGTTAAATTTGAGATTCCCGAAGGCTTTCTCTCTTCAAGGCCTGAAGAGCTGATCCAGAGGGTGATCCATGCGCTCGATATTGAGGGGCCTCGTTAAGCGAAGGACAGGGCGGACTACGGAACAGGCGGAGTGCGAGGGTTGTTTCCTGATGCGGCTTAACAGTTCGTGAGTTTTGCCGGGGTCCCTGCGCGACATATTATAATTAAGTTCACATACAGATCGGGGGCTTGAATGCGAACATAATATGATTATGTTGCGCACCATTTAGCCTGTTGCCTTCTTGTTATAGGCCCTTAAGTGATGAACGCAGGCAGTCGTAACCACTGGAATGAGAAGCCGCCTTCTGGTTACACTTCCGTTGACATCTGAGCGGTCCCGTCTATGAGAAGCATCATGTTCGGAAAAGCCGCCTTGCGTAAAGGCATTACAGAACAGGAATTCATCAACGGATACTGGTATGCCACCGAGATCAAGGCCTTCGCTAAAGAAATCGGAATCCCGAACAGTAGCCGGCTACGTAAAGATGAGCTTGAACAGCTGATCCAGCATTATATCAGAACGGGCAAAATCAAATCCGCAGCTCGAAAGAACATCTTGAAAACAGGCCGCAAAGACCTCGACCTCGGTCTGAAAGCTTCTCTGCCGATCATTCATTACACGAGTAACCGACAGACAAAGGACTTCATCAAGTCTGAGGCCGGCAAGCTGGCTCCGAAACTTAAAATAAAAACAGGCGTCTGGTATCGCCTGAACCGATGGCGGGATGAACAGATCACAGCGGGAAGAAAAATCACCTACGGTGACCTGGTTAAGCAGTTTGTTCATCTGAATGAAATCGATACGGAGTTTGAGAAGATTGCCGTTGGTCGCTACATCAACTTCCTTTCGGATTTTTCCGCAAACGAACCCGGAGCAACGAGAGCAAAGGCTTTGCATGCCTGGAAGCAGCTCAAGAAACTTGATATTCCGAAAGATTACCGCTCATGGAAGGCCAGCCAGAATTCGCGGAAGTCACAACAGTAAAAACTCCCGCCCACCACTCCCCTGAAATCGCTTGCCTGCGAGCAAGCCTGACGTAGAGCTACTCCATCGGCATCGCCTTTTTCCCGCGGCCGCTCTGCATGCCGTCGACGGCGCCATAATACGCCATGTTAATAAAATTTCGCATAAGGATCGGGAGTCAATGTAAGCATATTATTATGTCACAGCTGTGAATCCTGTTGGCTTCGCTTTGCATAGGCCTCCACCTATTGCCCTGCTCCCTTTTCCAGTTTATCGTATTGACAATGTATCACCTTTGTATTACCATTGGCCGATGCAAAAGAAGCTGACACGGCACGGTAATAGCGCCGCGCTTGTAATAGATAAACCGATCCTCGACCTTCTCAAGATCGATATGGACACGACACTGGAACTCAGCACAGATGGTCGCTCCTTAATGATTGTACCGGTACGCCCAGACACGGTGGAGAGGAAAAAGTCCGTCTCAGCGGCTTTAAAAAAAGTGAACAAAAATCATTCAAAGACTCTTCAGAAGCTTGCGGAATAGGATGCAATATATAGATTTTCTGAATCTCGAAGATGTAATCGAGATACACCTGGACCAGATTACGCGCTATGGTGGGGCATCGGGAATAAGGGACGAAGGTGCACTCACCTCGGCCATCGAGCAACCACGAGCTACGTATCAGGACGTGTATTTGCATGACAGTATATGGCTCATGGGAGCGGCATATATTTTCCATATCTGTCAGAACCATCCATTCCTTGACGGGAACAAGAGAACAGCCCTTGCGAGTGGTCTGGTTTTCCTGGAGATGAATGCAATAGAGATACTGGATCCTGCAGGAACGCTCTATGAGCTCGTAATAGGCGTAGCCTCCGGAAAGTCTTCAAAGCAAAGGATTGCCGAGGTGCTGGAGCTTCTATACGAAGGCAATAAATGAGAAGGCTCGGATTCTGTATTATGTGAAATCCTTCTCTCTTCATTCTATTCTTAGCGGCGAAGCGGTAGACCGTTTACCCGAATCGTAGCTCTCGACAGAACGTCGCTGCGCACTCTACTCATCAGGCTCTTAGAAAAATACTTGCGGCAACCCCTGGCCTTCGCGTATAGTCATCGCAGGCCGTCCTGATTGGGCTGCCTGATGCCGCATTTGAGAGCAGGGAAAGGCCAATGATTGAGTTGAGTGATTTTCTTGAGCAATTCTTTGATCGCGCCGACCTGCGCAGGCTGGGTGAAAGTCTCGACATTACCTTAAGGGGTGGCAAAGAAGAAATGATTCAGAGCATGATGCGCTCTGACTTAACGGGCATCGAACTCACACTGCTGAGTGGTTTCACCAAGTATGGCCTCCAGAGCATCGCAAGACGTCTCGGCACGCGAGCTTCCGGGACAAAAGCAGATATAATAGACCGCATAGTGCGATCAAAGCAATATCGGCTTCAGGAAATTCTGGAAATGTTCGATAAGGATGAACTCGCCGAAGTCTGCGAGCTACTTTCCATTCGACCCAGTTTCCTGAAATCTAACACAGTTGCCAGCATCATCTCGGCTTTAAAAGAAAAAGAAGGCCGCAATGCTCACCATGAGAAACCGGTCGAAGCGATACCTCCCGTAAAGCAAACGGACTCTGAAAAACCCCGTCAGTTTAGCGAGGTATTCGCGTTCCTCAAAGATTACAGGGTCCAGGCTTACGAAATTTCCTCACGTATTATCGAGGATGAACTTGATCAGGCTCTGGTTGCCCGCTTCGGCCGATTGAATGTCAGTCGACAGGTTCCTGTTACCGGAGGCCGTATTGATTTTGAAGTCCTTGGAGTCGGCGTGGAAGTAAAGACCCCGTGGAAGATGCCAGAATTGCGGCAGATGGTCGCTCAACTTTTCGATTACAGGCGGACTTATAATGAAAGCTTGATTCTATTCCTCGTCAACGCCGGAGCCAAGCCGAAGGACTTGGCGAACTATACCAGGCAATGCAAACAGCACGGTATAGAGGTTATCATCAAGGAGTAGAGGGTGCCGGGCAGCTGTCTTCGTATAGAGCCCGGCTACTGGGCTAGTGTGCAACAATTAATAGAACCTCTAAGGATATATTGAATGCGAGTCTTAGCCTCTTTGATTTTCTTTTTGCTTCCACTATCCATGGCCCAAACACAGCCAGCAAAGGATACCGAGCCTAAAAAGCCAATCATTATGCCGCAAGAAATGGGTGACGGGCAGACGAGTAATCATCCATATGAGAAGTTACTTCTTTCAGTCATTGACTCACAGGAAAAGACCATTTCTCAAATGGCACTGTTCTTCAACGGGTTGGCTATTCTTCTGGGTTTGGCGAGCATTATCATCCCGTTGATTGCTTACTTTTTCGCAATCCGCCCTGCCCAAAAGGCTGCCAAAGAAATTGCGAATATCCAGGATTCTGTCGACGCTCTTATAGAGAAAAAATTCGCTGCCTATATTGAAGAACATGAATATCGACGAATAGAATCATATTTGAACGACATTCAGTCTGGAACGTTCGAGATGAAGAAACGAGCATGCCTGTACTTATCCTTAAATCAACACCTCGTTGAATCCGAATCCCACATCAATCGAATATATGAAATTCTATCGGGCGAAATAGACCAAGACACAAGAAATAGCCTTTCTTACATTATCACGAACAAGAACACCGTTCTGTGCCGACATTATTTCGAGCGTGTGCTGAGGGAGACATTGCTGGAGAACCCAATCTGGTATTCCTTTACATTCTTCCTGAATTTTGGATTTGAGAAATCTGCTCAAGAAACTCACAGTTTTCTTGCTTCGATTCCGGAAGATGAATTTAGGATGACCTCAATCCAGATAAATGCTACTCTGGCTCAGCATAGTATCGAATCTCGACTCCATTTCTACAACTGCTGCGAAATCTTTATCGGACTGTCCGCGCCCAAGCTCGAAATACTGGCAAAGCATGCTATCGAGAACACCTTTAAATCAAATCCTGAATCCTTCAAGAACACATGCTTAGCTTTGCACACTGCTGCCCCGCCCCCCCTCCCCTGAAATCGCTTGCCTGCCTGCAAGCCTGACGTAGAGCTACTCCATGCTTGCTCGCACGCCCGAACCCGAGTTGATGAACGACGAAGATCAGGTGCAGGCCTATGCCGACGCCGACTTTGCTGAGGCGCACAACTCGCTGCTCGTTCATTTAAAGAAGCATCTGCCGGCCGGGCAGAAGATTGAACGTATCCTCGATCTTGGTTGCGGATCGGGCGACATGACCTACCGCCTGCATCGCCTTTTTCCGGCGGCGGCGCTGCATGCCGTGGACGGATCGCCGCGCATGATCGAAGCGGCACGACGCTTCTTCGCGCAGATCGCCATGGGCGGAGGGGCGCCGCTTCCCGTGCAGTGGTCGTGCACGACGATTCAGGATATGCCGGCGCAATCCTATGATCTTGTCTTCTCGAACTCGCTTCTGCATCATATCCATGATCCGTTCGTCTTCTGGAAGACCATCGCCGGCGCCGTCGCTCCGGGAAGTTATGTCTTCGTGTCAGATCTTCTGCGTCCGGCATCCGAAGAAGAGGCGCGAGAGATCGTCGAGAGACACAGCGGGAACGAGGCCGACATCCTCAAGCACGACTTCTATCATTCGCTTCTGGCCGCCTTCCGTCCCGATGAAGTCGGAGCACAGCTCAAAGCGGCAGGCCTGCCGTTAAGCATCGAGATCGTTTCAGATCGCCATCAGATCATCTACGGAAGGGTGTGAGGAGGCTGAATATCGGTAATGCCTCAGTCCTTCGGCTTGTCGCCCTGAAGCATTCCGGCCCGGCGCAGCTCGTCGAGAGAAAGACCCGTATATTGCAGCACCTTTTCCACAGGCAGGCCATCGGCAAGCATTCGGCGAGCGGTTTCGAGTTTACCCTCCGTTCTGCCATCGAGTCTGGCTTCCTGTCCAATCAGGTCGGCGATGGTCGGCATAATCCTCTCCTTCAAAACAGGTCTTGACTCAATATACTGTAATGCCTCTCGACTGTCAATCCTATCGGCCGCTTTGAAGATATAGATGAGAAGGGCCCGTAGGTCTTCGAGCCCGGTTCTGTCGCTGTTGTAAAGCGAGACAATAAGATCAAGAATACCCGGTAGCTTCTCATGGAAGCGAGCATCACGAACGTGTTTCAGAATAAGCAGAAAGGTTTGCGTTAGCACCACGCCCTTGATCTCTGTGTCCGGAATGGCGGAAAGATCCCACAGATGGTACTCGAAGTTCACGGCATACTTGTGAAACGCTTCGCCCGGAAGATCGAGTAACGAAGAAAAATCGCATCCGAAACGCCAGGCGGATTCTCCGTGATAAAGAACCAGCGGCAAGATCATGGGCAGCAGACGCGAATCGTGACCGGAATCCGTAGTCGGATGCTCCGCTACGCTCTTCCAGATCATGGTCATGTAATGAAGCAGCTGCAAGGCAGTGAACCGGTCGGGGGTGCTCTTGTGTTCCATCAAGAGATAGAGAAAACCGTCATGTGCTACACCGGCACTGTCCTTGAGGCTTACAGAATAGAGCAGATCTGAGTAACTCTCTCGCAGAGATTCATCGACATAACTCTTCTCTTCCGGATGAAGCGTGGCCAGGTCCATACGAGCGAGAACCTCCGGAGGCAGGTAGTTCTGAAAAAAGTCGATCGCATTCGCTTGAGAACCGAGAATCTTTTTGAACAGCCTGTCATGGGGATTCTGCACGAGAAACGCTCGCGCCGGGTCCGACATCGGTCAAACAAAAACTATCTTAATTCTGTCGGTACTTTTCGGAACTGTCAATTCCACTGGCATTC
The DNA here is from genome assembly GCF_000243335.1 of Leptonema illini DSM 21528. Classification (NCBI taxonomy): domain Bacteria; kingdom Pseudomonadati; phylum Spirochaetota; class Leptospiria; order Leptospirales; family Leptospiraceae; genus Leptonema; species Leptonema illini. The sequence continues at coordinate 3,863,530 of NZ_JH597773.1, read as the reverse complement.
ATCGAAGATTTGACGTCACAGTCTGCGTTGCTTTCTTGAGTCATGCCCCGCTCCTTCTCTGAAGTACCGGTAGATCTTGTAAAAGGAGTCGGAGAAGCGAAAAAAAAGGCCCTGCTGCAAGAGGCCATCGCCACCGTTGAAGATCTTCTCTATTATCTGCCGCGACGATATCTTGATCGGTCCGTGCGCGAGATGGTCTTTCTTGAAGAAGGTCCGGCGACGCTTGTGGTGCAGGTAAAGTCAAGCTTTCTCGCACATGGCAAGCGTTCGCGTCTGATGGCGCAGGTGCGTACGTTACAGGGGCATCCGCTGACGCTTGTATTCTTTCACGGCGTGAACTTCTACCGTTATGCTCTGAAGGCCGACGCCTATCTCGCCGTGTCCGGTCGCCTTGAGAAATTCGGCGGCGGATTTCAGATGGTGCATCCGGAGCTTGAAACGCTCGACTCCGCCGATATGGAAGGGGCGATTCACTCCGGCCGCATCGTGCCGCTTTATCCGGGTAACGATCGGTTGAAGAAGGCGTCGCTCGACAGCCGCGGAATGCGTCGTCTCATCGATGCAGCGTTTCAAGCGCCGACGCTTTTCGACGTACCCGAACTTTTTCCCGAATCCATCCGCAAGAAGCACGGATTTCAGGGGCGACGATGGGCGCTTGAGCAGATTCATTTTCCGGAATCCGAAGAATCGTTAGCCGAGGCGATACGGCATCTGAAATACGAAGAGCTCTTTCTTTTCGGAGCGCTGATGCATCGCAAACAGGAGCTGCGCCGTCGCTTCACCCGCGAGCTCTGGCCCCTGCCTTACGGCAAGAGCGCCCTGTTCCAGCAGCTCATCCTCAACCTGCCGTTCGAGTTAACCGCAGCGCAGAAAAAAGCCATCGAGACGATCGTGACCGGATGCCAGCGCGATTCGATGGCGGCGTATCTTTTACAGGGGGACGTCGGCTCGGGCAAGACGCTTGTGGCCTTCGCGCTCGCCCTGCATTACATCGAGAACAACTGTCAGGTGGCGCTGATGGCTCCGACTGAGATTCTCGCACGACAGCACTTTCGTACGCTGTCGACGCTGCCCGGCATGCTTCCGGGCGTGCATATGGAGATCCTGACGGCGGCCGACACGAAGAAAAGCCGAGAGCTGACGATCGACCGCATCAAGCGAGGCGACGCCAACCTCATCATCGGCACACACAGCCTGATCGAACCGAGCGTCGAATTTGAAAGCCTCGGCCTCGTCATCATCGACGAACAGCATCGCTTCGGAGTGGAGCAGCGAGAGCTTCTGCGCCGTAAAGGCAAGAACCCCGATCTGATCGCCATGACGGCCACTCCGATTCCGCGATCGCTATGTTTAACCGTCTTCGCCGATCTTGAGCCCGTTTTATTGAAAGAAAAGCCCGCCGGACGCAAGCCCATCAAGACGATGTGGCTGACCGAAGAGCGCCGCAAGGGTATGTATCAGTCCATCCGCAATCATGTCTCGAAGGGACGTCAGTGCTACATCGTCTTTCCCGTCATCGACGAAAGCGAGAAGCTCGATCTGCGGGCCGCCACAGACGCCTGCGAAGAGCTGCGCACGGCGATCTTTCCTGAATTCAAGGTCGAGCTTCTGCACGGCAAGATGAAAGGGCCTGATCGCGAGCGCGTGATGAACGAGTTTCGCGCCGGACGCGTGCAGATCCTCGTCAGCACGACCGTCATCGAGGTCGGAGTAGACGTGCCCAACGCGACGATCATGGTTATCGAGCATGCCGATCGCTTCGGTATCTCGCAGCTGCATCAGCTTCGCGGACGTGTGGGCCGCGGAAGCGAAGAGTCCTTCTGCGTTCTCATGTCGGATAGCACGACCGATTCCGCCCGCGAACGCCTGCAGGCCCTGGTCGATAGCGAAGACGGCTTTGCGCTTGCCGAGGTCGATCTGAGGCTTCGCGGACCGGGCGAACTTCTGGGGCTCAAGCAACATGGTCTTCCCGGCTTCAAGCTTGCCGACTTCGTGAAGGATCGCACTCTTGTCGAGATTTCGTATGAGGATGCCCGCACCGGCGGCGATCTGACCGAGGCCGCCGTGCAGGCCATCCGTCATCGCTTCGAAGAAGGCGTCATCGTTTTTCCAAACTGATCGGATTCTTCTCATCGATACCGTCATATTGCGCAGTAAACAGAGCCGTGTAAGGCGCTGTTTTCGGCATACGCGCAAGGGGCCGTTCGTAACGTGGTCCTTCGCTTTATGGAAGAAATCAAAGTGAAATTCCTCTCCAGCCTTCGTCTGAAAATTACGGCCGCCTTTCTCATGCTCAGTATCGCTCTCAGCGTTACCCTGGCCTTCGTTTCCTATCGCATTCTTGAACGCGAATTCACGATCGAGGTCCGCGATCGGCTCTTGCAGGTCGTCACGCTCAGCGCGAAAACGATCGATGCGACGACTGCGGCGAGACTTGCAGACAGGCTTCGCGCGCAGAATCCCAATGCCGGATCAGCGACCGGCGACGGCAAAGATACGACCGATCCTTCTGCCGGCACGAACGCTGCCTTTGCTTATGCTGATTCTATAGAAAAGGGCGCTGACTATAAAAGACTGAGCGAAGAACTGAATTTTATTCGCGATACAAAGCCTGAGCTGATCCGCTATGCCTACATCTGGATTCCATCGATTAACGAAGCCGAGGCCGTATTTCTTGCCGACGCCGACGTGCTCAAATTAAAAGAGGCGGCCGGACGAGGCGAAGAGGTCGAAGAGATCTCTCATTTCGGATCGACCTACGATATCAGCACCATGCCGACCGCTATCACGGCCCTTCGCGAGATGAAGGCGGCCGTCGACGATGAATTCTACTTCGATGAGGCGTATCAGATCTACAGCTTCACCGGTTACGCGCCGATTCGCGACGTGAGCGGCCGTCCCGTCGCCGTGCTCGGTCTCGACGTTTCCAGCGAGAATATGCAGGTAGCGTTGCGTCAGGTAACGCGATCCTCCATTCTTGTCGGCATTTTCGCCATCGTCATCACCTCGGCCATATCGATCTGGCTGGGGCGCCTTTTTACAGGGCCTGTCCTTGCATTAAACCGCATCGTACTTCAGTTCGGCCAGAAGGATTTCAGCGTGCGCTCACATGTGCAATCGGCCGACGAAATCGGCGTGCTTTCGGCTAACTTCAACAACATGGCCGATACGATTCTCGAATACGACCGTCGCATGAGCCGGCTGCTGGAATCGTTCCGGCGTTTTGTGCCATTTGAGTTCTTGCATCGCCTCGGCAAAGAAGATATCACCGAGGTCTTTCTCGGCGAACAGTCCGGCGCCGAGATGACGATTCTATTCTCTGACATCCGCAAATTCACGACGCTTTCGGAAGGTCTCGGTCCCGACGGTACGTTCCGCTTTATCAACGGTTACCTCGAACGTATCGGCCCGGCGGTGCGCGAACATCAGGGCTTCATCGACAAGTATATTGGCGACGGCATCATGGCGCTCTTCCCCGCGCGCCCAGAAGACGCGCTCGAAGCGGCGTTTGAGATATGTCGCCGTCTGCGAGATTTCAACGATCGCCGCGAAGAGGCGGGCGAGTATCCGGTGCGCATCGGCATCGGCATCCACACCGGACAGATCATGCTCGGCACGATCGGCGAAAACCAAAGGATGGATACGACCGTCATCGGCGATACGGTGAATTTATCGTCGCGCATCGAAGGGCTGACCAAGGCCTTCGGCGTCACCGTGCTCGTCAGCGAAGATACGGTGGATCGTATGGGAACGCGCGACCGCTTCCGCCATATGGGGCGGGTACGCGTCGTCGGACGCGAAGAAGGCGTCGATGTGTACGAGGCACTTGATGCACCGGCGACGTCGACGCTGGAGACCGATCCGAAGGTGCGCTGGGTGAATCGCGAGGCCTTCGAGATGGGCGTGCAGCATTTTGCAGCCGGCAGAATGGACGATGCCTACCGTGTTTTCAAGAAGCTGTATCATGACGAGCCGACCGATCGAGCCGTCATCGCCTACCTAAAAAGGATCATCTACTATCGCAAGAAAGGTCTGCCCGTTCCCTGGGACGGCATCTTTCGCGTCGCTTCAAAATAGCAGGCCTGAATTTGCTTGAAGTCAGACGGGGGCATGGACCACTGTCTCATGCCCACTCGCCTTCAATCCGTCAGCGCCTCCTCCGGTTCCTTCTCTGATCTGCTCAAAGCAAAGCCCGGCGCCCTTGCCGTGCTGCCCGTCTTTCAGTCCGAATCGGACGAGCCCGAACCCTCTTTCGTGCTCAATGCACAGTTGAATGAACTGCAACAGCTCACCGGCCTTGATCTTCCCGCCTTTTTGAAAGGCGAGGGCTTTAATGGAGCGGCCGCCTCTTCGGTGTACCTCAGCTCGCCCTCCCTTTCCAATCCCATGCTCTTTGTCGGCCTCGGCAAATCGAGCAAGGCCCGCCCTTACCGGCTGCATAAGGCCTTCGCGAAGGCCTTTGCCTCCATTCAACGTAAAGATCTTCCCGCTATGATCGCCACGCTGCAGCCGACGATTGATTCCGGTTCGAACCTGACATTGGAATCCGGCTCGACGAACGGTTCTGCGGCCTATCAGGTCGGATTGCAGCTTATCTGCGCGGCCGGCGACTATTGCTATCATTCACGCGAGGCAAAGGAGCCAGGCAAAGCGTTATCCGAACTTCTGCTTCACGGAAGCGCAAGCGATCTCGCTTCTCTGCCCGACTTCGGCCTTGCGACGGCGCGAGCACGGGCATCAGCCATGGATCTCGTAAACATGCCGGCGAACATCAAGCGCACAACGACGCTTGTCGACGAGGCGCGTACGCTTGAAAGTCAGGGCATCGCCGTTCGTATCGAAGACGACGTGAAATGGATCAGCGAACAGATGCCCTGCTTCTTCGAAGTGGCGAAAGGATCGCTTGCAACCGACCCTCCGAAGTGGATCACGGCCACGTATAAGCCGGCGACCGATGTACGGCACCGCATCGCCCTGATCGGCAAGAGCGTGATCTTCGATACGGGCGGCTATCAGGTGAAGCCCGATCCTTACATGAACACGATGAAGGCCGATATGACGGGCGGCGCCACCGTGCTTTCCGTTTTACGAGAGATCGCCGCTCTGAAGCTGCCGAACGTCGAGGTAACGGCGTATCTGGCGGCCACTCCGAATAAGATCGATTCCGACGCGATGATTCCCGACTCCATCGTGAACACGTCGAGCGGCAAAAAAGTCGAGATACGACATACGGACGCCGAAGGGCGCCTGACGCTGATCGACGCCGTCACGCAGGCGGAGCGCGAGAATCCCGATCTGCTTTTCACGATCGCTACGTTAACCGGCTCCGCTTCGCGCGCCGTCGGACCACGCATCGCCCTCATGGCCACCGATACGCAGTGGCGCGATCGCTTCGCCGCCTCGTGCGAACGTCACGGAGAACCCTGTCAGACGCTTGATATCGTCGAAGAGGATTTCGAAGACATCAAAAGCAAGCTTGACGGCGCCGATATCAACAACACCGGTCATGAAAAGTATCGCGGAGCGCAGACGGCGGCCGCTTTCGTTTTCTCGGGATTAAAGAAATCCGACAGGCCTCTTCTTCATCTCGACGTTGCCGGCGGCGACATGACGTCTGAAGAAAAGGCTACGGGCATCGCCGTTCGCGGGCTGATGGGCTTCTTACGTGAGCTATCGCAGGGTTAACAGGAATACCGATGTTTCCCGCCGTATACGAAAAAACGAACGGAGCGCTGTTTATTCGCTATAAACAGCGAGGCAGAATAATCGGCATCGCCCTTGTCGTGCTGGGTAGCTTTCTGCTTCCGCTCGGCGTCTTGATGCTGCTTTCTTCAAACTGGCTCGATAAGCTTTCGTGGATGGTTCTCGGCTTCGGATCCATCACCGAAGCCGGCGGCATGCTGTTAATACTGGGTGGCCGCTTTCAGCCTGCGGGCTTTCAGATCGACCGCAGTATCTTTCGCATCCTCGAAAAGAAGGGGCCTCCTCTGACCCTGCCGCTTTCTTTTTTTAAAGAGTGCGGTATTCGCTCGTCGGGTAGACGCAGGCGGGGCCCTTTTTACGTTTATCTTCGCGGTCCGGCCGGGCTTGATTTTGATATATCCAGCTATGGCTCACAGGAAAAGGCCATCGCCGATCTACAGCTGCTCTGTTCCGTATCGGGATTTACGCCGCCTGCCGAGCCGTCGTCTCCCGAAGAGCGTCTGCGGATCACTCACGCCATCCCGGAGTTGCAGGCCGAGCTGCGTGTCGATCAAGCCGGCGATCTGAAAGGGGTTATCCAGCGTCTGAAGGCCGAGGGCCGCATCGTTCTATCGCCCGATATGCGCACGCTTCGCTTTAAAGATCCGGCAGCTCGAAAGCATAGCTCGCTCTCGGTGCTGTTCCTGCTCTTTATCGCCTCGATGGCGATTACGGCCTTCGCTGAGGGGATTCCGATTCTGGCGGCTGTTTTTGTGTTTCCCGTTCTCATTTTGATCGCAGGGTGGATAACGTTTTCCACGATTCGCTCGCTCTTTTTTGATGAAGGACTTTCCGTCATATCGGGACGTTTTATTAAACGACGCTTCTCGGTATTCCGCTCCGACATAGCGTCATCGACGGCCGGCGGCGCCTCCGTCTCTTCTTCAAATCTCGCAGCATCGTCGAAAGGCGATCGAAACCACACCCCCATCCTTGTATTCTCTCCTCATGTCGGAGTTCCCGCCGTCGGTTATTTCGGCGATGATTACAGAGCGCTTGTACGCAACATCACGCTGAATCCCGTGCAGCTGATGGATCTCGCTCTGAAGCGCTTTTTTGCCTTTCCGCATCGTCTGTACGGCTTTACATTGAGCGAATCCGTCGCACTCTATTCCGTTATCCGAGAGGTCTTTTCTCATGGCCGATGAAATCACTTTAACCTACGAACATGAAGGCGCATTCTCCGCAGAAAGTGGGAGCACGATTCTTGAGGCCTCTCTAAAGAATGGCATCTCGCATATGCACGTCTGCGGGGGTAACGCCCGCTGCTCTACGTGTCGGGTGATGGTGCTCGACGGGATGGACAACCTCGAGCCTCAAACCGATGAAGAAAAGAAGCTCGCACGAAAGAAGAATTTCGAAGAAGGCATCCGCCTTGCCTGCCAGGCGCGCATCCGCGGCGATGCTCGCATCCGTCGGCTTGTCATGGACGATACCGACGCCGAGATCGCCGTTTCAACGTCGGGCCCCGGTGGACATGAAGAGCGTCTGGCCATTCTTTTCAGCGATATCCGTGACTTCACTCCCTTTGCCGAACGCCAGTTACCCTATGACATCATTCACATCCTCAATCGCTATTTCAAGCAGATGGGGTCTGCTATCATCGACAACGGCGGTCATATCGACAAGTACATCGGCGACGGCATCATGGCCCTGTTCGGACTGAACGGCGAACCCGATGCCGAGAAGTGTCGCAATGCGGCAAGAGCCGCTCTTGAGATGGTACGCGGACTTCACGATGTTAACGAATACGTCGAAAAGCATTTCGGCGAAAAATTCCGCATCGGCATCGGGCTTCATTTCGGCCGGGTCGTCGTCGGCGAAGTAGGTCATCCCAAACACCGCGAATTCACCGCTCTTGGCGACGGCGTAAACACGGCCAGTCGCATTGAAAGCACGACGAAGAAGGCCAATGCCTCCATTCTCGCCTCTGAAGAATTCGTTACGAACGCCTGTGATACGATTAAGGTCGGCCGCGTATTTCTCGCACGCCTCAAGGGCAAGGCTGAGCGCAAGAAGCTCTATGAACTATCGGCCTGTAACGAGAACCAGCTCGACGGCGTAATGATTATCCGCCGGTACTTAAAAGGGAAGATGCCGTTAACCATCACGCCAAAAATTCTGCGGCTGGCTTTTCATGAGGCGATGACCCGCGGCGAATTCTCAAAAGCGCTCAGCGACGAAGAGGCGATGGAACAGCTACTGGCCGACGAGGATAATGAAGGCCTGGCTCCGGCCATTTCCTTTATTAACGAGGTGGCCGACGGCGTGGCAAGGCATGAGCTACCGACGATTTCGCCGTCAGAGCTGATCTATCTTTCCGGAGCCGTCGCCGTCGAGTTAACAGGCGGCCCCTACATTCCCATCGAGCTGCCCATCGAGAAAAAGAGCGTCGTCGAACCGTCGATTCAATCGCCCGGTATACCGCGAGAGATGGAAGGATTCCCGGCTCTGCTCATCCGCTTCAGACGAGCGGGGCTCGACCGCAAAGAGATGGTCGCTCTGACAGGCGCTCATACGCTTGGCAAGGCGCACGGTCGCCAGTTTACCGAGAATCCGTATCGCTTTGATAACGAGTATTTCAGGCGGCTTCTTCGCGACGATATGTCGCTCAGCCTTGCCATGCTTGCAAGCGATCGCGAGTTCTTAAAGGACGAGAAGACGAGGCAGCTTGTGGAGTTATACGCCGGCGATGAAGAGTTCTTCTTTAACGATTTCCGCAACGCCTATCTGAAAATGATCCGCATGGCCTGAGAATCAGCGATCGCCGTTCGTCTCAGGATTCAGCTCGACAAGGATGTCGTCAAATACGGCATCCTCCTGGGCGGGCGTTCGGTTGCGCATGCGATAGGATCGCGTACTGCGCACCATATCGACAAGATAATCGGTAAAGAATGGATCCACCTCGAAATTGCTCAGAAGCGACGCCAGGTAATTCAGGTTTTCGGGCGGCAGCAATTCCTCGAGATGCAGATTGCACAGAGTCTGAATGCCCACCGCTCGCTGCGGCGATCCCTGCGGGAATTCACAGAGCTCTTTCGCCGGACCGAGAACGATCTTCTTATACGAAGGCAGCAGGTTTCCAAGAAGCTCGACCAGCGCAAAAGGAACGCTTTCGGGCATACGTTTGATGAAATCGAAGACGGTGAATAAAGAGCTCGATGTTCCGCTGCGGATGAGGATGTGCAGCGTTCGAGCGCACTGCGGACTCTTCCAGTCCTGTCTTTCGAGCACTTCGTTGAGAAGGGACTTCAGCACTGGCAGGTAGAGAGGCGTTTTCGCCGCAAGCTCGGCGCATTCTTCGATGTCCCGGGCCATTTGAAAACCCCGGTTGATCGTCAGAACCTTGTTTCTGTATTCGTCCGGCGTCATCGTAATAAGCCTGAATCCGTGACGGATTGCTCTTCAAGCAAACGAGCGCTCCGTCGGACTGTCAAGTGATATTGCCGATTGTTCTTGCTCCAGGAAAAGCGCCTTACAGGATCGGCCATGAGTTCAACGACCTCTTTCTTTGAAATCGAGAAAATCCCCGAAAAACGCATCGCCATCGTTTATCTCAACCGTCCCGATAAACGCAATTCCATGAGCTGGGAGTTCTGGTCGGGCCTGCCGGCCGTTGTCGACGCCATCGAGTCCGATGAGCGTATCCGTGCCGTCGTCATCGCCGCTCGCGGCAAATCCTTTACGACCGGGCTCGATCTCGAAGAATTCGACGGGCGTTTTGCCGACCGCCTGCGCGGCGAGACGGCCGATACGCGCATGAAGCTCTATGATCTGATCAAAGAGATGCAGAAGGGCTTTCAACGCATGATGAAAAGCGATCGCATTTTTATCTCAGCCGTTCATCGTCACTGCATCGGAGGAGGACTCGATCTGATCTGTGCCTGTGACATCCGCCTCGGTTCAAAGGATGCCGTCGTATCGTTGCGTGAAACAAAGGTCGCCATCGTCGCCGACATGGGTAGCCTGAATCTGCTTCCTTTTATCGTCGGTCATGGCAACGCCCGCCGTATGGCCCTCACAGGCGCCGACTTTGACGCCGCCGAATGTCATCGTATGGGTCTTTTTGACGAGGTTCTCGAAGATCGTGATGCCATGATGGACCGCGCCGTCAACCTTGCAGAAGAGATCGCCGCCAATCCAGCCATCGTTCTCAAGGGGACAAAGCAGATCCTGAACTTTATGTATAACCATACTCCTGACGAAGGCCTGGACTATGTCGCCGTCTGGAACGCCGCCTTTCTTGATAGCGACGATTTTCGTGAGCTGATGTCGGCCTTTAAAGAGCGACGAAGGCCGAATTACAAATAGAGGCAGGCCCGCCTCGGCCGATCCTCCTGTTAAGTCGGATGGGTCGGCTCCGGTTCGCCTTCCCTGACGGGCAGGCTTTCAGGCAAGGCGCTCTTTCTGCGGATTATTCTCTCGAACCGCTTTGTTGACGCGGGCGCGGGCCTCGGGCAGAAGCTCTCCGAAGCGAAAAAGATAATACCCGCGGCGGCCCATTCCAAGCAGATGCCCGATCGCCTCAAGAGGCTCGCCATCGATAAAGTCGACGTTGATGTGATAGGCCTGATTCAAGAAGTTCTTATCGATGCGCGGGCTTTTCGTTTCGTCCACATACAGAACGATGCCGCGATCCGAAATGCGCACGGTCTCAGCCGGAAACTGCCCCAGATGCGGATCAAGATGCTTCCATTGAACGGGCTCATGCTGCACCGGCTCGGTCTTTTCGCGCGAAGGCAACGACTTCAGTCGGATCAGCGGAACCATGTTTATACAGAGCGCCGCCTTCATGGAGATATCGGCCATAAAATGCCGCTCTTCGGCGTGAACAAACTGGTAGCTCGTATGCAGCGTGATCGTCTTCTCAAAAATGTTCTCTATCTTTGCACGAAGTAGATAACCGCCCGACGCAGGTCTGTAGAAATACAGCTGTACAAGTACGCCTGGGGTGAACTCGGGCTGGAGCTTTCCTTTAATACGAAGATCAAGCGTGTCCGGTCGCACCTTCTCTATCTGACAGAAACAGGCAACCTCGCCGTGCAGCGTTTCCATCGAAACCGGTTCCATAAGATCGAGCTCCTTCCCCTCAAGCAACTCGTCCGTATGTTTGGTAAAGGCAAGCTTGCGAAAGATATGCACATCGCGGCGTACCTCTTTCTGGTCTCGCTGGTGTTCTGAAAGATAGCGCAGCAGATGCGGACGAAAACCGACGGGATTCAGGATAACGTTGCCCAGACCGATCGTATACATCTCAGAATAGAGCGGCTTCAACGCCTCAAGTTCGGCGTAGGTCATGCCCTGTTGCAACGAGCGACCGACAAACTTCAACCACAGCCGCTCCTGCCGATTCCGTCGCAGGGCATACAGATAGGCGGCCAGCGCCAGCCCCACAAGCAGCAGGATGGACATGAAAAACCAGAACTTCGAATAGACGGGCCACTCGTAAAAGAGCTGCAGGACCATACCTTACAGAAACCCATGGCTTCGCCCTGTCGACTTTTTATTTCGTCGGTCTTTACTTCAAGATAATCGACAGATCCGGGTCAGCCGATCTCGCGCCTGCGCAGCTGCTCCAGCTGCTCCTCTTTTTCGTGCCGCACAAGCGCTTCGAGGATTTCGTTCATGTTGCCTTCCATGAACTCTGCCAGATTATACAGGGTAACGCCCACGCGATGATCCGTCACACGTCCCTGGGGGAAGTTATAGGTGCGGATGCGCTCCGAACGATCCCCGGTTTTCACCTGGCTTTTCTTCAGATCAGCCATCTCTTTGTGACGGGTCTCTTCTTCCATCTGCTTCAGGCGAGAACGCAGAACCTTCATTGCTTTCGCTCGGTTCTTATGCTGCGATCGCTCATCCTGACAGGTCACGACAAGGCCCGTCGGAATATGCGTCAGACGCACCGCCGATTCGGTCTTGTTGACGTGCTGACCGCCGGCGCCGCTTGCGCGGTAAACGTCGACGCGCAGATCCTTCTCGTCGAGTTCGACCTCGTCCTCTTCGGCCTCCGGAAGCACGGCGACGGTGACGGCGCTTGTATGGATGCGCCCCTGACTTTCCGTCGCCGGAATGCGCTGCACGCGATGCGCTCCGCCTTCATTATGCAGGAGCCTCCAGGCAGATGCGCCTTCGACCGAGAAGATCACCTCTTTGAATCCGCCCAGCTCTGATTCGGATTCAGAGAGCATCTCAAGACGCAGGCCTTCGCGATCACAGAGGCGCGAATACATGCGAAAGAGATCGCCGGCAAAAAGCGCCGCCTCTTCGCCGCCTGTTCCGGCGCGGATCTCGACGATAACGCCCCGTCCTTCGTTCGGATCAGGATCAAGCAGCAGCGACTCCATATCAAATGCGCGACTGGAAAGCTCTTCTTCGACTGTAAGAAGTTCTTCTCTGGCCATCTGTTTCAACTCTTCATCGTTACCCTGAAGAAGCGCTTCGGCCTCTTCTTTTGATTTGAGAAGTTCCAGATACCGACGCACATCGGCCATGTCGTTGCGACGGCGACTGTGCTCAGAAGAAAGAGAACGAAAACGAACGGGATCGGCAAGAACGACCGGATCGGCAAGCGCCGCTTCAACTTCGTCGAACCGATTGAGCAGGCGGGATAGATGCTCTTTCAGATTAAGACGAGACATATGCCCCCGACAGGACTCGAACCTGTGCACATGGTTTAGGAAACCACTGCTCTATCCTCTGAGCTACGGGGGCCTTCTGCGAGAAAATGAGCGGAAGGGGCACCGTCAATGAAAAAGCACAGAGAGGGAGCAGTGACAACTGCATGGAATTGGTTGACCGTCTCCGTGCAAACCATTATTTGAAATCAGGACCGCATCCTCCTCGTTTCCCCCCATACTCGAGCAGCATCGGTTTAATTTAATCCAACAGGATCCGGTGCTTGCACCACAGGAGGTATGTATGAAAATCGAACGCAACCGTGTCGTTGCCATTCAGTACACGTTAAAGGACGATGCCGGTACGGTGATCGATTCTTCAGAAGGAAAAGATCCGCTTCGATATCTTCACGGGAATAATAATCTGATTCCCGGACTCGAGAAGGCGCTCGAAGGACACGAAGCCGGCAAGCAGCTCCAGGTCAAAGTTCCGCCCGAAGAAGGCTATGGACCGCGCGCTCAAGAGATGGTTCAAGAGGTTCCGAAAAATCTTTTCGAAAACGAGAAGATTGAAGTAGGCATGCAGTTTCAGGTTCAGGGCGAAGACGGCATTCACATCCTCACCATCGCCGAGATCCGCGATGACGTCGTCATCGTCGACGGCAACCATCCGCTTGCAGGAGCAAACCTTAATTTCGACGTCACCGTCGTTTCGGTGCGCGAAGCGTCTCCTGAAGAGATCGCTCACGGCCACGTACACTGATCTGAAACGGGGTCGCCGACCCCGTTCTCTTAACGCAGCGCCGCAGCAAGCGAGGCAAGACGCCTCTGTCGAATCTCATCGACTTTTTGCAATTGTTCGGGGCTGAGCAGGTCTTCTGCCGTCAGACCGTTATCGGGAAGGATGGTGGGGCTTTCAAGGCTTCCGAGCAGCTTCTTCCGTGTAAAATAAATCTTCCACTGAAGGTCGGAGTCCAGTTCTTCGTAGATCCAATCGTGTAACATCATTCGCCTCCATGCTCTCTATGGTCACCTGCATCCGTGCATGTATCGACCTGTTTGCAGAATCGGCGAAATCCTGTATTCCTGAAGCATTTTTTTGGGTTTTTGAGCCCGGTCGGAGTTCCGACGTGACATAAAACAGGCCTACAGAGCCCGCTCGCTCCCCCTGACCGTTCCACAGGCTCCACCCGAGCCCGGCCTGGTGCTCAACCCAACAACAAAGCACCACCGGCCGAAGATGCGGTGCGGGTGTGACTTATGCTCTTTTTTCGAGAAGATCGTCGATGCGATCCTTCAAAGAATCGATATCGATGCGGTGACGAGAAATCAGAAAATGCACGATGGGCATGAGAAGCAGAACGATTAACAGTCCGCTTCCACCATAGATACTGGCAAGCAGTCCTGGCGCAAAGAAGGCCTTCAGGTTCAATAAGCTGAGCAGCACAGGCGAGAGACAGGCAATGCCAAGGGCCGCCAGCAGATGACGAAGCGAATACCCCGGTTGCAGGATCTCGGCAAGAATCTGCTTACGCAAAATCTCGGGCATCGCGGCTTCAGGCAGCGTAGCAATGGCGCGTTCGAGTCGCTGGTAGATCTCGTATTCTGTGCGGCACTTTGAGCAGCCCTCAATATGCCGCATCTCTGCCGCTCCGAGCAGCAGCAGATCGGTCCGGATCATCGTCAGGCAATGGCCATCGTTAACCAGTCGTTCGTTCATATCTTCCGCCTTCAGCCTTCCGGGCTCGTTGATTTTACAAGTCTATCTCTGAGAATACGCTTCCCGCGATGCACCAGAGATTTCAGCGTCCCTTCAGGAAGGCCGAGCTTTTCGCTCATTTCCCTGTAAGACATCCTGTCATAATAAAGCAGCAGCAAAGGTACTCTGTAAGAATCGGGAAGATTCATCAGCTCCTGCTGCACGCGCTCTTCGGTCTCCTGCCGGTCCAGAGCCTCGGTTAACAGGCTTTCCGGCGTCTCTTCCGTGATCGGCTCTTCGGCATCTTCGGGAAGAAACTGGATGCGCTTCATCCGGCGCAGCCGATTCAACCCGAGATGCATGGCCACCGAATAGACCCATGTCGACGGCTTCGAGTCTCCACGAAAGCTATCGATCTTGTCCATGACGCGCAGATACACGTCCTGGCTGAAATCGGCGGCTTCTTCGGGGTTACGAAATAAACGCATCCCCAGTCCGAACACCATATTCCTGGTCTGTTCGAACAGCTCGGCAATATCGATGCCGGGTTGTTTCACCGATCCTGCTCACTCTCCGTCCTGGAAAGAGAGAAGAAGATCAGGAGCCCGATACCGACAAACAGCGGAATCAATCCGCCCAGAAGAGGATACGAGATCCCCTCCACAACAAGGAAGAGCAACGTCAGAGGCAGACCCGACGAAATCGCCAGGATACCGCCAAGCAAGGCCAGCGAACGCAGATACTGAATCGTGGGCGTCGGAAACCGCCCCGCTTCGATCATCTGTCGCCGTGTGGCATAATAATGCCGTATAAAAATAATAAGAACGACCATGCCGGCGATAATACCGACCAGCGGAACCAGGCTGAGCAGAATCTGCGCTACGGGATCGGTATGCTGACCTTCCAGTCTCTGCAGCTGCAAAAGGATCTGCTGAAGTTGTTCCTGAACGGATACGTCCTGCATATATCTGGTAGGATTCTCTGATGACGGTTTCGTTGCAATTTTTTTCGTTCCCCGTCAATCCGCTTTGCGCATCACGACACAATGCAATCCTGGAGAGATGAACTGCAGCAGGCCGTGACCGAGCGAGAGCACAGGCGATTATTACGTCGCCTGGAGACATCACCTGCCGGATCGGTCGATTTCTCTTCGAACGACTATCTCTCGTTGAACTCCGATGGAACCGTGAAGCGGCTCTTTGAATCGCTGCTTCCGCTTTCCACCCAGGATCTCGGCAGTACGGGATCACGCCTGATTCGCGGCCATCGAGAGGCCTTTGATCGGGCCGAACGAGCCTTTGCCGACTGGGTTGGTCTTGACGGCGCTCTGCTTTTTCACAGCGGATATGCCGGCAACGTCGGCACATTACAGGCCCTTCTCTCTCCCGGTGATCTTGTCTTTGCCGATCGCCTCTGCCATGCCAGTCTTCTTGATGGCATTCGCCTTTCGGGAGCCACACGGCATTACTTCAGGCATAACGATCTTGAGCATCTGAGCGAACTTCTAAGAAAGCACAGCACGCGCAAGCGACGCTGGATCGTAACCGAAAGCGTCTTCAGCATGGACGGAGACCGACCCGATCGCGATGCCCTGCTTGCCCTGGCCGAACAGAACGATTGCCTTTTATATCTGGATGAGGCCCATGCTATCGGAGTAATCGGCGAAGCGGGTCGCGGCCTTGCTCATCCGGAGCAACAGAGATTTGCTGTGCTCAGCTATCCGATGGGCAAAGCGCCTGGCCTGATGGGATGCTTTGTTGCAGGCCCTCCTGAATTGAAGGCCTTTCTTGTGAATCATGCTCGCAGCTTTATATATTCAACGGCACAGCCGCCCTTGCTGGCTGATCTGCTGCGGCTGGTGATTGAAGAGATGGGAACGGACGAAATGGAGAAGCGGAGAATACGTTTGCGCAAATTAAGCGAGCTTCTCTTCAAGCGGCTGAACGAAGAGGGCTTTGCTACCGGAGTAACACCTTCGCATATCACGCCGATCATTCTCGGCGCTGAAGAGCGAACGATCCAAACAGCGACCCGACTGAAGCAGCAGGGCTTTTCTGTTTTCGCCATTCGCCCGCCTACGGTCCCCGCCGGCGCCTGCCGGCTGCGTATCAGTGTGCACGCCGGCAATACCGAGGAAGAGATCGAAGGGCTTGTTACGGCACTCCGGCTCAGCCGCTGAGGCGAATGATGTTCTCTCGCTGGAAGGAGCTGAGAGAATTTGCAAAGCTCTCGCCTTTACGAACTACATCGCCACCGACGGCTTCAAGAAGGGCCTCTTCAAACCGTGACGGAAACAGCTCGGGCTGTCGTGCTTCGTTGCCGCGCCCCGGAAGCGGAGTCGGTCGGCGTCTGTGATATACCGGGCTCTGGATCTTACGAACTATCATAATCCCCTCCTGATGTGTTTACTATACGGATGACTACTTAAAGTATCAAGCGTTTTTCCGTCTCAACTCAGGTTTTTTTTCCTGCCCTTATATATTTAGACTATCTCCGGGACATAATGCACGCGAATTTTTTATTTTTTTAACAGCATGCGCATAACTGACGGCTACTCCGCCGGCGTCAGGCAAAGGCTTCAGGTCGAACGACAGTTACAACAGAGGCGGCTCTCTCAAGCATCTCATCATCAAGAGTGACCAGCGTGCTTCCTGTGTAAAGGGCCAGAGAGACATACACGAAGTCAGCTGCTCGCAAGGCCGTGGTATAGAGCTTTTCTGGAAAGTGCGTCTGACAGGATGCCGAATCGAAAAGATGGTGATCGCTTACAAGTTCAAGGATGAGCTTCATCGCTCGGTCCGTGGCCGTGCGATTTCCGGTGCGCCTGAAAAGAGCGGCAGATAGCTCCCAGAGGCCATAGCTGCTCATGTGAATCCGACTGGATGCAAGCCCGAGAAGGAATGTTTGGCTCTGTTCATGAAAGCGTTCGTTTGCGAGAAAGGCCGAGATGAAAACCGAGGCATCAATAACGAGAGAGCGTGCCGGCATCAGCTCTCGCCATCCAACCGCGATCGATCTGCCCGCAGCTGTTCCAGAGCCGAAACAGACGACTTCTGAGCGGCCTGCGTCAATTCACGCGAGACATCTTCGAACTGCTTTCTCCAGGTCGGGCCCACGGACGTTGCCTCGCCTGCCGTCCCATAAAGGTGGGCTTCGATGCTATGAATCAGTAGATCTTTCAAAGATAAGCCTTCGAGGGCGGCCCGCGCCTTCGCCTCTCGATACAGCCGGTCGGGCATGTCGATTGTCGTACGCATAAAAGCATAAAAGCATATAGAGATCAATAGTCGAGCTTTTTCCGGGCTGATGTTCCTGTGTGGTTCGACGATCAGGTCGGAACTCCGACAGGACTGGCGGGAAAATCAGGTCGGAACTGCGACGGCGCCGATAAATGGAATATGCCCGTAATTCAAGTAACGATGACAGAAGAAGATGGTGGAACTACACCGGAACAGAAGCAGGCACTGATCCAGCGCCTGACGCAGACCTTTGTCGAGGTGATGGGAAGAGGCGAAAAGACATGCGTCGTCACCCTGCAGCAGATTCCGACGGATCAATACGGCATCGGAGGACGCAGCGTCGCTGAAATCCGCAAACAGGGATGAGCATGCAGATCTTTCAGACCGAAATCTCAGTCACAGCGCCCTCCCGCGGTTTTCATCTGATTACCGGTTCGGTGGAAAAGGCGCTGCGTGAGATGAAGGTGCGGCGCGGTCTGCTCAACCTGTTTTTACGACATACGTCGGCGTCACTCGCCATCAACGAGAATGCCGACCCGGACGTACGGGTCGACCTCGAAGCCTACTTTCGCCGTGCCGTCCCCGACGGAGCGCCGTATTTCACACATACGCTCGAAGGGGACGACGACATGACGGCGCATATCAAGAGCGTGCTGATCGGCGCTTCGCTTCAGATACCGATTGCCGACGGTCGCCCCGGCCTTGGGACCTGGCAGGGGATCTATCTTTGCGAACATCGGACGCATCCATCTCTACGACGGATTCTTCTGACGGCGATGGGAGAGTAGCTCCCTTTACGGCGGGAGCCACAAAAAGCCAGAACGTAAAGCCCAGCATAATCCCTCCTATTCTGGGGCCTCTGACATCTGCTTTTCAGAGGCCCTGGTAAACCGCGCATGCAGGCGGTACATGAGTAGTGCGGTAACGACCATCGCCACTGCGACGACGTACCCGAGTTCTTCGTAATGTTCGAGCTTTCCGTTTCCGCTCTGTGCGACGATCAGACCGGCGATAATCGATGCGATGGCGCCCGAATACTGCTGCACGGACGAATTCAGCGCCATGAACGATCCTCGATCCTGAGGCTCCGGCACGGCGGAGGTTAACGCCTGCGCCGAAACCATACGAGCCGAGATGCCGACAAAAAGCACGGCGCTGACGACCATAACCATCCACATGGGCGATAATCCCATGTTCGTGTACAGAAGCACGACGACGATGGCGATGATCGAGCCCACGACGAACATAGCGTACTTTCCGATACGATCCGACAGGTAACCCGCTATGATGCCGGCGAAGACCGAGGCGATACCGGTGACGAGGTAGACGAGCGAGATCTGATCTCGAGTCAGACCGAGGTTATGCTCGCTAAACGTACTCGCAAACGGCATCAGCATGAATCCGCCTGTGGCAAGCAGCGCCGTCGCCGCAAAGGCCTCTATGTGATGCTTCTTCAAGAGGATCTTCGCCATGCGGCGAAAGGCCTGACGGTCACGGCTTGTTGCCAGATGGCCGGAGATCGGCTGTAAACGCAGGGCGATCATCACCCCGACAGGAGCTGCGACGGCGACGATCATCATAAACGGAATATGCCAGTTCCAGTGTGACGCCAGCCACATACCGAGCGGCAATCCGAGAACCTGACTCACCGAAAAGGCGGCCATAATGATGCCCATCACCCGTCCGCGCACCTGATAGGGAAAGAGATCGGCGACGATGGAAAGGCTGATCGATGCGATCACGCCGCCGAACAGTCCGGTGAAGATGCGAGCCGCCAGTAGCGTCTCATACGTCGGAGCCAGTCCGCAAAAGAGCGTACCGACGACGAAGCCCGTATAAAACACAAGCAGGTATCTCTTTCTATCGAAGTGATCGGCCACAACGGAGCTCAATAGAGCCGACGTTCCGGCGCTTAAAGCGTAGGCAGAAACGACGAGCGAAAACTGCGAGGGCGTTATACCCATCTCGTCGATCAGGATCGTTCCAAGCGGCGCCATGATCATGAAATCAAGGACGACCGTGAACTGGATGAAGGCCAGAAGTCCGACGACAAACCATTCGTACGGACTGAATGCGGCTGCTTTTGTCTGTGTCTGTTTCATTGGAGTCTCTCTGTATAACGTATTACGAATTTTTGCGGATCTGCGCCTACGGCTTGAGCGCCTTCAAGACAAGCTCCAGGGCCTTGAGCATCGATTTCTCATTCAACTTGAATCGGGGGATTCCCGGAAAGCTCACGCCGTGAAGATCGAACTTTATAAGTTGATAAAGAGGCGAAAAGGCCACAGACCAGTAGATCTCGACGGGAACATCGACCAGCTCCCCGTTACGTATGGCATTGTGCACGAAGCCTTTCATCTGCTTGAGAAAATGCGGATCGATCACACCCATCGCGCGATCGTGAAATGGCGTATAACGCACCTGTTCGAGAAAATGCGCCTGATATGGATTCGCCAGGAAGTAACGCGCTCGGTTCATCCATTGGATGCGCAATCCGTCGGCAAACGGCATGGAGGCCTCGAAGCCTTCGAGAGTCGCCGAAGTCATCTTCTGCATCTCTTCGGCGTAAAGCTGCATGATCAGGTCGTCTTTGTCTTTAAAATAGATGTAGAGCGTCGCCGGCGAAACTGCCGATGCCTTCGCCAGCTTCTGCATACTGAAGCCGCTGAAGCCTTCTTCGAAGAACATCTTGAAGGCATTCTCGCGAATCAATCGCTCCTTTTCTACATCTCGCCGACGCATGGCATAACTAAATGAACGTTCACTTTTACCGGCGACACTTTTTCCCGATTTTTTCCCTGTCTCGGGCGACTCAAAGAATCTCAAAACCTCGGGCTTTCTTGAGATCAGAGACTTCGCTTCTTGCCGGGCGCTATTGCCCGGGGCAGTAAGTAGAACAGCAGTCACCCGGTCAGCTTAGCAGGCGACCGGGACAGAAAACCAGGTCCGACCGGAAATTTTCAGCTCAGGCTTGATTTTTCTCCAGATCACCAAGATGCAGGTCGCGCAGCCTCGGAGCACGCAGCGCTGTCGTCACCACAACCAGCAGCGTCATCGTTCCTCCGAAGATCACAGAGGGGACCAGGCCAAGCAGCCGGGCCGCCACTCCCGATTCAAAGGCGCCGATCTCGTTGGAGCTGCCGATGAACATCGTGTTCACGGCGGCGACGCGGCCGCGCATATGATCGGGGGTCAGGCTCTGCAAGATCGTCGATCGGATGACGACGCTTACGTTGTCAAAGGCGCCACTCAGAGCGAGCATGAACAGAGAGAAATAGAAATTGGTGGAAAGGGCAAACAGAATCATACAGGCGCCAAATCCGGCCACGCTGTAAAGAAGCACCCAGCCGCTGTGACGCATCGGCGGACGCAGCATGAGAATGACGGCCATGACGACCGCCCCCACCGCCGGAGCCATACGAAGAAGACCCAGGCCCTCCGGCCCGACCGAAAGCACCTCTTTTGCAAATACGGGCAGAAGGGCCACCGCTCCTCCGAAAAGAACGGCGAACAGATCGAGGCTGATGGCACCGAGGATTTCCTGCTTCTTGAAAACGTAACGCACGCCGACAGAAAGGCTCTGTAACATGGGCTCGGCGATTTGCGGACGATCCGGAGCAGGTCGGTTCGTAACAAAGAAAAAGCTACAGGCGGCTAACCCAACAAGCGTGGCATCGAGTGCGTAGGCCTCGGCTAATCCGAAAAAGCCGTAGACGAAGCCGCCCACCGCCGGACCGATAACGGAAGCCCCTTGCCAGCCGACGCTATTCCAGGTGGCGGCATTCGCATAGAGCTCGCGCGGCATGATCTGTGCGAGCAAAGCGACAAAGGCAGGCGAAAGTAGTCCGCGGGCAAGGCCGGTGAAGAAGATGACGCCATACAGATACGGCACGCTCTGCGGATCGGAGCCGAGCGTTACGGCCAGCGTCGTCAGCGTAAGAGAGGCGAAGAAAAGAAAGATCAGCGCGCCGAGCACGATAGGCTTGCGACGATGCCGGTCGGCGAAATGGCCGCCGAACGGGGCCATGGTTAACGCCGGAACCGCCTCGGTGAGTCCGATCAATCCGAGCGCAAGCGGATCTTTCGTCAGCTCATAGATCTGCCAGCCGACGACGACGGCCTGGATCTGCATGGCAAGCGTGAACGAGATGCGGGCAAGCAAGAAGAAGCGATAGTCGGGCAGTCGCAGCGCCGCAGCCGGATCATGGGACATAGATGACCAATTGCGGATTGGCCGGCTGCGGTGGAAAGCGGGAAAAAGGCGAGGTTAGCGAGAGCAAGAAGAAGTGCAAGTAATCACTTTGACTCCTGCTCGACGCGTTCATGCAGATAGATCTTTATAAGAGACTGATATGGTATATCCTGCTGATTTGCAAGGATCTTCAGTCTTTCGAGCAGAGGCTCGGGCAGACGAATGGATATGGATTTCGTGGACGGCTTCAAATTGGGAAAGCTCACGCGCTTTGCCTTTGTAAAGTCAATGAACTCTGTTGAATCGTGCTTTTGCCAGAATTCAAACTCAGACTTTGGTTCTTTAAATACCGGGATTTTTTTCAAGTTCTTCATAGATGTGCCTCTCGCGTCTGGTCATAGTGCGGGTCTGGAAGCGACATCCATTGCCAGTAGAAGCGGCAGGAAGGCCAGGAAAGGGCCAAGCAGGCCGAGGATTTGCAAAGCGATCGGAACATCACGTTTCCCCAGAGCCGCCACGCCAAATCCCAGGCCGATGAAGAAGAGCAGTCCACTGGCGAGAAGGGCTATGACGATGGATATGGAAGGCAGAAAAACGGAAGCGGCCAGCCCTGAGGCCATGACGGTATCGATAATGAATGCTATCTTTATTGTTCGGTTCATGGGTCGGTCCTGTACTTGGTTAGGGGAGCGTAGCGAAAGTCAAGCATGGCAAACTTTTCCTCTGCATTGTGAATCGATTTGAGCAAAGAAGAACCGTCCGTCAGTCGCGGCTTAATAACCTCGAATAAATCCAGAAAGCGCGATAAAGCCCATGGCGAAATCTGCAGTGAATTTCGCTTCAATACTTTTTCGAGCGTGCTGCAAACCCTATGGAAGCTTACTTCATCATCAGAGTGTTTAAGCATCGCCGTAGCCAGAATTGCAAAAAGAGAAGGCCTATAATCCACAAAATCGGGATTCCTCGATATGATGGCAAGACTCCTGATATCTGCAGGCAGAACGAGCCTTGCATGCAAGACAAGATCCTCAAGAATATGCAGGACCTCAAGCCTATCGTTTCGCCGTGGCACCGACAGCGCATGCAATAGCAACCGCTCGACATACCCTTTTGAACTCTCTTCATCGGCCGCACGCATTTTAGAAAGCAAGTCTGGAGCATTCATTGGATACAGGAACACGCCAAATTCTTCCATCAGATCAAACCAAGCGTCGTACATTTCGCAATGCCAGTAGTAGGCAGCAACGCCTTCCAAGACGGGCTCACCCTGTACCAGACGCCAGCCGCCTTTTGGGCTCTTACGCTCCCTATCGATTACTTCTGGAATCAACTCTGCCAGCGCCTGCTTCTCTTCGTCGCTAGGGTCGGTTCGCAAAAAAGAAAAAATGCCGCCAAGGGAAGTGATACCGAACGACTGCTTAGAAAGAGATCTTCGGAGATTTTCAATAAAACTGACTGAAGCAGTCGATGCAAATGGCTCTTTGACTCGGCCAATCCTGAGCAACCAACCTCGCAAATCTTTGTCAGTGTAATGCTCGTGTCGTTTCAGCTCGTCGAGTTCCTTTTCGAGTTGCGCAATGTTGCGACTTCCCGGCGTCTTCTCGGCAGCATCTTTGACCTGCTTTTCGATGTGAGCAGATTCGTTTTCCCTAAAGCGCTCGACACCTGAGATAACTGCATTCAAAACGGGATGATCGTCACCGCCACGACGCGCAAATGCCAGCAATGGGAAGAAAAAAGATGGGTTACGGTCTGCATTGTCTTGTATGTGCTTAACTACGGCAGTGCGAATATCAATGGAGATGCATTCCCACACGTCATTATCCCACTGCTCGACCGACTGCTCAATAATGCCCTCGCCGAGCATTGAAATCCATACATTTAACGGCAGAAGGGATAAAATATCGGCCTTTTCCCGTGCTGTTCGATTATCCAGCAGCCAATCGAATAGATATCGAAGTGCCTTCAGGATCTCCGGACGATCAGCCGAGGACAATTGCTCCAGGTTTTGTAGTATTCTTATTACCGTTGCTTGCATGCGATTTCGAACGGCCCGAGAGGCGAAAGCAAACGTATATGTGACAAGGCTTATCAGCGAGGCCAATCTTACAAACGGCGGCGATGATTCAGGTAGACCTCTAGCCGTCGATGATGTCAAGAAGAAGGAGACAAGATCATCGAATTGCTGAGCCACCTGAGACTGTAAGGCTAACCATATACCTGGTCGATTCCATGCCAAAATACCCATATTGCTTACAAGTTTCTCTTGGCCGTAGTCATCAAAAATCGGCAACAAGCCTTGTAGCTCGATTAGCGCCGGCAATTTTCCAGGACCATCATACAAAATGTTCAATCCCTTGCGAACTTGCTTCACTCTCATGTTCAGTAGCAGGGGAATACTGATCTTCCCCCCTTTTCCTGGACAGGAGACAGTAAAATGAAAAGGGGTAATTTATGGGCAAAAGAGGCCAGCATTACGATGATAGCTTTCGCAGAATGGCGGTGGATCGGTGGATTCGCGGCGGCAAAACCAGCAAGGAAGTAGCCGACGATCTTGGAATCTCTGTCAATTCCTTGAGAGCATGGAAAGCGCTGTATCTATCAGAACCGGGTGGACCCCAGCAGCAAAACCTGCAAGAGGAAGTTAATCGTTTAAAAAAGGAAGTCATGGAGCTACAGGAGGAGCGCGATATTCTAAAAAAGTCCGTTGCCATCTTCTTGAAACCCCGAAAATGAAATTCGCCTGGATACAGGAGAATCGCTCCGAGTTTTCGGTAAGGAAGATGTGCCGTGTGCTTGATGTATCGGAGAGCGGCTTTTATGAATCACAGATTCGACCTCCTTCACAGCGCTCAACAGAAGATGCTCGAATTGTGGAAGCAATCAGAGTGATCGCTGATGAAACGTTTGGTACCTATGGCAGTCCTCGCGTGACTCCGGAGCTCCATAATACAGGCATGAAAGTTAACCGAAAGCGGGTGGAAAGGCTGATGAGGGAAAACGACATTTCTGCAAGAAATCCGAGGGTTTTTCGTGTAAAGACGACGGATTCCAATCATGAATTGCCGGTTTCGCCCGATCTTGTTCAGCGAAACTTTGAGCCAGGTGCACTTGATCGAATCTGGGTAACTGATATCACCTATATCGAAACAACCGGAGGATTCGCTTACCTGACGACCTTCATGGACCTTGGAAATCGTGAAATCGTCGGCTGGAAACTTTCTGACAATATGCGATCGGAGTCGATCGTTGCCGCTTTGAGGCAGGCCTTGAATCGAAGGGGGCAGAATACCAAAGGCCTGATTATACATTCAGATCGTGGGGTACAATATGCATCGAAAGAGTATCGTGATGTATTGAAAGGTAAGAAGATAAGCCAGAGCATGAGTCGCAAAGGGAACTGCTGGGACAATGCTGTTCAGGAATCGTTCTTCCATACCTTGAAAACTGAATGTTTATACAGAATCGGGTTTTTTCCGAATTTTGAAGACCTACGAAGAATTCTGTTTGACTATATCGAAGTGTTCTACAACCGTAGAAGGAGGCATTCTGCTCTCGGGTACTTAAGCCCGGTAGCTTATGCACAGCAAATTGCATGATTCCCTCCGGAATATTGGGGGAAGATCATACCGTTCAACGCCCGTTTAAAAAGCTCGCCATTCACAAATTGCAGCGAGTCTGATTTGATGAGCGTAATCGAAACTCCCTCTGATTGGTTCTGTTTTGTTACACTCTCATCCAATGCCTTCTCAGTTAGCTCCGCAATAAAGCCCTTTCTGATTTTCCCTATAAAATCATGAGCATCCAGCATCACACCGGCCTTAACGGCTTCGTTTTCGATCTCCTCAAGGCGACTGAGCAAATCATAGCGGTGCTCGCGCTTTTGCTGGATCGCTTCTACAAACGAACCGGCTACTGGCAAAAGATCCAGCAGGGCCTGTGTTGCCATATACCGCACTTCCAACGAGTATTCTGCTGAGCGCAGAATTTGATAAACAGCGGCAGCCTCTTGCACTAATCCTAATTCGCATTGCAGCATCGCTGTCCATTGAGACTTCCAGAATGGATTCTTCTCCAGAGCCTTTTTGTCTCGAATACAATCCTCCACGGACTTCAGATTGTTTAAATATAGACAGGAAATCGCAAAACGCAGGCGTATATAAGCTTTCGCCCTTTTCGGAATCGAATCCTTTACCAATAGCGTCTTCAGAACACGCAGAAGATTGGTTTCTTTCATGCCGTTGCCTGAAACATATCGTAGGATTCGCAAACTCAGAATAGAAGAGCGCAATGAATCTGCCGTTTCCTTGCCGAAAGAAGCTTTTCTCATCGCCTTCCTGGAATCCTTCACATGCCTTTCGAGCACCTCATCGTCCACACCGGTAAGACGGCCGGCCACAAGTCGCTCCCATAAGGCTTCAGAAAAGAGACTATAGACTGTTGCTACCTTCTTAGTTGATTCTTCCTTAAAGGCAGACGAAAGGGAAGATCTAACGAGATCAAACAATCGTGCTCCATCATAAATCGAGCCATCACCGACATCGAAGATGACAGCAAGAACTTCCAATCGATACTGGGAGAAGCCCTCACGGTCGCAGAGTGAATACAGCTGCAATATCGCATCGCAATATCTGTTGCAGTCCTCCTCTGAGATCGGCACTGTTGACCGTTTTCTATTCTGAAACAGTTCGTTATTCATCAAGAAAACAGTATCAAGGGCTGACCCGGCTCGATCCCGCATGGCTTTCTTGAGAACACGCTCGCGCCATAGGTAGGTAGACTCTCGTTGATACGAAATCGGATTCCCTCCCTCGAACTGGTGCAGGGTCTCAAGAAAAGCCTCTAAGAATACTGAATGTGACCCCACATTACAGCTTTCAACATGGCCTGAAACCCTATCGACATCAGAGGCCGAAATGATATCAATATTCCGCTGTAACCAATAGGCTCTGTGAATGGTTTGATCATCCAGACTGACCAGATAGGCTCGTCGTTGGAAATGTCCCAGACGCGCCTGTATCTGGTATAGAATTGCATCTAAGTCGGGGTCATTCAAGCTGTAGCCTACGAAGAGAACGGTTTTCTCAGCAAAAATGGTGCGCAGCTTGTCGATGAATAACGGTTGAACGTTCTGGTTATATTCCTTTTCAGAAAAAATCCACGTGGCTTCATCTTCGTATGAGCCATGAATCTTATAGATGGGCATGGTTTTAATTCGAGCCATTGCGTGTTCCTGCGAAATCACAGTACACGCCCGCTTTTCAAATTTAAAGGCCCGCTCGATTAGAGTATCGATATTCGTGGTTACAATCGAATCCCAATTAAACTTCACAAGTTCTCGGTGGAGCGGACCGGGCTCGACTGCATCATTAGGGATTGCTTCGGCGATCAAATCGTTCCGTTGACGAAGATCAAACCGACTTTCAAAGAGTTGGATCAGGCGAGGGGTATTGATTTTCTGGGCCTCTTTTTCACTCAATCCGAGTCTCTGCTGAACCATTCGCTTCAACTCATCCCAGGTTCTCATTCGCAAATTGCGATTGTCAGCCGGCCGAGCATTGAGTGAGAAACCAGAGCCGACGAAGACAACGACTCGCTGCTCGGCGATTTCGGACACAATGTATCTGAATAGAGATTCTACCTCTTCCTTGTTCCTCATCCCCCCTCCTGCACCATACACAGACCTTCCCTCACCGCGGAGCGCCTCTCATCATAGCTCCGCGTCGGGACATTGTCTCAAGTTCTGGTCAGGAAATCCAGAAGAAAAAGGCCTCCCATGAAAAGAGGCCTTACTTACTCGAAATCATCCACTGAATTCCGAAGCGATCGGCGAGCATGCCGAAGTAAGAGCCCCAGAATTCTTCTTTCATCGCCGAGTGAACCTTACCGCCTGACGAGAGCTGTTCGAACAAACGGTCGGCCTCTTTGCGGCTCTGCACATCGATCGAGACGGCGAAATTATTGCCGACGACTAACCCCGGGCCCATCGACTCGATGGAATCAGAGGCCATCAGCTCCAATCCCTCGCTTATCGGCAACGAGATATGCATGATCTTCTCGACGGCGTCGGGCGGGAATTCCTGTCCCTCCAGATCCTTATAACGCATCACCGATGAAAATTCACCGCCGAAGGCCTTCTTATAAAAAAGAAAGGCCTCTTCGGCGTTTCCAGGAAAGAACAGATACGGGCTGAACGATCTTTTTTCTGACATCATTTTCCTCCGATAGGGATTCGCAAAGTGACTGTTCCAATAACTATCTCGATCTTCTCGAACAGGCCTTACTTTAGCAGGCTTTCTTTATGGGCCTGTCTTTTCGGCTTCGAGGATCTTCTTCAGATCGGCCAATCCCGTCTCAAAGTCCTTGCCGATCATGCCATCGAAATCCATAAAAAGCATCATGAGATTCATCGGATAACTCATCCGACCGTGAAATCCCCAGACGACTCTTGTTTTTCCATCGGCGAGCTGCTCCGTCGTCATATAGGCGTCGCTTATCGATTCAAACGGCTCGATAAAGCGAAGCTCCGTATCGATGCGCTTGCCTTCGTCGATCTTTTTGATTTCCTGTTCGCCTTTGCCGACATCCTCTTTTTCACTGTCCCAGGCGCTTACGAAACCGACCGTTCCGTCAGTGCCGCGAAAGTCACGCTTCATGTCGGGATCCATCTTCGCCCATACGCTGTAGTTATCCTGGTTCTTGAGCATCTTTATATAAGAAAAGACCTCTTCGGCCGAACGCTCTATAACCGTCGATCGCTTCACCGTATACTCTTTCGGTAGAATGGCCGCCACAAGTAACGGCACGATGATGACGGCCGCGAGAACGGCCCCTGCAGTCTTAATGATCTTCATAACTCCTCCTGTTTACGACAGGGACCAACCTTTTACGGAATCCGTCAAGGTTTTGCTTCAGAAAAGCGACAGTCGCATACGATAAGAGTTGTTTCGACATCATTCTCGAAGCTTAAAAAAAATAACACACTGCACTCGAAAGAAACCGATACTACGATCAGTGGGTGAATGTCCGTGAAACGTCGTTTTTCTTCATATATACAAGGCCAGAGAGAGAGCGCTTTCACGCAGGCCTTGCCTGTGATAGTTTCTCTGATGGCTTCCCTGCTGCTGGTCGCCGCATCAACGCTCAGCGCCGATGAGCCGGTGCGATTCGAGAGGCGTGGCGTCATCAGTCAGATCCGATCACAGTCCGAGCTGATTCTTAAAGCGGAGCGTCCCGGCTTTCTCAAGCATCGTTCGCCCGATGCCGTCGAGGCCTACTTTGTGTGGTCGGATCGAGAGTGGATCATAGTCTCTGAAGACGGAAGCGAGACGGCCCGATGCCGCATCACACGTCTCAACGAATCGGGCGGCGTCTTGAATATGAATGCTATGTTAGTCGAACCGACCTCCGAGATCCGCGCCGGCTTTGCGTTTGGGGAGTATCTGCCCGTAAAAAGGATCGATCCACCTGCACGCATACTTTCGCGCAAGAAGGAGCGGCCGACGCTTATACGCCATGCCGTCGACAAGAAAGAGATGTTGTACATTCCCGAGGACTATCTCGTCTTCGGACAGGGAACCGACGAAGCGGGCGACGATTTCAATCCGCACTTCTACGAAAGAGAGGTGAGCGTCACGCCGCACATCCGAGCCTTCTATATGGATCGCACGGAGGTGACGAATCAGGAGTACTATCGCTTCTGCAAGAAAACCGGGCATGCGATGCCGCCGGAATGGAAAGAAGGATTCCCGGCCGACCAGGCCGATCATCCCTTCGTTTATGCGACCTTCGCCGACGTTCAGGCCTACGCCCGCTGGACGGGTAAACGTCTGCCCACCGAGTGGGAGTGGGAGCTTGCGGCCCGCGGCGGATTGCGCGAGCGCGAAGGCATCGACGAATTCAGCGAATCTCCGCCCTCGTATCCGGCCGGAGCAGATCCGACGGGATGTATAACGCTCGAACATGGCAGATCGGTGGCCGTGAACGAGCTGCAGGATAAGAATCGCCGCGGCCTTGTGGGCATGTGCGGAAACGCCCCGGAGTGGACGTCGTCCTATTATGCGCCGTATCCCGGTGCACGGTTTCAACGCTACATGGGCAGGATCCGGCGGGTGCTTCGCGGAGGAGCGTTCTATCTTCCCGCCGATCGTGCGCGGGCCGAAGCGCGCATGCCGGCCTCTGAGCTCGATAAGGCCGGATTCCGGCTCGTGATCGACGTGAAGTAAGGTTCGACCGGTAGTAAAGAACGTTAGCCGCTTCGGGAAATCGTGTACCTTGCGTCGATAAAACGTCAGGCCTGCCTGGCGCTGATCGGATCATCAACCGTTTTTAATATCAACCGTCTATAAAGCGATCGCGCTCGTGAAACATCTGAAACAGGCCGCTCTGCGGAGCGGGTTCGTCTTCGGTATCGAGCTTCTTATCAATAAAAGGATGTCTTTCATCAAGGCTCAGGATCTCGATCACCTCTTCCTTTCCGCGAAGCTTGAAATGCCCGTGCGAATGGGCCCGCACGCGATTACGAATCGGCTGGAAGGAATGATGATCGAACAGTATCGGAGCGTTCAGCTCTTTCGTCATATCCTGGATGCGGGCCGCCGCGTTTACGGGATCGCCCATCACGGCATACTTCATGCGGCGAATGGAGCCGATATTGCCGGCGAAGATTCGACCCGTCGCTATGCCGATGCCGTATCCGATCTTATCGACGACCATGGAGTTGAAGTTCTGCACGTAGGTGCGAATATCAACGGCCGTGCGGATGGCGTTGAAGGCGTCGTCGTCGGTGGGAACGGGGCATCCAAACGTTGCAAGAATACCGTCGCCAAGAAGTTCGTTCACCGATCCTCTGTTCGCGAAGATGATATCCATGATGTCGGCGAAAAGATCACTGATAAAGGTAGCGTAGTTTTTCGGGCCCATCTTCTCGGCCATCGGCGTGGAGCCCCTGATGTCAAAAAACATGACCGATGCGGGAACGATATCGCCGCCTAACTCAGCCGGGATCTCTTCGGTTAATATCTTTTCAACGAGGTCTTCTGAAAAATAACGCAGCAGGCGCTTCTTCTCTTTTTCAAGTTTGCGGTTCAGCTCTTCGATGGTGCGGCGCGATTCAAGCAGTTCAAGAGCCGTTTGAATCTTCATCACAAGATCTGCCATGACGACGGGCTTGCTTAAGAATTCGCTCGCTCCCGACGACATCGATACGATCTTAATCTCTTCGCTATCATCGGCCGAAACGACGAAGACGGGAATATCCTGTAGCTTGCTCTTCTCGCGAATCTGCTTCAATACGTCGAGGCCGGGAATGCCTGGAAGATAGAGATCGAGCAGTACGAGATCGGGCTGATAGGTGTCAAGGGCGCTGATGGCGTCTTCGCCCGTCATCGCCACTTGAATCTCGTATCCCCACATCGCGATGAAATGCCGCAGCATCTGCGCCTGCGTTTCATCGTCCTCGACGATGAGGATGCGATGCGGACGACGTGTGGACATTTCAGTTTACGGCCATCTGATAAAACGGATGCGCCTTGATCGTTTCAAATACCGTTCCGCCTGCATAGACGGCGGCTGGATCGCCTTCTCCGCCCATGTATTCATAAACGGCCGATGCATTCGAGGCGACGGAGGGAGTGACGGGCAATCCCAGAAGCTGCATCGATAGGATCGATGCGACGTAGGTGATGCGCTCCATGTCGGATTGAAGATCGCCTAACTTCGTATGAGGCCCGATGCCGGCGCATCGCACGAACTCGTCGGGCAGCTTCCAGTTCTCGGCCGTCGAGCGACCGAGGACTTCGTTGCTCACCTGATACGAATTCTGCTCCATCTCGTTCAGATCAAAGCCGTTCTGCTCGACCTGTTGCACAAGAAACGCATAGTGCTCGGATTTATTCAAAGCAAGGATGCTCATGCCGATCTTATGCAGAAGACCGGCAAGAAACACCTCTTCGCCGATGTCGTTCTTCTTCAAATCATGCGCGATATCTTTGCCGAGAAGGGCTGTGACGATCGGCAGCTCGTTCACATAGCGTCGCAGAGTCTTATCTTTGACGCTCGAATTCATGGCTTTTGTACCGAGAAAGATGACGAGGTTCTTCAGGGCCTTCAGACCGAGCAGGGTCACCGCATCTTTGAGAATCTTGATCTTCCCTGATCGTCCGTAAAAGGCGGAGTTAGCGACTCTCAAGACCTCGGCGGCCACCCCCTTATCTCCTTCGACGATCTTTTCGATGTCGTGAACGGAGGCATCGGCCGAAGTATGATCGTACTGCATGACTTTCATAACAACGGCAGGAAGGGGGGGGACGTTGAAGTCCTTGATATCGGCCATGCCGCCAGTTTCTTCTATTCTGGAAACCCGATCAACAGTTTTTCGTACCCGGCGAACCTCATTCGCTACAAACTCCTATCAATCCTGTCAGAACCGACAGGATTGACCTTGACATCGTCGCCGCTGCGGGCGATCGCAGTGGCTCATGCTCGAAGACACTCTATTCAGGGAAGAAGAAACGTTTATCAGGCGCTTTATTGCCGTAAACCGCGGACGTCCGCTTTTCCTCATCCGCTTTGAAAGAATCAGTCTTCCTCTCGATGATTTCGCCTCCCTGCTCTACGAAGAGATCCATTCGCTGGTCAACGCCACCGACATCGACTTCGGCTTTCTCGTGCTCGAAGAACTGAACACCGTTCTGCTCTGTCTCTCTCCGCGCAACGACCGCACCGAGATTCCGAACATCGACGGAGCCGTCGGTCGATTTCAGGACGAATGCGCAAAAAACGGGCTCTGCGCCTTTGAATTTGGAGTCGGCCGTACGCCGTGTAACTATCTCTCAGCCAGCGTCGAGATCTATCGCGAGCTGTACGGAACGTCGCTCAAGAATCTGAACGATAACGTGACTCGCTGGAAGTGGACGTTCTTCAACAGAGCCAATATGTATCTATCGGGATCGAAGCGCGAGGCGATGATTCAACCGGCCGTCGCCTTTGATCCGGCGACGAACACATTCTCCGTAAAAGGGGGCGAGCTTTTCATCGGCGGAGGCCACTATGCTCATTACCGCGACCTGATCGCCGATCTGCCCGACGACCAGGATCTCAATCGCTTCGAGTTGCTGATTCTCGAGAAACTCATCCTCGCATCTGAGGGGCTTCCCGGCAAATTGAAGTTTAACATCTCGCCGCAATCCTTCATCGATACCTTTCACGATGAACTGAAAGTCAAGCGACTGCACGGACTCATTCAGAGCATCGGCCTCGAACCGGAACGCATGCTCTTTGAACTCGTAGAGAAGCCCTATGAAGAAAGACGCGCTTCTCTTAAAGAGGTTTGCAAACTGTTCTGGCAATACGGCATCGGTTTCGCCGCCGACGATTTCGGAGTTAAAAGTCAGAGCCATCAGGTCATCCTTGATCTCGGTATCATGATTCGCGAATTCAAGCTTGATCCGATGAGCTTTCGGTTCAAGGCCAACGAAGATCAGACGAAGTTCCTGGATAACCTGGCCTTCATCGCCTATTGTAAAAGGCTGGCCGATAACAGAGAGGCGGCCATCACGGCCGAGGCCGTCGAGGATCTTGACACGCTTCAGTTCCTGATGGAACACCGCATCTATCAGTTCCAGTCCAACCTCTTCTGCGGAAAGATCAGCGTTGAAGAGTACCGGTCTTCTTTTGCTCTGATGCAGAATCTGCCGTATGATACGTTTGAACGACTCGTTACGGAGCCCGGCCACCGGAACGACTTCGACCATAACGTATTCCTGCGGGCCCGGAAGCCAGAGAGTGATTTCGATTGACACGACTCCCGGCAGGGAAAACAGTGTCTGCAACGGTCGCCCAGGTAGCTCAGTCGGTAGAGCAATGGACTGAAAATCCATGTGTCGGTGGTTCGATTCCGCCCCTGGGCATATTCCCCTCCTCCGTTTCCCTTGACGAAAACCGATCCTCCTGATTTCCTCCTCTCAGGCCATGAGCGATCGTATTCTAATATCATTCGGACGTCCGCGCATGGGCGAATTGCTTTTGAGGCTGGCGCATCTCTTGCGACCGACCGCAGAACTTCAGGCCATTCATTTTTCGCCTGATCCGACGGTGCCCCGAGAAGAGGCGGCATATAACACCGCCGAATCCTTCGATCGCCTGAAATCCGTCGCCGATGAGCTGCAAACACGCGTTCGCTTCGTTTACAGAGAAGCGGCGAACATTACCGACGCCATCGTCCGGCACACCGAAGCCTTTAATCCGGATTATCTTTTTCTTGGAGCTGCCGGCCTCTTCGCCGCAGACGAGCCTCTGGGCGGACGCGTCGGTGAAGTGCTTTCGCGCATCCGCTGCCCCGCAGGAGTCGTGCTTGATCGCGGCCTTGATCGATTCGAACAGTTCGTCATCCTGCGCGACCCGGCAAACGGTCATCGCGTCTCGGAGCTTTTCGGCGAAGCGCCGGAGCGGGCCCGCATCGAAGTCGTTGACCGCTTCGATCACGCCTCTCTTGTCGACGCCGATCGCGTCGTCGCCGTGCTCACAGCGCTTCAGTTAACGCTGCTACCCGAGCGCGGATCGGCGATGATTCTCTGCTTCAACGAGGATTAAAACGGCGCAGCCGTCCGCAAACAACGGATGGCGTGTGATTCAGCCTGCGGCAAAAGCTTGATTGCTCCGGTCTGAAAATCAACGGCATAGGCCTTGCTTCCCGCTGCAGTCGTAGACGACCAGACGATGGTATCGCCGCCGGCTCCGTAAAAATCCGCAGCCCTGTAGCCCGTTGCGGGCAGTTCACGACGGAGTATCAACAGGAGCTCGTCTATGGCTGGAGCCCTTCGACCTGACACAGCGGCGCATGCAGCAACGCGCTCAGAATGCACTCCCGCAATAGTCTGTGGCGTCTCGCAGAGATAGCTGCCGGAGTAAACCGATGAGAACCCGAGCGCGCATGTTAAAAAATAGTAGGTCGGGAAGAGATCCAGCCTGTAGTACGAGATGGACAACCCGTCTTCGTCTAACCTGTATCCTCCACCGCTCGTAATGCTGCCAGAATTGTATGGCCCAAACCCTGCTTCATCGCTGAGACATCGAACCGGAAGCGCCGTTGCTCGTCCCGTCTGGTTCTGTTCTCCCGTATAAAGGTTCATGCTCCAGGCAAGCGTGCTGGTGGGCCCCACGGCGCTCATCGACCAGTACTGCCCGCTTGTGAGGTTCGGAAAGTTAGCCGACGGAAGAAGCGGCTGGGTTCGCTCAAAGTCCGGAAGGCTTTCAAGTTCTTCGATAGACGGCAGGCGCCAGTTCGTACGCCCTGCATAACCCGCTCCGCTATTCATCGTATTTAAAGCTGCACAGGCCCCCATCGCCTGGCCCTGTGAATAGAGCTGCGGAGTTCCACTGCAATCCGCGGCCGTTCCGAGTGCGCACTTCGTCCAGCGGATAGTCGTCGCATTATCAATTACTACATCATTTCCGCTTAAAGTCGCTGACTGAAATCTGCCCGATCCTGTCGTTATCACGCGGGGCCCGATCTTGTTTGTGAGGAATTCTGTCGTGAAGTCCTGTGTGCCGGCAAGACCGTCGGCGCTGTGCAGCGTGGAACCGACGACGGTGACACGAACGCGGGTGTTCTCTGGAAAAAAGACCAGACCGGTTTGAACGGTTAGCCGTGAGCCCGATATGGATGTCGTAATATTCAGATTCGAAGGCTCTTCCCATACGCTGCCGTTCCAGAAGGCCACCTTGACGGTTGGCGTATCTGTCGCTCGCAAGTTCGTATCAAAGTCAAAATAAAGCCCTGAGAAGTGCACATTGACGAAGACGACACCATCGGCTGCATCAGGATTGGCGTCCAGCATGACGGGTGCCGTGCCGGTCGATCCGCCGCCGTCTCCGCCTCCGCCTCCACCGTTATTGCCTGCTGAAGAATTAGCATTCAATGCAACCCCGTTCAGCAGAAGCCCTTCTCGGCCTGCATGCAGGCTGATAACAAAACAAGAACAAGCAGGCCTATGGATTTTACGCCGGTATTCATAGAACTGTTAACCCAGAATAATCGGAGCAACAACGATGCAGCGCCCCGTATTGAATGTGTTTACATCTACAAGGAAGATCTCGCCTGTAGCGATGTTTACCGCGAAACCCAGTGATGGATTCCCCACCAACCTTGTATCGGTCCAGTAGATTTTACTGTTTCCAGTGGCAAGCCCCGGAGCCATACCCGACGGGTTGAACCGTCGCATGATATATTTCATGTCATTGACCGAAGCGAGCTGAGTCTGAAAAAAATCCGGTTCTCTTGCCTGACAGGCGGTACGGATCGTGGCCTGTGCGGCAAGCTCGCTTCCTGAACCGACGCAGGAAAGGCCGCCCGCAGAATATCCATACGGACACATATCAAATTTCGGCAAAGAGCTGTATCCGTCCGTCAAGTAGGTGCTTCCAAATTCATCCGTATCCCAGGTGAACCCATGACTCACAGAGTCTGTATGGAATCCGTGCTGATCCAGCACGCATCGAACAGGAAAGCTCTCGGCTTTATTTTTGAGAAGCACTTCACCTGCATGAAAATCTACTGTCCAGGCAAAGGCATCATCCGCCCCTCGGGAACTGCTTGTCCAATGAGGAAGAGACCACGTTGCGGGGAAGGTCGGACTGATAGCCGGGTTCACTCTGCCGTAATCGGGCAGGGTTTCCAGTTCGGTTATTGTCGGAACACGCCATCCTTTCAGGCCGCCGTACCCGCTACCGGCATTCAGAGCTCCACAGGCTGCTTGAGCCTGCTCAAACGTAAAGAGCTGAACGACACCGCTTGAACAATCGGCTCCGCTGCGCCCCTGCACACAGGGCATCCAGTACATCCCGCTGGCCGGCTCAGAATAGTAAGGTGTGCCCCCGCCACTGTTCGTGTATGTCCGTGTTAACGGAATCGGAGCCCTGTAGAGGCCACTTGTATCGGCCGTAGTGAATTCAAGGCTGATATCGGAAGCTGGCGAGCGTCCGTCGACCGTGCGTAGACTGGCCTTTTCTATGACCACACGAATCCGAACTATACCGGGCCAGACATGCAGATGAGGATCCACAGTGATAGAGTTTCCGGTTACCGCAACGGTCTCATTCAAGCCGGTCAGCTCATAGGCCGTTCCCGAGCGAACAATGTAAAGGTGCACTACCGGAGAAACGGAATCGTCGAGCGTTTCGCTCATGGTGATAGAAATGCCATTTCGGCCCAGAAGCAGATCCTGAGACGAAAGCGAGGCTGGTGTCGAAGCCGTCATCGTCAGCGCCACAGGCGGCGTGGTCGGTCCCCCACCATCCCCATCTCCGCCTCCATCTCCGCCTCCACCGGTATCACCTGCTGAAGAATTTGCATTCAAAGTAATCCCGTTCAGTAAAAGGCCTTCCAGGCCCGATGAATCGAGGCTGACCTTCTCGGCCTGCATACAGGAGGTAAGCAGCAACAGGCACAATAATAGACCAGGGCCATGGGTTTCTTTGAGATCAGTCGCCATAAAGACTGAACAAAGTCACATACGCTATTTTCCAGAAAAAGAACATTCAGTCTGTTTTTTAAATGTATTCTTACAACGATCTGCCTTTTCATGGAAACAAGCAGGTGCCCCCGTTTGCCGCAGCACCCGGCAGATCCAGGATGCGGCCTGTACCCGACTTCCCGGCAAAGGCCGGGGCGGGTCGACCTCCGGCAAGGAGGGCGTTCTTAATATCTAAGTATGGGCAGCTCGGATCTGCGCTGCGCAATAGAGCAGCTGCACCGGCAACCAGCGGTGTGGCCATGGATGTTCCAGACATCCTTTTATAGGCGGAAACATCATTCTGCCTGCTCAGAGACAGGGCAGAAACAGTCACTCCCTCAGCCTCAACGCTGCTGTTGGACTTCAGGCGAAAGCCAAGCTGAATCGGACCGCTCTCTTCAATGAGAAAAGAATACTGGATCCAGCCGACTGTCTGGAATCGCGGGCCAGTTGCATAGGTCAGCAAATTCTGAGGAGCGGAAGAGCCTGTTCCCCAGAGGACTTCGAAACGATCATGTAGGGGCTCCGTATCGATCTTTGCGAGAAAAGAAACTCTAACAGGCCCCTCTCCCTCAGGATCGTACTGACGGAATGCCATGGAATCGGAGTTTGCCGTGTATCTGCTGCCCGCTCCCGAAGGATCGCTGAGTCCACAGAGCCGTTTGTCTACAGCATCCACTTCTTCCACTCGCCACGAGGCAGAAACGTGACGCCAATCCTGGATCGAGTCAAACGCCTCGAAATCCGTTTTTCCGTTCAGGAAGGGGAAGGTGGACAGGACTGATTCGCCCGGAGCCGCCATATCGACCGATACAGCTCCATAGTTCGAAAAAGAGCTAATACCGTCGGCACTGGAACTGGAGGCAACGGCGATGATATTATCCAGATCATAAGATGCAGGAAAAAAGGGCTCGATGTCGTTATCCCGCCCCTCATTACCTGCGGCGGCAATGACGAGTACATCGCTCGATCGAGCCCTTTCAAGAGCCCCATACGTCAGATCGCCGTTCGCTCCTCCTGTACCGCCGAGGCTGAGGTTGATAACCGATGCTCCGTTTTCAACGGCGTAGTCCAGAGCCCGAACCACGCGGTCCGTAGTGGTTAACCCGGCTGCGTCGAAAACCTTCAACACCATGATGCGAGCATTCCAGCAAATTCCGGTCACGCCATCCCCGTTATTGCCGGCCGCACCGATCAGTCCTGCCACATGCGTGCCGTGACCGTAACGATCATCCGGCGTTGCATCGTCTTCGATAAAATCCCAGCCGTGCACATCGTCAGCAAAACCGTTTCCATCGTCATCAATACCGTTATCGGGAATCTCACCGGAGTTGGTCCACAATCGCCCGGCAAATTCGGAGTGACCAAGCCCGATACCCGAGTCAATGACGGCTATAACGACGGAGGAGCAGTCAGATCTCTGATCCCAAACTGCCGGCGCCGCAATCAATGCAGGCCAGGAAAGATCGGCATACAGGGCATCATCCGGTGTGGCCTGCATATGGTAGACGAAATTTCTTTGAGCACTTCGCACTCCTCGAATCCCTTTGAACCACTCAGAGCTGCGCTCTGTCTGTACTCGGAGGAGGCCTGAACCGGATGAGATTATGGCAAGCGAAGAATCACGCGCTTTCAACTCTTCAATCAAAGACGGGCTCGAACTGGTGACATCAAGAAGGACTTCGCCCGCCATGGCAATCCCGTCGGAACTCAGACCGCAGAATGCCCCTGCTCCGGCACTGGCCAGCAGCAGCCCTTCCATCAGGGAATCTGAGGCAGCGTCTCTTTTCGTACAGGCTGAAACCGATAAAGAACAGAGAACCGTCAGCGAGAGGATGCGCGTCAGCATATACAGACCTCACTGCGTAACGGCCGGCGGAGCGTCAGGGCCTTCGAAGCCGAACAGTGCACCGATGAATGCGGGAGGGGGCTCGACGACCCACTTCGCGTCTTTCTTCACAACGTGAATCTCTGAAAGCAAGGTCTTCTTCGGCGCATCAGGCAATAGAGCCAGGCGATACATCTCAATAAACGGAATAGCCTCCAGCTGCTCCGGTGGAACGGGAGCAACGGCTACACGTTGCATCACGGCAACATGCATGAGGGTTTGCGCCAGGAGTTTCTCCGTATCAAGGGTATGAATCTTAACTTTATAGATAACCCGGTCCTCGCCCTTCGAAAAAGAGAGCGTTTCGATGCGAGCCTTTGAGACGATCATTCGAAATAAGTCGTCGCGCGCCTTGATCGGCGGCCCGACAAGAAATGGCAACGGCTTGCCATTCAGAGTGAGCTCTTTATAAGGCTCGGCCTTTCCTGATTTCAGATGATTCAGGTAATGATCGAAGGCGGCCTGTGGAGGATGGGAGCAGGAAAGAATAAAGACAGTAAAGATGGTTAAAGAATGCCAGAGGTTCATAGAAGATGCCCGGAGGGGATCAGACGCGAACTGAGTTCGCGTCTGATCAAATAGCTTTACATAGTGCAGGAACTCAGGCTTGAGCAGCTGAAACTGAGCGTCATCGGAATCGTGATCTCGACGTTCTCGCCGTTCACTGTTCCTTTCACGGTTTCCGTCGTGCTCCAGTTCATCAGCATCGAAAAATCCTGATACTCAGAGGTATCGGTATTCAGTACAGTCTTTGTATTCGTTACCTGAGTACCCGAACCGCTGCCGGTCAGAGAGGAGGTGCTCGCTGTGGCCGATGCAAGTTCGGCCAGCGTATTCGCAACCTTCATGGCTGTCGAAGACGAGGTGAACTGAGAACTGAATTGACTGTTCTGGTTGGATTCAGAGCTATAGATAGAGCCATTCAGGCTCATTGTTGAGGTCCCCTGCTGTTTTCTCGTGCTGGTCCCCTGAAATGTAACGTCGCCCGTAATCACAAGGCTTTTCACAGGAATGGTAGTGTACTTTCCGTCCCAGGCGGCAAGGTTGTTCACGTCGAAGGCCGTCACTCCACACTCTGTAAAGTCCACTACAAAGTCAGAATTCATCGTATAGTCGGCATCCAACGTCGAACTCGTATTCGGATATGATCCTGTGGACGTAGAGTTATAGGTACCGTTCATGACGATTTTCGAACCGGTTCGGAAGGCAAAACTGCCCTGAACTGTAGGCGTTGAGATTTCAGTAACCTTAGTCGCTCCAGGCCAATAGTTGCAAGAGACCGGAGTCGTTGAAAGATCAATCTGCTGATTGGTCCAACTCAGCGCTGCCGCCGGTTGTGCGGCCGCCTTAATCTGCGCCATACTGGCCATCAGCTCTGCCTGCATGGCAGTCGGCGAAATGCCGGCAGCCTGAGAGGCCGCGCTTCCCGCTGAAGAGGAAGCCAGGGTTGCTCCACGCGTCGTTGTTATGGCTGCCGGGGAGCCTACGATGGTTGGATTTGACCCCGATGCGGGGGGCTGCTGCAACGCCAGAAGCAGCAGAGCATCATTGTTGTTGTCATCGCCACCACAATTGCTCAGAATTGCCAGCGACATCACGCCGGCCACCAGTACGGAGGCCTTTCTTGAAAACTGATTCATATACTTGTCCCTCTTATTTAGAGTAGGCTTTTGCATTACGTAAAAAGACCAGTTACGCAGGTCAACCCAAAAGAATCAAACAAAATCAATAAAAAAACAAACGAACACGAAGTATGTTTTTGCGTTAAATGCTGTCATTATGGTTCTACCCGGTTCTTGAACGACCCGACAGTGAGTAACCGCCCGATCTGAAGCCCTGAGGATCACGCCCGGCGCGACTCGCCCTCTTCCCAGAGCTTCAGAAACTCCTCGGCGGCAACGGTTTCGCAGCGCTCCGGAGCAAAGAGTTTTTTCACAGGAGGCTTCGGGTAGATCGAAATCTCGTCCACATCGGGCAGGGTGGTCAGCATTCTCAGAATGGTGTCGGCACCCTCGACTTCGTAAAGGGTGAAGCTCATGCCTTTGCCCGGAACAATCTGGCTGGTTTTCAGGTAGCGGAGTTCCGACGTGGGAGGCATGGGGCAAGAAATTGCCACTTCTTGCTCCGGAACAACCTTTTTTCGGTTTGCAACAGAGGGCCGCTGTTTTTCGAATAGAAAACCGGCCGGGCACTGATAGAAACGGCAGGTATCTCAGGCTATTATGGAAAAAGGATTCATCATCTGCATCGACGACGAGCGAGCCGTTCTCGAAACGCTGCGGGAGCAGCTGCTTCGCTTCTTTGGCGCCTCACATGACGTGGAGCTGGCTACAAGCGGAGAAGAGGGCCTTGCTCTGATCAAAGATATAATGTCTCAGGGCGGATCGGTCGAAGTAGTTATTACGGACCAGGTCATGCCCGGCCTGAAAGGTGATGAACTGCTCGAAGAAGTGCATCGTATGCTTCCCGAGACGATCAAGATCCTTCTAACAGGGCAGGCCGGTCTGAAAGACGCGATCGACGCCATCAATCGCGGCGGCCTGAACCTGTATGTGGAAAAACCCTGGAATATGGAAGAGATTCATGTCGATATTGAGAGGCTCATCCTCCGATATCGCGACAACGTCGAGAACCACCGGCTGCTGCGCCGGCTTGAGGCCCGCGTTCGCGAGCTTGAAGAGCAGGTTCAGGAGATCGAATCGCAGAATTGAGCCTTTTCCCGGCCTGACGCCCGCAATACGGCCGATTGTCCGCCCGATCATGCCCGTATTACGTCACGTCGGAACTCCGACGCTTATGCTTTTGCTCGCCCTGACCGCTCTCCAACCCGGGCCTGTCTTCCCGGACCCGGCCGACCCCGACGGCATAGAAGACGAAGAGCCCGAAGAGCAGCCCGAGAAAACCCTCGAAAAGCCGGGAAAGCAGGAATCCCCTGAAAAGCGAAAAGAGGCGCTCTCCCTTTTAAAGAAACGCATCCTCTACGCTTCGAGCACTGATCGCCGTAGCGCTATCCGGGACCTCAAGCGCCTCAAGAAAGACGAGCAATCCGACTTTTACGACGATCTCGTTCTCATCGTGAAAACGGATCGCGATGCTGCCGTGCGCGAATCTGCGCTCCGCTTTCTGGCTGAAGGAGGCGTATCCACGTCAAAAGCGAAAGAGGCCTACATCGCCGGACTCGACGATACGGAGCGCAACGTTCGCCTCGAAGCGCTGAAAGGCATCCGCAAGATCGAGCTGAAAGAAGCCGGGGAAAAGCTGGCAAAGCTTGTGTCGGAGTCTGAGCTAAACGAGAACGACTCGGTGATTCACGCCGCTATTCGAACGCTCGGCACGCTGAAATACGAATCGCCCGAATTCACGAAGCGGTTGCTTGACGCTCTGGATAACCCCGCGACCGAAATGGAAAGCCGGCGCAGCATTTTGCTGTATGCAGGCTCGATCCGGGCGATCTCAATGGAAGAGAAGCTTCTTGCAATCGTCGCCGATACAGACGCCGATCTGGTCATGCGTTCCTATGCGGCTAACTCTCTCGGAAAGACGGCGGCAAAAGACGGCGGCAAGGCCACAGGCGAGAGCCGGGATCGATATCTGAAAGCGATGCAGGCCGTGCTCGACGAGATTCGCAACATTCGTGATTCGCGACAGCGTGCGCGCATGAACATGTTAAAACAGCAGGCCATTCTCGCCATGATACGCATGGGCGACGATTCCGTAAAAGAAGAGCTGCGGGCGGCCGCTCAGGACGACGATGCGAATACGCGCTTTCGCGCCATCCGCTATATAGGCGAGTTAAAGTTAAAAGAGTATCGCGATCTGGTCGAGTTCAAGTCAAAACACGATGAAAGCCCGAAGGTTCGCAAAGAGGCAGAGCGCGTTCTGAAAGAGCTGTGAAAGTGAGCGCACGCATAACAATCCTCGCTCTCCTATGCCTTGTCGCCTCGGGCACGGCCCAGGCGCAACCGGCCGGATCCGCCCCCTACGAAGGACTTCTTCGCGAATCAGACATGCGCCTCTTTCAATTCAGAGACGCCTTAAAAGAGCAGAAGCCGCTGCCGGATTTTCTGTATCTGCGCTATCGCGGGAGAGAATGGAATCATGTCGTCTTTTACGATCTGGACGGCAAAGAGGCTCTGTTTCGCTATCGTACGGATCGATTCGATGATCTTGCAGAGCGAAAGATTCGCGATCTGCTTCCCGGCCAGGTTTACAGGTTACCCATCAAGTTTTTCGGCC
Source organism: Leptonema illini DSM 21528 (assembly GCF_000243335.1). Taxonomy (NCBI): domain Bacteria; kingdom Pseudomonadati; phylum Spirochaetota; class Leptospiria; order Leptospirales; family Leptospiraceae; genus Leptonema; species Leptonema illini. The sequence continues at coordinate 3,820,405 of NZ_JH597773.1, read as the reverse complement.
TGATCGAACGACGCATCGTTTACCCACCCGGAACACCCGACTTCCAGCGGCTGCTTGACAGCGACGCAGGGCGGCCTGCCTTCGAATTTCTCTCGGCGGAGCCGCGCCAGCCCGATTTTATTATCTATTGATGCTGCTTCCTGTAATCGTCCGTCAGCATGCCGGCGAAGCCCCAGTCCTCTTCTTCGATTTCCTGGATTACGATGTGCGTATGCTCGGGTTTTTTTCCGAGAACACGCACAAGGGTATCGGTGAATTCTTCGACAATTTTCTTCTTTTGATCGCGCGAAGCTCCTTTTGTGATCTGTAGGTTGATGTAAGGCATGCAAACTCCTGTGACTCGCCGTTTGAAATTGATCGCTTCAAAATGGGTGAAATGTCACAGAACGGCTCTCGTATTTCTGTTTGACAGCGATTCCATTCAGACGTCGCTGAGCGATGTTCGTCAGCAACGGAATCACAACGTCCGAAGTCGCCGCCTCTGTCTTCGCTCTCTGCACGATTGTAGTTATCCTATTCCAGATCGCCCTTGCTGCGGGCGCTCCGTGGGGCGAATTCGCAATGGGAGGGCGTTTTCCCGGGAAGCTTCCATCGGCAATGCGCATCGCCGCTCTGGTCCAGGTCGTTGTACTCGCCTTCATTACGTTTATCGTGCTTGCGCGGGCGGGCATCGCCGGCTCAGAGTTCTACGAGCTTTCTGTAAAAGCGATCTGGGCCGTCGTCGGCTTCAGCTTGCTCGCCACTGTACTGAATCTTATAACGCCGAGCAAAAGAGAACGTATGATCTGGGCGCCCGTCGCAATCCTTATGCTTGTTACAAGCGTGATCGTCGCCTTGAGTCCTGCATCATTTTGATTCACGATCTCATCAATTGCCGGAGAGCAAAATTTGCTTGATTTTCTTTAGCATTATGGGAAGGCTCAGCCCATGCCGGAACATGCAATCTTAAAATACCTGAAAGAGAGGCGCCTTGCCGAATTCGGCCCCGAGGTGGAACCGAAGAAGCCCGGTCCCGTCGTTACCATATCGCGCGAATACGGCTGTCCTGGCTTTACGCTTGCCGAAAAACTGGCCGGCACTCTCTCGCGCAAGACGCTTGCCGATGGCAGCCGCGGCGAATGGAAGGCCGTGAATCGTGAGATACTCAAAGAAGCGGCCGATCATTTCGAGCTACCCGAATCTCTTGTGAACGAGATCTACAGAAGGGCGCATCCCGTGCATCCGCTTGTTGATCTTTTCAGGTCGCTTCCCGGCAACCCGATGCCCGGAGACGTTAAGATCAAAAAGAAGGTTGCCGACATCGTTCTAAAAATGGCCACGGACGGTCGCTATGTCATCGTCGGAAGGGGCGGCGCCATGCTTGCACGCAACATCCCCGACTCCCTTCACATTCAGCTCTATGCACCGGTCGCCTGGCGGCTCGACAGGGTGATGGAAAGAGATAAGGTTTCTAAAGAGGAGGCGCTGCGTCGCATTCAATCCGTCGACCAGGAGCGTGTCTTTTTGCGTAAGTTTTTATCGGGCGAGACGCCGACGACGGACTTCTTCGACGTCGCCTTTAACTGCGCGACCGTCAGCGTCGCACAGATTGAATCGGCCACAATTGATTTGCTTTACAGCAAACACATACTGCAATCAAAGTAAGCGTGGCCGGATTTCGAATTCAAAGATGGGATTCGTCGGATCCCGTAGCGATCAGCAAACAATGTAACGAGCTCAATGCGAGTCTCCGTTACTGCTTTCTTCTTTCAGAGAAAGACGCGAGCCTGATTCCCGTTATCCAGAAGAGCGTGCCTGATGGATTGCGCATCAGCGGGGCGCTTTTCCCGGCTCTGCTGGCAGACGGGCGCTTCGACGCCGCAGGCTGTATCGTCATCGAGATGCAAGCCGCTCCGGAGCCCGTAATCCTCGAGAACGCTTCGTCTGAAGCATGTATGGCTGATAATGCCGCTCGCATGGCGCAATATGTAAAGAGCCTTCCCGCAAATGAACCGGCCGCTCTTTTCTGCATATTCGACGCTCTGATTCCCAATATCGGAACGCAGCTCGACACCTGGTATTTGCATGTCGCCGATCGAGTGAGGCTTTTCGGCGTCAATGCCGGCAGCGAGAGCTTTACTCCAATCGATTGTCTGTTCGATAACGAACTTCTGTATCGGGATGCCGTTCTTCTACAGATTCTTCCCGATCACCCGGGAGCGATTCTCGAACATGGCTATCCGGCGCCGGCGGAATTCATTACGGCAACGTCGGCAGAGGGTAATAAGATCATTCAGATCGACTGGCAACCGGCCCTCGATCGATATCGACAGATCATGTTCGAGCGAAAGGGCGTGGAAGTGACGCGGGAGAACTTCTATAACTATGCCGTCCACTTCCCGTTCGGCATCATGCGCGCCGACGGCGAAGTTCTTGTGCGAATTCCCGTAGGATTAACCGAAGATGGCAGCATCTACTGCATCGGCGAGATACCGGCAAACTCTTTCCTGACTCTGCTCGATGCGGCCGCCGGCTCCCATAAAGCTCCGGCCCGGTTAGCCGAATCCCTGAACGCGATGTCGGATTGCTCCGATCTGCTGCTTTTCTACTGTGCCGGACGGCGGCTCCATCGCGGCCCGGAGGCCGAAAAGGAAATCGATGAGATCCGGTCGCGCGGAGGCTTCCGGAATATTCTGGGCGCGCTCTCTCTGGGCGAGATCGGAACCTCGCATCAAAGCCGATATCCGCTCTTTCATAACGCCACCCTGGTCGGTGTACCGTGTCGATAAATCGAGAACAGGCTCTGGTCGTACTTTACGATCTGGCATTCACGATCGGAAGCGATGTCTCGCGCGAAGCCCTTATCCAGAAGACGCTGCAACGTTTTCTTTATCATACGGGATTTCCCGCCGGAATATTCGTAACGGATGAATTGATTGCGGGAGATTCCGTCCGTGTGATCCTTGATCAGGTAATCGGCGATTATAAGCTTCTTGAGAGAAGAAAGGAAGCCCTGCAATTGACGAAAGACCTTGTGAGTCAGGAATCCCGCCTTATTGAAGGCGAGCATATCCTCGACGGACATGAGAAAAGTCGTCCCTATCGCGTAGCGTTAGCCATGCCCGTGCCGGGTTACGGGCATATGATTCTGCTCGGCGTGGACGCTCCGACGACGACGCTGCCGCTGACGACGCTCTTTCAGCCCGTTCTCTCCCGTCTCGGCACGGCCATCAAGCTCTGCGAAACGTATGAGCGCGAAGTGCAGCGACGCATCGAGCGTGAATCTCACTACGATGCTCTGACCGATCTGCCTAACGCTCAGCTTTTCGCCGCCACCCTGAACGAGGCGTTACAGCGTTCAAAAACGTCGAATCGCATGCTTGCCGTCGTGCAGATCGATCTTGATGAATTCGCTAAGATCAACCACACGTACGGTAACTCCGCCGGAGATCAAGTCCTGACCGACTTCGCCCTTCTTTTACGGCCGGCTCCCTGGTTTTACGCCGCCCGCATCCTGGGGGACGAGTTTGCTCTGCTCATCACCGACGTATCCGATCGCGACGAGGCGCAGGACAGACTGTTGCAGATCCTTGAACCGAAAAATCTGATCATCCGACTTGACGATCATACGATAGAGCTGCAGGCCTCGGCCGGAATCTCGCTGTTTCCCGTCGATGCCACAGACGGCGACATGCTGATGCGGCATGCGCGTATGGCGCTTGACGACGCGAAACGTGACGCTCACGGCACGATCCGCTGGTTCGATAGCGAACAGGATCGACTTGCCCGCGAGCGTCGAAGCACGCTCGGTCGGGTTCGTTCGGCCCTTGAGAACGGCGACCTATCCATCTACTATCAACCGCAGATCGACCTCCGATCGAACGACATCCGCGGCTTTGAGGCTCTGCTGCGCTGGAATCGCGAAGATGGCGTAATCCTGCCGGGCGCCTTTCTGCCTGAAATCGAAAACAACGACCTGATCTGCGATATCGGAAGATACGTGCTGCGTGGCGCCGTCGAACAATCGGCGCTATGGAGAAGACTCGGCCTCGCCTCGCATGTTAGCGTGAACATCGCCGGACGCCATCTGCAACATCCGGAATTTATCGACGATCTTAAGGCCGTCATCGAATCGGTTCCTGGAGCGCATGTGTCCGATCTCGAAATTGAGATCCTCGAAACGACCGCCATCAACGACTTCGAACGAACGAGAGACATCATTTTAAGATGCCGGGCGCTTGGAATCCGCGTCGCTCTGGACGATTTCGGTACGGGATATTCCTCGCTGGCCTACTTGAGCCAGCTACCGGTGCAGACGGTAAAAATCGACAGACTTTTCGTGAATCGTATGATCAACGAAGAGCGCAGAAAGGCCGTCGTGCAGGCCATCATTAACATCGCCGGAGTATTCGGTCACGATGTCATCGCCGAAGGCGTCGAAACCTACGAACAACGGGCGGCGCTGGCCGAAATGGGATGCCATGCGATTCAGGGCTTTTATATTGCGACTCCGATGCCCGAAGACCAGGTGCCAGCCTGGATACCCGGTTAATCATGCGTCGGCGTCGTCGAATTCTCAGCTTCTACTTGACCGCCCGCACAGAAGGCCGATTCTCACGCTGTGTCAGACAATCAGGTTACCGTCGTCGGATGGAAGGAGTGGGCCGCCCTTCCCGATCTGGGCGTGAAGCGGATCAAGGTGAAGATTGATACGGGTGCCCGTACATCCGCTTTGCATGTTGATGATATGAAAATCTTCTTCAAAGACGGCCACCGCAAGGTATCGTTTCGGATTCGCCCGTATCGTCGCCGCACCGATCTGAGCGTGCTGCATGAATGCAACGTAATCGAAGAACGCTCCGTGAAGAATTCGGGCGGCAAGGTCGAGAAACGGCCCGTCATACAGACACGCATCCGCCTCGCCGGGAAGGAGTTCCCGATAGAGGTGACGCTGACCAATCGCGAAGATATGATCTTTCGCATGCTGCTCGGACGGCAGGCGTTGATCGGACGTTTTGTCGTCGATCCAGGCCGTTCAGAATCTAAGTAGAACTCATCTCACAAAACCGACACGTAAAAGGAATACCGTTCCGAACGGAGACCGCACAATGAAATTATTGATACTATCACGTGGGCCTAACCTCTATTCGACGCGACGGCTCGCCGAAGCGGCCCGGCTGCGCGGCCACGACTGCGAAATCGTTGACCCGCTTAAATGCTATATGAATATTACGGCGAACGATCCGCAGGTGCATTATAACGGTCGAATGCTGAGCGACGTCGAGGCCGTCATCCCCCGCATCGGCGCAAGCGTCACTTTCTACGGGACGGCCGTGCTGCGACAGTTCGAGATGATGGGAGTGTACGCGGTGAACCGTGCCCGGGCCATCGCACGAGCACGCGACAAGCTGCGATCGCTTCAGATGCTGGCCGTGCGCGGCATCGGATTGCCCGTCACCGGATTCGCCCACTCCCCCGAGGCCACCGACGACCTCATTCGCATGGCAGGAGGAGCTCCTCTGATCATCAAGCTGCTCGAAGGCACACAGGGTATCGGCGTGGTGTTAGCCGAAACGAAACAGGCGGCGGCGAGCGTCATCGACGCCTTTCGCGGTCTCAAAGAGTACTTTCTCGTACAGGAGTATGTAAAAGAGGCCGAAGGATCCGACCTTCGCTGCTTCGTCATCGGAGGCAAGGTCGTTGCCGCCATGCGCAGACAGGGACAGAAAGGAGAGTTTCGCTCCAACCTGCATCGCGGCGGCCATGCGCGCATGGTGCAGATCACCGAAGAAGAGCGCGAGACGGCCGTTCGCGCTACAAAGGCGATGGGGTTAAACATCGCCGGCGTCGACATTCTGCGCTCGCATCGGGGCCCTCTTGTGATGGAGGTGAACGCTTCGCCGGGCCTTGAAGGCATCGAGCGGGCGACGGGGCTCGATATCGCAGGCGCCATCGTCGAATTCGTCGAGCATCATCAGAGTAAAACGAACGCCCGCCGACGTCGGCGTACCGTTCCGGAGTAAGACGTTGCGCCTTCGAATCGCCGACATCGACATCCCGCCGGAATCCATGACATCGGTAGAGATTCCCGTACCGGGTCTTTATGCGCATGCGCCCATGTCGATGCCCGTGCGCGTCGTTACGGGTAAAGAGAGAGGCCCGATTCTTTTGATCCTGGCCTGCGTGCATGGCGATGAAATCAACGGTATGGAGATCATTCGCCGCCTGCTGTCGAATCCGTCCGTGCGCAAGATTCGTGGAGCGATCGTCGCCGTCCCCGTCGTGAACGTCTACGGGCTGCAGGCGCATTCGCGGTATATGCCCGACCGGCGCGATCTCAATCGCTCCTTTCCAGGCTCGGAGCGCGGAAGCCTGACCTCGCGCATGGCGCACATCGTCGTTCGAGAGCTGCTCTCCATCGCCACACACTGCATCGACATCCATACGGGAGCGCTGCATCGCTATAACCTTCCGCAGATTCGCGCGACGTTAGCCGAAAAGCGCAACCTCGAACTCGCCAGAGCCTTTGGCGCTCCCGTTATACTCGACTCCGAATCTTTCGAAGGATCGGTGCGCCACGCAGCCGGCAAAATGTTTAACATCCCCTGCCTGCTCTACGAGGCGGGAGAGGCGCTTCGCTATGACGAGCTTTCGATCCGCACCGGCGTGCGCGGACTGCTACGCGTGATGCGACATCTGGACATGATCGGCAAAGCGACTCGCGAGAAGAAGGCCGACTTTGATCCTTTGATCTTCAAGCAGAGTTCCTGGGTCCGCGCTCCCATTTCGGGCGTGATGCTGGATTCCCGACAGCCCGGCGATATCGTCGATCGCGACGAGATACTCGGCTGGATCGGCGATCCTTTTGCCGAAAAACAGGCGGCCGTTATCAATCCTGCCGCCGGCATGGTCATCTGCACGACCAACATCCCCCTTGTTAACGAAGGTGAGGCGCTCTTTCACATGGCACGCTTCGACGGCGCAGCAGGGCCCGGCATGCACGATACGCTGCAGACCTACCGCGATATCATTCGTATCTCTGATGAATTCCTGGGACCGGTTGCAGGCGGGCCCGAATGACGGCAAGATCGACCGATCAGTCATTATCGCTGATAACAGCATTCCGGCTGTTCTTAACAGTTGCACGGCCCTTTAGAACAGTGACGCGGCTTTCGATCATCGCTATCTTCTTCTCCGTTTTCGCCGCGCTACTTGCGGCCGAACCGAAGCGCCCCTTTCTCTGGTCTGACGGTATTCGCAAAGGTAACGTTTTTAAAGACGAGCGCCTTCCGTATAGCTTTGTAGCTCCCGACGATATCGTCTTTCGCATCTGGAAAGAGGGAGCGTTCTACCGATTTGAGGCACGCAGCTACAGGTCCGAGACGCTACAGATAGCAATGACGACTCTGCGCTACAATCGTGCCGTTCCGCTTCAGAGCATGGCGGCCGAGCTCAGCGATGGATGCGCGCCCGATACAGTGCGGATCGAGGAACGGGCAGCTACGCTACAGGTGCGCTGCCGGGATTCGCTGGATAGCTTTGCCCTTCTTCGCCGCCTGCAACTGTCAAATTCAAATCCACAACTTCTTTATTACTTCGAGATACGCACCGGCACGTCTGCGATGACGGACGAGCTGCAATTCGAGCTCTATCCTGAGTTCAGATTCGTCTTGCCGCCAGAATGACCGCCAGAGAACTGGAGCGCTATGGCCGAGCAGAAGGGCACAGATTACTACCAGTACCGAAACCGACACGAACTGGAAAAGGATGCGCGGGAATTCCAGGAGCTTTTTCTCAAGCGCTGGAATAAGAACCGCATCGACGCCCTGCGAGTCGAGCTCTCTGACATGGAAAACCGCATGAGTCAGCCCGATTTCTGGGATGACGCCGACCAGGCGCGGGAGATCTCACGTCAGAAGTCAGCCCTTGAAAAGAAGACCGAGCCCTGGGTGGAGCTTCGCCGCGAGGTGGACGATTTCGGTGATCTGATCGCCCTGACGATTGATGAGCTCGGCGAAGAAGAGGGCTTTGCATCGCTGTCGAAAGACTTCGCCCGTATGAAAGAACAGTTCGACGGATTGCAGCTTTCTGAGGCGCTTCTCGGCGAGGACGACGGACGCAACGCCCTTGTGACGATCTCTTCAGGAGCGGGCGGAACGGAATCGCAGGACTGGGCGCAGATGCTCTATCGCATGTATACGCGCTGGTTTGAGAAACGCGGCTATGACGTCGAGACGCTCGACTTTCAAGAGGCCGATGAGGCCGGCATTAAAAGCGCCTCGCTTCTTGTAAAAGGAGAGAACGCCTTCGGCTATCTGAAAGGCGAGAACGGCGTACATCGCCTTGTCCGTATCTCTCCGTTCGATTCCAATAAAAGACGTCATACATCCTTTGCCTCCGTTCATATCTCTCCTGAACTCGACGACAGCGTGAACGTTTTGATCGAAGAGAAGGATCTGCGCGTCGATACCTACAGAGCAAGCGGCGCCGGCGGTCAGCACGTTAACAAAACCGATTCGGCCATTCGTATCACGCATATTCCGACGGGCATCGTCGTTCAGTGTCAGAACGAGCGCTCACAGCATAAAAACCGCGATCGCGCCATGAAGATGCTGAAGGCTCGCCTCTATGAAGTCGAAAAGGCGAAGAAAGAGGCCGAGGCCGAAAGCAAGGCAGGCGAGAAGAAGGACGTAGCCTGGGGCAGCCAGATTCGCAGTTACGTAATGCACCCTTACAAAATGGTGAAGGACCTTCGCACAGGCGAACAGACGTCCGATGTTGAATCGGTGATGAACGGCGATCTTGATCCGTTTGTGATCTCGTATCTCAAGAATCTCTCGGCCGGAACGCTGAAAAAAGGCGCCGTAGAAGACGAAGATTGAAACGGCAGAAACGATCTGGTTAACGCGGTGCTGTCGGCGTTTACGGCGCCGATTCCGATGTAACCGCCACGACCGTCTGTCCGTCTCTGCGTACGTCGATGACGAGCAGCGTGAAATCGTCGTCAAACTGGCCGGTACCGATCCATCTTCTCACCTCGCCATACAATCTGTCGGCAAAGGTCTCCACCGCATCTTCGTAATGCGTGATCAGAAATTCCTTCAGACGGCGGGTTCCGAACATCTTGCCGCTGCCGTTGCGCGCCTCGGTTATGCCGTCTGTAAAAAGAAGCATACGGTCACCGGCGAGCAGGTCCAGGTCCAATCCTTCGACGGAGGGATCAGGAAAAGGCCCGATCAATCTGCCGCGTGGCCGCGTTTCGAGAGGCGATTCTCGACTCGGATGGTAGAGCAGTAGAGCCGGATGACCCGCCGATGCGATCCGCGCTTTCAGGTTCTTCGCGTCGATATGAACGCAGCTTGCCGAGAGAAAATAGTCGCCCGTGCGACCGTGCAGGATGTCGTTCATACCGAGCAGAACATGCTCGGGCCGACGGGCTCGCTCCAGTTGCAAATCGAAGGCGATCTGTCCCATCGAAGCGATGAGGGCGGCCGACACGCCATGCCCCGAAACGTCGGCGATAATGAAGCAGACTTCGGATTCGCCTAACTGCAGGCAGTCGAAAAAATCTCCGCCGACATGATTCATCGGCATGTATCGCGAGGCCACGCCCAGGCCCTCAATGCGGGGGATGGTTTTCTGCAATACGCTCGATTGAATACGGCGTGCGGCATCGAGTTCATGGCGTAGCATCGATAGCTTCTGCTCTTGAAGTAGAGATCCGCGCAGAATTCGCTCGCGCTCGGATTTCAGAGTGTTTATACGATCTCCAAGAGCAAACGAGAGAAGGATCACCTCGCTGATCGAACCGATCTGCATTCCGTTCTCGGTAAAGAACGATACGGGCAGCAGTTCGAGCGAACGCATGAGAGTGACGACGATGGCCAGCGCAAGCAATCCGAAAGCGAGCAGAAAATACCGCGCCGGTCGGAATCCGCGTCGGTAAACGACGGCTGCCGTTATAATACCGATTACCTGAGGAATGGGAGTGGCGATCGTAGCGATGCGGCTTGCAATATGCGGGTCGATCAAGAAGGGCATCACGACGAAAAGAGCGCCAAGAACGATCATAGCCTGGAGCAATCGATCCATGATCGGAGCGTGCACCCTGCTCTGCAAAAATTCGCGAGCAAAAGGAAAGACAAAAATCAGCGTTAACCCCGTAAAAAGCGGAAAATACCGCACCTGCAGATACGGAAGGTTCGGCCAGAAAAGCTCGAAGCCCGTTCCCGTAAATCCAAGCTGCACAAGCGAAAAGGCGACCACGTATAAAACATAATAGAGATAGCTGATATCTCGAAACGAGAAGAAGAGAAAAAGGTTATACATTCCCATTACGAAGATGATGCCGAAGTACATGCCCTGCACGACCTGATCCCGGCGATCGTGAACGGCAAAGGCCTCGGCCTCCCATACCGTCATGGGCATCTGCAGATTACCGATCGCCCACGCTCTGAGATAAATCGTTGTTTCGCCGGGTTGTAGCTGTAGCGGGAAGGCGAACGTTCGCGTCGGGTATGGCCTCTGTGAAAAAGGCTTTCGCACGCCCGTAGACCACTCCTGCTGCAGCATCTGTGAGTGAACGGTGTAAACGTCAAGCTCGTCGATATGCGGCCATTGCAGTTCGAGCATTCTTGCAACGTAAGATTCGGAACTCAACGTCACGCGTAACCATATACTGTTTGTCGTTTCCCCGAAGCCGGGGATCTCTTTCTTTTCAGGATGAAAGCAATCACTCTGCATCACATCGGCAAGGCGCATGTCGCCCCCCGGATCGATGCAAGTTTCAATCATCGCCTTCTCTGCACCGCGCAGATCTACGCGATCGAAATTAACGGAGACAGGAGCGGCATCAATTGCATGAACGCACAATACCAGAAGAAAGCCGGCAAGAAGGCCGGCAAGAAGGCCGGCACTCCGCCATGCTCTCTTTTTTTTTCGCATGTGGGATACAAAGTGTACGAAACGGATCAGGAAGCAAGCGCGAAGCCGCTTTTCTAAAAATGGTTGTGCGATAATCGCCGACGACGATGAGGACTCATGCCTTCTCATCGTTTCGCTCTTTTCGCCTTCATCGCCGTTTTGAGCTTCTGCACATCGACGCTTCCCGGCGCCCCCGTGAAAAACGGCCGTATCGCCAAACCCGTCTGCCTCATGCAGCCCGAAGGCTGCCCCTGTTATTCAGGAGCGGATCAGAAGAACGTCGCCACGCGCATCTATCATAACGAGGCGCTGATCGAAGCCGGCGAGACCGTTGCGCAGCTCACGCCAGTTGCTCGCTACAAAGGTCAACCGCTTGATAAAAACGCAGACGTTTGTTATTATCCGACGGCCGCTCTGCGATGGCAGCCCGAAGCCGTCGATCATGTGCTTTCCGTTCAGAAGCTCGATCATCGCCCGCTTCCGCTTGAGGTGCTGTTTCTCGGCCTGAGAAAAGAGGATGCCCTGCAGACCGTTTCTTCATATAAAAAGGCAAGCCTCGGTAAGTTCTGGTTCACCTACTATCACCTCGCCCTTGAAGAGCATCATCCGGGCCCGAAGGTGCCTGTTCTCTCTCCGCAGGGTAAGGTGATCGGACATACGTCGCAGGAATTCCAGAAGCAGGTGCGCTGGCAGGGCAGCGGCATCGCCGACGATGGCACGAAATACCATTACTCGGGTACTCAGGGGCGTTATCATATCTATGACGAAGAATGGGGGATGGGCGCCGGGCGTGGCTATGAGGTTTTTCCGTACCGAACGATCGCCGTGAACTTCAAAGGGTTCTGTTCGCGTCTATATCCGAACGATGCCGTGCAGCGCGAAGGCTGCCGTCGCGGAGGCGTACTCGGCATCGCCGTGTTCATGCCCGAGGTGGCCGCTCGCAATGTGAAAATGGAAGACGGCTCGGTGCACGACGGATGGTTCTGCGCCACCGACACGGGAGCGCCGACGCACATCAAAGAAGATCGCATCGATATCTTTGTCGGCGCCCACGGCGGAGGCAATCCGTATCTGCCCGCCTCGCGACAGTGGAATTCCATGTATGCCGCCGGACTGCGTAACAGCGTGCAGTGGGACTGGAGGCTCTGGCAGACCGAAACGCAACGCATCTGGTGCGATCTGAACCGGCTTCCGAAAGAAGGCGAGGCGCCCGATCCGAAGCGGCACTGCCTGCATGATTATCATACGACGACGCCTGAGAAGGCCGTTACAATGCAGGTTGCCTTCATGCCGTCGGGAGAACTGCTACGATGCAGAACAGGCCGACAGATACGAGATCTGCGCAAGAGATAAAAGCCGGTTCCAGAAACAGGCCCTCCAGGGTAAGGAAAGGCAAGAGCAATAGATTGACCTTTTGTAGTTACTTCTTGAGGGCCGCGAAGACGAGGTCGATCCATCGTTCCACGCCATCAAGGCCCGGCCTCTTATGCTTTAACAGCAGGCGAAAGTATAACCCTCCGTAAAGAAGGTCGATGAATCCTTCAATCTCGGCCTCGCTTGATGCGGGGAACTCTGCGCGGCGTATCGCGCCCTTGATGAAATCATGGGCGATGCGCCTTCGCGGACGCAGATAGTCATCGCGAACGGACCTCGCGAGCTGTTCATCGTCCTGGGCCGCACCGATAACGGATGCAATGACGCGTCCGTTATCTCCCTGAAATACGCCGGCCAGACCCTTCATCTGCTTCTTCATTGCCTCTGCAAAAGGAAGTCGTTCATCAAAGTCCAGATACGGACTGATCTGTGTGAGAATGGCCTGCATGGCAAGAGAGGCCTTGTCCGGCCAGCGTCGATAGATCGTCGTGCGAGCCACACCCGTAGCCTGCACGACATCTTCTATAGAGAAACCGTGATACCCTTTTTCGGCAAGCAGCGCGTAAGTGGCTGCAAGAATGGCCTCTTCGTATTCAGCGGATCGAGGCCGCCCCCGCCTGCGATCCGGCTCTTTTTTCTTCACCCCGCTTTTCTTGCAGAAAAAGATTGCCGGTCAAGCGAATTACGATATTACTGGTATCGAAATAACGATACCGGCAGTATCGAAAATACGGGCCGGTCATCAGGAGAAAACAATGCGTAACAGATTACTCATGTTGCTTGTATCGTCGGTCTTCGCATCGACGCTTCAGGCAGAAAAGGCGGACGGCGTGGACGTCGTTAAAGGCTTCTTCAACGCCTTTGGCAAAGGCGATATGGCCGGACTCATCGGCAGCTTTCACGAGAAGGCGACCATAAACGCCGTCCGTGAAGGTAGACGTAAACCCGGCGAGCCCTACGGTACCTATAAAGGCAAAAAAGGCGTGGAGGAGTTCATCCAGAGCCTCGGAGCCGCATTCAATACAAAGGAGTTCACCGTAGAGAACGTCATCGGCAGCGGCGACGTAGTATTCGCAAACGGCCGTTTCAAGCATGAGCTGAAATCTACGGGAAAGACCTACGAAAGCGCCTGGGCGTTGAAATGCGTTATCAAAGACGGCAAGATCTTCACCTACGATTTCTATGAAGACACGGCCGGCTTTGTCGAGGCCAATCGGTAACGAAAAAGCGTTCTGTCATTCGGCGAATAGCGTCAGCTCCGGAGCGTCGCGAAGCGGCGTTCCCGGAGCCGGCTGCTGCCTGAACACATAGCCCGATCCGCGCACATTCAGACGAATGCCGGTATGCATCGCCGACCATTCGATGGCTGTGCGCACCGGATGATTGCGGAAGTCGGGTACGACGCCTTCGCGGGCCTTCAGACGCCTTACGGCAAGCCTGTAGGCCTGCTCCGCTCCGGTTCCTCCGTCGGGTTCGTCCTGGCTACTCTCTCGATCTCTTTCGCCCTGTTCTTCCCGCTTCTGCTCGTCTGCCTGCTCGCGCTTTTCCCGTTTCCTTTCATAATCGGCGACATCAAAGACCTCGGAATGCGCTTCAATCAACGGCAGAATGCTTCTCACGAATTCGGCGAATACCGGAGCGGATAACCCCCCGCCCGACTGATCGCCACCGACGCCGTCATACAGAATCAAAACGGCATAGCGCGGGCGGTCGGCCGGAAAGGCTCCAAGAAACGACGTCGAATAACGATCGATATAGCCGGCAGCACTGGATTTTTGCGCCGTTCCCGTCTTACCGATGATCTCGATCTCTTTCAGGTTAGCCGCCCGACCCGTGCCCGTAGCGACGACTGCCCTCATCATGCGATTCAGGATTTGCATTCGTTCCGGACGAAGCGAAGTCGGTTTCGATAAAATCTGCATCTCATCCAGCACGACGCCTTCTTCGGCGACGATGCGCTTCATCAAAGACGGCTGCAGCAGGCTGCCTCCGTTCACAAGGGCCGAATAACCTCGCAGAAGCTGCATCGGCGTAACGCTGATGCCCTGGCCGATCGGCGTATAATAGTGCGTGGACTGCACCCAGCTTTTCAGCTCGGGCATATAGCCGCGAGTTTCGCCGCTGCCTTCGGGCAGAACTCCGGTGCGCTCCTGGAATCCGAACTCGACGAGGTATTTGTAGAGGGTGGCATCGTCGATCGTCGACGCCGCCTGGATCATGCCGACGTTACACGACTGCTCGATGATTCCGAACAGGTCGAGCTCACCGTGTGCCTGCGTCTTGCCATGTCGCAGGCAGCGTACCGATCCTCCCTGAAAGGGAAACTCTCCCTTGCACATAAAACGCTTATTCAGGATTTCAGGTCGCTCGTTCAGGACGGCGGCGGCGGCGAACACCTTCATTGTCGAGCCCGGCTCGAAGTTTAACCGAATGGCCCAGTTTCCCTTCGCCGCGGCGTCGTCTCTGTAGTAAAAATTCGGATCAAAGTCGGGCAGGTTCGCCACCGCCAGCACCTCTCCCGTCTCGACGTCCATCATGATTCCGACGGCCCGATCGGCGCCGGAGCCTTCGAAGCCTTTACGCAGGGCTTTCTCCATCCGGTACTGCAAGATGGAATCGATTGTCAGATAGAGCGTAGGACCGCGCTCATAACCGCTGCCGGTGAGCACGTCGTTATATACGTATTCAAGACCGGCCAGGGCCTGCGCCGAATCGCGGCCGGTGAAGCCGAGCAGATTCGAGGCCAGACGTCCGGATGGATAAACACGACGATTCTCGTATTCTCTGTAAACGCCGGGCAGACGCAGATCCATAATCTGCTGCGCCGTAAAGTTATCCACCTGCCTCTGCAACAGAAAGTACTTGCGCCCCTGATAGAGATAGATCTTTCTCAGGATCTCGCCCGAATCGGTTTCGAGATAACCGGCAAGATACCGGGCGGTGAATTCCGGATCAAGCAGCTCGGGCGGCGCCAGTCCGATGGTGCTCGCCTCTTCGGTAACCGCCAGGCTGATACTGCGTCGATCCTTGATCGGGCCGCGGATCGACGATCCCGGACCGGGCATGCGATCCGACAGATCGAAGAGACCGGCAAGATAGGCGGCGCGACCGAGCACCACCAGAAAGCCAAGCCCGAGAAAGGCCAGAAAGAGCATCAATCTGAGTCGGCGCTTTTCCATACGAATTTCTGATCTCAGAATACCAGATCGCTCCAGCGACGTCCCTGTACAGCCGAAATCGGAACAAATCCGATTACGCGAGAATCCCGGCTCTCTTTATACGAATCACCGATCACAAGCAGGCCTCCTTCGGGCACACGCCCCGACACACCGACGCCGTTCATGCTGGCATAGACGAAGGCTGCGTCGAGTGCAAGCAGGCGGGCCGGCGGATCCATAACCGGAGTCTGATGCCGCTCGGGATACGGCTCGATAACGGCGATCTGTCCGGCCGGATTCAAAACCGGCTCTCCATCGATAAAAAGCAGGTGTTCGGTAAAGTGGTAATGCTGCCCCGGAAGGGCGACGACCCGTTTGACGTAGAATCGCCCGGCACTCCGGCGTTCCGGAAAATCAAAGACAACAACATCGCCTTTCTTCGCTGTTGTGGCAAAGAGCGTGCGCGACCAGGGCGGGCCCGGATCGTCTGCACGAAAAAGCGTGAACGGAAAATCAAGGGCAGGAAGATGAAGTCCGCTGCTCAGGCGCTCCACAACGATGAGGTCACCATCATGCAAAGCGGGCTGCATGCTCGGCCCCTGCACGCGAACGATATCGACAAGCATGAGTCGCACATGAAAAAGAAGCAGCATCAGGGCCATCACACGAAGAAGGCCAGGCCTCGGTCGCAGGAAGCATGCTACCGCGAAGACCATGCCCGCTATTATCACGAAACCGGCCAGAACGCGAAAGAACGGACTATAGTATAGCGCCGGATCGGAGAGCAGGCGATTGGAAAAAAACCATCCGCCATACAGGAAGGCGACGGCGTGCACCCACTTTCGCGAGATTGAAAATGGTTTTACAGGAGAGTAGCTCTGATCTCTTCTGTTCTCTGTTTCTTTTTTTCCAATTTTCAGAGGCAACATCTCCCACATGACCGAAGAAAATCCCCTGTTTACGGAACTGTACCGCCTCGATGCCGCTTCGCTGAAACGGCTGCTCAAGATCTGGAACATCCAGAAACCGGGCCGGGACAAGAAAAGTCAGATTCAGCAGCTCATCGATACGATGAGTGATGAGTTCTACGTACGCGGCATCCTCGAAAAGCTCAGTCCCGTACAGGTAGGCATCTACACCGCCATCCTGTCAACGAAAGACCGGGTGATGACGCTCGGCGAAATCGCAAGAAAGTTCACGCTTCAACCGGCCTCGGCTGAGATGGAGATGGGCGTTCTCAAGCGCTACTTTCTCGTCTACCAGCGCAAGAATCGTGAGCGATTGACGAACACGCTCGACCGCTATTATGCGTATCGCGAGAGCTCCGACCATGTTCGCGTCGAGACGAACGACAAAGGACAGAAGTTCCGGCAGTCGCTCGTCAAGGTGCTGCGTTCGCGCAAGGATCTGCCCGCCGAATGGAAAAAGGCGGCCAACGCGCTCAATACGAAGGCAGGCATACAGGAACAGCTGAAGAAGCTCGTCGATGAGCTTGGCGATCTCGAACAGGAGATTGTCCTGCGCGCCTACAATCAGGGCGGCATCCTCGAGATCTCCCCCGCACGTGAGTTCATCGAAGAGGAACGCGGTAAGTGGATCGACATCGTGCGCAAGATGGACGCAGCCGGATTGCTGCTCGACGACTACTACGTCGACGAACGCTTTGTGCGCATGCTTGTGATGCCGATCGAGGTTTTCGAATACCTTACGGAATTCCCTCTTATTCTGAAGCCGAAAAAAGGCATCAAACGCAGCCAGGAAAAAGTCATCGGCAACGATCTCGATTTCTTCATCAACATCAAAAAGCAGATCGTGTATATCACGCGCAAAGGACTGAATCTTGCCAAATCGGGCAAGATCAAACAGACGGACCTGCGCGAAACCGAGAACCGACTGCTGCGCCCCGACATCGCCCTCTTCCTCGAAAAAAGTCAGATCTATCAGATCGAACTGCTGCTGCCCGTTATGCGGCTGCTCGACATCGTCCGCACAAAACGCGACGATGTGGTGCTGCGCAATGACTTCGACGCAGTTCTTCAGAGCGATCCGCTGAAACTGATGAAGCAGGTGATGGCCGAGGTGCGTAAATCACGCGAGCGCGTTACCCGTTACGAAGAGGTCTTTGAATCGGTTTATGTGCCGTTCTTTCAGCCTGCCGTGTTCGACGAAACGGTGAAACTGATCGGCGAGATGGGGCGTTGCCTCTACACGACCGTCATGGCCATCATGATTCGCGATCACGTCGTTCTCGATAAGGATTTTCGCATTCAGAACTTTCCCGATCGCCTGAACGAATATCGCAAAGAACTGACGTCGGCGCTCTTCTTTTTACAGCTTTTCGGATTGATTCGCGCCCATTATCCCGATCGCTGGATCGAGATCTCTTCTCTTGGCGAGCATTTCTTCAAACACAAGCCGCTGAAAGAAGACGATGAGAAGGGCGGTATCATCATCAACCCCGACCTGAGCATCATCGCCATTCCCGAAAAACTCAGCCTGCACGGCCTCTATCTACTCAAAGCCTTCTGTGAGGTGAAGTCGTTCGAGAACGTGTATAACTTCCAGCTCACCAGAGAATCCTTTCAGGAAGGCATTCTACTGAAGGCGAAGAAAGAAGAGTTCCTCGACTTTCTCAAAAAGACGTCACGCAACGATCTGCCGCAGAACCTTTCGTACTCCGTTGAAGAATGGACGAATAACTTTCCGCTTGTTACGATCACAGACGAATGCGTCGTTCTTCAGACCGAAGATCCGAATCACATGGATCTGCTGCTCGGCCAGATCGGCGCAAAGAAAGTCGTACTGCAGCAGATCAGCCCGACGACGATTCTCATCGATCCCGATCGCATCTACGAAGTCGTCGAACAGGTGGAGCGGCTGAATCTTATCGTGAAGCTGGTGCGCTGATGAAGACCCTTCGCATCGCATGTCTTGTCGCCGTTCTTGCTCTGTCGGCCTGCGGCGACCGGACGATTCACAGCGGCGATCTTACGCTGTCGAGGAATCCCGCCGAGTTTCCCCAGGATTTTCCGCCCGAGCTTGTTTATCCGAGCGGGAAGCCGAAGCTTCTCGGCGTCCTTGATACGGCGGGTTTCTGGTCGCCGGCCCAATACGCCGTGCTCATCGAAACAACGGATCAGGCCGAGACCGTAATCGACCACTATTTGAATCTTCTGAAAAGGGATAACTGGCAGATATTACAGAGCCGGCATTTTGAGAAAGATGGAAAGACGGTCATCGTCGCCGAGAGCTTTGTACAGCAGACCGTCACCATCGTCGTCGAAGACGGTGAAGCGGCCCGCGTGAAGCTATATCTGAAAAAAAGCTCCGACGATTGAGCTTAGAGCCCATCTCAAAAATGGCTTCAAAAATCTTTTGCCACGGACCAACACGGATGCTGGTTGTTGACATAGCTCGCAAAAAATGAACGATGAACGAATCCGAGAAAAAGAAGCGGCCGCAGATCCGCACCGTACAGCGTGAGGTCATCGCTCCCATCGCCTCCGGTCTTTTCCTGATCGGCGCCGGCGTCCTTGTATTCTTCACGTTTCGTTCTTTCGGATGGGCCGTCTTCATGGCCATCCTGCTTTATACAGCCTTCGAAGGGATCTATCACCGTCTGCACAGCACCGTACGCAGTCGCGATGTGGCCGCCAGCCTGACGCTCGTGATCATTCTATTCGTCGTACTCGGTCCTCTTGGTACGGTGCTTGTTCTGGTCGTCCAGCAGGGTCTTGATATCGTCACTTACCTCAGAGGCTTTGTTGAATCCGAACAGATCCTCATCCTGGCGAAGACCTTTCCCGGGCTCATTGATCTCATTACCGAACGCAGCTTCTTCTGGGTTTACTGGCTCGATCGGCTCTTTCTCGTTCTTAACGAATATTCTGACGTCGTCGATTCATTGCGAGTCGGGGAGCTCGTCGGCGGCGCTTACAGCTACTTTCTCGGCGGCATCGGCATGTCGCTTGCGTTCATTCTGAATCTCAGCTTCGGATTGATTCTGCTCTATTTCATGTTTCGCGAAGGCGATTCTTTCTATCAGATGATTCGCCGCGCCATGCCTCTTTCAGGAGATGTCGTCGATCAGTTCAAGGATCGCATGAAAGAGATCCTCCAGGCCATTCTTAAAGGGAACGTTTTCATCGCCATCTTACAGGGCACGATGGTCGGCGTCGGACTCTGGTTCTGCGGCATTCCGAATGCTCTGCTGTACGGTTCCGTCGCCACGTTCTTCTCGATCATTCCCGTCATCGGCACGGCGATGGTCTGGGGTCCGGCAGCGCTATTCCTCTACTTTCTCAAGCAGGACACCGTTCTGGCCGTCGGCCTGGCCGTCTATGGGTTAACCTGCTACCTCGTTCTTGAGAACATCGTCAAGCCGCGCATCCTCGATCGCAAACTCGGAGTTCATTCGCTGCTGCTTTTCTTCGCGATTCTCGGCGGACTGAAAGAGTTCGGCATTACGGGTTTCATCCTGGGGCCTCTGATTCTCGCCATCTTCCTCACAATCTGGCGTATCTACCATATCTGGGAAGAGAGCGAGGAGCACGAACATTCGCATACTGCGATGGAACCGTCACGAAAAAGCGGTGAAGAATCCGCTTCTCCCGGTAAGGATGACCGTTCATGAAGGATGTGCAGCTACTCGAAGAGGATGCGCGCGTCCTCAGTCCGACGGCGGCAAACGGTCTCATTCGCCAGCTGCTCGAATCGGAGCCCGAGCTGCAGAACGTCTGGATCGAAGGCGAAATCTTCGATCTGAAGCACCATTCAAGCGGGCATATCTATTTCTCTTTGAAAGACAGCGAGTCCGTTCTGCGCTGCACCTTCTTCAAGCGTGCCAATATGAGCATGCGCATAAAGCTGGAAAGCGGCAAGAAGATTCGGGCCTTTGGCGACATCTCGGTTTATACAAAAGGCGGCAGCTATCAGCTGAACGTACTTCGCGTCGCCGAGGCCGGCAAGGGCGACGTACACGAGCGTCTGCGCAAGCTTTACGAGAAGCTGGCCAAAGAAGGCCTGTTCGATGCAGAGCGCAAAAAGCCTCTACCAGCCGCTCCGATTACGTTAGGCGTGGCCACTGCGGCCACCGGAGCGGCCATTCGCGACATCGTTCAGGTCGCCCGCAGCCGCTTTCCCGACATCAACATCGTTCTCGCTCCGTGTATCGTGCAGGGCGAAGAGGCTTTAACTTCGGTACCGGCAGCCATCGAGGCGCTGCATGATCCGAGATGGAACGTCGACGTCATCATCGCCGGTCGCGGCGGCGGCTCGTTCGAAGATCTGCTTCCGTTTCACGAAGAGCCGATCGTTCGAGCCTTCGCAAACGCACGCCTTCCTATCGTGGCCGCCGTCGGGCATCAGATCGATCATCCACTTTGCGAGCTGGCAGCCGACGCCGTCGCCGCTACGCCGTCTAACGCCGCCGAGATGTGCGTTCCGGTGGTCGGTGATCTTGTCTATACGATGGATTTGCAGGTAAATCGCATCCATAGAAATCTGAGACAGCGGCTCGATCGCTCTCGAGAGTCGCTTCGTTTTCTTACCGGATCGAAGGTATATCGCAATCCGCTTGCCATCCTTGATCCATTTCAGTACCGACTCGATCAGAGCATTTCAGAGATGCGCGCCCTTTCGCGCTCCGTCTTTGAAACGCTGCGACTGCGAGTGCAGAGCACCGAAAGCATGTCTCTATTAATGGAGAGGGCTCTCGAAAAAGAGAAGCATCGCCTGGCGCTGCTCTCCAATCGCCTGGAGACGCTCTCGCCCGAGTCGACGCTGAAGCGCGGCTATGCAATCGTTACCGATGATGCCGGTCGTATCGTACGCTCAGCCATGGAAGCGAAGGTCGGATCGACCGTTCACGTACGCCTTGGCCAGGGCTCGATCGGAGCGCGTGTCGAAACGGTTGGTGAGTAGATTCTACTTTCCAATCACATCATTTTTTAATCCACAAACGACAGATTTTTTTTTTGCCTCTTTCGCGATTTCAGACCCCTTCTGGTAGAGGTACGGCATGTCGAACCTGATCCATCTGCCCGACGAAGTGGCCGCCACCGGCCGCTCCAAAATTCATTGACTTTCTCGCCTCCCCCTTCACCTTACAGAAGGAAGATGTGATGAAAGTGTCGGCGCTCTCCTTCGAAAAAACCCTGCAAACGGAAGTTTCAAAGCTGCATGTTGAAATGGGAGAGCTGCGTTCCGAGATGGTTGCAATGAAGGCCGAGCTGAAGTCGGAGTTCAAGTCAGACATAGCGATCCTTCACCGGGACAACGTCGTCATGACCCGGTGGATGCTTGTAGCCGTTCTTGGAGGCGCTACCCTGTTTCCTATCGTCGATAAAATCCTGAATCGTCTTTTCCCTCGCTCTGGCGCAGCCGTCGCCCGATCCAGCCGTACAGCGGCAGCACCACAAGCACGACCAGTATCTCAAGCGAACCGAAGATACCAGATAGAACGGCAAAGAGCGTCATGCCCTCGAAATAATCGGCAAGCATGGACTTTAAATATACCGACGCAAGCGGACCGAGCAGAAAGCCCAGCGAGCCGATGCCCATGTAGGCTCCGATGGCCGTTCCACGATAGGACTCGGGCGCGAGCCTTGAAGCAAGCGTAAGCGTCGGCACAAACATCAACGCCGCACCGAGACCTGCCAGGGCCAGAAGAGCGATCAGC
Organism: Leptonema illini DSM 21528; assembly: GCF_000243335.1. Classification (NCBI taxonomy): domain Bacteria; kingdom Pseudomonadati; phylum Spirochaetota; class Leptospiria; order Leptospirales; family Leptospiraceae; genus Leptonema; species Leptonema illini. Next base: position 3,798,292 of record NZ_JH597773.1, on the reverse strand, counting down.
AAAACAACGTTATCCGTCCAGCCAAGAAGCAGCAGGGCCAGGCCGTAAACGAATGATCCGAGAAGCACGGGCAAAAGCACGCCGGTGCGCTTCATGAGCAGCGCCACAGGAAACGAGAGCAGGCCCATCGGCCAGAATACAAGGCCAAGCATACTGCCCGTCTGTCCAGGACCGAGATGCAGCGTTTCGCGCAGATGAAGATTCAACGAAGCCGTCACAAATCCGGCCGTAAAGCGATCGATAAAGACAAAAAGAAGCGGTATAAACAGAAGCCATTCGAGGCGAAGAAGCTTGAAGAAATCGGCGACGGTCGTATGTGAGCTTTCGACTAAACGTCCCGCATCTCGCAAAGCAAGCGCGCCGACGGCGACAAGAGCCATGAAGCCCGCTGAAATCATAAACGGCACAGCCGGATCAGCCTTGCCGGCCGCTCCAAGAGGCATGCCCAGACCGCCACCCAGCGCCAGCGTCATACCGGCAAGCCCCATCAGATACGGACGACCGAGTTCTACCTCAAGATCGCCGACGGAGGCCATGAGAAGCGAGAGAACAAAGGCGCCGACCGCCCCTTCGAAAAAGCGCACGGCAAAGAAGATGTAAGGATCGGGAAAAAACGACATCCACAGATACGAAAGAGCCGAAAGGGCGGCTGTCGCCACGATCCACGTCTTCCTGTGTCCGCTGCGGTCGGATAACCATCCCGCCAGCGGAGCGCAGAGAAACGAGCCGAGATACGACAGACTGAGAAACCATCCCAGGGCCTTCTCATCAATGCGATCCTTCACGCTCTCTTTCAGAACGGGAACGATGGCCGTGTTCGCGGCCATTACAAAGAAGATAAGCACGACCGGCAGAGCGATACGCCATCCGTCGCTTTGCCGATCCGTGAGAACCACCGTATTCATGCGCCTGCCGTTTCGAGTGCCGCCGCCTTCGGTCCCAGGCGCTGCCGCACGGGGCCTTCCAGTTCCTGAAAGATGTGTCCGTTCATCTCAAAAGACAGAAGGGCCTCTTCAAGGATATCCTTCTCCTCTTCTTCAGAGACGGGAAGCGAATCCAGCCTTGCGCGATAGCTCGTCTTGAATGTGTCGGCATCGACGATCCCATCGAAATGATAGAAGCGAAGCCCCTGACGATCGAGCCCGAGCGTTTTCGAAGCGATCTTCTTGAGTATCTGTCCGCCTGAAAGATCGCCCAGATACCGCACATAGGCGTGCGCGACAAGGCGATGCGGATGATCTATCATGAGCTCACGCAACCGTGCCGCGTAGGCCTTAGAGGCGTCGGGAACGGGAATCTCTTTCCAGCGCGATCCCATCAGATACTGAAGATCCTCTTCAAGGTTCTGCAATCGTTCGAGTTCACGGAAGTAGAGCTTTCCGGCGATGCGATGCGTACGATTGCGTCGCATCGCATCTTCGAGCGATTCATAAAGGGGCCATAGAGATGCAAGAAGGCGGGCGTATTCTTCGCGCTCCAGCATCCCTCTGATAAAACACTTCATAAAGAACGAGTTCTCCGTCTGGCGGTGAACGACAGACGTATGTTCTTTGAGCTTTCCTGCCAGTTCCATTCTGTCGTTTTTCGATTGCGTCCTGACTCGACAAGCGTTTAATTGATATTAAGACGCAGTCTCATTTTCAATATCGGAGATTCTGAGAATCGCGCAGGAATACAATCTATGAACTCGATGTCTCTTTCGCAGCTCTTTGCTGCCGGCGGAATCTTTATGTGGCCGATTCTCATCGGCCTGATCTTTACGGTGGCCATCGGCCTTGAGCGTGCCCTCTACATGCTGTGGACGTATACGACTCCGGGCGAACCCGAAGAGCAGCTCGCCGAATCGCTTCAGCCCGCTTCTCACCAGAGCGTGCTCGATCGCCTGCTTCCGAACAGAGAACAGCGCTTTGCACGCGATCCCGGTGTGCGCCTTGCCCGTACTTTTTTAGAACAGGCCGGATCGTCGCTTGAAAGTCGCCTCGCCTCGCTTCGCAGCCTGGGTACGCTGATGCAGGAGCGAATGATGAAGCGCGTCGATGCGCTGCATACGATCGGATCGCTCTCGCCGCTCTTCGGACTGCTTGGAACCGTCGCCGGTATGATGGAAGCCTTTCATGCCCTGGCCATCACAGGCGGACAGGCCGATATTGCCACGCTCGCCGACGGCATCTGGGTGGCGATGATCACGACGGCCTTCGGACTCATCGCCGCCATCCCCGCGCAGCTGCTGCATGGATTTCTGCTTTCGCGCATAAACGAACGACTGCAGCGCATGAACCGCTTTCAGGACAGGCTGCTGCAACTCTATCATGACGGTAAACTATCATGACACCGCCACGATTTGAATTACCCATACGGCAGCGGGCCTGGGTCGATATCGCTCCGCTTGTTGATCTCGTTTTTCTGCTGCTCATCTTCTTTCTTGTCGGATCGCGCTTTGTGAAGCCGCAGATCGAACTTACGTTACCCGAAGCAGCAACCGGCCAGACGCAATCAAAGATGACGGCCGTGCTCAGCGTGACGGCTGACGGCCGCGTTCTGCTTAACGAGAAAGAGATTCCAACCGACAGCCTTGAGGCCGAGCTACCCCGTCGCATCAAGGCGCTTGAAATCACAGAGCTGACGTTGCGCGCCGATCGAGATACGCCCTTCCATCTATTTATGAAGCTGATGGACGGAGCGCGCAAAGCGGGAATTCCCGAATTCCATATCGAGCACGAGGTATCGCGATGAGCCATAGAGCGTACGCCCGCAAGGACGACTCTATTGAAAAAGGTCGTACCTTTCTACCAGCATTGATCGTAGCCAGCGCGCCGATCTTTGCCCTCGGATTGGTCGCGGCCACTCCTGACAGTAGAGCAAAAGAGGTGCGGTACGAAAACATCTCAGTGCATTTCGCAACGAACGACTCAAAGAAAACGACGGATAGCCTCCAGACGACCGAGAAGAAAGGAACGGCTCCCGAGGCCGGATCCTCCAGCGAAGGGGCGCGACACGTGTATCTGAGCGACGTGATCCGCCGTATCGAAGCGGCAAAGCGTTATCCGCGGCGCGAACAGGCGGCCGGCATCGAGGATCGAGTCACCGTTAAGCTGCGCATTCAGGCCGACGGCTCTGTAAAAGAATGCTCTCTAACGGGCACAAGCTCATATGACGGTTTCAACAGCGAGGCGCTGGCCAGCATCCGCCGTGCCGGTCCGTTTCCTCCCTTTCCACCGGAATTCAAAGAGAGCGAAACCGTACTCTACGTGACGCTTGATTTCAGAATGCATTGAGCGGGCAAAAAAAGGGGGATCACTGATCCCCCGGAAGCTCTCGATTTCTCCAGACTACAATGACATATCAGGGGTCGTTTCTTGTAATTGTCGCGCCAGACGGGTCAGTTGTTCCCGGGCCCATGATAATAATCATATCCTTGTTGTTTCCCGTAGCATTGAACGTAATCGTTTTCGTGGCATCGTTATACGCATAGTTCGTTCCATTGAACCCAGCATTTGACATGGCAGTATCCGCATTACCGGATTCTGTCGGACAGTTAGTTTGCGTGTAGCCAAGGATCATCGAAGTTGGACCACCTGGGGCATACTTGGGATCAGATCCAAACGTCACTGTAGTTCCTTGCTTGACGGCGGGCAAGAGCACAGCTGCAAAGTGTGCATGATTTGCAACCTTGGGAACAGTCGGAAGCGTTGCCGAAGAATCACCACTCAGCCGCACGGTTGGAATCTGATACGTGTTCCCACTGTGGGTGATGGAACAGGTCGGCGAGCTATCACCCGCTGCAAGTAACAGCAATGCTGCTGCACTGTCATCGCTGGATTCGCCGCCCGGGCATCCGATGAAAAAAGGCACTGTTAGAATCAGTGAGGGTAAAAAACGTTTCATACTTTAGCTCCTGAGCCGGTCTCAAGATGAATCATTTCTGATTCTGAGACTCAATTTCATTTGACTCCTCTAACCGCATATTTTATCCGGTTAGATTATGCAAGTTTTTTTGAGATTCATTCTCGTTCTCAATATGACAACCAGTACGGTCCTCCGAGCGGCCCTTCTTGTCGCACTCGTTATCACAGGAACAGCCAGCTGTCGTTGGGATAAACCGGAGAATGCTCTTCTGAGGTCTCTTATAGAAGAGCAGATCGACGAAGCAGCCGGTACAGGAAGCTGTACAACATCGGCCGGCGGAGTTCTCACTACCATTGCAAAGGCGATCTCTACGAAGGAGTGGACGCATTGCAACATGGACCTTGGCATTCTCGATACAACGGGCACGTCGTGGGATCTCAGATTTCGCCGGTATCAGGTCGGCACGAACAGCGGGGCGTCCGGTTCGGCTAACGGCGGCGCCTGTAGCACCGGGCTCACCGATCTCAATGCCGTAACGAGCCTCGGTCAGTTCTCTTCGGCGACGGCAGGAGAATGCCCGAACTTCGTCGCCGACACGATGCAGACATCGCAGGACGGCGAATCCTCTTCATCGACCTTTCCTGGATCGTCGGTCATGATCGACTGGTACAGCTACAATGGCACGACGCATGTTCTTGAATCGAAGGACATCGTTTACTTGATTCGTCAGCAGAACGGTACCGATATCATCGCCATCCAGTTTACGGATTATTATAGCGACGCCGGAACGTCTGGTTATCCGACTTTCCGATGGAAGAGGCTGTGAGATGAAGAAGCCTCTCAATATTACGAACATCCGAGCCTTACTGCTGCTCGCTGCTTTTAGCACGGGAATAAACGTTCTTCTTACGCCTCTTTTTTCGCCTCTTCTTGCAGAAGACGAGAACCGCGCAGAGATCGTCGTGACCGGCGATCGACGCGAAAAGCCCGTCGAAGATACGGTCACCCGAACTGAGGTGATCAGCCGGCAGCAGATCGAAGCACAGGGATCGCGTAACCTGGCCGAGATCCTGCGTTCGCGAAACGGCATCGAGATCAAGCCGGCCATCCGCGGGCAGGAAGTGCGGCTTCAGGGACTCTCGCCTGAATACGTCTTGATCCTTGTCGACGGGGACCGCGTCACCGGACGTCTTGACGGAGCCATCGACCTCACACGCTTCAAAGCCGAAGAGATCGAGCGAGTGGAGATCATCAAAGGACCGTCTTCTGCTCTATACGGCGCCGATGCGCTCGGTGGCGTGATCAACATCATCACGCGCGACCCGAAAGAGCCCGCACGTTTGAGCACAGAGCTACAGTATGGTTCGGGGCGAGCTTTACACTACGGTAGCGGCAATGAGACGCATGCATCGGCGACGACGGGCGTCAAAGGCGAGCGGATCAGCACACTGTGGACGACGGGATGGCATCGATCGGACGGCTATGATCTTGATCCCGAAACGAACGACCTGAAATTGATACGCTCTCTTGTCGGGCACATCCCCGGACTGCGCAACGAAGATCTGCCGGTAACCGAGGGCACGACGGGATCGTCCTATCAGGATCTGAACGTCTCGAACCGAACAAAAGTAAAGATCACCGATGCATGGGATATTACCGGACGGGCCTCGTACCATTACCTCAATCAGGAAAAGGTGGACTACAGCCCTCCGCGCACCATCCTCGATCGCAGTAATGAAACACACGACGTGATGGCCGGTCTGCGTACGGACTATCGGTTCGGTACGTATAACCGACTCTCCATCGCCTACTCTCATGCGCGATTTCTGGATACACTAACGCAGGATCAGCGCGCCTCGGACGAGCTGGATTCTGAAGAGGTCCAGGACGATCGCGTGCAGGAGGCGCGGGCGCAGCTTGATATCGCCATGGGTTCACGCCACATGCTTTCCGTAGGAGTGGAAGGCCTCTGGGAAGAATACAAATCGCCGCGCATCAGTGAAGGCGGATATGGCTACAGACAGCGGGCCTCGGTATTCGCACAGGACGAGTATAAGCCCTTTGACGATTATTTCTATATTGTGCCGGGCTTGCGCTATGAATCCGACTCGCAATTCGGATCGCAGACGACTCCGAAGCTGTCGATGCGCTGGGATCCTTCATCGGACGTCAAGCTGCGTTTTGGCGTTGGGCGCGGCTACAGAGCTCCGTCGTTCAAGGATCTCTATTTTGCCTTCCAGAATCCCGGCGTCGGATATCAGGTTGTCGGCAACGAAAACCTGAAGCCGGAGCATTCCGTCGGCTACAACGGCGGCATCGAATATGAGCCGAAGAAGTGGCTGTGGATCGGTCTGGACGGTTACTATAACTCCATCACGAATCTGATCGACTTTCGCCGCACTGCCGATCGCAAGAACGATCTGACGACCTATCAAACGGTGAACGTCAGTAAGGCCTACACGCGAGGGGCGGAGTTTCTCGTTGAGATACGTCCCTTTGAAAAGCTGAGGTTTGCCGTGGGTTATACGCTGACCGATACGCTGGATCGTCTTCAGGATATTCCTCTGGAAGGGAGATCCTTGCATCGCGGCATCTATCGTATCTCTTATGGCGGAAAAACAGGTCTCGGCATATCGCTACAGGGCTCTGTGAACGGCAAACAGGCCTTCTACTATGAGAAAGAATCTCTGGCGACGCTTCAGGGTGGCCGCCTTGTCGTGGACCGAAACGTAATTCTTCGCGCCGCAGAGCAGAATCGGGACTTCAAGCTCATTGATCTCGATCCCGATACGCCCGATTACGGCTACGAGATGAAAAACGCCAACCATATCCTGGATCTGCGGCTCTCTTACAAGTTCCTCGAAAACTACGAGGCCTTTGTGGGTGTGGACAACATGCTCGATCATTACGATGCGCAGCTTGATCCGATAAGGCCACGATTCTTTTACTTCGGCGTCCGTACTAACTATTCGGCGCCGGTGCCCACGGCTGACAGAAGAATCGAATCGATATCCACCGAGGAAAAGAAGCCGACTGAGCGATGATGGTCAGGGGATGAGGGAGCGCCCGGCAATGCCGGATGAGACGGGAAACCGGGCGCCAATATCAGCGAGGAACGTAGTCGCGATTCTCGCTGTTGTACAGCTCGATATCCAGTGAACAGAGGAAATCTGCGGGATCGGCAAAGATGCGCGTCTTCAGCCGACGGCCGTTTCGGCTGCGTCCGCTGAACACATCGTAGTAGAAGAATCCGAAAAGATCCTCGCCGAATTCATAGCGAATCCACCGACCTTTGCGCTTTCCCGTCGTGTTGTTGAGATGGATGACGTTCATCCTGCTCTCCGCATCGCGCAGTACCGCGATTCTGTACAGAAAAAAAAAGTCCGACAGTATTTTTTATGTCACAGCAGAGGCCTTCGGCTCGTCAGGGAATTTTTCTGAGAAGCTCCACTTTTCTTCTATCGATTCGACCCTATTCCGACCTGCATCTTCATGAACGAACAAACTCGAATGGATCGGGAGCCCTATTACCGATCGCGATCCACGTTGCTTATTCCGGAAACTCTATTCAGGCGGTTCTTCTGGCGGAGTCCTTACATCAAAATAGGGCATTGGGCTCTTGCCTCCTATCTGAGCGGGCTAATGAATGACCCGCAGCTGGAATACAAACTGAGCTTCCTGGAGACAACGGGAAAGTGGAAGAAGCAGTATCAGGACGAAGGGCAGGGCCTGGTGCGGGTGAATTTTTACCCGGATGACCGGGATTGGGGGCGGCTGGCGGCGATTTCGAATGCGACTGGATACTCTCGCTGCTACATCTTCGTCTACCTTATGCTAATCGCATTGGGGGTGGTGTCCCTTGAAGATGGAGGAACTTCACCAGCTTGGGTGAGGGGGCACTGGAATCCTGTAGTGATTTGTTCCATTTCGGTCGATGCAGTCACGAGAGAACTCACGAGAATCCTACAAACATAGCACCCACCCTACACGAGTCTGTCGAAAAACCTATCTCGTTAAGCGCGTGAGCTCCCGGTCGCCCGACCGGGCTCTTGCTCAGATATTGTCAGCCGCAATCGGATTTACCCGGACAAACCCGATCATTCGGGCAAGGTTATGGGCAATGCACCGCTCAGACCATTCAACTTGAACCCTTTCTCTTGTTCGCCGCAAGAACTGCCAGCCATTACGAGCACTTTTCATCACACCAAAGACGCCCTCGACAGATGGAAATCGGCGAGCATAGGTTTTCTTCCCATCTGGAGTTGCCAGCTTCTCTCTCATGAGAAGGGTAAGGGGATTGGAAATAGACCGCATCCCCGTTTCTTTTTTTTGCTTCCATGATGGGAGGTAAACTACGGACTTGTAAATCGGGAATATGTTTGGTCTGAATCCAGAGCTCTTTGCGCTTGCCTTCCGGGCCAATACATTGCTCTTTCATAGAGCCCCGGGAACAGCCATAACGTCGATAGTGCCGGTAGAGGACTCCCTGTAGATTTCTCTCGCGCTGGAAGGTGAGGATTTCGCCGGCCGGACACTGAAGGCAATCGTTGTCTCGGTCGTAGTGGAATTGCAACAAGGCATGGCTGCTCTCAATCAGAGGCGGTTCAGCGGCAGCCTCATTTCTTTCCTCCGGCTTGATCTTACCGCCGGTCTTCTTGTGTGCCAGTTCCCGGTCTGGCATATAGAGGTCATGCCCTGTAAGCTCTTTGAGAATATTCTCGCTCGCATATCCACAATCGAGAACGTATTTGATTTCGTCTGTTTTTTTGGGAAGGAACTCCGCCTTTACGCCCTCAACTCTGTTCACAAGCGAACTGGTGAATGTACTGTCGCTCTGTCCCGTAACAATTTCCTGATAAACAATCATGCCACTCTGGAAATCCACTGCATTCTGGGTCGAATAACCCACGATGAAGCTGTTGGATCCGTCTTTGTGCCAGTCTGCATCTGGATCTGTAAGATGAACTCGCTTTCGGTCAGGTCTGGATTTCAAGAACTCCAGCCCCAGAGACAGCTTCTCTTTCTGGATCTCCAGTTGTTGGATTTTCTTTGCCAGTAATTCCTGTTCTGCATCGTTCTGTGATGCCTCCCATTCATCGTAGCGTTTCTTACAGACAGATTCAAGATGCTCGTAACGCCTTTCAAGTTCCTCGCGAGTGCCTATATCCCGTCTGTTTGCACTGGCCTTGATCTTTGTGCTGTCAATGCTGACGGTATCCAGATCGATGAATCCCGATTCGATACCGAGGAACACTGTCTGCGTGAACAATTCCTGAATTGCTGCCGCATGCCTCAGCCGGAACTTTCCGAGGGTTGAATGATCCATCTCCATCCCACCGGACAGATACATCAAATCTGCACGCTGTCCGAGATCTCGCTCAAGGGCTCGCATGGAAAGGTTTCCATACAACAATGAATAGATGATGATAGCCAGAACTCGGTCGGGCGGCATGGCCGGGCGACCTCCCTGCTTCGAATCATTCCTGTAACTCGCATCAAAGCGGCTGAGATCTAGCCGCCGGACCGTCTCAAGCAGGCGGGAGATGGGATGATCCTCCGGAAACAACTCCGAGAAATTCAAGATAACGATCTGGCTCTGATCAGAGTCAGGCTGTTTGTAGCGTGCCATGCTCCCCGATAATCTACCCGGCCGGTAATTTCCAGGGGAATTCAGAATTGATTCAGGTTTTTCGACAGACTCACACCTGACGCTAAAACTACCCACGCCTCCCATTGCTGACACAGAGCTGTCGCCTCCTCGCGCCCCACCGTAAGAACGTCTCAGTGTTCTTTATTCTGCCGGATGCCGTATTCACGGGAGACGGCAGGAAAGCCAGGCGCAGGACGATCCTCGATACGCTCCACCAGCCATCCGCTTTGCCGGGCAACGCTGGCCACGCTTTCCGTTTCGCCTGCCTCCACGTGCTCATCGGGATTAATAATGAGATGCAGATCGGATGCAAAGCCTATCATCTCGCGATCGCCGCGCGAATTCCCACCCACCAGCAACGGTCGTGCCTGCACAAACGTTGCGATGGCCTCGAGTTTCCCTTCATCCTGCGGCACAGGTTGAACGATCTCTTCGCTCATGCATCCTTCGCGCACAATGGATTTCACTCCGACTACGTTTGTAAGGGGGATGCCCAGCGCCTCACTGAGAAATCCCTGATAGAGAACCTCCGGCGAGGCTGTAACGATCCACACCTCGAAACCTTCATCTTGCAGAAGAGAGATCAACCGCTTCATCTGCGGATACTCCCGACCGCGATAGTCACGCTCGTAACATTCCTGACCGAGCTCTCGCAAGAACTCGGGAGTTTGACCGGCGAAGTAGTGCACGCGCATCTGCACATAGGGGATGCTGACGTTAGAGAGGCCTTTCATGCGTTCGATGATTTCAGGCCGGCGATCAGGATGCTGTTTCGCATATTGAAACAGACATTCATCGGCCAGGTAATGAGGTACCTGACCGAATACGGTGCCGTCACCGTCAAAGACGGCGACCTTCCGGCTCTGTGTATGGCGATGACGCTCGAAAAACTCCTGCAGGCGTTCGTTTGTTTCGGCCGAAAAACCTTCGACGGATTTCGAGCAGGTGACTGCGAGAAAGAGGGCGAAAAAGGAAGGCAGGAGGCCGAACAGAAGACCTGAACCCACCAGAGATCGCAGCAAGGGACGGAAAGAGAACATGGGCAGGAAAATAACGTGAGGCGGTAATTCTGTCACCCTTTAATCAAATGACTCCCCTGCCCCGGCCGCCTGAATCTACACCATTCCTTCTTTATTCGGTCATTCTTTATAAAAGAGGACGACAGAAAGGGGATTCCGGGGCATACTGAAACAGGCGTCGCATTGTGTCGGCGCTTTTTGCGCGCTATGCGTGTGCTCAGGAGAATGCCATGATAACGGAAAGAACAGACGCAGCCGATCTTCTCGGCTGCGCCACTTTTGAATACCATCTTAATCGTGAGGGTCAGCGTCGTTTCCTACAGTGGAGTGACGCCGCTCTCATCCTGCAGCTTCGTTCCGACGAAGTCCTGACGGATGGGCGCGCCTTTACCGAGCGGATTCATGCAGCCGATCGACGGCGGCTTGAACGCGCCGAGGCCGCCCTGCTTCTCGAAGAGGATATCATGAGCCTGCGACTGCGATTGTCAGCCGATCATCGCTTCCATACGATCCTTTTGCGCGGACGTGTTCGCGAACGAAGCGGCGACGCCATCGTCGTCGGAGGATTCATCGTTGATCTCTCCTGGTCCGATAAACAGAAAACGCAGACTCATCTTTCAAGGGTCGACGATCACCATATTCTGAAATCCCTGCAGGCGCTCTTCGAGCAGGAACGCGTACACCTTGATGAAGATCTTTCGCTCGAAGAACTTGCGCGACGTCTGCGACTTTCAACGCATCAGATGTCGGAGTTCCTGAATCGCCGCCTGGGCCTTTCTTATACCGAACTTGTGAACCGCTATCGCGTCGCCGAGGCGTGTCGTCTCTTGCGTGAGAGAGGCGAGCTTTCTCTCATTGAAATCTGTTATGAGGCGGGCTTTCGCTCCAAAGGCGCATTTCATACGGCCTTTCGACAGATCACGGGCACGACACCGCTTCGCTTCCGACAGGTAGCGACACAGTCCACGCCGGCCCCGTCTCTTATACAGCCTTCATTCATCTCGCTTTATAAAGCAAGACGACAGCCCATTGCAAACCTGATATCGTAGAACCGACTCCTGGTTCTCTCCTGGCGGATCTGCGCACAAACACTGTTCGTAGCATACCAGCAGATCCGCCATCTTTTCCTGTGTCTGTTGAAAACGCAAAAGGGTCACTCTCTAAAGCAATCCGATACACTTTGAGGTCACAAACATGCCCGCTGAAATCTATATAACCGATATCGACTATCGTCGCATCAACGAATGCATCGCTGAAAAACACACCCCGCGCGAAGCTGAGAATCTACATCTGCTGCGTCTTGAATTGACGCGAGCCCGTCGCGTGAAGCAGGCGAAGATCCCGCCCGACGTCGTCACCATGAGATCAAGATTTCGTCTCAAAGACCTCGGCAATCCGCAGAGCTTTGAATACACGCTTGTATATCCCGATGAGGCGGACTTTCTTTCGGGAAAGCTTTCAGTACTATCCCCTATCGGAACGGCCGTGCTCGGACAGAAAACGGGTAACGTGATCGAATGGAAGGTTCCGGCCGGAACGCGCTACTTCGTCGTCGACGAGATCCTCTTTCAACCTGAAGCGGCTCTGGAATTCGATCTGTAGGCGGAGGCAGGTCCGGCCCCGTACGGTAGTGAATGGTAACGCACGATAAAGAACGGCAGCGACCATCCTGCATCATTCGGCATCATTCGGCCTGAACTGCGTCAAGCAATTCGAGAAAGGCCTGACGCCAGTTACGCCTTGCAGCAAGACGACGCAGATTCCCGAAATGACCGCCCAGCGTACGATGAATAAAGAGGATGTCGCCCGGGAAGGCGATGTTTCGCGACTCCGTCCATGACTCGCGGCCCAGCTCGATGATCTTCGCATATACAAGAGGATCAGAGCCGAAGGCAGTTTCCTTATCGGGAAAAACATCGGTGATGAGGCTGATATGAGGCCCGAGCAGATCCAGCGAAAGCGGATCGCCGTTTATGCGATGGATGCCGGCCTCTTTCAGGAGGCCGGGAATCGCCTGCTCATCGTTAACCAGAACACTGCGCGCCACGGCTGCGTAGGCCTTCGAGATCGGCTCGGGTACGACCTTCATGCATCCGAGATCGTAGAGAACCACGTCGCCGTTTTCGCGAAAGCCAAAGTTAGCCGCATTTGGATCGGCATGCAAGAAACGTAGATGAAACAGTCCGTCGACGATCAGATGCAGAAGCGTCATCGACCATCGGTCTTTAAGACGATCCGCTTCATCGGCCGGCAGAGAAGCGGCGAAAGACAGGGCCCGGTCAAGCGACATCGCCTCTTCGCGGCGCATGGCCAGCACACGCAGAGCACTGAACTCGGGAATGGGCTCGGGCACAACAAGACCTTCAATATGCAGCTGCTCTCTGTAACGATTCAGATGCCGCAGCTCTTCTTCGTAATCGAGCTCTTCGTGTAATCGTGACACAAGCTCGGGCCAGACCGTATCAAAGGGCAGATCGAGAACCTGAAAGAGCGACGAAAAGACGACGCGCAACGACTTCAGGTCAGAGTCGATGGCTCCCCGTATATCGGGATACTGGATCTTGAAAACAATGTCACGACCGTCCTCTGTAACGGCGCGATGCACCTGTCCGATCGAGGCGGCGGCAAAGGGACGCTCTTCGATCGACGTGATACCGCCCAGACGGTCGCCGAGATCCTCTTCGAGCACACGCTTCATCTGCGAGAACGGAGCGGCCTTCGCCTCATTCTGTAAGAGCTTGAAGATCGAGATGATCTCAGGAGGAAGCAGATCTTCATGAAGACTGAGCATCTGACCGATCTTCATCGGAGCGCCCTTCAACCTCGAAAGCGTCTCCACCGCACGCATGACCTGATCGAGTCCGGCGCCAGACGCCCCGGGCCGGTTCAGCGCCTCAAGCACCTTGCGCTGCATCAGTGACAGGCCCATCCGACCGGCCGTTTCACCGATCTTGAAGAGGCGTGACAGAGCGCCCGTGATCAGATTCTCTTCTTCCATTACAGTTACGATTTGACTTTTGCCACGGTGCGTGCAAGCTATAACGGGATGGCACCGGGAAGCAAAAAGGGTGAGGGCCACGACGCTCAGGACGCTCACGGGGATGAGATCGAAGAGATGCTCCGCACACAGATCCGGAGTCGGGACATCCATGATCCTGCTCTGGAAGCGGCCTTTCATCGATTCCCGAGGCACTTGTTTGTGCCCGCATCCTTGCAGCATCGCGCCTGTGACGATGGACCGCTTCCCATCGGCGAAGGGCAAACGATCTCGCAACCGTATATCGTCGCCCTGATGACGCATCTGCTGCGACTGACCGGCGACGAGAAGGTACTCGAAATCGGCACAGGCTGCGGGTATCAGTCAGCTATCCTTGCCTGCCTTTGCTCTGAGGTGCATTCGGTGGAGATCGTTCCCGAGCTGTATGAGGGCACAAAAAAGCGGATGGCAGAGTTCACCGATCCGGCAATCAAGCGTATTCATCTGTATCTGCGCAACGGCCGTGACGGAGTGCCCGAGGCCGCTCCTTTTGATCGCATCCTCTGTGCGGCGACGGCAGACACGGTGCCCGAGGCCTGGAAGTCGCAGCTGCGCACAGGCGGGTGGATGGTGCTTCCGCTTGGACGAGAAGCGGCCGATCTTGTCATCATCACAAAGCAATCCGAAACGGAATTTACAAAAAGAGTCGTCATCCCCGTTCGTTTCGTTCCTTTAGTATAAATAGTATAAAGGAACGCCGCTACAGGCAGCCCTGTTGCAATTCTGAAGAAACCGACACATCCCCTTGCTATGATTATGAACAGGCAGCCTATTTCTATTCTGTATCTCGAAAAGCCCATGCGTTACGGGCGCTATGTGCGTTATACAGAGCTGCTGCGTCGCAGCCGTCGAGAGAACCTTGTTTTCTGTCAGCATTATCCGGTCGTCACGATGGGCGTACAGACGCAGGCCAGTTCGCTTCTTCTCAGCGCCGAGGACTTTGCCCGCAACGCCGTCGATATCGTTCCGGTGAAGCGTGGCGGCGACGCAACGGCGCATGAGCCGGGACAGATCGTCATTTATCCGCATATCGACCTGCGCTCTCGCAAGATCCCCCTGTCGGATTTCGTAAAAGCGATGCTCGACATCACATCAGAGAGCCTTGATTCCGTTTTCGGACTGAAGCTACGTCCCGATGCGAAGGCGCCCGGACTGTACACCGACGCCGGCGAGAAGGTGGTCTCGTCGGGCCTTGAGATCCGCTCGGGCTTCAGTTCATCGGGCGTCGCCGTCAACTACAGCAATGAGCTACAGACGTTTTCGTTCATCCATCCGTGCGGGTATCCGGGATTACGTATGCAGTCCGTGCTACAGCTGACAGGCCAGGCAGAAAAGAAGCATGACCCCGAGACCGATGCGAAAAAAAAGGAATTCTGTCGGATATGGGCCGAACGATTCATTCAATCCTTCTCGCTCTACTCCTGAGTGCGTTCCTGCCCGGCTGCAAAACCGGGGAGGATTACCGTCGCGAGGCGGAACAGCTGCGCGACAACATCCCCGACGAATATAAACGCACCGGAATGATCTCAAGCTCCACCTATCAGGTCTATTTTCGCGTCTCGGCCCGATCCTACAGCGAGGCGCTTGATATGGCACGAAACGAATGCGAGCCTCTTGCTCTGCGTTATCTTTTGAAAGAGCCTTTCATCTACATTACGATCAGCCCGTACGGAGTACAGCGACTGAAAGACCTGATCCATAAAAAAGGCCAGATCATCGCCGTGCAGAAAACAGAGAACCACTACTATGACGTCGTCTACCATATCAACGACTACGGCCTGCGCGAGCAGTTCCAGCAGATCCGATAGAACGGCCGAGCATTCTTATCTTTAAACGAGGAAACAAAGATGTCTGAGATTCGTACACGATTCGCACCGAGCCCGAGCGGATACCTTCATATCGGAGGAGCTCGCACCGCGCTTTTCAATTACCTGTACGCGAAGGCGATGAAAGGCTCCTTCGTCATCCGTGTCGAAGACACCGACCAGGAACGCTCCACTCCGGAATCCGAAAAGATCATCCTTGATTCGCTTGAATGGCTGGGCATCAAGGCCGACGAAGGCGTGCGCGAAGGCGGGCCCTACGCTCCCTATCGTCAGTCAGAGAGGCTCGATCACTACCGGCCTTTTACCGAGAAGCTGCTTGCGGCGGGCAATGCCTACCCGTGCTTCTGCACCGACGAAGAGCTGGAAGCGAAGCAGGAGCGCTCGCGCAAGCTTGGATTGCCGCACGTCTATGACGGCAAGTGTCGCAACCTCACGGCCGAAGAGGCGAAGGCGAAGATCGACGCCGGCGAACCGCATGCCATCCGCTTCAAGGTGGAGCCGAACGAGATCGCCGTTAACGACCTCGTGCAGGGCAAGGTAAAGTTTGATGCGCGACTGATCGGCGACTTCGTCATCGTCAAGTCCGACGGCTTTCCCTCGTATAACTATGCCGTCGTCATCGACGATCATGAGATGAAAATCTCGCACGTCATTCGCGGCGTCGGCCATCTTTCCAATACTCCGCGACAGATCCTGATCCATGAGGCGCTTGGACTGCCGTTACCCACCTACGCACATATTTCAGAGATCGTCGGCACGGATCGCAAGAAGCTGTCGAAGCGAAGAGGCGCCACGTCCGTACTTTTCTTCAAAGAACTCGGATATCTCTCTGAAGGCCTTGTCAATTACATGGCCCTTCTCGGCTGGTATCCTGAAGACGCCGTCGAGTTCATGCCCGACGGCGAGCTTGCGCGAAAGTTCGACGTCGCCCGCTGTTCGAAGTCGCCGGCCATGTTCGACTTCTTTCAGGCGAACGATGAAAGCGAGTTTGATCCGACGAAGCTCAGCCGTGAAGAGCTGGGCAAGATCATCAACGGAAAGAGCAAGCTAAACTGGCTCAATCAGAAGTATCTGCGTCATTATCCGACCGATCAGGTCTGGGATCTTGCGCTTCCCTTTCTCGAAAAAGACGCCCGGGTCGCCGCACTCATCCGAAGCGATGAAGCGAACGTTCGTCGCGCCTTTGCCTCGGTGAAAGAGTATATCTATACGCTTGAAGACGCCGTTCCGTATTTGAAAGAGATCTTTCGCGAGAAGGTCGAGATGGACGCCGACGCGAAGGCCATGGCCGGAACGCCCGAGGCGAAGACCGTGCTTGAAGCCTTTCTCGCGCTGCTTGACGAGAAGAAGCCGGCGACGCCCGACGAATTCGGCGAGGCCATCAAAGAGACGGGCGCACGCAGCGGACAGAAGGGCAAAGGCCTTTTCATGCCCGTTCGCGCCGCGGCGACGGGCTCGCTGGCCGGTCTCGAACTGAACGTGCTCTTTTCTTTGCTCGGATGGCAGATCGTGCAAGAAAGAGTGCGATTCTCTCTTGACAGTCTCTGAGCCTTCAAAGATAAACCGGGTATGCCGTCGCTGTACGGACAGCAGCCCGGTCCTCTCTCCTGGGCTGGTTCCGAGGCGCTTCGCCTTTATCTGAACGTTCGCTACGGCGGACGCATCAAGCCGTTATCTCTGAAGGCACAGCCGTCCGCTCTGCACGAACGATGCGTGCAGCTTCAGGCCGGCGATAATGAAACAGGCAATATACACGATATCGGGCTGCTTCTGAGCAGCATCCGCATGGGCTACGGTCATCATCGCATCGCCCGCGCCGTCATCACATGGGCCGACGATATGCATCCGGCGCTGCTTGATCTGATGTCGGTCGATGCTCCGCAATCCGGATTGATTCGCGACATGGAAGGGCTCTACTCGCTTTTCAGCCGCCTCAGCTTCGACATAGGCGGGCCCATGCAGGCGCTGTGGAACGCCATCCTGCTTCGCGGCACGATCGATACGCTGGCCATCTCCACCGATCTTGCAAAGCAGTACAGTCCGCTCTTTTCGTCTTTGCAGAAAGATCTGCTCTGCATGGCCAGTTATCCGTTCGCCGCGCAGATGGCCGTGGCCGCCGGTTTTACAAAGGTTCTTAATCTGATTCCGGATAACCATCCGCAGTACTATCTGCTTGCTCCTGGTGCTCGTAACGTCGTACAGACCCAGTCGTCGTGCGCTCGCTTCCAGAAGATGGGCGTACCGGCCGATGAGATCGAATGCGCCGGTCATTTCGTTCCGCGAAGCATCGCCGAAAACGTCGCCATCGACGCGCAGCACCGCATCGAACGCAGACGACGCAACGCTCCGCTTCGCTGCCTTCTTTCGCTTGGCGGAACGGGAGCGCAGGCCGGCTTCCTGCGCAAGCTCATCGAGCGCATTCTTCCCGCTATCGATGAGGGCCGGCTGTTTCTTATGATCAACTGCGGCGAACATGCGGACTTCGCCTCGGAGTTGATCTCGCTTCTTGAGGCGAAGAAGATACCGTTTACGGAAGTCGATAGCTCCGAAGGCCTCAGTCGCTTCGGGCGATGGCATGCCATCTCATCTGATGAGCCAACGCATGCGGTCACCATCTTTCGTTTCACTGAACACGGACTGAGCGTGCGCGCCACCGATGAGTTGATCCGCTGCGTCGATCTGCTTGTAACAAGACCGGCGCAGGTGGCGTATTTTCCTGTTCCGAAAGTTCTTTTGCGCCGTCTCGCCGATCACGAAATCGATAGCTCGAACTATCTGGTCGAACTCGACGAATGCGACGCCGAATGCAGTCGCCCCGAGCAGGCGGCCGACCTTATCCTCTCGATGCTTCCGGAAGACGGCCCGCTCATCCGCCGCAACGAAGCCATTCAGCGACGAAGCGAGACGGGGCTTTATTTTGGAGCCCGCCGCGCCGTCGAGATGGCCCGCTCATTGTAGAACGGCATTGACGGAGCAACGGCAGCGAAAAACCTGAACGGGCTCTTATCAAAAGAGCGGTCAACAGCCCCTGTAGCTCAGTGGATAGAGCATCGGTCTCCGAAGCCGTGCGCGCAGGTTCGATTCCTGCCAGGGGTAGGCTCCCTACTCTGTGGGCCTGTACGTAACAAAATCCAATCCCGTGCCGTTCGGATCAAGAACGATGAAATGGTGGTCGCCCCATTCCTCATTCTTGAGATCTCTGTAGATCGTAATTCCTCGTTCCTTAAAGTCGCCATAGAGCGCCTCAACGTCGGGCACTTCTATCGTTAGATAGGTTCCTTTTCCGTTGTAAGCGGTCTGAAAGACAGGCGCCTGAAACTCCAGTCCGGGCTGCAAGAACGAGATCTCTATTCCAGAATCCGGCGCCTTCAAAAGAACATACCATTCGTTCTCGAACTGCACCGAAAAGCCGAGCTTCTGCACGTAGAAGTCGCGGCATGGCTGCAGGTTATGGGTAACGTATCCGACATTCATTTTCATAATGTCAGTGTAGCGTGAAGACGATCGCCCTCATTGTATGAATCGGACATTTCCGGAATAAGCACCCGGCGAAGGGAGCCCGGCGTCATTCCTGTGAAGCGCTTGCATTCCTTTATCCAGTGCGCCTGATCGAAGTATTCCGATGGAGTCTGATCAGGAGTCTTTACAAATTCATCGAGCGCTCTCTGGAACCGCATAATCTGGATCATACTTCTCGGACTGAGGCCCGTCTGCTCGGCGAAAAGGCGTCTTAGCTGCCTCGGTCCGATCAGCGATCCAATATCGGATTCGATCAGACGATGGCCTGAGTAGATCTTATCAAGCGCATACGCCAGCTTCGGGTTCAGCTCAGGGCTGCGCGAAGCAAGAAGCAAGCGCACCCATTCCTGCATCCTCTGAAACACATCGGCCTCGCTACGACTTTCTGCAACGGTTGATTGAAGCTCCTCTGTTTCCGGAAATTCAACGTCAGAGGCCTGCACAAACAGCGAAGCCAGCTCTTTCGTGGGAATACGGGTAAGAGCCGTAAACACACCAGGCAAGAAACGGATTCCATAATAGGTGCGCTGCCCGAGCGCGATGCTCTGCGCCTCAAGAGGGCTGACCGAGAGAAAACCGCCTCCGGGCTCCTGCCGCGAAAAAATAAAATCCACGCAGGCGTCGGGAATCAAAACGATCTGATCGGAATCGGCCCGAGCAGACATAGACCAGAAGCAGACCACCCACGGACGCAGATCTGAAGGCGGCCGCACCACACGGTGAACCGCTCCGAGAGCGAGTTGCTTCAAATCGAATGGAGGACGCAGAGCCATCACCCCTCTATCGGAGGCCAGCAGGTTAACCCCAGCTGGCCGGTACTGATCTTGATAGAGGTCTCGGCGTCGAAAAAGCCGCGACGGATGATCTCGCCCCAGAACTCAACCGCCCCCTCCGCTTCTGATGGAATGGCAAAACTCGCCTCTCGATCGTTTATGAAAACGTGAAAGGTATCGGAGGTCAGGAATTCACCGGGTTCGTAGCAGACCCTTACGATGTTCGACCAGGAAAAAGAGTCCTGCCAGGGCTCGCCCGACGGAGGTCGAACATGGCGACGCACATGCGTTTCGTCAAAGGATACCGTGTACCAGTCCGAAAGAGGCTGCATGAGAATACCAGCCCGGATTCCGGAAAGATGTCAAGTTACAAAGCGGGCCGATCAGACCGGATATTTTCATCGTATATAATAGAAAATCGTCGTCGATAGATTGTGTTTCTGCTCTTAGAGAAACAACAAAGAGAAGCGTCGATGATCATCGACGGAATGCACTTTCCTGCATTAATTGCCATCGAGGTTCCATGAAACGAGTCACATACATCAGCCGATTCAGCCGTCATCTGACAGGCGAAGAGATACAGAAGATCGCCGAGCTCTCCATTCGAAACAACGAGCGAGACGGATTGACCGGAGTGCTCTTTACCTACAAAGACGTCTTCTACCAGATCATTGAAGGCCCTGTTGAAATACTCGACGCACGTCTGTCAAAGATCTTCGCCGATGACAGGCATAGAGATCTTTTCGTTCTCAAAGTGGAATTGAATCTCGAAACGCGCGCCTATTCGGATTGGGCGATGAAAACCGTCATCCTCGACGACTCGCAGGATTTTCTCATGCGTCCGGTCTCAGAGATGCTTGGCGACGGTCTGATGGCGGTATTCAATGCCGACGAAACGGCAGCCTCTCTCGAAGCCGTGCGACAGATCTCAGCAAAGCTCAAAAGTCTGCGCGCCTCCCGTTCGGCTAACGATCCTTTCTCGCTGCTCTTCGCCGGATTCGGAATCTCAACGGGTAAGGTGCTTGAAGGTAATGTGGGGTCGGTGAGCAGAAAGGACTATACCTATCTCGGCGATACGGTGAATACGGCGGCTCGCCTGCAGGCTGTGACGCGCAAGGTCGGTCGCTCCGTGATCTTCGATGAAAGCGTGCTTGCGGCGGGAAATCTCTCAAACGTTCAGCCAATCGGCCGGTACGTGCCGCGCGGCAAGGACACAGAGCTGCGCCTCTTCTCTTTGACCGACCTCGCCGTGCGACTGGAGCTTCCGTATGACGAGCTGAAGGCTCGCATACGAGACCTGGCACAGTAAGGCTACGTGGACATTCACTGCTCCACGAATGATTTCAGTCGGCCGAGAGCCTGATCCCATTTGCTCGATACGAGGTTCATGTAATCGTTCATGTCCTTGAACGGACGCAGATCGATTTCAAAGAGAGTTTCGCGTCCCGAACGCAAGCTCTGCACAAGCCCGACCTCTTCGAGAACGCGAAGATGTCGGGTAACGGCCTGTCGCGTCAGTTCTGTGTTCGCGGTCAGCGTGCTGATGGACTGAGGCCGGCCGTCGGCCAACCGTGCAACGAGGCTCAGTCGTGTTTCATCGCCCAGCGCGGCAAAAACGGCAGCAAAGGCCTGCGCCTTTGCCGGAGTCAGGTTCTTGAGTGCTGTCATTCAACATACTCTTTGATATTCTGCATCTGAATCGTCCATCCCCCGCTATTATCGCGGAACGCTACCGAACGCCGATTCGGCGGAATGTTTTCAAACCCGGTCTCGGTCAGCGTCAATACACAACCGTTGCCTTTCGCCTCCAGTCGAAACTCCACCAGCGTCCAGTTCTCTTCTGTCTCCTGTTCGCCCTGTTCGGCTCCGGCCGGCCATCGATATGCAAAATAGTGCTCGGGCTCGATAGCGACAACGGTGGCCTCCCACGGATAACCTTCATACCCGGGATACGTTATCTTACCGAGAGAGCGTTGCCCGACGACAAAAGGGCCGTCGATTTTCACCCGGAACCACTCTCCGAATTTTTTATGATCGGTCAACGCCTGCCATACCTTTGAAACCGGGGCGCCGATCTCAATGCGCCGGACGATCTCATTTTCCGTTTGCTTTTCCATTCGAATCTCCTTAGAGCCGGTTCTGATACCCAAGAAGGATTTCAGGACCGAGACGGTTTTTGGGCAAAGTCGCACAGCCTGGTTCATCCTCTTTACACAGAGCCAGAGAACACGCAACCTTTATATTGCATAAAAAAGACTGCGCAAGAAAAGGCAACACTTTTGTTGCGTGAATTGGCCTCAAGGCCGCTGCTTCCCTCTGGCGCCTCCTGCATACGAAAGCACCACAGTTATTTACAATTGTTTCTGAACCTTTTGCGGAGGCAGCCGGGTATCCCTATTAGAGCGGCAATCGCTCACAGGAGCCTTACAAGATGAAACTAAATAGAGATTGGATCACCCCCCTGACAATAGGGTCGTTCATCCTTGTCGCCATAACCGGCGTGCTGATGTTTTTTCACTTCGATACAGGCTGGAACAAACAGGCGCATGAATGGCTGAGCTGGATCTTCCTCGGCGCTATCGGACTGCATATCATAGCGAACGTAAAGCCGTTCAAGAAGGCTTTCAGCACGACAAAAGGGTTGTCCCTGATCGGCGTCTTTGCTCTGATCCTTGCCGCCTCGTTTTTACCGATTCGTGCCGGCGGTGAACCTCCCTTTGTAGCGCCGATACGCGCCCTCGGAAACGCTCCGCTCGCTACGGTGGCCGAGGTAGCTCACGTAAACCCGGAGGAGCTTCGCCATCGCCTGCAGGAGGCCGGAGTTACGATGACTTCGGATCGGCAATCGCTGAAAGACCTTGTCGGTGAGGACGTCAAGAAACAGGCACAGGTACTCAATGCAGTCTTTACGCATAACAGGTAAAGAGGTTGGCCCCGGCTGTCACTTGCCCCCGGGGCATTAACAGAATGCCTTTTATGCAACGAGGCTCTGCTCAAGCCACCGTGCGCTTGTTAAATACGGCATCGAGGGAGAGCAGGTTTTCGTCTCGGTGATAGAGTAAGAAAAGAAAGAAGGCACCATGGAGCAGCTGAAGTCCGATGGCGTCCCAGTTCTCGATCATGCACGTTCCAAAGATCAGAATGGACATAAGAAGCGCGCCGGTAAGTGCCGCCTGACGTGTGAAGAACCCTAGTAAAAGCAGAACTCCGACGGCAAGCTCTCCGATGGGCAGCAAGGTTGAGAATCCTTGCACGATAAACGTAGGCACCATGGAATCGGCAAAGGTATGCATCATCCAGTCGCTGAATTCGGGGATTTTTGGAATCCGCACAAGGCCGTGGCCGAACATACTCATACCGATCATCAGTCGGCCCGCCAGGTAGGCCAGAGAGTCCGTGGGTAACGCCTTTTCCGTCGTTTCTGGTTTTTTGATGAGGCTCATATCTCGCTTCTCTTCCTTTTTGTATTGTTTGTGATTCGCTCTTCTACGAAGGCTCTGCCTCAAAACGGATTCTCTGTTTGGCGGGATACGCAGCGACAGAATCCTATTTGAGACGGAATCTTGTAATCAGAATCAGGCCAGATGAGAATAAATGTCAAGGCAGAAACGGCGAAAAAGTCATTGGCTTACAATAAAAGATAGACGACATTTTTGCTGACAGACAGTGTTTCGCCCCTGTTAACTATTTAATAGTATTAAATACGGATAACCCATGCACGCTTATCCGCGAGGAGCAAGGCTATAAGTAGCAAAACGCGCCATTTTATTGCAACTGTGATTCAGAATCAGGTTCTCAGTAGTTATGATCGCTATTTTTACTCTATTCACCCTCCACTGGCTGCTCTCGGCCTTCAGTCAGAGCTTCTTTTTACATCGCTATGCCGCTCATCACATGTTCTCGATGAGCCCTTTCTGGGAGCGGTTCTTCTTTCTCTTTACTTTTATTACACAGGGTTCGAGCTTTCTCAATCCGCGCGGATACGCCATTCTGCATCGACTGCACCACAATCACAGCGATACGGATAGAGATCCGCATTCGCCGCACTTCTCGACGAACATCTTCAGTATGATGTACAAAACGGCGATGATCTATGACGGATACTCTCGCAGGCTTGTCGAGGCGCCGAGAGAAACGACTCATACTGCGTTTCCAGAGTGGCCGCTCATCGAACGTCTGTCGGTCTCCTGGACGGTCCGCATCGGCTTCGGCGCCATTTATACCCTTTTCTATATCGCTTTCGTTCCGGCGGGGATGTGGTACCTGTATCTCCTGCTTCCTTTTCACTGGCTGATGGGCCCCGTACATGGCGCCATCGTGAACTGGGCGGGACATAAGTACGGCTACATCAATCACCGTCGCACCAAGGACCAATCCCGAAACACCCTGCCCGTCGATTTCTTAATCGTGGGAGAGCTTTACCAGAACAACCACCATGCGCATCCGGATTCGCCGAACTTCGCCTATCGTCGTTTTGAGTTTGATCCGACGTTTCAGGTGATGCGTCTCTTTGCCGCTCTGGGTATCATCCGCTTTCTGCGAAACGCGAAGACATCGCGGGGCAAGAAGCAGCTGGTCAGACATGACGAGCAAGTCGCCGCTTAACTTCTGACGTGATCAAGCCTCTTTTTGTAAAGGGCTATGTTTGCCCGGGCCGGTGGCTCGGGCGAGGAAGGATGCAGTGACTGTTAATGAGGGTGTGCGGAGTCGCGCGCTATGTTTGTAGGATTCTTGTGAGTTTTCGGCTGACCGCATCGACAGTCATAGAGCAAATCATTATCGGATTCCAGTGGCCCTTCACCCAAGACCGCTGAGTTCCTCCATTCTCCAGAGCTATCACCCCCAATGCGATGAGCATCAGGTAAACGAAGATGTAACATCGAGAATATCCCGTCGCATTCGCAATCGCAGACAACCGCCCCCAATCCCGATCATCCGGATAAAAATTCACCCGACATAACTCCTGTCCTTCTTCTTGGTACTGCTTCTTCCATTTGCCGGTTCTTTCCAGGAAGCTCAGCTTGTATTCCAACGCCGGATCATCCATCAGTATGGATAGAAACCCGCCAAGGGCCCATTGCCCCACTTTGATGTAAGGACTCCGCCAGAAGAACCGCTTGAAAAGAGATTCCGGAATGAGCAACGTGGATCGCGATCGGTAATAGGGCTCCCGATCCACTCGAGTCTGTTCGTTCATGACGATGCCGGTCAGAAAACAGCCGAACTGTCACAAAAAAAAGCTGAGCGGGCGAATCTTTCAGCGATCTCGTGGCTACCAGCTCTCCGCCCAAGAAAAAACCCTAATCGCCACCACATCCTCCGCAACCCGAGCATCCCGAATCTGACGAATCGCCCGAATCCGAATCAGCGCCGCCCCCATCGGTGCAGGCATCTGCAAACGACGAGTCGCAATCAAGCATCGTATCGATATCGGAGCTTGAAAACGTATCGAAACCCGAACCATCGGAGCCGGATGTCGAATCAAGCTGGCGCTGCTCGACGGGTAACGATAGATCGAGCAAAGGCACAAGGGCCGGGTAGATCGCCATTGGCATGTTTGCAAGTAAAAGGAAGTGCGTACCAAGCGGTTGAACGATTCCGGCGACTCGCTGCGGATCGAGCTGCTTCCCTATTCTGGATTCATAGTCGTTGAAAAGGCTGCGAAGCCTCTTCACAAAGTCCTTCCCATTCTTCGTAAGAGTAACGTGATCGAGCATGCGATCGATGGCACTGTCGTTTACAAGGCCGTTCTTCTTCAGATCATGTGCGGTCATTACGATGCGATACTGTCGATCCGAATCGGATTCGTCATAAACCGCCTTGAAATACTTCATTACGGGAACGGTCATATCGGTGATTTCAAGAAACATATTCGTAAAGACCGTCTCATGCCTTTTCTGCGGCCATGGTCGGAACGACTCGCCCTTCGTCACATCAACGTCATCACCTTCTCCCTCGAGCCGGAGTATGCATCTTAAAACAAGATCGCGAAATGTCAGCTTGAGTAGCTCGATGCGCGTTGCCTTCGGATCAATGAGCAGCCTGATCTCGGCCGGTGTATAACCATTCAGAAGATCTTCCATAGTCTCCTCACGGGAATGTACGTATGCAGATTGATTCTCATCCAGCGGATACTCGCGAAGCGAGTCTTCTCGTCCGGCCAGACGTCGGCGGGCGGATTTCCAAAGTACTGACGGTAGGTATCAAGCGTTTTCAGATACTGCTCGACGAACCTCTGTCGCTCCTGTCTGCCCTCAGTGGGTATATGGTGCAATTCGCGACCGATCGTATGGCGGCAGAGATCGATCCAGTAAGACTTCGTATAAAGCAGATGAAGATGCCACGCCTGATCGACCTGATCCGAAGGCGTGGGGTTCGTTTCCATCACGCAGCATAGAAACAGGAACTTACGATATTCTGCAATGACGCGAAACGTGTACGCCATGCTCCAGCCGTTCTCTCGTGCAAGACGGTCCGAATAGGCAAAGGGAACTCCCGGCTCGTCCAGACGAAAGTCCAGCAAGCGGCGATACAGCTCTTGTTCAATCCGGTTCATGCTCATTGCTCGAATCCGACTCGCCATGTAGCCGTGCCGAGCGTCTGATACTGCGCGGCAATCGTGGCCATGTTCTGTCGCAGCTCTGCATCCGAAAAATAAACGGTGCGGTCCTCTCGCTTCACGCGCAACATGCCGGAGTCATGGCGCTCACAGCCATACTTCTCGCACTGTCTGTGACCTTCTGCCTCACTGACGGCTCGCGGTCGTCCAGGGCCTTTCCATTCATAGCCGTACGAAGGTACTCCGAGCCATACCTTTTTCATTGGAAAGGACTTCCGCACGATATCAAGATTCTGCCGCACCCAGTAAAGGTGCGTTACAGGTCCGGGCTTCTGAACGTGATAATCATATGTCATATAAACGATCTCATCGACAATGGGCGCCAGCACAGTCAGATCATAAAAGGCCGCCTCTTCCGGTTTGCCGTGCAGGGGTGGAAAAGCGGCGATGCTTAACGTCCTTTCGCGCATGGCTGGATCCTCTTTGAGCATTCTCAAGAAGGATCCGAAGGCGTTACTGTGTCGCCCCGTCAGATACTCAAAATCGATATGAAGCCCATCATAGCCTTCTCGTTTCAAGAGCGCTACGAGAGCAGCGGCGGCCTTTTTCGCAATGCTCGGATCATCAAGCATGCGGGCACCTTCCCGTGCATTTCGCAACGAGACAAGCGGATAGAGAGGGCGTTTCTTCTGTAACCGCACAAGCATCTGCCGCTGGCCTTTCGACAATGACGGAGTTTTATAGAGCTCGCCTCTTGCATTCAAGCGATAGACGCCGATACAGAGAACCTCATAGGCAGAGAGACGGTTTTCGATATCCGATGCAAGAAAGGATTCCGGAATCACGTATCCCCACCTCTTCGCGTGCGGAGGCTCCGCAGCCGTAGGTACTTTCTGCTCGCATCCGATAAGAGCGAGAAAGAAAAAGACCGTGATGAAACGATATGCCCTTATAGATCTCGCCATAGATGATTGAGCGGGCCATAGCCCTCGCCAAGACCCGGCGCATTCTTAATGGCCCCCACCAGGTAATCGCGAGCGCCGGCGACCGCCTCTTGAAGGCCGAGGCCGAGGGCGAGATTGGCGGCAATGGCGGCGCTTAACGTGCAGCCCGTTCCGTGCGTATTTTTCTCGGGCAAGCGTTCTGAGGTGAATGTCAGGAACTTTGTGCCGTCATAAAGCACGTCGAGCACCCGACCATCAAGGCCGAGGCGATGACCACCCTTAACAAGTACGGACGATCCAAAACGGTCATAGAGCTCCAGCGCCGCTTCTTTCATACCCGATTCACCGCTGATCGTATGCCCGAGAAGGCATTCGGTCTCCGGAAGGTTCGGCGTGATCAGGCGCGCCAGCTTCAAGAAATCGGTTAACGCCGTCTCGGCCTCGGGTTCGAGCAGCCGGGCGCCCGTTGATGCGACCATAACGGGATCAACAACCAGCGGAATGCGCTCCGTATGCTTCTGCCAGACGCGCTTGATCGCCTTGATAATCGGCGCTGAAAACAACATGCCGGTCTTCGCGGCTTTGACGGGAAAATCGTCGAGAACGGCCTCAAGCTGCGCGGCGACCACGTCGGCATCGATGCCCTGAACGGCCGTCACCCCCTTCGTATTCTGAGCCGTGATGGCCGTAATCACGCTCGTACCGAAGCACCGAAAGGCTTGAAATGTTTTCAGATCAGCTTGAATACCGGCGCCACCGCCCGAGTCTGATCCGGCGATGGTTAACACGACAGGAAGAATTCCATTGGGTTCCATATTCACAGCTTACCTCACGCGCTGATTGTAGGCTTTCATAATGTCGACGAAGCGCAGATAACCGAGAACTTCGTCGCGATCGCCGACGACGGCGGCCTTATCGATCTCGTTTTCCATCATAACCTGCAAGGCGTCGCTGAACGTATCGGTTAACCTGAGCGGACGAACCTCACGCGCAACGTCTGCGACGGTGAGCAGAGTTCGCAGCTCTTCGGTTTCTGGAGTATGCCTGAAATGGCGCAGAGAGCAGATGCCCTCGTAAGCGCCGCCTTTGCCCACGACGACGAAGTCGGTGGCCTTCAGTTCAAGGGCATCCTGCTCGACCTCGTGAACGAGGCGTCTCGGCTCGACCAGGGTTATATGCCGCAGCAGATTCGTAAAGCTGGCGATCTTCATCTGCGAGAGCAGATTGAGATTCATATCCCAGTAATGAGCCGGCGAATGAAAGCGGTTCTCGACCTGCCCCTCATAGATAGAAAACCGCGAGATGACGGTCGAGAGCACCGATACGATCATCAGGGCCGGAAGAAGCGTATAATTCCCCACCATGTCGCATACCATCACCATGCCGGCAATCGGAGCGTGCGCCACGCCGATAAAGAATCCGCCCATGCCCACCATAATAAACGAAACGACTGAGATCTGCAGCTCGGGAAAGAAATGCTGTGCGACGACGCCGACGGAGCCGCCGAGCATGCCGCCGATAAAAAGCGAAGGAGTAAAGACGCCGCCCGATCCGCCGGTGGCCACAGTGAAGCTTGTAGTAATGATCTTCAGCCCGGCCAGAAAAAGAAAAAACCCGGCCACACCCCACCACTCCGCATCGGGACGGCGTCCCAGGATAACCTCTTGTAATACGCCAAGTCCATCGCCGATCGAATCATGGAAGAATACGGCGGCTAACCCGACGACAAGACCGCCCGCAGCCGGCTTGAGAATAGGATGCACGTTCCAGTTCTCGAAAACTCGCCGCACCAATCGAAAATAGGCCGTGAAAAGATAGCCGGTGCCGACACATACAAGACCGAGCAGAACATAAAAGAGCAGCTCATAAAAGGTATTCAGGTGAACGGGAGGAACGACGAACATGGCCGCATCGGCCTGAAAGGCGCGCACGACCATGTAGGCAGAGACGGCCGAAAGAATCGCCGGCAGAAGCGAGTCGCTCTCTATATCTTCGCGATACACGACCTCGACTGCGGTTAACGCTCCTCCAAATGGTGCGCGAAAAACTGTGGCCAGTCCGGCCGCCACTCCGGCAAGCATCATCGAACGGTGGGCGCGATCCCCGACGTTCAATATCTTACCGAAAAAAGAACCGATGCCGGCTCCGATCTGCATGATCGGCCCTTCTTTGCCCGCGCTTCCGCCGAAGCCGACGGTAAAGATCGTTGCCAGCGATTTAAAGAAAGGAACCCGTCCACCGATGCGCCCCCCTTCGGAATGAAAGGCTCGGATGATGGCGTCTGTTCCGCCTCCGCGGGCATCATGACAGAAATATGTCGTCACGACGCCCGAGAAAAGGCCGCCGATCGCCGGAGCGATAAAAAGCAGATACGGCGAAAACGGAACGACGGCAAGACCGGCAACACCTTCGCCTCGCGGATTCGGAAGCGATAGCCCTATGCCGTGAAGAAAGATAGCATCGCGAACAAGATGCAGAATATGATTGAACAGGAGTCCAAAAAGACCCGTCGTCAACCCGATCAGGATCGCGTACAGATAAACGTGCAGAGGACTGGTTACGCGCAGACGGGCATACAGTCGCTGTCCGATGCGTAACAGCATCCCTCCGTCTTCAGAGATCGCCGATCATTGACAAGAGAAATTCACATCTCGAAATCTCTGCATGGACAAGCTTGAGGCAAAGGAAAGCGCTTGCCTCTCTCTATCGAGCAGTAGAATCGGAGGCATGAGAAAGAAACTGATTGCCGGAAACTGGAAGATGAACCAGACCCCTTCGCAGGCCGTAGTGCTCGCCGACGCTCTGAAAAAGACGGTGAGCGGAAAGGAAGCCGCAGAGATCGTCGTATGTCCTCCCTACACCGCACTTATTCCTGTTCGCGACGCACTTAAAGGAAGTTCCATCCACCTTGGAGCGCAGGATCTTCACTGGGAGGATCAGGGCGCCTTCACCGGCAAGATCTCGGCCGATATGCTGCTTGATGCCGGCTGCACACACGTCATCATCGGACACTCCGAACAACGCACCTACTTTCATGAAACCGACGCCACGGTGAACAAGAAGCTGATCAAGGCCCTTGCAGGCGGACTTGTTCCAATCTTCTGCATCGGCGAAACGCTTGAAGAACGCGATGGCGGCCGGGCCTTCGATGTCGTGAAGAAGCAGCTTGAAGGCGGATTCGCCGGCATGAAAGACGCCGGGCATACGGTGCTTGCCTACGAACCGGTATGGGCCATCGGCACCGGACGCAACGCCACGCCCGAGCAGGCGCAGGAGATGCATGCATTTATTCGTAAAACGATCGCCTCGCTTTTCTCTGCTGCCGTCGCCGATGGAATGCGCATCCTCTACGGTGGAAGCATGAAGCCCGACAACGCCGCCGGCCTGCTCGCACAGCCCGACATCGACGGAGGTCTGATCGGCGGAGCCGCCCTGAAGGCCGATAGCTTCTACGGAATCGTTAAGGCTGCGGGTTAACCGTCCGGGCGGGGCGCCGTAAACGCCACTCCCCGGAGCCCATCGGTCGGGCAGAGCCTGTGCTTCAGCGTTGCAGACGCCTTTCGAGGGCGCCCGGCTCCGCGCCGTCCGCGCCGTCGGCGCCTGAGCCGTCGGCGGGCTCTTCTTCGTTCAGTCGCTCCCGGCTCTGAAACTCCACGGTCCGGTTCCACATGCCGTGCGAGTAGACGAGCCGACGACGACGGGCATCATAATAGAGCATCATCGCCGGCAGACGATGCTCGGTCCCCTGAAGACCGATCGTCTCGCGAAACCAGCGTACGCTTTCATCGGGCGCTTCTTGTAAAAAAACCCAGCCGTTCATGTCGGCGGCGCCGTTTCGCTGATAGAGCTGTTCGGCGCTTCGCAGAACGTTCGCCGGATCTTCTTCATCATCCGACGCTTCTTCAAGCATATCGGCAAAATACCAGCGCATGAAAAACAGATGGCCTGAAAGGATCTCGCTGTAAAGCGTCGCCCCTCGTTTTGCGCGCCAGAACTCGTCGCGAGCCGAAACGTAAAAATACGGAAGATATCCCGTCTCCATGATGACGCCAAGCAATCGTCGCGTCGGATCAGACAGAAAGCGATATGGGGACACAGGCGATTTCAGATCGTCGAGTACTTTCGTGAGCGCAAGGCGTTTATCGGCCGACGTCAGTCCTTCGCGTCCCATGCAGCGTCGCGTATCGATATGCAGCCACGCAAACGTATATTTTTCGCGATACTGAGCAATCAGCTTTTCGGCCGCCTGCAACGAATCGGCGATACAGGCCTCGAAGTTAGCCGAATCTGCAACGGGAAGAGACTCGAAAACCTGGCATCCGGCATCAAGCCTTGCCGGATGATCATGCAAGAAGTAATTCGAACCGTCGTCGAATCCAAAGCAGAGCGTACGATAGCCGTCTTCGGCGGCAAAAGACAGCAGGCTTCGACGCTCCACGCCGTGCACCTCTTCAAACGAGCTGAGCCCCTGCAACAGAGCACGCAACGACCGCTCCGGTTGATTTGAAGGCTGCATCCAGTAACGCATGCCCTCAGGGGCTACGGATTGCAGACCGGGCTCGGCTCCGGCCGCCTCGTCCCGATCCGTAGCATAGACCGGATTCTCAAGAACGGCGCCGTCGATAACGAAGGTGATCAGGATGCGATCCACGCCCGGATAACCCGACGGCTTGAGATCGAGCGCATTGCTGCGATATTCGCCCTTGCTTTCGCGACGCACGCCGGCATTGTTATCGTCGCTATCCTGTCCCGGCCACACGGAGTTGCCGTCAAGATCGCCGTCGGCCAGCACAGAAATCAATTCAAGAAAACGACCGGCTGCCGTTTCTCTCGCGAAAAAGACGTAGTCGGGCTGATAGCTGCGAACGAGCCCGGTCACCGTCGAGAAGAGGACGACGGCAAGAAAGAGAGCGGAACGAGACGCCGGCAGGCGCAGGGCCCGTCCGTTTCGCGCCTCAAAGCGCAGCATGGTGAAAAGCGTGAGCAGGGCGACGGATAACGATCCGATGAGGTTCAGATAAAAGATATCAAGCAACGGATGAAAGACGCGCTGCTCGCCCCGAAGATAAACGAGACCGAATACCGAAAAGGCGATCACGGGCAGAAGGGCGAAGAACCATAATCGGTCAGGAGCGAAGCGCTCATAATGCGGAGACAATCCGATACGGCGACGCGTTTGCAGATAAAGATAAAACAGCGCGGCCAGTGAAAAGGCGATCACGACAAAGAGCAGAAAGAGCCCGATCGTGAAGTCGGCAATCTGCGGAAAGAAAAGGTTCTGCAGCGGCAACAGCAGAAGACGCGAAAGCAGAATCGAGGCGAGCAGAAAGGCCGCATTCAACCCGTGAAAGATAGGAAGATACACAAGCAGTAGAAAGATGCCCACCGAGAGGAACATCAGCATCGTCAGATACAGCGACGAGATCATGCCTGCATCTTTCAGGATCGCGTCGAGAATACCCCCGGACGAGAACATCGGTTCGACGATCAAAAAGAAGACGCTTAACGCAGGAACGCTGTAAGTCCAAAGACGGCCCGTGCGCTGAAAGAGCGATCCAACGATGCGGATGGCGGCGTAGGTCAGCTCAAGCAGCAACGTGAGAAAAAGAGCGAGTAGAAAGTTCCAGCCTGCTGCATAGAGCAGAGCTCCGCTGGAAAGACGCGACGGATCGCCATGAACGAGAACGTTCAGATAGAAAACGACGGCGAAGGCGACAAGCAGGACGGCAAAGGGCTCGATCCTCCAGCGCACCATGCGCAGCAGATCACGGGTCCGGGGAGCTTCTGACATAATACGCTTCTATTGTCGGCAAAGAAAGCGATGAGACGCCCTTTTTCTGCTTGACGATCTCACCGATTTCATACTCCCTGGGGGTATGATCGAATCGAATCAGCAATCCTTCCAAACCGACGTCCTTGAGGCGTCAAAAGATCAGCCCGTCCTTGTCGACTTCTGGGCCCCCTGGTGCGGTCCGTGTCGCATGCTCGGACCCGTCCTTGAAAAGCTCGAAAAAGAATACGCCGGTAAGTGGAAGCTTGTTAAGGTCAACACCGACGAAGAACAGGCGCTGGCCGCTCAGTTCCGCATCTCGGGCATTCCCCATTGTATTCTCTTCTCGGGCGGAGCGCCTGTCGATACCTTCACCGGAGCGCTTCCCGAGCCGCATCTGCGTAAGTTCCTCGAAAAGCATATCAGCGACGAGAGTCGGGAGGAGCTGATCGGCCTTGCCTCGTCTGATCCGATGGCCGCCGTGCGACAGATCCTCGCCGAGAATCGCAGCGGCGCCGATGCCGAGGCCATCCTCTGGGGCGCGATGCCCGCCGTGCTTGACGATGCACAGATGCTACAGAACGTTCTCGGCCGCATTCCCGAAGTCGGCAGCCCGTTCAGCGATGCCGCTCTTGCGCTGAAAGAATACATGCACCGACATAGTGAAGGCGGAGCGGAGGCGCTTGCCGAATCGCTCGACGTGTTAAAAGGGCTTTTCAACGAAGCAAAGGCTGCCGATGTACTGGAGGCATTGCTACAGCGAGTGAAAGAAGATCCGACACGTCAGGCTGAGTTCAAAGCCGATCTGATTTCATGCTTTCGTATCCTCGGACAGAATCATCCCGTTGTGAACGAGGTTCGAAAGCGCCTGGCAATGATTCTCTATTGACAGAGGCAGGCCGTCCGTAATACAATCGGCCATATCTTATTCAGGTGGAATCATGAGCGAACAGAAGCCCCTTCGCGTACTCTTTGTCTGTCACGGTAATATATGTAGATCTCCGGCCGCCGAAGGAGCCTTCAAGCATCTGATACAGGAACGCGAGATGCTCTCACGCTTTGTCGTCGACTCGGCAGGCACTTCGTCGTTTCACATCGGCGAACGTCCGCATCCTGATACGCGCAGAGCGGCGCGCGAAAAAGGCGTCACGCTTGATTCGCTGGCCCGCCAGTTCGAGGTCGAAGACTTCGATAAGTTCGACTGGATCTTCGCCATGGATCATAAGAACCTGAGTGATCTTCTGTCGATGGCGACGAACGATGCCGATCGCAAGAAGGTCGTACTCTTTCGCACATTTGATCCGCAACGCGAAAGCGATCCTATTCCCGATGTTCCAGATCCGTACTACGGCGGCTTTGCCGGCTTTCAGGACGTGCAGCGCATCGTCATGCGTACGGCCGAGAACATCCTCGACTTCGTGCTGAGCGGAAAGACGACCGTTCCGAAGTGAAGGCGGGGCGGTGCTTAATCGGTTATTGGCCAATAACCGGGGACCAGTTTATGGTCCGTGTCTAGATAAATTTTTGCCTCCGGAGGGCCGCAAAAACGACCGTGACTCCAGCGTATCTCGACATGACCGTCGATTTCAAAATCCCCAGACACAAGTCGATCATGCACAGCACACTTCCACGAAACCACTGGCTGGCCAGCATGCTTTGAGCTTATTTCAATATCGAGCAACTGATATCGTCGACTCCAATCCCAAGCGGTAGCGATTAGCAAGTTAATTGATTCTTTATCACTGGCTCCTAACACGAAGTAAGGTGCCGACCCAAAGCGCAAAAGGCGCCAAAAAAGATTCAACCGTTCATTTCGATCGCCAAGATTTTCTTTCCATAGCTTGGCCGTTACATCTGATACTTTGACGCAAAGATCCTTATACGCCGATTGAACAGCTTCAGGCCACGGTTTAGGAAAGGCTTCTTGCAAGTTCTTTCTTTGCTGCGTTTTTAGCTCGCTCACTGCACTGGGCAGATCAAGGTTCTTATTTTTACAAGCTTTTTGGGTTTGTTCATACAATGCCTGCAATTCGCCGGGCGCAACAGTATCGTACCAATCCTCCGATTGGATCTGGACATTTGAACGCAGCATATGACGGAATAACCTGGTGGGCGAAGAGTTATGCAGGACTTTTGATAAATACTTACAGCTTATCAAGTAAACATAATCGACTCTTAAGTCGACAGGAACAGATTCATCACCCCGACTTTTGTGCTCACCTTTCCACTCTATCCTTAGTGGCGGGCGATTTCGTAACCCTCTACTGGCACGGAGAAATGCCTGCCCGTTTCCAAACGCACTTTCGAAATCCTGCTTAAATCCACCATTTGCATAGGCCAACTCCAATTCATTCCATTGATCGGGTGCAATATTAACCAATACAGGCGAGCGACTGGCAAAGGCCTTTTCCACTGAATCATGGCCCAGCATTCCCATGCCAGTAGTCAACTCAGTAATTTTTGTTCTCAAGCTGGACACGGTTATCCTGCATCAATTGTTCTTTTCCCGGTCAATACGCACCGCAGCCGAACGACAGTAATCAGGTTCAAGATCATAGCCAAAATAATGTCGCCCGGTCTTTATGGCAGCGATGGCTGTGGAGCCAGAACCCATAAAGGGATCCAGTACTATATCGTCTTTGAAAGTATACAACTCAATCAATCGTCGAGGGATTTCCACAGGGAATGGCGCGGGATGACCTATTCGTTTGGCGCTTTCGGGAGGCACTGACCATATATCCAGTGTCCAGCTCATGAAATCTTCTTTGCTAATGGTGCTCTCAAACGGCAACCCAAGCTTTTCTCGCTTTTTAGGTGCAATAGCTCGATCAAAACGACCCTTGCATGCGACGATAATACGCTCCGAAAGATCTCGCAAAACTGGATTCGTAGCCTTCGCGAAACTCCCCCAAGCACAGTTACCGGAAGCCCCCGCGGCTTTTTGCCATATTATCTCCCCCCTCAGCAAAAAACCAAGTTCCTCCTGCAAGATTCTGATAATGTCCGTTGACAATGATCTGTATGGTTTTCTTCCCAAGTTGGCGACATTGATTGCAATTCTTCCCCCCGGCTCCAGAACCCGATAGCATTCGGCGAAGACTGAATGCAACATTTTCAGGTAAGACGAATAAGTAGTAGGTTGTTTCGAGCCGCGTGTAATCTCTTCATACGCCTTACCGACAAAGTATGGGGGAGATGTAACAACCAGGGCAATGGAGTTGTCCGGCAAAACCCGCATCTTCCTTGCATCACCGCAGATAATTTGATCAACAGATTCAAGCCTGTTGATAATTTCATCATTGGAAAGCAACGGTGCCCGAAATCGGGAATAAAAAGTTGATGAATCATGACTCTCGCGTTTAGAAACACCAAAACTGGATGTTTTGGTGTTTCCCCTTTTAAATCCATTCAGCTTGCTTTCAGGCGCATGCAGCACCTTGGTTTTCCTCTGGACCGACACCTTGACCACCTTAAAAAGTCATTCTCCCTGTTCTCCCTACCAAATCAAGGTAAGAAATCAATCTTGACATTCATCAGATAGGGTAAAGGAGAAGAATATCACAATCAGGGGACACTAATACGAAAAACGAATTGTGTTCGGTCGAAGAGAAGGACGATCTTAACCTTGCTTGTGCGGCGCACAAAAACCATAATTGCCGGCTCGGGCCGAGTAGCGGTCGAACAAACCGTCTCAACGGTTATTAACAGATCTGATTTCTAAAAAACGCATACTACGTCACGATCCAACAAGAGCTTTTAAAAAGTTTGTGACAAAGCGAGAGGTAACGATGCAATACCATTTTCGCATCCATAAAGATCAAGATGGGCTCTGGGCTGAATGTGTGGAACTACCGGGCTGTATGACGCAGGCTGATTCAATACCCGATCTCGAGAAGAACATGATAGAGGCTCTATCTCTGTATCTTGATGAACCGGCCGATTCAAGCATCATCTTTCCACTCCCACGAAAAAAGGTGAGCGGCAAGAATATCGTGGCCGTTCCCTTTTTCCCGAATTCTCGGTCGACCAAATACTGACGAAACGGTAAGACAATGAAGAAGTCATCCGGATCATCTCGGCGCGCAAACTCAGTAGCAAAGAAAAAAGAGCCGTGGAAAGGCTACGACTTTGATTCGATGCCCGAACTGACAGAAGAGCAGATTGCATCGCTGCGCCCGGTAAGCAAGAGCGAGCATAAGAAGCTTGCCATTGCCGTTAAGCGACACGTCGGTCGCCCCAGAAAACCGGAGGCAGAAAAAGAAGAGCTGGTATCTATTCGCTTCTCTGCCAACTTCTTGCAGCGGTTAAAGGAGAAGGCTCGGCAGGAAGGCTACACGGCATGGCAGACGTATGCAAAGAAAGTTCTTGCCGAACATCTGAAGTAGCCGCTTGACATCCCACGCCCAGCCTGGCTTTGCTGTGACCTACTTCTCCCTCTCCTCGATCAATGCGGCGATGAGATCGTGAAAATCCTTGCCGCTTTTTGCCGAAACGGCGAGGATCGTATCGTCGGCCTGCACCGGTACTCCCGTCTCGTTCTGTAAAGCCTGCACTGCCTGATGGTGTTCGAGCCTGAGCAGATCGGCTACGACATATATCGGCGCATTCGGAATTTCAAAGGCCGCCGTCTGGAGCGGATTGCGACCATTCATGGCTCCGTATACATAAACACCGATACCGAGGACCAGAAAGACTGCGGCGAGGATGCGTACGGTCGTATGCGGAAAATAGCTGCGAAGCACTCTCCAGTTCAGGAAGATGTGCATGCCCGCGTAAGCGACGAAGATCAGTCCGAAGATTTCATGCAGGATCTGCATGCCCGGCGTATCAACGTGAAAGAACATGATGATCCCCGTAACGGCAAGTCCGATATACAGAATGGCCATGGGAATGCTATAGTTCTGCTTCTTCTTCATCTTACTTCTCCTTGTAGAGTTAGAGTTTTCCTTACAGACATGTCTTCAATTCGGTGATGCGAATTTCGCTTCGATGTCGTTCAGCCACTTCCTGCGTTTTTTATCCGAAGCCGACTTCACCATGCTGAGGTTAATCCACTTCAGATTTCTGTAGCCGAGCTTGAAGAAGGTTCCGGTCAACAGCGCCTTTTTCACTGCGTTGCCGTAGCGAAGGCGATAGAGAAGGCGCGGAGTGTTCATCGTCGTGATAACGGTGACGCCCTTCAGGTTCTTGAGAAGCGGATTCATGCCGTGTCCCTTTTCTTTGAATTCAAAGGCCACGCCGGGAAAGATGACCCTGTCGATGAAGCCCTTCGTCAATGCGGGCATCATCTCCCACCAGATGGGGAAGATGAAGATAAGATGATCGGCCCTGGCCAGGCGCTCCGTATAGTTCAACACGACCGGATCGACGGGCTTTCGATCCAGAAAGGCCTTCAGATCTTCTTTCGTCATAACGGGGTCGAAGCGGTCGTTATCGAGGTGTATCAGATCGACGTCCTGATCCGCTTTATGCAGTCCGTTCATGACGGACTTCAAGATGGCGTTGCAGTAGCTACCCTCGTAGGGGTGATTGAAGACGATAACCGTTCTCATGGAACCCTCCAGACACATATTGTTTCCTCGGAAACTATTTTCCTGCAATCAGGAACGGCATATTGTTTCCGTGTCAACAATTTTACGGTTCGCAGGGAGGTTTTTCTACGGTCCACGGCGCCTTACAGAAAAAGCCGCTTTTTCGAGAAAAGGTTTACGAATTGTAAAGATTTCTGTTTCTGGGATGTCCTTCGATCGCCATGAACCGAAAGTCTCAAGAAAGCCGGGAAGAAGGCCGCGATCTCATCAAGAGACTGGGAACGCTCTTCGAGCAGTATCGCTCCTTTCAGGAGCAGCATAAACATGTTATCGTCGATCTGATACGCGAAAAAGGTTACGATGAGGATTTTCAGAATCTTTCGATTTCAGAGCTGCATGCGATCGATTGTATCGGCAGTCATCCGGAGTCCAACCTGACGACGATTGCCGAGCTGACGGGACTTACGAAGAGCGCCATCTCGAAGATTTCGGCGCGCCTGCTCGAAAAGAACCTGATCGAAACCTACAGAAAGCCCCACAATAAGAAAGAAGTTCTGTTTGGCCTTACCGATGCCGGCCGAGCCATCCACGGCGCCCACCAACAATTCCACGAATCTCGGGACAAGCGATTGCTGAATCGTTTGAAGAAATATGGCCCCGTAGAAAGGGAGGCCGTCAGGCGCTTCCTCGACGATCTTCTTTCCGAATTGACGCTTTAACCGACCGCTTGACATCCCCTGCTGCAGTTGCTTTGCTGTAGGCGATGCTTCACGCCACGGTCAGCTCGCCCGTCGGGCCACTGCATATTGACATCGAAGACGATGCCGTCATCCGACTGGATTTCGACGACCTTGAGATGTCGGATTTCTTCACCGACAACGCCCTCTACTCGCTGCTTGCGCTGCCCGAATCGGCGAACGAAGAGCGGCTGCTTGCACAAACGGTGGTGGAGCTTGCCGAATACTTTCAGGGCGAACGTCAGGACTTCGGCGTTCCCGTTCGACTCTACGGGACGGAGTTCCGACGTCGCACCTGGCAGCGCCTCGAGGCCATCCCCTTCGGCGTCGTGAAGTCGTACGGCGACATTGCAAACGAGCTCGGCCAGCCGAAGGCCTCCCGTGCCGTCGGCGGCGCATGCGGATCCAATCCGGTCGCCATCATCGTTCCCTGTCATCGCGTCGCCGGTTCCACGGGCAAACTGACGGGCTTCGGCGGCGGGCTCAAGCGCAAGGACTTTCTGTTGAAACTGGAATCGAAGCAGCTGCCGTTTCAACGAGAGCGCTACGGTTTTGCACGACAGCGACGCGACGTCGAAAAAAATCGGCATCCGACTCGCTGAACTTTTGCTCAGGCCCACCATGTGTCACTGAAAGCATATTGCCCCCCGCCCATCCCCCTATGAAAAAAAAGATCCAGATCATCGAAGTCGGCCCCCGCGACGGACTGCAGAACGAAAAGACCAGCGTGCCCACGGCCGCGAAGCTGCAATTCATCAAAGACCTCGCTCATGCCGGATTGCGTCGCATCGAGGCGACCTCCTTTGTAAGAGCGGATCGCATTCCGCAACTTGCCGATGCCGAAGAGCTCTATCGCTCTCTGCGTCACGAGCAGCAAGGCGACGACGCCCTTTCGCAAACGACGCTCTCCGCTCTTGTTCCGAATCTGAAAGGCATGCAGACGGCTCTCGAAGCCAGGGTTCAGGAAGTGGCCGTCTTCACGGCGGCTTCAGATGCCTTCACACAGAAAAATATCGGATGCTCCGTCGATGAGAGCTTCGATCGCTTCGCCGACGTTATCCGCCTTGCAGGCGAGAATGCCATACCGGTGCGCGGCTACGTCAGCACCGTCATCGAATGTCCGTATGCCGGGCCCGTCGATCCGCAGCGAGTGGTCGACGTCTGCAAGCGTCTGCTCGATGTCGGGTGTTTTGAGATCTCCCTCGGCGAGACGATCGGTGTGGCCGTTCCGGACGATCTTTCGCGTCTTCTCGATCTGCTGATTCCGCATGTGCCGGTGGACAGGCTGGCAGGTCATTATCACGATACGCGCGGCACGGCGCTTTCGCTTATCTTTCGCTCGCTTGAATACGGTATGCGGCGTTTCGACTCGTCCGCAGGCGGCCTGGGCGGATGTCCGTATGCGCGCGGTGCGGCCGGCAATCTGGCCACCGAAGATCTGCTCTACGCCCTGCATCGCTCGGGCTATGAAACGGGCGTCGATCTGGATGCCGTCATCGAAGCGTCACGCAAGCTGGCAGCGACGATTCACAAGACGCCGTCTTCGCGCGTGTATCTGAGCGCCGAAAAGAAGTTGTAAACAGACGGGCTTTGCTCAGTTTCGAAGAATAGCGCACATGAGAGTCATCCAGAACCAGAAAGAGCTGCGGCTGCAAATCCAGGCCTATCAGCGCGAAGGCAAAACGACGGGCCTTGTGCCGACGATGGGCTATTTGCACGACGGTCATATCTCGCTCGTCAATCAGAGCAAGACCGCCTGCGATATTACGATGGTCAGCATCTTCGTGAATCCGCTGCAATTCAATGATCCCGAAGATCTGCGTAAGTATCCGCGCGATACGGAACGCGATCTGAGCATGCTTGAGAAGGCCGGCGTCGATCTCGTCTTTCTGCCTACGGCCGATGACATGTACCCGTTCGGCGAGCCTCTGCTGAAGATGCAGATGCCCGATCTCACATCGCAGCTCTGCGGCAAATACCGTCCCGGCCATTTTGACGGAGTGCTTTTCGTCGTTCTCAAGATGTTACAGCTTTTCTCGCCCGACAGGGCCTTCTTTGGAAAGAAGGACTATCAGCAGCTTGCCGTCATCAAACGCATGGCCTATGAGTTATCCGTGCCCACCGAAATCGTCGGATGTTCTTTAATACGAGAAGTCGACGGCCTTGCGATGAGTTCGCGCAACGTGCGACTCAGCGAAAAGGGGCGCAAACATGCAACGATGATCTATCGCGCCCTGAAAATCGTGAAAAAATCGTATGTAGAAGGGAAGCGAGATCCGGGCGAGTTGAAAGAGATCGCATGGGATGTGATTGAGACGGGCTCGCTCAATCGCGTCGAGTATATTGAATTCGTAAACGGCACGACGTTGCAGCCGGTAAGCACGGTAAACGACGATACGGTCGTCGCCGTCGCCGCCTACACAGAAGGCGTGCGACTGATTGATAACCTTGAAATCGGAGACAGGGAATGAGACGTATGTTAATAGTACTGGCAGCCATCATCGTTCTATCGGCGTCGGGCATCGCCGCCGCCTACTTTCTATTGAATCGCAAAGGCGAAGGGCGGCGCATCGCTGAGAAAAAAGGCATCCCCTATCTCGCTATCATGGCGCATCGCGGCGTCTCTGATCTTGCGCCCGAGGCAACCGATCCGGCCTACAGACTCGCTCTTGAGATGGGAGCGGACTATCTTGAAGCCGACATTCAGCGCACGGCCGACGGCGTTCTCGTCTGCTTTCACGACGACACGCTTGATCGCAACACCGATGCGGCGCAGGTCTTTCCGGGAC
The DNA here is from genome assembly GCF_000243335.1 of Leptonema illini DSM 21528. NCBI lineage: Bacteria > Pseudomonadati > Spirochaetota > Leptospiria > Leptospirales > Leptospiraceae > Leptonema > Leptonema illini. The sequence goes on along the minus strand of NZ_JH597773.1, from coordinate 3,756,292 downwards.
GCGAGATGGATTCGATCGATAAGTTCACCTACGCCGAACTGATGATGCTCGACATCGGCACCTGGTTCAACGAGAAGAATCCCGATCGCGCCCGCGAAACCTTTCACGAACTGAAGATCCTGACGCTTGAAGAGCTGATCGACATCGCCGAAAGCCATGACAACCGCCCCGGTCTTTATCTTGAAACGAAATCCGCTCTGCGTTATCCGGGCATCGAAAAAGAGATCATCGATCTTCTGAAATCGCGCGGATGGATCGAAGACGGTGCGTCAATGGAATCCATTGAAGTCGGCAACGACATCGACGTCGATCCGCTCGAAGACGGCGATGGCGAGGTCGAGCCCGCTCCCGTGCGTATCGCCGACGGTCCGGCACGCGTCATTCTGCAATCGTTCGAAGATGAAAGCATCCGCATCATGAAAGATCTCGCTCCGAACGTGCCGCGTATCTACCTCGTTGACGAAGAGCTCGAAGAGAAAAAAGGCGGATGGAACGAACTCATCGCCATCGCAAAGAAGTATGACGCCGATCTCGGTCCGTCGGGATATCAGGCCTGGCCGTGGCGCACGGGAGAGGCGCACCGGAACGGCGTGCTCGTGCATCATTATACGCTGAACAAGCCCTGGCAGATGCGTCTTCTTCGTTTTTTCGGTACCGACGGCATCTTCACGAACCGCACCGATCTCGCTCTTAAGTTATACAGACGCCAGAAGATGCAGCCTCTTGAAGAATATTTCAAGAGGATCGGGTACTGAGGTCAGGCGGCGCCAGACCCCGCCACCTCGGCTAACCTTCTATCGATGTGCTCAAGGGCCTCTTCGACCTGATCGATAAGGATCAGGCAGAGGTCGCCCGGCTGCAACCGGCTGAGCGCAAGGTCGATGGCGACGAATTCTCCCTGTATCTCTTCGACACGCTCCGTGCGACTGCATCCTTTCAGGCCTTCGCGAAGCAGGGCCATCACCTCGCCGTCATGACGTCCGCGCTGACAGGCATCTTCATACAATATGACGTCGTCAAAACTGTGTCCGAGAATCTCGGTCTGTCGGCGGATGTCTTCATCGCGACGATCGCCCGCCGCGCTGATCACGACCGATCGTCTGCGCGAAGGCATGGCGTTTACAGCCTGAACCAGTGCGGCGATGGCGTCGGCGTTATGACCGTAATCGGCGATGAGCGTCGCCCCTCCGTAATGAAAGACGTTGAAGCGTCCCGGAGCGCTCACCGCATCATTCACGAAAGCGCCAAGTCCGCCGGCAATCACATCCCAGCTCAGACCGAGGGCCCATGCTGCTGCGGTCGCCGCCATTGCATTTTCAACCTGAAAAGCGATGCTTCCGCTTCGCGTGATGGGAATGGCCGATAACGGTAACCGGTGTTCGAACCCTTCTTCAGAGGCGACGATGTCGCTCTGATCGACATAGACGACCCTGCGCCCGTTCGCTCGATGCGCCACAAGCGTCGGATGCATGCGGTCACGAGCAAAAAAGATAACGGAGCCCGGACAGCTCTCGGCCATAGCCGCAACAATCGGATCGGCGGCGTTCAAGACGGCATAACCTGTCGGCGCGACGTTCTCGACGATGACGCGCTTAACGACGGCAAGATCTTCCACCGTCGTGATATAGTTCAATCCCAGGTGGTCGCCCTGTCCGATATTCGTGACGACGGCGACGTTGCATCGATCAAAGCCGAGGCCTTCGCGCAAAACGCCTCCGCGCGCCGTTTCAAATACGGCGGCATCGACGTCGGGATGCAGGAGCACGTTTCGCGCGCTGCGCGGTCCGCTGCAATCTCCCGTATCGATGCGCTGTCCTTCGACGTAGATGCCGTCCGTCGTCGTCATGCCCGTCCGGTATCCGTTTCGCGAAAGGATGTTCTCAATGAGCCGGACGGTCGTCGTCTTCCCGTTTGTGCCGGCGACGGCGACGACGGGAATACGCCCGTTATCACCCGGATCGGGAAACATCATAGCAATCACCGCCTCTCCGACCGGGCGCCCTTTACCAAACGATGGAGTAAGATGCATGCGCAGTCCCGGCGCTGCATTCACCTCGACGATTCCGCCTCCCTGATCTTCAAGCGGCCGCAAAACCGTCTCACAGACGACGTCGATACCGCAGATATCAAGACCGACGGCATGGGCGGCGGCGACGGCTGAGGCGGCCAGCTCCGGATGCACGTCGTCGGTGACGTCCGTGGCCGTACCACCCGTTGAAAGGTTAGCATTATTACGCAGATACACACGCACGCCGAGCGGCAAAACCGAATCGACGCCGTACCCCTGTTCGGCGAGGCAGCTGACGGCGATGGCGTCGAGAGGAATCTTAGTAAGCGAAGTGGCATGCCCGCTTCCGCGCCGCGGATCGGCGTTCACCTGTTCCACAAGCTGCGCTATGGTTAACGACCCGTCGCCCGTAACCTGAGGCGGCTCGCGACGTGCGGCGGCGATCAATCGGCCGTCGACGATAAGGAAGCGGTGATCGAGCCCTGGAAGATATTCTTCGACGAGAACATCCGTGCTGACTTCTGCGGCCCGTCGATAGGCGGCTATGACGGCCTGCTCGCCGATGACGTTCACCGAAATCCCTCGCCCCTGATTGCTGTCCTGCGGTTTGACGACGACGGGACCGCCCAGGCTGAGTGCGGCCTGCCAGGCGTCCGCTTCGTTATCGACGGGGCGTCCGCGCGGAACGGAAATACCGGCGGCGCGAAGAAGCTTTTTGGTTAACTCTTTATCCTGAGCTATGGCCTCGGCGATGGCGCTTGTGCGATCGCTTTCGGCCGCCTGGATGCGACGCTGACGGCTACCCCATCCGAACTGAACGAGACTGCCCTCGGTCAGGCGACGGATAGGAATATCGCGGGCCAGAGCGGCATTGACGATTGATCCGGTGCTCGGTCCCAGGCGAAGATCCTCATAGCGCTCTTTCAATTGCTCAAGCGCAGCCGAAAGAGGGAAGCTATCTCCAGTGCCGGCAGAGCGGCAGAGCTGCTCTGCAAGTTCGATAGCCTGTCTGCCGATCGATTCTTCGTCGTATTCGACCACGACCTGAAAGACGCCCGGCTCGACGGTTCTCGATGTGCGGCTGAACGTAACCGGACATCCAATCATCGTCTGTATAGAAAGCGTCACGATTTCGACGACATGAGCAAGAGACACGAGCCCATCAGAATCAGGACGAAATGCCGGCAGATCGGGAAATCGCTCGCGAAGCGCCCGCTCAAACTCCGGAAGACGCTCGATGGATAACTCCGCCTCGCTACAGGTGATGACCGCTTCAATGGCGGTGTTGCGGGTCCAGAGGTTCGGTCCGCGCAGGGCTCGGATTCGGGAAATTTCCATAGTTCAGATCTCCACCGGTGCCGGTCGCTGTGTAAAAGTCTGCAAACCGGCGACGATCAATTCATCCGATAACTGCATGGCGTGCGCTACGGCGATTGCGGCAAGTACGCTTGCCACCGGAACAGCGGCCCCTGCCCCTTCAAAGAGCGCCATGTCATAGCCAGAAACGGATCGGTTCTCTCCTTTTGCATGAATAACGATCTCATTATCGCGCAAGAGCACCGCCGTACCACCCTGAAAAAGGTGATCATTAACAGTCGGGTTATCCGGCTGCGCCGAAAAAAAGATGACTTCGCCGTCCGAGAGTGATGACATCTCCACTGCCTTTTCGTCGTCTGCGTTGAGGATCGAATAGCCTCCTGAGAGGACGACGTCGATCTGTGTTCGCAAGACGCGAAAGATCTGCTCCTCTTCGTCGGGTATGCCCAGATCGGTAAGCGGCTTTGAACCCGAGAAGGACGTCATTACTCCGATATGACATCGATCATAGGCAAGCCCCTCTGCGGCGATCGTTCTCATGTCGCTTTCGATGACGGCAGCCTCGACGGCGCGATGCAGCAATATCTGACGCGCCGACTTCCAGTGCGAGGGGTTTGTCTTCTTCAAGAAACGGCGATCATAGCTAACCCCGTTCGCACATGACATACCGACCATGCGTCCGCTCAGAGAAAGCAGGTGCGCCACAAGCATGGCCGTTTCCGTCGTCGCCGATGTGCCCGTTATGCCGATGATGGGGATCCTGCCCGTCGTATCGGCAGGAAATAGATGATCGACAATAGCACGGCCGACCGGCCTCGGCTGTCCCTGCGCCGGTTTCAGATGCATGAGCAAGCCCGGACCGGCATTCACCTCTACGATGGCGCCGCGCTGCTCAGCAAGAGGCCTTGCAATATCCTCTGCGACTACGTCGATGCCGGCGATATCAAGGCCGATGATACGTGCGGCAAGCGTCGCCATCTGCGCCGTTTGAGGATGAACCTGGTCGGTGACGTCGATGGCATGGTTGCCGTTGCGCTGGATCAAGACGGAACGGCCTTCTGCTGGAATGGAATCTTCGTGCAAGCCCTGACGCGAAAGCTCCATACGCAGGGCCGAGTTAACCTCGATGCGAGAGAGCGGATAGTCTTCGGTGTCGCCTCTTCGCGGATCGCTGTTCAGCTGCGCCTCGATGAGTTCGACGACGGTCGAGGCTCCGTCCGCGATGACGCTGATCGTTTCGCCGCGGGTGGCCGCAACCATACGATTCCCGACCACAAGCAGTCGATGTTCAAGGCCAGGAATCAACCGCTCCACAAGAACTCCGCTGCCTCTGCCTTTTGAGACGGCGATCCCGTAGGCGCGCTTCACTTCCTCTTCGGTGCTGAGACCGATAAACACGCCTCTGCCGCGATTCGAGTCGTTTGGTTTGATAACGACGGGCAGCCCCAGCGACTGCGCCTGAAACCACGCCTGCGCCGCGCCGTCCACCGGATAACCCTCCGGAACGGGTAACCCGCAGGAGCCGAGCAGGCTTTTCGTCAGCTCTTTGTCGCGGCTGATCGTCTCGGCGATGGCGCCTGTCAGATCGGTCTCGGCCGTCCAGATGCGACGTGAGGCCTTTCCGTAACCGAGCTGCACGAGATTGCCTTCGGATAAACGAATGGCCGGTATCTGACGGTCCTCGGCTGCCTCGACGATGCTTGCCGTACTGGGGCCGAGAAATTCACGATTGGCCAGATCGCGCAGACGTCCGACCGCCGCGGCGACATCATACGGGGTGTAATCGGGTTCATCGGGATTCTGCATGGCCGAAAGAATCAGATCACGAGCGGAATGAAGCGCCTCTCTCGTAACATCTTCCTGCCAGGCACGCACAACGACGCGATAGACGCCACGCCGCACTCCGTCGCGTGCTCGGCCGAATCCACCAGGCATGCCGGCAAGATTCTGCAATTCCAGAGTCACATGTTCAAGGATATGAGCGGGCCAGGTGCCCTCTCGCAGACGACGCACAAATCCGCCATGCTCATCATAACTGCAGCGGTGCTCGATCAGCGTCGGAACCCAGGCGACAAGACGATCGACGAAACCCGGAATCGTATTCGACGGATAATCCTCGAGATCATGAATGTCTACGATGGCTTCGAGTACCGGCCTGTAGGTCCACATATTGGGCCCGTTCAGATGTCGGATCTCCAGGAATTCAATATCCCATTTCATTGCATCTCTTCCTCAAACGGACCGGCTCCCTCAATCTACAGAAAGCGATCAAGAATTCGGCGGCTCTGTCGATCAAGCGCCGTAAGATCTCTGACCAGATACTGTATGCCGCTTCTGTCCGCGATCAGCAGCGTCTTCGGAGTCATTCGACGTATAAACTCTTCTCCCTGTAAGAAAAAGGAGGTCGTTCCGCGATCCGTATCGACGGTAAACGTACACGGAGCGGCATATCGATTTACCGAAACGATTCGCAGAATCTCGGGAACAAACTCCCTGGCAGTGAGATCCGACTCGATGATCGAACGATCGGCAGGATCCAGTTCTGCAAGCGATTCGATAAAGAGCCGCTCATGGCCTTCGGCATCGACGATAGATACGCTCTGTTGCGGAGCCGAAATCGGAAAGGCACGCACGGCGCTCACTCCGACGTAGCGGCGTCCTTCTGACAGACATAGTTCGAGGCGACCGTGCGCATCGATCTGCAATTCGAATCCGTTCTTCATAGAACGACCTCGCTATCGACATTGCGCGCCTGCGCTTCATAAAGGCGATAGTAGTGCCCCTCTTTTCGCATCAATTCGTCATGATTCCCGATCTCGACGATCCCACCGCGGTCCATAACGACGAGACGATCAGCCTTACGCAGAGTCGAGAGACGATGAGCGATGGCGATCGTCGTTCGCCCCTGCACGAGGTTGTCGAGCGCTCGTTGGATCTCTTTCTCGGTCTCGGTATCGACCGACGATGTTGCCTCATCGAGTATGAGGATGCGCGGATCAATGAGCAGCGCCCGAGCGATCGAAATGCGCTGACGTTCGCCTCCGGATAACCCCTGTCCATGTTCGCCGACGAGAGAATCATAGCCAAGCGGCATACGCAGAATGAACTCATGAGCGTGAGCGGCACGAGCGGCGGCGATGATCTGCTCTCGATCGGCATCAGGGCGACCGTAGGCGATGTTATCCGCTATCGTACCGTAGAAGAGAAACGGCTCCTGTAAAACGAGGCCGATACGACTGCGGTATTCGCCTACGGGCACCTGTCGTATATCGACGCCATCGATGCGGATCGCCCCTTCGCTCACGTCATAAAACCGGCATATCAGATTCACGACGGTGCTTTTACCCGAGCCGCTGTGGCCGACGAGGCCGATCATCTCGCCTGGCCGAATCGTAAGATTGACGTCTTTCAGAACGGCACGCGTTCCATATCGAAAGCCCACCCCTTTCAGTTCGATCTCGCATCGCGGATCCTTCAGATGCACGGGGTTTTCAGGCTCGGGTACGCTGGATACATGGTCGAGGATCTCAAAGATACGCTTCGTCCCTGCCGCTGCCTTCTGCGTTACCGAAACGATCCGGCTCATTGAATCAAGACGAGTGTAAAAGCGGGTGATATATGACAGGAAGGCCGTCAGCACGCCGACGGTAATCTGCCCGCGAAAGATCTGCCAGATTCCCGCGATCCAGACGATGAGAAGACCGAATTCGGTTAACAACGTTACCGTAGGCGAAAAAAGCGACCATGTACGGTTGATGCGATCGTTCAGAACGAGATTCAGACGATTCGCCTCCTGAAATCGAGCCGCCTCACGTTTCTCCTGTGCGAAGGCTTTGACGACGCGAATCCCCGGAATCGTATCGGTGAGCACGTTCGTGACTTCTGCCCAGATACGATCGACCTTTTCAAAGCCCGTGCGCAGCCTGTCGCGCACGATATGAATGAGGTAGGCGATCAGCGGTAGAGGAAGAAGCGTTGCCGCAGCCAGATATCCGTCGATCGTAAAGAGGATAACGGCCGTCAGGCTGATCATGAGCACGTCGGTGGCGAAGTCGAGAAGATGCAGCGAAAGAAAAAGGTTGATGCGATCCGTCTCTGATCCTATGCGTGCCATGAGATCGCCTGTGCGCTTTCCACCGAAATACTGAAGCGAGAGATGAATGAGATGCTCGAAGGTAGTCGTTCGCAGGTCTCGGCCGATGCGCTCCGATACGAGGGCCAGGATATAGGTGCGAGCCCATCCCAGCCCCCAGGCTATAAAGGCGGCGCCGATCAGGCCCGAAAGATAGAGCACGGCAAGCGATACGTTCATCGGCTGTCCGCTCTGATAGGGAACAAGCACATCGTCGATGAGCGGCATCGTCAGATACGGCGGAACAAGCGTCGCCGCCGTTGAAAGAAGCGTGAGAACAAATCCGGTGAATAACTGTCGTTTATAGGGACGCGCAAATCGCCATAAACGAAGAAGCGTCCATGTGGACGGAATCTCTTCCGTCTCGCCGACATTCTCGTCATCGGTTCGCCCTGACTCATCGGTTCCGTGATCGCTTCTGTGATTGCCTCCAGCATCGATTCCGCCAGACGAGGACTTCAGCATCTCTTCAAAGCGTCGCAAGAGAGCATCGGCAGCCGGCTTTCGGCTTATCGTAAAGCGCCAGACCGCCAGACGCCGATCACTGTTAAAAAGAGCAAGCGCGGCCGCTCCGGCATGGTCGCTGAAGATCATACTGAGGTCAGTTGAAAGCGGATGCTCTGTAACAGAAGAATCGGATTCCGTCATCGAAAAAAGACGTCGATTCGTAAGCGCCAGAATTCCGGGACGGAAGTGCAGTCGTTCATCAAGATCGAGTTCGAGGAAGGCCTCGACGGTCTCTTCAGGCATCAGCCGCGATTCCATCGTCGCCTGATAGGGTGCAGGCAACTGCTTTTCCATCGCCGCTGTAAACATCGGATGGCGGGAATCCGCCTCGCTCGGCCTACTCCCATGTCCGGCGCCGTCAATCAAAAATTATCGCTGATTCTGTAATCACGCAAGCCTATCGAAACGTTACGGCATACGCTTTTGCTTCAGGGGGATCACGGAATTCAATTCAGTATCGAGGAATTTCAGATAACCTTGAGAGCCGAGTACATCTCGCATCCGGTGTAACGGCTTTGATGTCCATTCCAGTTGCATGGGGCGGTGTCCGTGGTCGCGGCGGACAAAGAGGCCAAGATCCATGGAGATTTCCAGTGGTGGATTTCCTGGCGATGATCGGGCCGCCACAGCAAGCACGCAGAGCAGCATGTGTAAACCTGTCTGTAAGCGCACATCCTTCTTTTCAATAAGAGGAAAAACAACGATTGCCGGATCAGGCCACAGCTGCATCGCCTCGGCCTCAAGTTCAAGTCTCTGTTCATCGGTCAGGTAGTCGACGTATCGCATGGTTTCGACATAACGCCCGATGAATTTTCTCTGTTCTTCTGTAAGGCTGCCTGATTTCCAGAGCACGCCGGCATCATCAAGCTTTCTTGCAACAAGTTCAGGAATACGACGATCGAGCACGAGGCGCACATCATCAGCTTCGTCCATGTTCACCGCATACCCGTCGATCGTAACGGGCAATACATACACTTCAAGGGCTACGGAAGAGTCTTTCAACAGAGGAGGCGTCTGACACCCGGCGAGGGAAAACAGAGCAGAATAGAATACGATGTTCAAAAATGGCCTTTTCATGCGCATACAGGCATGTATCCTATCTGGCCCGACTGACGGTCAAGAGAAACCATTGCCGGGACAGGCTCATGCGCAAAAATGCACCTATGCGCGATACCTTTGAGCCCTTCCGTCAGGCACGCTTCTTTCGTTCTTTTCCGACGGCCGGCGCCGTGGCAAAAAGTGATGTCGCTCCGATTCCTGCCATCGCCTTCACCGGTCGCTCCAACGCCGGCAAGTCATCACTCATATCGGCGCTCTGTGAACAGAAAGACCTTGCAAAGATCTCGAAGACTCCTGGAAAGACAAGACTCATCAACTATTTCTATGTTCCCGCCGGATCGGATCATCCGGAGTTCTATCTCGTCGACCTTCCCGGCTTTGGTTATGCGAAGCTTCCACAGAAAGAAGTGGCGGCGCTGCATGAGATGATCCGCAGCTATATTCTGAAAGAGAAGCATCTTCGCCTGACGATCATCGTGCTCGACGCAAAGCGTGACGCCGGCGAAGAAGAGCTATCGCTCATGCAGCACAGCCTGTCTATCGAGCGGCCGTTCTTCGTCGCCCGCAGCCGCTGGGATCGACTCAATCAAAAAGAACGATCTGCCGCACACAGACGATGGCAGAAAGAAGATCCGCTTCCCGAGATCAGCGTTCCGGTAAGCTCCACTCACAAACTCGGGCTGGACGAGATCCACCGTCGCATCCGCGCCGTCTTGCAGGAGTAAAAAGTCAAAGGGTCAACCACAGAGATCGCGGGTGCGCCAGGATAAGCCTGTGTGAGCCACCAGGGTGAAACGTCCCTGGACCGCTAATTGATTGTTCGGCGGTTAAGGAACCGTGCGGTCATAGGGCAACCGAAAGGCCGAAGCCACGGGAAATGAACATGCGAGCCGTAGCGAAAGCGAACCTATTCAGCCTCGTTACTCAACTGATAGCGGCCAACCTGTCCGTGATGGTGAAGCCTGCCATCCGTGAGCGGTCAACAATCGCTCACCGCCACGGAGCTATCCGGGGTCTTGGAGGACAGCGCGCATGTAAGGCGAACGCGAGGAACCTGGGAGATCCCTCCTGATGCGCCAGCAAACGTCCGGCGGGAATGAATAACCGTCGGGCGGTCAGGAAGGGAAGTCGGAGAGCTTCATAGTAGCGTCGAAGTCGGGTAACTCCGATGGAGCGAAGGAGGCTTGACGAATACAAGCTGATTCAGATGAGGAGAAAGACCGATTGGAAACTACTACGGAAAATGCAGACTACTGCCCGCTAAACCAGTGGGGACTCTCTGCGGACCTCTCTCTTTTGAGAACGAAGCTCTTTCACAAAGCAAAAGCGGAAGCAAAGTTTCGATTCTACTCGCTGTACGGCCATGTGCTCAGGAAGGACACCCTTGAATCTGCGTGGAAACGAGTAAGGGCCAATAAGGGTGCGCCGGGCATCGACGGAATCAGCTTTGAGGACATTGAAAAGAGAAAAGACGGTGTGGATGGATTTCTTGAGGGACTGTTAATCAGCCTGAAAGAATCAACGTATCGTCCGGACCCTGTTAAACGCGTGTACATTCCGAAGAAGGATGGTCGGAAAAGACCCCTTGGAATCCCCACCATCAAAGACCGCGTTATCCAGATGGCCGTCCTCCTGATCATCGAACCGATCTTCGAGGCGGATTTTCTGGACACCTCTTACGGTTTCCGACCGGGTCGTTCGGCACATGATGCCGTTGAAGCGATACGGTCTGAACTGAAAGGAGGCAAGCGTGTTGTCTATGACGCGGATCTGAAGGGTTATTTCGATACCATCCCGCATGACAATCTCATGAAGGCAGTCGAGAGAAGAATCGTTGATCGATCCGTTTTGAAGCTGCTTCGTATGTGGTTGAAAGCGACGATAGTGGATGTCGATGAGAATGGAAAGAAGAAATGGCACAAAAGCACGATAGGCACGCCTCAGGGAGGCGTCATCTCGCCGCTTCTCGCCAACATCTACCTCCATCACTTCGAGAAATACTTCCATGCCATGACTACGAGCAGGAAGATTCAGGCATCCATTGTACGCTATGCGGATGACTTCGTGATCTTGATGAAGGAACCGATGAAAGAGATGATCCATCATCTTGAGGATCTACTTGAAACACGATTCCGTCTGACGATAAACAGAGAGAAAACAAGGTGGGTCGATCTGCGAACGACAGGCCCGATTCTTGATTTCCTCGGCTTCTCCTTCCGGTACGAAAAAGGAATCCATCACAGGAACTATCTATGCCTGAATGTTTATCCGTCAAAGAAATCCGTCAAGAATCTAAAAGGGAAAATACACGAATTCCTCTCCTACAGGAACTCCTATAAACCGGTGGATCAGGCCATCGCAGAGCTGAATCGCACGCTCAGAGGATGGGATAACTACTTCGCAGTGGGATACCGCAAGAGAGCCTACAGCGAAGTAAACTACTATCTCCATCTGAAATTCTGGAAATTCCTCACGAGGAAAAGCCAGCGTAAGACGAAGCTCCCGGAGGGTGACACCTGGAATTCCTATTTGAGGAAACAGGGGCTGCAATTCCTATCCTATGCTTAACGCAGTGAAACAGGTATTCGTGAAAGCCGGATGCGGGAAATCTGCACGTCCGGTTTGACGAGGGGGAGGGCTGCCGGATTTCCGGCACCCTCTCTACTCTACAGAGCACAGAGAGAGATCAGTGTGAATAGCGCCTCATCGCTTCTGTTGGCTTGCTGCATATATAGAAAGAGCAGAAAAATCCCTGAACCGCGAAATACGCGAAAACGATCCGATCAGGCACAAATCACATAACAGGGCTGATTATACTGGAAAATCTCACCGACCTCTTACCTCCGAGCCCTCCGCGGTTAAACCTCTTTGCTGCGATGCTGCGAGAAAAATCTGAACAATCCACCACAGAGGACGCTGAGGTCGCGGAGAAATCCAGAAGGAAAGTCGGGAGAAGTGATAGGGTTTTCAATATCGGTACCGTTAGATTCTCCCCTCTTCTTTCGCGATTTTCGCGTATTTAGCGGTAAGAAAATCCTTTTGACCGCGAAAAGCGCGAAATACGCGAAAACGATCCGGAATAGAGAAGCGCTCGCGTGCTGAAAGGCCTTACCCCACTCCACTTCTGCCTCCGCGCCCTCAGAGCCCTCCGCGGTTAAACCTCTTTGCTGCGATGCTGCGAAAAAATCAGAACAATCTACCACAGAGACACGGAGAGAAGATACGATCGATAAACGGATCAAGGGCCCTGGATTTCTTTCGCACCTTTCGTGTATTTCGCGGTAAAAAACTCTTACCCTTCTCTCTGCCTTCCTCCGTGGTTATTTCTTCTTTTCTTTTTTCGCTTAAAAGAAGCCAGAAGAGTGTAAACCACACAGGTCGCAGAGGAAGACTCTAATAGACCGGGTTATGAAGGAGCCAATGATACTCGTTTGATACCCAGGCGGAGTTGTGGCGCATTGAAATTCAGAATCAGGCCGCGCCTGAACCGCAACGCTTTCATATAGCTCAACGCCTGCGCCAGATGTACTGAATGAATCGTGTCAACTGTCTTGATTTCCAGCAAAAGGCTGTTCTCAACGATCAAATCAGCACGAAAGCCCGTTCCCAGGTCGACCCCCTTGTAAAGGGCCGGCACGGGTGCCTGTCTTTTCGAATGAATTGATCTTTGTTGCAACTCCAGAAACAGGGCAGACTCATACACACTCTCAAGCAATCCGGGCCCAAAATACCGATGCACCTCTATTGCCGAAGCGATAACGACACCGGTCAGTTCTGGATCAGGCTCAATCCACATGCCATCCTTTTTGGATTTTTCTACTCTCATAACCGGTATAGGTTCAACACCGGTCAAACGACTCGTATTTTTCTCTGCGTCCTCCGCGACCTCTGAGGTTAAAAAAAAGCACGGTCATACGCCCCCCCCTCATTTTCCCGATTCCGCAGGATCCATAATTTATTGTCTTTACAGAGCTTCCACAGAATAAAGACTCCATGTCACACGGTCACGGAAACGAAGGCGCCGTTAAAGCCATCCTCTATGCCTTTCTTGCCAATCTTGGCATCGCTCTTTCTAAACTTGCCGCCGCTCTGTATACGGGTTCGGGCTCGATGCTTGCCGAGTCCATTCACTCGGCGGCCGATTGCGCGAATCAGGTTCTGCTCTATATGGGCATGAAGCGATCACAGCGTCCGCCCGATGATCGACATCCTCTTGGCTACGGGAAGGCGGTATACTTCTGGTCGTTTATGGTCGCCATCCTGCTTTTCAGCATGGGCGGTATGTTCTCGATCTATGAAGGCGTTCATAAACTGTATGAGCCCGAGCCGCTGAAAGACATCCATATCGCCCTCGGCGTCATCGGTCTCTCCATTCTGCTCGAACTCGGTTCTCTGTTCGGAGCGATGCGCGAGATCAAGAAGATCAGAGGCGAAACGCCGCTCTTGAAATGGCTGCTTCACTCGCGCAAGGCTGAGCTTATCGTCGTATTCGGCGAAGACGTCGCCGCCCTTGCCGGTCTTGTTTTCGCCGGATTCTTCCTGTCCCTTGCCGCCATCACGGGTAACCCTGTTTATGATGCGCTCGGTTCGGCTTCTATCGGCGTACTTCTTGTCGTGATCTCCATCGCCCTCTCCGTTCGAATCAAGTCGATGCTTGTGGGCGAATCGGCCGATCCTGAAATCGAGCATACGATTCACAAACAGATCGAAGCAAACGCTTCCATTGAAAAAGTGCTGCGTATCATCACGGCGCAGCTCGGCCCCGATATTATGCTTGCCTGCAAGGTAAAGATGAAACCGGGCCTTGCCCTGAACGACGCCGTCAAGGCCGTCAACGATCTTGAGAAATCGATCAAGGCGGCGTTACCCGACGTGCGCTGGTCTTTTGTCGAGATCGATACGATGGATTGATGGCGCAACTCGACGTTATCGTCATCGGAGCCGGCATCGTCGGCTCCTGGGCCGCACTGCATGCGCTGCGTTGCGGTCGTTCCGTCGCCATCGCCGATCCGTCTCCAGGGGACGGCATATCGGGTCGCAACTCGGGCGTACTGCATGCCGGTCTCTACTATAAAACCGGCTCTCTGAAGGCGAAGCATTGCATTCGCGGCAAACGGCTGACCGAACAGTTCATCGAAGAGCATCCGATCCCCTTTCTGCGATGCGGGAAGCTCGTCACGTGCGGCCGGAGCGGATCTGCCGACGCCGTCGACGAGCTTTACGAGAAGGCCCTCGATAACGGAGCCGCCGAACTTGAAATACTGCAAGAACCCGGGCGGTTTTTCCCTGGAGTACTGGGGGCCCGAGCCCTGCATTCAAAAGGCACGGCCGTCATCGACTCCGCCGCGTATCTGAAGGCCCTGCATCATGCCATAGAGACGGAAGGCGGCGTCTTGCTGAAAGGCCGCCGTTACGTTGAAGGCGACCCGCATGAGGTGACGTTAGCCGACAATGCCGGCGCATCCGAAACGATGAGCTGTAGCATGCTTATCAACGCCGCCGGGCTGCACTCCGATTCCATCGCCCTTCGTGCCGGATTGCAGGGTTATGAGATCCGCCCCGTGCGCGGAGAGTACTTTCGACTGCGAAAGAGCTATCCGTTAGAGAAGCTTGTGTATCCGCTGCCTGCATCGGTGATGAAAGGAGCAAAAAACGACACGGCGCTCGGAGTGCACTACACCATCCATCCTTCCGGAGAGATCTATGTCGGACCCAATGCCATCGCCGCTTCTTCAAAAGAGGACTATCGTATCACGGCCACGGCTGAGGAATTTGCGGATTCGCTTGGTGAAATCATCGGAACGGCCGCCGGTCCAATTTTCACGGCCGACGATCTGGCTCCCGGCTATGCAGGGCTGCGACCGAGGCTATTTAAGAACGGCGAGGCCATAACGGATTTTGTGATAGAAGAGAGCAGTCCGGGCTTTATTCATCTACTCGGTATCGAAAGCCCGGGACTGACGGCAGCCGCTTCTTTAGTAGAAGAGCTTCCGTTTCGTTAACCGGGCGATCCCATAGACTGAGATTCGATATAGTTCTGAATGCCCATGCGATCGATCAGGCCGAGCTGTTGCTCAAGCCAGTGCGTGTGGTCGTGCTCCGTATCGTCGAGCAGCTTTAACAGAATCTCGCGGGTAACGAAATCGCGCTCCGTTTCGCAGAGCGTAATCACCTCGCGAAGATGAGCCACGATATCCAGTTCGCATCGCAGACTGTGTTCGAGCATCTCACGAACGTCGGTGCTTGTGTTCAGCGCCTTGCGGTTCCCGATAACGGGAGATCCGCCAAGAAAGAGGATGCGCTCGATCAACATCGAGGCATGCTCTTTTTCGTCGTCCATTTCATGGGCGATTCGCTCATAAAGCTTCTGGATGCCCTGATCATGCAGGACTCGCGAATAATAAAAATACTGATCCATCGAGGTCAGCTCGCCGGGCAAGAGACCGTTCAGGGCGTCGATAATCTTTTGATTTCCTTTCACTGGCAGTAACAATATCCAGGAATTCGAACAGACAAGCAAAAAATGCCGATGAAACTGGCCTCAGGCAAATACGGGTCGAATTGAGTTTGACTCTCAATCCCACAGGAACGCGACCATACCATGCAAGATATATTCCGCAAAATCCTCACCTCTCGCGTTTACGAGGCGGCTATCGAAACTCCGCTGGATCATGCCGTCCGACTCAGCGGCGAACTGGATAACGACATCTATCTTAAACGAGAAGACCTGCAACCTGTCTTTTCGTTTAAGATCCGCGGCGCCTACCAGAAGATCGTATCGCTGAGCGAAGAAGAAAAGCGACGGGGCGTGATTTGCGCCTCAGCCGGCAATCATGCGCAGGGTGTGGCCCTCTCGGCTCAGAGGCTGCGCATTCAGGCGACGGTAGTCATGCCGGCAACGACGCCGGGCATCAAGGTCAACGCCGTGAAAAGCTACGGAGCGACCGTCGTCCTGATCGGCGACAGCTACTCCGACGCCGCTGAGCATGCGACGAAGCTTGCCGCAGAGTCCGGCGCCGTATTCATCCATCCTTTTGATGACGACGATGTGATCGCCGGTCAGGGAACGATCGGGCATGAGCTGCTAAGGCAGATGCCCGACCTGAACGCCGTCTTCGTTCCCGTCGGCGGCGGCGGATTGATCTCGGGCATCGGTCTCTTCTTGAAAACCGTTCTTCCCGAGGTGAAGATCATCGGCGTTCAATCCGAAGATTCCGATGCGATGAAGCGATCCGTAGAGGCCGACAGGCGCATCCGCCTTGATACGGTCGGCATCTTCGCCGACGGCGTCGCCGTCAAAGAAGTGGGATTGCGTACATTCGAACTCGCGCGGCGTTATACAGATGAATTCATCACCGTATCGACCGACGAGATCGCCTCGGCTATCAAGGCCATCTATCAGGAGACGCGATCCATCGTCGAACCGGCAGGCGCTCTGGCGGTCGCCGGCCTGCGAAAGTATGTGCATAACCGCAGCATCTCGCGGCAGCGACTCATCGCCATCAACTCCGGAGCGAACATGAACTTCGATCGCCTTCGCTTCGTCGCCGAGCGCGCAATGACGGGCGAACGCAGAGAGGCCCTCTATGCTGTGACGATTCCCGAGAAGCCGGGCTCGCTGAAGCGCTTCTGCGATTCTTTTGTGGGGGATCGGAACATCACGGAATTCAACTATCGCCTCATGTCGGGCGAACAGGCCCATATCTTCGTCGGCATCGCAGTTCATTCGTCGACGGAGGCCGATCGCTTCGGTCAGAGCCTGATCGACGGCGGATTCCCATGCCTGAATCTCACGGATAACGAGCTGGCGAAAACGCATATACGGCATATGGTCGGTGGACGACGTCCGCCCGGCCCGCGAGAGCTTCTTTTTCGCTTTGAGTTTCCCGAACGACCGGGTGCCCTTGCACAGCTTCTGAATTCCATGAGCGGATCATGGAACATATCGCTTTTTCATTATCGCATGCACGGCGGCGACTTCGGCAGGGTTCTGATCGGATTCGAAATCGACGAGGCCGATGACGATGCCTTTTATGCGTATCTGAAAAACCTGAACTACTCTTTTATCGAAGAGACGCAGAACCCCGCGTACCGGCTCTTTCTATAAGAAACTCAGAATTGCGCCGGCAGCTCTCGCGTAGCATCGCGGTCTTTATTCAACTGCGCCTTGAGCGCATCGACGCCGTCGAACTTCTGCTCGGAGCGCAGACGGTCGGCAAAATGCACGCGGATAGACTCGCCATAGATCTCTTCGTCGAAATCGAGCAGATGCGCCTCGACGGAAAGCAGCTGATTGTGAAAGGTCGGATTGTAGCCGATGTTGATCATCGCCCGGTAGAACTGCCCTCCGCGCTCGCACCAGCCGCGATAGACTCCGTTTGACGGAAGAACCTTCGTCGGCGGAAGATCGACGTTCGCCGTCGGGAATCCGATCGTACGACCGCGCTGGAAGCCGCGCACAACCGTGCCCGTAACATAAAAGGGGCGGCCGAGAAGAGCTCTTCCGAGCATCACATCACCCGTACGGATAACACGCCGAACGCGCGAACTGGAAACGACCTCCCCCTCATACAGGACCGGATCGATGCGATCAACCGTATAACCATACTTCTGCTGCAATCCCTGGAGAAACGCGAAATCACCCTGGCGATCCTTGCCGAAGCATTGATCGTAGCCGATGACGATGGAAGAGGCCCGCAGCCGTTCAATGAGGATGTCGCGCAGATAACTTTCTGCGCTCATCTGAGCCAGCTCTTTTGTGAATTCAAGAAAGACGGCGGCATCGAGGTGAAAGCTCTGCAAGAGGCCCAGCTTTTCTTCGTAGGTAAAGAGTTCGGTGCCATGCTCTTCGCGTCTTTTCCCGAGAACAAGGTCAGGGTGTGGATGGTAGGTGACAAGTACACGAGCAGCGTTCGTCTCTGTCGATTTCTCGAGCGTGCGTTTGATCAGGGCCTGATGCCCGAGATGCATGCCGTCAAAAACGCCAAGCGTGAGAACGGCATTCTGCCACTGCGGCTGAAACTGAGAGAGGTTATGTATGATCTGCATCTTTGGAAACGCAAGCGGGACGGCACCCGCAGCATAGTACCAAAAGAAACGTCGGCCCTTATTCCGGTAAACCTATTTTTTCAGCAACTGCACCACGTCCGATGCGCTGAGAAGATCGCCGGCAAGCGATCCGCGATAAAGATCCTGGCCGCCTCCTCTGACCGTGCGAAGAAAATCCGACTCGCTTACGGAATCGAAGAGAACACGCCGACCGAGAATATGAGCGTTGCTTTGCGCCATATACATAAGCATCTTCTGATCCGAATCTGAAGCGGCGTCAAGCGAAGGCAGAACGAAGCTATCGACGGGCAGTCGCATATAGTCGTTGATGCGGATCATGACGCCGGTCGCCTCGCGAATCGAGAAGACGATGTTTTCCCGAAAGAGGCTCTGCAGCGCCGGTTCGTTATGATTGAGCAGTCGTTCCAGATCACGCTCCGACATCTCGAGGATGACGCGTACGCGGCGACGGTGTAATTCATCAAGCAGCTCATGCAGGACCTCACCGCCGCCGACCGCAGCGGCAGCCGTTCGAAGATGTACGCGCATGCCGGGTAGTAGCGTCTGCCAGTCCTCGTCGGCCTCTTCGCGTAAAAAGACGAGCAATCGCCAGTATGCCTCTGACCAGACCGACGGCATATCCAGCACCGCCGACGGCATGGAATCCTCGCCGCCGGGCACTTCTCCGGGGAAAAGATCCGGCTGAACGGCGAAGATCCGGTTGCTGCCGATCGTACGGATCAACTGAAAGAGCAGCTGACGCTTGCGCGCCGTCCTGTCGGATTCAGAGCGGTAGCGCCTCCACGAGGCGGCTATCTTCTCGACAGCGGTATCACTGAAACGATAGTCGAATCCGCCGGAACGCTTCGCCGCATACATCGCCGCATCGGCCATCTGAATCAACAGATCGCTTGAATCGCCGTCAAGAGGATACAGGCTGATGCCGATGGAGGCGCCGACGCGAAACTTACGCTCACGCAGTTGAATGTCGGCATTCAAAGAAAGAAGAAGCTTATCGGCGATTTTGAGGGAGCTCTCATAATCTTTCAGGTCGTCGATGACGACGACGAATTCGTCGCCTCCGTAGCGACCGATGACGTCCGTTTTTCGCAGAGATTCTCGCAGACGACGCGCCACGATCTTCAGCGTGTCGTCGCCGGCTGCGTGCCCGAGCGAATCGTTGATCTCTTTGAAACCGTCCAGGTCGATGAAAAAAACGGCCACTCTGTGATCGGTGCGTCTTGCGCGAGCGAGTGAGCGCGTGAGCTGATCGGTAAAGAACTTGCGATTCGGCAGGCCTGTTAACGGATCATGATGCGCCATGAAATACAGCATCTCTTCATGGCGTTTTCGCTCCGTGGCGTCGAGCACGAGGCCTACGACGTTAACCAGTCTGCCATCCTGCCTGACGGCGGTCAGGCTGACCCAGTCGTTGCGATCACTGCCGTTACGCGTTCTGAGCGAGAGGGCGCCTTCCCAGCGACCGCGGCTTTTCAAGGCGGACCAGATTCGGGCATAATGACGGACGTTTTCGCGCGGCGAGACGATGATGTTCGAAAAGCGTCCGTCCAGCTCGGATCGCTGATAATCAAGCATACGCAGAAGCGAGTCGTTGGCATAGACGAACTGACGCTGTGCATCCAGAATAAAAACGCCCTCTACCATCGAATCAAAGATGCGCGCAATGAGGCTGTGCTTCTCGCCTGAGAGCGCCAGCTCGGCCCGCCTTCCTCGCAGTGTCGTAGAGATCAGGATATCAAGCTCGGTGGAATTGATCGGCTTGAAAAGCAAGCCCATCGTCGAGTTGCGATCGATACGCGGTGCGATCTGTTCTTCTGCGCCGGCTGTCAGAAAAATGATAGGAGTACCATAGCTCTCGGTGATCGTTTCACTGAACTGAATGCCGTCGATCCCCTGGCCGAGTTCGATATCCAGAAGAACGACATCAAAGGGATGTCGCGCCAGTTCTTCCAGCGCGTCTTCGGATGTCTGCGCGCTGACGACCTCTCTGTATCCGAGGGACTCAAGCAAGCGCAGAGAGAGCTGCAAAAATGACGGATCATCATCCACGACAAGGATGCGAACCGAATCCTTCTGTAACGGCATCTGACCGTATTGGACGTAAGAATCAGGAAAGTCTGTAGGACTCTTCACGATAATGCAACGCTCCCGTTCTCTGTAAGACGCTCGAAAACAGAACGAGATCGTCTACTGCGAACAAAGATGTTTGAAAATGTTCGAACTGCAATACGTAATTCTGCAGAAAGCTCGATCGACTGTCGGGTAAACGGGCAAGTGTGCAGTGGGCGTGAAACTTACGCTCTACGCGAAGCCCGGTCGGCCGGAGCAGAGTATCAACGGTCGTCTTCAACTTGATAATGTCGTCGTCGGGCACTGCACTTAAATACAGTATGATCTGACGCGGATGAATAAAAACGCCGGGCATGCCAAGCCTGATGTGAATATTAGGGAATTCCAGATCGGCAAGTAGCTCTTCGATAAGCGATTGATCTTTCTCTGAGATATCGCCAAGAAAGCGAATCGTAATATGCAGATCGGGCATCCACCGCGCGCCCGGAAGCCCGATGCGGAGTCGTTCGAGCTCTTCATGAATCGATTCAGGAACGGGCAGGGCAAGAAACATACGTTTCACACGCCGTGCTCCCCGGCCCTGCCTTTCATAAGAGCTGCATTGCGCAGAACCGCTTCAAGGATCAGACGATCTTCGGGGTTGGTCAGCTTCAGGTTCAGGGCCGAACCGGCCACAAGCGTCGCCCGCTCGCCCTGCATCTCGGCCCAGCGTAGAAGATCGGTGTATTCCGGGCGATCCGTCTCCTGAGTGAATCGCGGCTGCAGCGAGGAACGAAAGGCCTGCGGCGTTTTCACCGCAAAGATATGATTTCGATCAAGGCCTTTTTCAAGAAGGCCCTCGCTTCCCTGCACAAGCGTTTCGCTCGAAGGGACGACAAGAGAGGCGACCGAACTCTCGGAATCGCGAAAAGCGTCTAATAGGGCATCAAGATCTGAGTCCGGAACATAAGGCCTGGCCGTATCATGAATCACATAGATGCCGGATTGCCCGGCTGCGCGCACTCCATTCACAGACGAGAGATGGCGCGTCGCTCCGCCTTCGGCAAGGATCAGTCTGCCGGCCCAATCAGGCACCGTGCGGCTGGCAAGGTCAAGCGATTCCGTCGAATAATCAGGATGCGATACAAGCACAAGGCTTCCCGCTTTAAAGCTCGCATCCGCCGATTCGATACGATCGAGCCAGTTACAGAATCGTCGCAGACTCCAGGCGAGCATCGGCCGGTCGGCTAACGGCACGAATTGTTTCGGTCGATCCGCGCCGAAACGACGGCCTGTTCCGCCGGCAAGCAGGATGACCGATACGCTCAGACGATTCACCGGTCAGCTCCCTTTAGAGGAAGAGTCCATTGATGAGAAGATTCATAAGTGGGCGCCAGTACATAGGCATGTCCTTCGTAGTTTTCGTAGACATAGCCTTCGGCATCAGCTCTGCGAAGATACGAGCTGTCGGCCGGCACCTTGCCGCCGCCGCCTGGAAGATCGACGACATAGAGCGGAAGCGCAATACCGGGAATACGCCCTCGCAGGTCTTTCATCAGCTCGATGCCTCGCTCGATCGGAACTCGGAATTGCGAAACGCCGCGCACCTCATCGCATTGATGCAGGTAATAGGGCTTCACGCCGTTTTTGATCAGCGATAGAAAGAGCTCCCGTAGATCCTCCTGCGTATCGTTGATGCCTTTCAAAAGAACGGACTGATTGAGAAGCAGGATGCCGGCCGAACGAAGGCGGCGTATGGCTTCGAGTGAGTCCTCGCCCAATTCCTGCGCATGATTGAAATGTGTGACCAGCGTGAGAGGGGAGTGGCGACGCAAAACCTCGATGAGTTCCTCCGTAATACGTGCGGGCAGGGTAACGGGCATGCGGCTGTGAATGCGCACGCTCATGATATGATCGATGCCCTTCAAAGCGCCGAGGATCTCATCCAGCGTCGCATCGGAAAGAGAGAGCGGATCTCCGCCTGATAGGATGACCTCGTGCAGCTCCGAATGCTCACGAATGTAGGCGAGCGCCTGTGCGATCTGATCGCCTGCCGGAGCCGTGCCCGCCTTCGACACCTTACGTTTGCGCATGCAGAAGCGACAGTACACGGCGCAGTTATGGCTCAGATACCAGAGCACTCGATCCGGGTAACGGTGCGTCAGACCGGGAACCGGCATGTGGCTGTCTTCAGCAAGCGGATCATCGAGTTCAAAAACGGGGTCGTCCAGTTCGGTCGGATCGGGCAGCACCTGCCCGAGGATGGCGCAGCGATCATGATCGAGTCGGGCCCGCAGCAGATAAGAATCCGTCACGGCGAAGCGGAACCGACTCTGCAACTGCGATTCATTCTTCACAGCTGCGGCGATGCGCTTCGCCCAGGGAGTCGACATAATATCGCTCTCTGTGACGTCATGCAGGCGCTGCAGATGCTCGATCAGGCCACGCAGATCACGGGCCGATGATTGCAGCTCTTTCTGCCAGTTGCTCGCCGGAGTATGCGCTGTGTGCATGGAAGAGCACCATGATGCCCGGATGAAGTTCTGCGCCAATAAAATTTATTGGACTGGAGGCAAGCTCCTCAGAATCCTACCCGCATGCTCGATCCTATCGACCTGAAGAAAGGCACCGTCATCAAACTCGACAACGAACTGTACACCTGCACCTTCTCCCAGTTTGTAAACCCCGGTAAAGGCAGCGCATTCGTTCGCACAAAACTGAAAAAGATCAAAGGCGGCAACACGCTCGAACGAACGTTCAAGTCCTCCGACAAGGTCGAAGACGTTGAACTCGACAAGAAGTACGTCACGTATCTGTACACCGAAGGCGATCAGATCATCCTCATGGATAAAGACGACTACGAGCAGTACTCCGTTTCCATCGATCTTGTAGACGATATCGTTCAATTCATCAAAGAAGAGATGCCCTTCGAGGTTCAGTTCTTCGAAGGACTGCCCGTCAGCGTTTCGCCGCCGAACTTCGTCGAACTGGAAGTCACCTATGCCGAAGAGGGCCTGAAAGGCGATACTCAGGGCACGGCAAAAAAACGCGTCACCGTCGAAACGGGCGGCGAGGTGATGGTGCCCATCTTCATCAAACAGGGAGACCGCATCCGCATCGACCTGCGTGACATCTCCTTCGTTGAACGAGTGAACAAATAAGCCCTGCGGGCATAAGAGGTTAGTGAACATGGCAAAACCGGCAATTCTTACAAAGGCTGAAGCAGGCGAAGCGACCTTCTTTCTGCAGATGGGCGGACAGGGATCGCCCTGGTATAAAGAGCTGAAAAAATTCTATGACTCGGGCGAGCTGAAGGAGTTCTTTGACGTCACCCTCAAGGCTATCGAAGAAGAGGCTCCGAAAGTAACCGGCTCGATCGGCCTGCCACACGGCATCGATGCACGCAAATGGCTTGAAGACGAATCGTCCATTCCGTCAGACGCTTATCTGGCGACGGCTGCCGTTTCGCTGACGATGATTCAGCTCACGCAGCTGGCCTATTTCGAAGCCGTTCTGAAAGCCGGCTGGTCGATGGATGATCTGATCAAGCATACGAAGGGCTCCACCGGCCACAGCCAGGGTCTGATCTCCATGACGTTCTGCGCTCTCGGCAAATCGGGCAAAGACTATTACGATGCCCTGGCGCTTTACATGAAGTACATCCTGTATCTGGGAGTGCGCGCCCAGGAGGCCTATCCTGAGATCGAGCCGACGGCCGACGACCTTGCCCTTGCCACCGAGCTTGGTTTGAAAGATCCGGCTCCAATGGTTGCCGTGCTTGGCGTTACACATGATCGTATCGCAGAGCTTGTTGCCGAGACCAATGCGAATCTTCCGGCCGATAAACAGATCTACATGAGTCTGTATAACTCGCCGGTAAACCGCATCCTGTCGTCGCACCGATCGTCGCTGCTCAATTTCTACAAGCAACATAAGGCGACGCTTGAGGCCGAGCAGGTGAAGTTCGTCTTTTTGCGCACGACCTGCCCGTTCCACAGCCCGCTGATGGAAGGCGCCGTCGCTCCTTTTGAAGAGGATCGCAAACGTATCGGTTTCGATTTCAAGGCATCGGAACTGAAGATCCCCGTGTACTCGTTCGCAGACGGCAAAGACTACCGTGATCTGGCCGATCTGTGCAAGACGATGACCTATGACCTTCTGGTCAGCACGCTTTACTGGGAGAAGGCGCTCACTCCGCTCAAGGCGCTGAAGCCGACGCATATCGTCGATTTCGGTCCCGGCAAAACGTCGCAGCGCCTTACGTCCGATACGCTGACCGGCTTCTCGCTTGATATTCCCATTCTCGGAATGGCGAATGCAAAAGAGATGAAGTCGTTCACCGAAGCCTGATGCAAGCGATTCGTTCGGTCGGTATCTTTCTCGGTTCGAGCACGGGCATCAATCCGCTCTTCGGACGTAAGATCGCCGACCTCTGCGAGACCTTTGCACGTCGTAGTATCGCCGTCGTCTATGGCGGCGGGAATATCGGGCTCATGGGATTGCTCGCCGACACGGCCATCAAGAATGGCGTGCATGTAACGGGCGTCATTCCCCGGCATCTTATCGAGCGGGAGTTCGGTCACGACGGCATTCAGGATCTTCGCATCGTCGAAACGATGCATGAACGAAAGGCGGTGATGACTCGTTTATCTGACGCCTTTCTCGTGCTTCCCGGCGGCATCGGTACGATGGACGAGTTCTTCGAAGTATTCACCTGGTATCAGCTCGGCTTGCATAACCGTCCGATCGGCCTCCTGAACACCGGTGATTTTTACGATCCTCTCAAGACCTTTCTGTTAACGATGGTGCGTGAAGGCTTCTTACGGCGCGACGTCTACGAAACGCTGATCTTCGAGGCATCGGCCGAACGCATCCTCGATCGTATGGAAGAGCGCCTTGCCTCTGAAGGGAAGGATAGCTCCGGGCTGGAACTCAGCTAAACCGAAACGACGCCCGAACAGGATCAGAGGTTGAAGTACCGCACAGGAAGAGTCTCAGGATCGATTCAAATCGGCTGAGGCAAAAGAACGAACTATGAGCTGGATCTATCTGCTTATCGCCGGACTTTTCGAGATCGGATGGCCGCTCGGCCTGAAACTCTCACAGACAATGGACAGCAAGGTTCCCGGCATCGCCCTTGCCGTCGTCTCGATGACGTTAAGCGGAGTGTTCCTGTGGCTGGCCCAGCGCACGATTCCCATTGGAACGGCCTATGCCGTCTGGACGGGAATCGGCGCTTCGGGTACATTTATCGTCGGCGTCTTTCTGTTCAAAGACGCCGCAAGTCTTTTGCAGATCGTGTCGGTCATGCTCATCATCATCGGCGTGGTCGGCCTCAAGATCTTTCACTGAAATCGACCATCAGGATTTCCAAAGCTGAACTTCGGAAGTCCGCTCAATACCGCGACTGAATTTCAACCGATATCTCTCGCCGCAGATCGACGACAGAGACCTTCGATACGCCGATGGATTTAATCGTTCTGGACACATACCCCTCGATGTCGCCGAGAATCAACGAGGCCGCTGCGTCTTCATCTCTTGCCTTGATCTTCGGCGTGTACATCGTATAGCTGCGACGCGTCTGCCCGTACATAATACGAATACCGACCGTTTCAGACGGCTTGAACGTATACCCAAGGCGAAAACGCAAGCCCTGAAGGATTGAGGCCACCGGGCCTTCAAGCGAAGTGGAAGCCGAAAGGTTCGATATATACATCGCCGTATTGATAGGATTGCTCGTTGGAGCCGGCCCCGTCGGAACGAGTCTCTCGCTGAATTCGTAGTAGCCGCCACCGACGCCGAATAGCAGGCTTTCTACCGAGGCATCCAGTTCATGCATGCGACCGATAGGAGCTCTATAGCTCAGGCCGGCGATCAGATAGAGATCGTTCTGCCTGTAGTCCATCTGTTGCAGGCGAAGCGCCGGTCCGGTAGGTAGAATACCCGGATAATAGTTCGTTGTCGTGGGCGTGCCGTTTTCGGTCGTAAGAACGCTTGATGCCTTATAACCTCTCATGCGCGACTTCTCGGTCGAAGCGCCGAGTCCGAAACGCAGACCGAAAAACTTGAAGTACGGATTCTTCGTTGAATGCATGAAATAGTACTCCGACCATGTTTCGAGCTCCATGCCCTCAAGAGATAGATCGTCATAGGCCGAAATGGAGTCTTCAATATTGACGACGGCAAGAGTGATCGGATTCGTATAGGTCTTTGTGTTCCGTGCGAAACCCGATGAATACAGGTGACCGTTACGGCCTTTGAAATATCCGAAATGAAAATGGCCGCCGCGCGTTTCATCATCAGAAACGGCAGTCAGCCCGATCTCGCCGCCCAATCCCCGAATGATCGGGTTCTTCTGCAAAAACTGCCCGGAAGTCTTTCGTGCGGCCAGATCATTGAGCAGCCTGGAATTGAGAAATTCAAATCCTACTTTTGTAAGAGCGGAGTCGATATACAGCGATTTCAGTCGAACGTAGCCGGCGCTGTATTTCAAAGGAGCCTCGGGCCCGATAGGACGATCCTTTAAGGCATCTTCAACCGATATCTCTTGCGCCTCTAATGCCAGAGGAGCGATCAGAGCAAGCAGGAGCGTTTTCTTTATCCAGTTCATGCAACACCGCCAATTCAGATTCAGTGGCCGCAAGCGACCCTTGAAGTCAGATGACGTAAAGTTGTAAAATCAGCAACTCAGATTATTTCGCCGTTAACTTGTAGATCGTCCCTTTTCCGAAATCCGACACGTAGAGCTCTCCATCAGCCGCCCGCCCGAACGTTGCGATCAGAATCGGCCATTTACCGAGGTCAATCGCCTGCGCCTTTCCCTCGCGCGGAAGTGTGATCGCTCGCATCCAACCTGAAACAAAGTCTGCGAAAACGTATTTTCCGCGAAGAGACGGGATGCCAGATCCTGTGTACACA
The DNA here is from genome assembly GCF_000243335.1 of Leptonema illini DSM 21528. NCBI lineage: Bacteria > Pseudomonadati > Spirochaetota > Leptospiria > Leptospirales > Leptospiraceae > Leptonema > Leptonema illini. Next base: position 3,729,233 of record NZ_JH597773.1, on the reverse strand, counting down.
TAGCCGCCGGTGATGGATTTTCCCTCGTCATGCGAGTATTCATAGATCGGATCAATCAGACCGGCCGTGCGACATGCCTGTGGCGGTTCAAAACAATGGAAGCCCTCGCGGATGTTCCAGCCGTAATTGCCGCCTTTACGAACGATCGAGATCTCTTCGTATTTGTCCTGCCCGACATCGGCGACGATAAGGCGTCCATCGGGAGCGAACGAGAACTTCCACGGATTGCGCAGTCCTATAGCAAAGACCTCAGGTGCCCAAGCGCCCTTCGGATTATCATGCGGAATCGAATACGGTCGCCCGTTCTTATCGGGACGCACGTCGATACGCAGAATACTGCCGAGCAGGGTTTGACCGTTTTGACCGTGCCGCCCCGGATCGGCTCGCCATCCGCCGTCGCCGAGACCGATGTACAGGTATCCGTCAGGACCGAACTCCATGCGACCCCCGTTATGATTCGCATACGGCTGCTCGATTTCGAGAAGAATCCTCTCAGATGTGATGCGACTGCGGGTGATATCATCGGGACGATCCGCCTTCCACTCCGAGATACGGCTCATCTTCTTTCCTTTCACATCGACGGAATAGTAAAGGTATAGCAAGCCGCTTCGCGCAAAGGTAGGCGAGAATGCCAGACCAAGCAATCCCTGCTCTGAGGCCGTGAGCACATCGAGCTTTAATAACTGGCCCGTCCGCTTCGTCGGAATGTCAAACCAGAGAAGAGAGCCTCCCTTCAGTAGTGCGAGAAAGCGGCTGCTGCTGCCCGGCAGAAAAACGATCTCGGTGATTGCAGGGAACCCCTCGAAAACGGGCTGCAATTGGATCGACGGCTGTACCTCTGACGGCTCCGCGTGATAATCCGGCGAGAACCATTCGATGAATGTATTTCGCACATCGACGCAGCCCCACAACAAGAAGAGGATCAAGAAGGAGAACAGTCGACGGTTTCGCATACAGGAAAAACAGCCTGAAATGCAGAAGAGTCCAGAACTTTTTCGGCTTTGCGACAGCATGACGGCCTGATATCAAGGATGCGATCATGCACATCCGACTTCGCATCGCCATCATCCTGATCATTACCATCACCGGCACGGTGCAAGCTCAGCCCCCGGTGCAGCAACAGGAAGCCCGTGCGGCTTTTATCGAAGAGTGCGCGATGAGCATCCGCATCGGCGAAGGTCTGCAACCGGTCGAGATACAGCCCGATTCGCTTCTCGGGTTCGACCAGGCCAATCACGTTTTTGTGGCCGTGCTCTGCCAGCCCAATCCGCTGCGCACGTTTCATCCCCCTGCAGAACGCCTACAATCCGACGACATGGCGGCAACGAACCTTGCCGTCGAGACCTCCAGCGGTATCGAGGTGCTGGAATTTCATTCTATCCGGTACCGGCGGCAGAATCACCCGCTACGCCGTATGAATTCAATGAATCTCTTTTTTGCCAGTCGTGATTACAATTATTATATCACAGCCTATCCTGATCCGGCCATTGTGCGCAAGCAGACGAATGAAGAAACCGTCGCCATGGACGCAAAGCTCGCGGCAATGATCCAGCTAACGGCGCGCAATATACTTCTACAAGAAGGTGCAAGGCCGGCCATCACAGAAGAGCAGTATCATACTCGCCTGATCGCCGTCGTTGTGGCCATATTGATGGCTATCGCTACAGCAGTCGGTTTTCTCGTCTACCGAAAGCAGCGGGCCTGATGCAGACAGGCGTCAAACTCACCCGCCTGTCTGTCAGGAATACGCGCCTTTTGCTAAACACGTGAGGGAGCCTTAGAAGAGACGCTTAAAAACTCTCACCAAGCAGATCACGGATGCTTCTCGTATCGGTCAGGTTCAACGACTGCACCTCAAGCTGCCCGATACGATCCTCGGGGGTGAACTGCGAATCCGTCTTTTCCATCGAAAGGGCCTCGGCATTGTACACTCCGCTCTTCGCATCTGTCCGCACGACGGTATAGTCGTTGCCGCGTCGCAGGCGGATGACGACGCTTCCCGAAACGGGACGAGCGACGATCGACGTCAGGGCCTTTTTCAGGGCCAGGGATTCCGGATCATACCAGCGGCCTTCATACAGCAGTCGGCCCAGCCTTCGGCCCTGTTCATAATAGAGGTTCAGCGTATTCTCGTTATGAAAGCATTGCAGCAACCGTTCATAGGCGATGTGAAGCAGCGCCATGCCGGGGGCCTCATAGATGCCGCGGCTTTTCGCTTCGATGACGCGGTTCTCGATCATGTCAGACATGCCGAGTCCATGCCGGCCGCCGATGCGATTCGCCTCGAGAATGAGCTCATAGCGCTGCGCAAAGGCCTTTCCGTTCAGTCGAACGGGCAGGCCGTTCTCAAAATCGACGACAACCTCTTCAGACGCAATACTCACGGAATCATCCCAGAAAGGAACGCCCATGATCGGCTCGACGATCATCATCGAGCGATCCAGATACTCCAGATCCTTCGCTTCATGCGTGGCTCCCAGCATGTTGGAGTCGGTGCTGTATGCCTTTTCAACGGAGGATCGATAGGGCTTGCCGATCTTCTGCAAATACTCGGCCATCTCAGTTCTGCCACCAAAGGCCTGCACAAAGGCGTTATCAAGCCAGGGCTTGTAGATCTTCAGATCTGCATTGCAGAGGCGTCCGTAGCGAAAGAAACGCTGGATGTCGTTGCCTCGATGTGTGGAGCCGTCGCCAAAGACGTTGACTCCGTCTTTGTTCATCTCTTTGACGATAGCGACCGATGTGACGGCCCTTCCAAGCGGAGTCGTATTAAAGTACTTCAGACCGCCCGATACGATATGAAAGGCGCCGCATTGCAAGGCGATCAGGCCCTCCGTGGCAAGCGCCTCGCGGCAATCGAGAAGCACCGCCTTCTTTGCGCCGTGATCCGTAGCCTGCGGCGGAATATCGGCCGGGTCTTTCTCGTCGGGCTGCCCGAGATCGGCCGTATAGCTGTAGACTTCGAGGCCCTTCTCGTTCATCCACGCTACGGCAGTGCGGGTGTCGAGGCCGCCCGAGAATGCAAGGCCTACTTTTGTGCCGGCCGGAGGTGTCTGTTTGAGAATGGATGCCATGGTTCCAGAACGGCAAGAATGACCGCACTGTCGAGTCGGATTCTGCGTTACGGCTGCATTCCCGCTCGCCTGATTGTATCGTCGTTGACAGTTTCTGGCATGAAGACAATCTACAGTATGCCGCTTCTCAAGCCCGACGACGAAGTCTTCCTGATTGCCCGCGGAGTTTCCGTGAAAGGCAGGGTGCTTCTCGAAACCTCGAACCGAATCCTCATACGCTTGCAGAAGGATATTCCGGCCGGGCCTCTTCGTTATGAAGGCTCGGTGAACGGAGAGGTACGACAGGGCCGGTACCGCGGCTCCTTCCAGTCAAAGATCGCGTATTTTGATCGCGACCTTCACACAGGCGAGCATCTGCTGATGATCGAATATCCGGCAACGTTTCGCCGGGAGCGCCTTTCCTGAACATTGCGCTGCTTGTTCCCGACCTTTTTCCCGGCGACGGCGTCGGCAACGATGTGCTCGGCATGGCCGATGCCCTTCGCTCAAGACACGCCGTTCGCATCGTCTGCGTTCATTGCGCGGAAGGCATCGAATACACTCCGGCATCGGACTATTTGAAGAATCCTCCCGGCGACGAGTTACTCATTTATCATTATGCCGTTGAGTGGGATGTCGGCGATCAAATCTACAATTCGTTCAATGGCAGGCGCATCCTGCGTTATCATAACGTCACGCCTGCCCGATTGCTGCGTCCGTATAACAGAGCCGTCGCAAACGCCTGCCACCGCGGACGGGAACGCCTGACGGCTCTGCCCGCTCCCGATCTTCTGCTGGCCGATTCAAAAGAGAATGCAATCGACTACACTTCAGTGACAGGAAAGAACCCTGCCACAGAAGTCCTTCCTCCCTTCTCTCAGACAGAATTGCTTCTCTCCATTGAGAACGACGAAAAGCTTGAAGCAAGGCTACAGCATTACTCGGGCAAACGCCTGCTCTTTGTCGGTCGCATCTCGCCGCATAAGAACGTACATGTATTGATCGAGGATATCGATAAAGCTCTTTCTGATACAGCTCCGTTCAGGGATGAGATCGCATCCTTCCGTCTCGCCCAGAGCCGGTGGCAGCGGCTATGGCAGCATGTGTCGAAGGCGTTAAGAATGCGCTTCTTCACAGAGCGAGACCGCAGCGGATCGCATCCCGTGCTTTTTGTTGCTGGGGCGTTTTCGCCCGGCTTTCCGAAATACAACAGGATGGTACGGCGAGCGGCATCCAAGTGTCGTACCCTCGAAGTGATTTTCCTGAACGGCACGTCCCTGTCTCAACTTGCAACGCTCTATCGCATGGCAGATCTTTTTGTAACGGCCTCTTTACATGAAGGATTCTGTGTGCCCGTCATCGAATCGATGGCCTTTGATCTGCCCATGGCTCTGCCCGACTCTGCCGTGTTTCGCGAATCATCCCTCGGACGGGCCCGCTATTTCAAACGCATAACGAAGGCCGATCTGACCGATGAATCAGCCGGAGTAACAGAAGCAGACAACGCGAGAAAAAACGACACCCGCGAGCTTTTCTTCAGTCACTACGGCTCCGCCGTGCTAACGGAGCGTCTGCTTCAGATCGTTTCCGTCATCCGATAAAATCGGGCTGATACTGAAAGATTTGAATACACTCTCCGCCGCGGCTGGCCATATTGATGGCAAGAGCGCTGCCGGGCGAAAAAAACAGATGAGAGCTTTCGATTCCAAGAAGGCGTGAAGCGACATAAGCGATATCGGGCATGTGAAAGATGCAGAGCTGCGCCGACGACTGCACAAGGCCGTCCAGGCCACCGAGGAATTGCTCGGGCGTCACACCGGGCTGCAGTAACGGATCGATACGATGCTGCGTATGCAGAAGAGGCGCGATATGCTCCGCCGTCTGTCGGGCCCGCAATACGGGACTGGAGCGCACCTCCGTCCACTGCCATCCGCTGCTACGCAGCATACGGCCCATCTTTTCGGCATCCCGATGGCCCTTCGCCGTCAGCGCACGTTCGCCGTTCTCGGGTACTTCAACCGCTTCTGCATGTCGCATGAATACGAGTTTCATTGAATTATCACCTGTCTATGGACGAAAATAACAAAGACGCACCTGCCGGAAGCGTTAAAAAGTATTGCCATCTTTCCCGGAAAGTTTTTAGTCAACAGTAAATTCCCACAGTGGGCTGCCATGGTAACGGAACAGGTCGAACGCATCAATCGTAACATTGAAGGGGCGGTGAATCAGGGTCGCTATCTGATTCTGAAAACGCACCGGATGACGGAACTCGTCGAGAAACATATTATGTTCTCTCTTGAGTCCATTCTTCGCAAGACCGAGCATGAGCGGCTCATCCATACTCTGTATACGATCCTTAAAGAGCTTGTCATCAACGGATGTAAGGCAAACCAGAAGCGCATCTTCTTCGACGAACAGAGCCTCGACCTGAACGACGAAAGCCAGTACCATAAGGGCATCGAACTCTATAAAAAGGCCTTCAGCGAAAAGATGGCCCTCGAATACGGTAAAAAGGCCCGCGATCGCGGCCTCTATTGCATGATCGACTTTGAATTCGATAAAGAGGGCATCCGCATCGAAGTCGTGAATAACACGGCCATCATCCCGGCCGAAGAGACGATCATGCGCGACAAGCTGAAAAAGGCCATGGGCTATAACGACCTGGCCGAGTTCTATATGGAACAGGCCATGTCGGGCGATACCGAAGGCGCCGGCCTCGGTCTGGCTCTGATCATCATTCTTCTTAAAGGCGAGGGGATTGATCCGTCCTACTTTCGTATCCTCATCCAGGGCGAGCAGACGATTGCCCGTCTTGAGATCCCATTCAGCGAGCGCTTTCGAAGCAAGCGTGACCATGACGCCCGTCGTGTCGGCGAGCAGGCTTAACCAGCCGATTCGACCGGAAGAAAGAGATTAAGCCCTGAAACGATTCTGCCGAGAATCGTAGGGCCATGATCTCACGCCTTCGCCTCTTCTTTATTCTCTTGCTCTCTCCCGTTGGCCTTCTCGCCCTCTCCGGTGAGCCGCTTGATCCGTTCGCTTACGAACCCGGAGTGGCCAACCCGCTCGGTCCATATCTCATGCAGGACGGCTTAAAAGGCCCGCTCATGCTCATCGCCATGAACGAAAAAGGCCAGATCGTCGAGACGTCGCGCATCCGCTATGATGAAAAAGGTCGGATTCAGAGCGAATCGTTCTATGACGACCGGAACAACTTTACCGGCGAGATCCGTTATACATTCGAAAAAGGCCTGCCCGTCAAAGAAGAATTCTTCAATGCAAAGGCAGAGTCGGTCTCGACGAAGACTCGTCAGTACATGCAGGGCCGCGTCAGTCGTATCGATGTCCATAACGGCAAGACGCTGCAATTTGTTCGCAGCTACACCTATGCGCGAGATAAGATCGCCGTGCGCGAAACCGTGGACAAGAACTCCGACGTGTTTCATATCGCGCTCGATGCAAAGGGCAGACCGACGAAGATGGAGCTGGCCGACGAACAGCGCAAGCCGCTGCAGCAGATCAGTTACTCGTATGATGAGAAAGATCGTTTGAAAGAACGCATCAAGACTTTACCCGACTCTGCGTTCCGTTGTGTCTACGAATACGATGAAACGGGCCGACTGCATCAATACGTCTATTTCGATAAGAAGGGAGACGACTGGGTCAAAACGAAAACGATCCGATTGATCTATCCCGATCGTGTGTGAGGCCCTCAGTTTCCATCAGCGATCTATAAAGCAAAAAGCCCCGCCGAACGGCAGGGCTTTTTCATTCTGTTCGCATGAACAGCGACTTTTCATGTCGAAACTCGCTCACTCAGGCGTTCTCTTTTATCTCCGTGATCAGCTTGGAGATAGCGTCTTTCGCGTCGCCAAGATACATCAGACAGTTCGGATACCCGTACAGCTCGTTATCGATGCCCGCATAACCGGGCCTCAGGCTGCGCTTGATAACGATAACGGTGCGAGCCTTATCGACGTTCAGAATGGGCATGCCGTAGATCGGGCTGTTCTGATCGTGACGTGCGGCCGGGTTCGTTACGTCGTTTGCTCCGATGATGAGAGCGACGTCGGTATTAGCGAAGTCGTCGTTGATCTGATCCATCTCGAGCAGATTCTCATACGGAACGTTCGCCTCGGCAAGAAGCACGTTCATATGACCGGGCATACGACCGGCGACGGGGTGTATGGCAAACCGCACCTGCGCTCCTCGCTTGCTGAGCAGGTCGCTCAACTCACGCACCACGTGCTGCGCCTGAGCCACGGCCATACCATAGCCCGGCACGATGACGACAGTCGAGGCTCCGTCGAAAAGCATGGCCGCTTCTTCGGTACCGATCTCTTTGACGATGATATCGGCCTGCGGTCCGGACGGGCCCTTGCCGGCCGTCTGACCGAAGCCGCCAAGAAGCACGTTCATCAGCGAACGGTTCATCGACTTGCACATGATCTGCGTCAGGATGATACCCGAAGCGCCGACCAGCGAACCGGTAATAATCAAGACGGTATTGCCGAGAACAAAGCCCGTCATCGCAGCGGCGATTCCCGAGTAGGAGTTCAGAAGCGAGATGACGACAGGCATATCGGCCCCGCCGATCGGAATCACAAGTAACACGCCGAGCACAAGCGAGAGAACGATCAGGATCTCAAGCATCGTGAATCCGGCAAGGGCAGAGAGCCCGATCGCATCAAGAGCGGCATAGCTGTCGATAGGCGGAAGGGCGATAAACACGCCGGCAATGACTCCGACCAGAATCAGGAATGCATTCACCGCATGCTGCCCCGGATACATAACGCTTTTCTCGGTAACGATGCCCTGCAGCTTTCCGAAGGCGATCAGCGATCCCGTAAACGTGACGCCACCGATCAATACAGATAAAAAGATCGTCGTGGCAATAAACGGCTCGGAGTCGCCGCCAGAGCTATAAAAGTCGCCCGAAGCGACAAGCAACGAGGCGCCGCCGCCAAAACCGTTCAGCAGAGCGACCATCTGAGGCATGCCCGTCATCTGCACCTTCAATGCAAGCACAAGGCCGATCAGAGCGCCGACAAGCAGACCGGCTGCGACCAGTTCATAAGACAGGATTTCCTGATCGAAAAGCGTCGCGACGATGGCGATCAGCATACCGAGTGCCGAAAGTCCGTTTGCCTGACGTGCCGTCTTTACCTTGCTCAGCTGCTTGATGCCGACGATAAAAAGAACAGAGGCAACCAGATAGGCAAGAATCAATAGATCTTTTGTTTCCATGAAAGGGTTATCCTCACTTCTTCTTGAACATGCGCGTCATACGGTCGGTGACAAGATAGCCGCCGACGACGTTAATCGTCGCAAATACGATGGCCACAAAACCGAGAATGCTCGATATGCTCGTTTCATACCCGAGAATGGAGACGAGATTCGGCCCGCCCGATCCGGCTGAAACGAGGGCGCCTACGACGGTGATGCCCGAGATGGCGTTCGAACCCGACATAAGCGGCGTGTGCAGAGTGGGCGGAACTTTCGAAATCAGTTCAAATCCCAGAAAAATCGAGATCACGAATACCGTGACCAGCATAATGATTTCATGCAGACCCATGAATACACTCCTGTGAGAACGGTTAACCCGCCAGTTCTCTTGTTTTCTCGTGGACGATCTGTCCGTCACGCGTGATGAGAGCGCCTTTGACGATCTCGTCGTTCGCGTCGAGGTTCAGATTGCCTTCTTTCGTCAGGTACTCGATAAGCGCCTGAAGATTGCGGCTGTAAAGCTGACTGGCATGATAGGCCAGTTCGGCCGGAAGATTCGTATGACCGACGATGGTCACACCATGCTTCTTTACGACCTGTCCCGGTTCGGTGAGCTCGCAGTTCCCGCCTGTACCGGCTGCCATATCGACGATGACGGCGCCGGGCTGCATATCTTTCACAACGTCGGCCTTGATCAGCACGGGAGCCTTTCGGCCCGGAACCTGAGCCGTAGTAATGACGGCATCGGCCTCACAGATATGCTTACGCAGGATCTCCTGCTGTTTGGCCAGATACTCGGCGCTGGCCTCTTTTGCATAACCGCCTTCGCCTACAAGACTCTCGTCTTGCGGAGGCTCGATGAACTTTCCGCCCAGCGATTGAACCTGCTCTTTGGTTTCGGGGCGGACGTCAGAGACCTCAACGACGGCGCCAAGGCGTTTTGCAGTGGCGATGGCCTGAAGACCGGCAACACCGGCGCCAAGAATCACTACTTTAGCCGGTGAGATCGTTCCGGCGGCCGTCATGAGCAACGGGAAGATCTTATGCAGATGATCGGCTGCAAGCAGGACGGCTTTATAGCCGGCAAGGTTCGTCTGCGAACTGAGCGCATCCATACGCTGCGCCTTCGTTATACGCGGCACGGCGTCCATCGACAGAACCTGCACGCCCGTAGAGGCGGCCTTCTTAGCCAGATCGACGTTGCTCATCGAGTAGAAGAAGCCGACAAAGATGGCCCCTTTTTTCATCATTTCAAGTTCGCTCTTTCCGGATGACGGATGAACGACGGGTCGGTCGACTTTCAGAAGAACGTCTGCCGTACCGTACAGATCATTCACATCGTCGACAAGAACGGCTCCCTCTTTCTCATAGAGATGATCGGGAAAGCCAGATGCCTCACCGGCTCCTTTCTGGATACGCACGGTGTGGCCGATCTTACGCAGTTTCGAGACGGTTTCGGGCACGATGGCTACGCGCTTTTCGCCCTCAGTTGTCTCCTTTGGAATTGCCAGAATCATACACCTTCCTGCATGCTGTATTTCTTCAATCTTTCAGGAGCGATGAACGCTCTTTAATCAGATAACATCTAACTGCCTGCAAACGGGTTGCCGCTTTCGCAGTCTGCTAAGTGAATACTTTTCAGATACCCCTACCGGGCAATAGAAAAATTTGACCTGTGAAGAGCCTGCTCAGATCCGGTCCTTAGAATCCTATCAGTATATAACGTAAGCGTCAACGACCATACGTACATACCATCCGACCGGAATCCACACACGTCCGTCATCGCCCCAGTCCTTGCCCATCGAATTCTGCAGAAGCACTCGCGCCTTCTTTGCATCATAGCCGATCAAAGCAAAACTCTGTCTTCCCATCACGTCCCCTTCGGGATGGTCAAAGACGTCATCGTCGTACTGCACCAGATTCTCAGGCAGAACAACGCTTGTAATCACGACACGGCCGAGAAGCAGATGGTTGCGGATCTGATCCATATCGGTCAGATCGACCCGTCCAAAGCCCTGTATGCGAAAATTGCGCGCATCGCGAACGGCAAGGCTATCGGGAGAGCGACCATAATCGCCGGGAGTGCGATAGGGAACAAGCGCCGTGCGGGCGCATCCCGATGATTGCAAAAACTTCAGCGTATCGATCATTTCAACGGCCGTCGATTCAGAGCCGTTCAGCATGCGAAAGAGAAAAGACGGCGAACAGCGATAGCTGCTCATCTTCGACCTGTGTAGCATCGAGTTGGCGATATACCCGGCGGCGAAGATCGGTCCGGCCGGCATCATGCCCTGATCCAGTACATCGGGCACGTCATTCAAGATAACGAGTTCGGGCGGATTCTCGGGCGCCGGCGCGATCAGGATGGGCCCGCCGGTGGGGCGAAGAAAATTGCGCGGCTCAACATCTTCGTATCTCCAGGCCCGGTCCGGAGCGCTGCGAAAGAGATTGCGAAAGCCGTCAAAGGTGGATTCGGTCCTACCATCGGCGTAGGTGGTCACGCATCCTGTAAAAAACAAAACAGAAAACAGAAGGCAGCAGCGCGACAGAAAAGGCATAAAGCGAGAATCTGCTTTCAATCAAGAATCGCAAGGCCTTTTCGTTTCTTGAGAAAAGCGGCCTCGCCGCGACAGAGCAGCGCCTTTCAAACGGCTTAATCCAGCTCAAGCAGCAGATCGCTAAAATTGTTCTGACGCAGTGCCTCGTATACAAGCAACGTAACGGCATTCGCGAGATTGAGCGAACGACACCGTCGACTCACCGGAATGCGCAGCAGCTGCTCGGGCGAACGCTGTAGAATCTCTTCGCGTAGTTCCGGAGGAAGGCCATCCGGCTCATTGCCGAAAACGAGGATCGAATCCATGCTATAAGAGTAATCAGTATAGGTTCTGCGGCCAAACCGTGATAAAAAGGCCAGATCCTGCCACCCTTTTCCCTTTGCGGCGATGGAATCCAAAAATGAAGACCAATCGGTCTGCCTTTCGATAGAGATTTCACGGTAATAGTCAAGGCCGGCGCGACGCATGTGAGCATCATCCATCGAGAAGGCCGGTTCGCCAACGATGGTCAGGCTGGCCCCGGTGCAAGCACACAGTCGGATGATATTGCCCGTATTCTGCGGTATCTTCGGCTCGATAAGAACGATCTGCACAGAGCCAGAGCTACCGCGAAGCTAAGAGCCGGAAGTATTTTCTAATTGCTGGAGTACGCGCTGTAAAAAATTTACCGTAATCCACCGTCTGAGGCTCGCCCATGATCTCCGTATCAGAACGCATGAACACCATCTCCCCTTCGCTGACCCTGGCCATCACAGCAAAGGCAAAAGAACTCAAGGCCATGGGTCGCGACGTCATCGGCTTCGGCGCCGGCGAACCCGACTTCGATACTCCGGATTCCATTAAAGAAGCGGCCATCACGGCTATCCGTGACGGGCAGACAAAATACACACCTGTCGGCGGCACCGTTCAACTCAAGAAGGCCATTCAGCAGAAGTTCGAGCGCGAGAACGGCTTCAAATACGGATTAAACGAGATCACCGCTTCAGTGGGCGGCAAACAGGTTCTGTTCAATCTCTTCCTCGCCGTGCTCAATCCGGGAGACGAAGTCATCATCCCCGCTCCTTACTGGGTTTCTTACAATGATATCGTATCCTTCTGCGGCGCAAAACCAGTCGTACTGGAAACGTCGATCGAAGAGAAGTATGTTCCTTCACCGGCAAAACTCGCAGCGCTTATTACACCGAAGACGAAGATGATCGTCATCAACTCGCCATCCAATCCGACGGGAAGCTACTTCGACGAGGCCATGCTGCGACAGTATGCCGATATTCTCTTAAAGCATCCGCATGTTCTCATCGTTTCAGACGACATCTACGAGCACCTGCTCTATGACGGGCTAAAATTTAAAAACATCCTCATGATCGAGCCCTCGCTTCGCGACCGCACCGTCGTCGTTAACGGCGTGAGCAAGGCCTACAGCATGACCGGATGGCGCATCGGTTACGGAGCCGGCCCCGCTCATATAATCGAGGCGATGGAAACGATTCAGGGGCAGAGCACGTCTAACCCTGCCTCCATCGCTCAGACTGCTGCTGCGGCAGCGCTTTCAGGCGATCAATCGTTCATCGGTGATTTCAAACGCATCTTTCAGGGGCGACGCGATCTCATGTTTCGCATTCTTGAAAGCATCGACGGCGTGAAGGTCTTCCTGCCCTCGGGCGCTTTTTATATCTTTCCCGACATCTCGGCCATCTACAACAAGCCGAAGTTCAAGCAGCTTGTTCCGCCGGGAGAGACGTCGATGAGCATGGCCTTCTCAAACCTGCTTATCGAAAAGCATAACGTCGCCGTCGTTCCGGGTATCGCCTTCGGAGACGATCGCTGCGTGCGTCTGTCTTACGCTCTGGGCGAAGAGGCCATCCGTTCCGGAGTGGAGCGCATCGGAACCTTTATTCGCGAGCTCGATTGATGACGATCGGTCCGCTGCGGCAACGTTTATCGGAATTGCAGCCGTTTCTTTCGAGAAACGGCTTCGACTTCGAGAAGGCGGCGGCGCTTGCCGATGAAGGATCGGCCCGGCGCTACTGGCGTGTGCAATCCGCAGGCGGATCGGCGATTCTCTGCCTTGACCTTCCCTTTCAAATTGAGAGCTCTGATTTCGTTCAGATCGGTCGCTTCTTAAAAAAAGAAGGAGCGGCCGTTCCGTCTATCATCGATCTCGACGAGCGCGGATGGCTGCTTCTTGAAGATGCAGGCGCCGAATCGCTCGATTCGCTGTACCGCAAAGACCGCCAGGCCGGCGAGTTAGCCTATACGGCCGCCATCGACGAGCTGGCACGCTGGCATCGTTTGACGGCTCCAAATGTTGTGGCCGGCCGCTTCTTTGATTTCGACAAACTCTGGTGGGAGATGGAGTTCCTCTTTGCCCGCCTGGATCGCCTGAGTGATCGTTTGCACGTAGACATGCGGCCGTCGTTCGAGCTGCAGATGTTTCTGCGCAGCGTCTGCGAGCATCTCGGCAAATCCGAGCCGCGCGTCTTCACGCATCGCGACTTTCATGCGCGCAACATCATGATTCCCGATCCGTCGAATCCACAACGCATCGTCTTCATCGATTTTCAGGATGCGCGTATGGGGCTTCCCTGGTATGACCTCTCATCGCTGCTCTATGATCCGTACAGCGATCTGACGATGGAACAGCGACGGCACTGGCTCGACTATTATCGCTCCATTACGGATCGTCGTCCGGGCGAAGATGGAAACCGTTATTATCTACAGGCGCTTCAGCGCATCTTTAAGGCCCTTGGTAGCTATCTCTTTCTCACGTTTGAGAAAGAAAAGCCCTTCTATGTGCATAGCATCGAGCCCGCCCTGCGACGACTGGAAGAGATCGTGCTGCTCGGACATTTTCCCGATACGGTCTTTCTTTTTGTGAAGGATATGCGCACGCTTCATCTTGATGCACTGCAAGATCTGGCGCAGAGGATCGCTTCGCCGGCATGAACGGGCTGGCCATGATTCCCTGTGCCGGCTTCGGCCTGCGCATGGGCCAGCTTACGGCCGATCGTCCCAAACCGCTTCTTCCGGTTCACGGCGTACCGCTTCTTGCCTATTCGCTTTTTCTTCTGCATGAATGGCAGATCGAACGATGCATCATCAACCTGCATTATCGCGGCGACCAGATCAAAGAATACCTGAAAGACTTTCCGTTCTTCCCGATACACTTCAGCGAAGAGAAAGAACGCATTCTTGGAACGGCTGGCGGCATCCGCTATGCCATGCAGACGACGCCGCTTCAGGGGCAATTCCTGTACATGAACCCCGATACGATCTTCTGGCCCGATCGCCGGCCCGAAGCTCCGGCCGGGTCCAGAGACCTCTTTCTTTATCTATGCCCGAAAGAACCCGGCAACACGGAGCGCGGGTTCGAGCCTGTCGTTGATAGTCTGGCAGATAGTCTGGCCAATCACCTTTCCGAACGTTTTGTGCCGCTGCGAATGGGCGCCGGAAGCTTCTACTACTCAGGCCTTTCGCTTCTTCATACCGATGCCGTCAGCGATATCGAGCCCGGCGCAGTGGCAGAGCTGCGCGACACGTTTCAACGATATGCGGCGATGCCTGGCGATCGCCTGCAGGGCTCTCTCTATTCGGGATTGCGGTATGACTGTGGCAATCTCGAACAATTTGAAGCCCTGAAAAAGGTTGATCCTGTACCGGCCGTGTGGAAAGATCGCTGGTATAGCTTCTTAAATCGGTGGCCGGGCGCCTGCCCGAGCTGAGCATAAACATGATCTCTCTTTCTTCTGCCTTACTGGCCTCGACGATGGCCGTTTCTACTCTGCTTCCAGGATTCTTCAGCGAATGGAAAACGGTTCAGAGCGCCGCATTCGAAGCGGCAAAAGAACCGCAGAAGCCCATCGATGCAAACAAACTCTTTGATGAGAAGGCTCTTGAAAAGGCCAACCAGCGTTTGAAGATCAGAGACCTGACATCCGCAATCACACGTGAGTTTTTTCTCAAAAACTTTCGTAAAGGCGAGGCGCTACTCACCGAATTGAAGGCGTTGAACCCCACAAACGGAATCGATCTCTATTTCCAATCTATCCTCGAGTTCGAGAAAGGCAACTTTGCCACATCCATCTTCATGCTTGAAGAATGCCTCAAAAAAAACAACGAGCTTGATCCGGCGTGGAACATGCTCGGCTATCTCTATTCAAGATCTGGCGATCAGGAGCGAGCGCTGAAGGCCTTCGAAAAGGCCATCGCCTTCGAACCCTATCATCCCGTGTACCGATACAATCATGCCCGCGCCCTCTGGCTTACGGGCTCGTTCTCGGCCGCCCTTGACGAAACGAAAAGAGTCCTTGATCTGCGCGACAACATGCCCGAGGCCTACTTTCTGGCCGGGCTCATCCTTGAAGATATGAAGCGCGAAAAAGAGGCCCTGCCCTATTACCGCCTCGCTGAAGAGCGCGGCCTCAGTGAAGACGATTTCTACGTTCATTACTTTCGCCTCGGTCTGAAGCTTGATAGTAGCGCTGATCTGCTGCGCCTGCTTGAGAAAACCCGCCAGTCGAAGAACCCCGATCTCATCCGCATGCAGGCGACCATTCGCATGAACGCCGGTGAATTCCAGCGAGCCCTTGAGTTCAATCTGCAGCTGCTGAGTAACGGACATTACGTCGAAGAAGATCTGGCCCGTACGGGAGAGCTGCTCTGTCGCACAGGTACGGGAATGTCAGGCCTGCAGGGAACAAAACTCAACGATGCCGCCATCAGTCGCATCAGAGTCGGTTTTGAAAAATGCGAAGGTACGCGCCGCAAAGGCCCCGACGTTCGAGATCCGGTGTTGCAACCGGCCCTCTGAAACAACAACTCACGGGGTAATCACCATGCGCCGAAGGCCGTCTTCAAAGACGATGTTCTGCGCCGGGTTCAGCTTCTGGCAGAGCAGGTAGACCTCTTCCCAGAACGCGGTGCGTTCTTCTTCGCGGGGCATGTCGATGACATATCCGTCGCTTCGATATCTGCCCGTGATAGGATGCAGCTCCACCGCGATTGCCCGCTTTGTCTTCCGGTCGATTCGCAAAACGGCGATCAGGTTATGCGTCTGTTGATAGTTTGCCGAACCGAAAAGAAAATTTCCAAGAGAATAAACGACCGGCCGGCCATTGATAAACTCCGTTCCCTGTGGCACGTGCGGATGGTGACCGATGACGGCATCGGCGCCGTCACGTACAAGCTTGCGCGCCAGATCACGCTGCTCGTTATTGGGGAACAGCTCGTATTCGTTGCCCCAGTGAACACCCACTACGACAAAGTCGGCTTTACTGCGAGCACGTCGCAGCTCGGCGAAAAAAGCGGGCGAAGGGTGTGCTGTTCCAGGCCTTGTCGCCGCCGCAAAGGTATCGTAGCGGCCTACCGTCGAAATCGAAAAGAATGCGATGCGCAGGCCCTGCACCTCGCTAATAAAGGGCTTGATCGCCTCGGCCTCGTTCTTGCCGATCCCCGAATACGACAGCCCTGCCGCCGCAACATGCGTTACCGTTTGCTCGATACCGGGAAGGCCCAGATCAAACGTATGATTGTTCGCAAGAAAGAGCCCCTGAACTTCAAGATGCTTCAGCACGGACAGGTTCTCCGGGTCTGATCTGAATATATAAGTCTTATGGTTAACGCTCTTTCCATCGGGACCAACGACGGTTTCGAGGTTGATGACGCGATAGTCGGCGCCCAGAAAGAGCGGACGTATCTTCTCTACCGGCGAAAGCAGACCGCGCCGACTTTGCTGATCACGCACGCCCCAGAGAAAATGCGTGTCGCCTGCAAAGAGCAGCCGGACCGGCCCACTCTGCTCTTCAGTCGCCGGCGGTAACGGAGCGGACTCAACAATCGGCTGCACGGCCTCCGCTGTCGGCTTCTTATCGGCTTCGCTGACTTCCGGGTTCTGCTGCTGAGACTGTGGCACTTGCGGCGCCTGGGCAAGCAGCAGCACCGGCATAAGCAGCACAGCACTCAGAAAAGAGGATCTATAAAAACGGCGGCCGACAGCCGATCGGGCAGAGCGGCAAACATACGAAAAAAAACGAAGCACAGAATAAAGGAACGGGGCTCCTCTCAGGCGGCAACCGTTTTTAGCTGCTGCACAGAGTTGAAGCCCCGCAATCCCACCGATCTGGTGGCACTCTGCCTTATGAAAAGGCCTTCGAATCGACTCTTACTTGAAGGTCTTCTGAGGCTGAATCTTCAGCGGATCCTTCTCTGTATTGCGTCGGATCATATTCTCATCGGTGGTCGATGCCTTTCCGGTGTTATCCTGAGACGAAGGACGATCCTTGATGTTTGCGACCTGCTCATTTACATCGCCTTCTTCGCGGGTCATCTTGATTGCATCGGTCTCTTTAAGATCATCAATGAAGCTGTTGTATTCCTCGATCTGGGTCTTCTGGAATACGGCCATCTTTTTCAGATGCTCCAGCGATTCCTTCGAAAGCGGTCGGATGGCCTCTTTTGAGATATCGCCCTTATCGGTGACCGAAAGCTCACCCCTGCCGTCAAGAACGACGGATTGACCTTTGCCGTTCTTCACCTCAATCGCACCATCATACAGCGCAAACGTGGACTCGGTCTTGCTTTTTACGTCTACCATGAAGCTCGTTCCACGAACGGCAGCGACCGAGGTCGGCGTGTTGATCGTGAACTCAGAATCCTGCTTCAGCCTTTTGAGAAAGACCGTCGACTTGCCGGACTTCTGATCGAGCTCAACGCCCTCTGCATCAACACGCTTCAGGGCGAATTCCGTATTGGCGCTGAGACGCACAATGCCCTGATCTTTGACGAAGATCTCTGCCATCGCCTCGGCTCCCGTACGAATCAGCTGCCCTGCTGTGAGGACCTGACCGGCAGCAGCGGTGCGCACCGTTTCGCCCTCAACAACCTTTACGTCGCCTTTTGTAATCGTCAGGCGTGCAACAGGGGCAGAACCTTCGACAACGGCCTTTTGCTCTTTATTGCCACAGTAGGCCAGCAGGGCGAAACTTACAAGCAACGCCATCCAGCCTTTTTTCATCATAAAATCCATCATAACATTCCTCCGGCCGTCAATACGGTCATGATCCATACCGTGCAGGCTTGCCCTGTATGGATGCTCCGCATATCTATAGACAGATAAGCGGCGCCTTTTTCCATCTTTTTTTTTCAAAAAACGCCTGTCAAGAAGCCTGCAGGCGGATGATCATCTCACATTTTCCCTGTCGGTGCATCAGGCAGCCATTTGGAGCCGGATCAATAGAGTAGCCGATGCCCAGGGCCTCGAACCAACCGATAATGCGCTCGACGATACCGCATTCGTACCTCTCAATCTGCCCCAGCCGTTTCACCCCGTCATGAGCAAAGCATCGCGGTACATTCCATACAAAGAGGTTGTCCCCCGGAAAATCAAACTCGAAGCGCATGAAGCTGCCTCGAATGAGCCCAAAACCCGTCGTAACGAAATGCCGGATCTCATCGTAACTCTCAACCGTGCGCATACCAAGCAGCTTCTTAATGCGCTTTGCCTCGATGGCAGCCATGGAGCGAACGGCCGCTCTGTTGATGCGATTTGTCTGTTCGATTCCGAATTCCGCAACGCAATGGCTGAACCACATCGCATCATGCGTCATCCAGCCAGCATTCAAAAGGTCTCTGATCTCTTCTTTTTCGATCTCTTCGAGCTGCCTGATCGGCTTTTCTGATTTTCCCTCTTTCATATTTCCCCCTATAAAATATAAAATAGAATTACAGATAGAATAACCGTTACAGGCCCGGAGCCCCGGCATCCGACGAAACCTCTCGATCAGTATGGATGGGCGATCGTCCCTTTACGACCCGGCGCCCAGACCCGAAAAGACGATCCGTAACGAGCGAGCATAGGCCTCAGGAAGGCCTTGAAAATCACGCGACGCCAGAAGGCCGGCGACTCCGAAGAAAACACTGCCCACCGAGATCATCGCCTGCTCCAGATCCATAGCAGGCAGCTCGCCCTGCCTGATCGCATCGGTCAGACCGAGCTGTATCAAGCCGCGGATGCCGAGATCTGAGATGTCTTCCATACCCGGAACACGACCGAAAACCATCACCTTCTCACAGGGACGAAGAGGCGGAACAAACTGAGCCCGGCCTGGAATATCGGCCCGCGCCTGATACGAGAGAAGCTCTTTCATCAGATAGGGATGCTGCTCGGCGATGCGACCGGTATAATTATAGAAACCTCGCAGCATCTCCAGCCCTGAAGGGGTGCTGCGATTGAATAGAGCGGCGTCGATGCTCCAGAGCCGCACGAATAAGAAAAGCAGATCGTCTTTCTGTGGATAATAATTGAAGAAAGCCGATTCGCTCACCTCGGCCCGCCGGCAAAGATCTCTCACGCGAATCTGATGAATCGGAGAGTGCTGTAGTTCTTCGAGCAGTGCGTCCAGCAGACCGAGCCGGGCGCGGGCATACTTGATATCGCGGACCGAGAACTCCGACAGGTCTTCTTCGGCGTAACGCTGGAAGACGGTCGTCTGCATGAGCAGACTGGATCAGGCTTCAAACTTGCAGTCAACTCCATTTTTTTCAACAACAGGTGGCGAACCCGACCTGAAGCGCAGGAGCGACTTCTAAGGCGGGCTCTCGCAAGCGATAGAGATTTGCTGATTTACTGATCTGCGGACTCTCTGAAAGTAACAGATCGAAAACTAACGTGTCAGCGTGAGCTGATACATGGCAATCGACAGGCTGACGGCGGCGTTCAGGCTTTCGATCTCTTCTGACATGGGGATGCTCAGCGCCTTCACAGCTCCCTGCTCGGCGAGCTCGCGCAGGGAATCGGGTATGCCCCTGCCCTCTTCGCCGACGATCAGACCAAAGGCGGTCGCCGGCCGACTCTGCTCGGGCAACGCCTGCCCGTCACGATCGAGATAGAAGATCGGAGCTTCAAGAGCCTTTCCCGGCCCACCGCCCGGTAAGCCGGCACGCATTTCGCCCAGTACGTTAGCAAGCTTGAGTATAGACGGCCCGCGGCGATAGTTCAGACGCAGCGAGGCTCCGGACGACGCCCTGATGACGGTGGGCAGGTACGGAGAGGCCGCTTCTTCAAGAAGAATGATCTCTTTGAATCCGAAGGCAAGTGCGGAGCGCAAGGCAAGGCCCATGTTCTCGGGATCGCCCAGCGGCAGAAAGAGCGTGGGCTCGGTCAGCGCAGAGGCATCCCACTGTATAATGGGATTCACCTTGTAGAGCAGATAGGGCGGCTCGAAGCCCTTCAGACCGAGGCCGTCGATCAGCGGACCGGAAAGCACAAGCAGATCCATGCCAGCCGGAAGCCGCTCCTCCCGGGCAATGTCGGTCATGGCATCGTCGGCAAGGCCTTTCTTCACAGACCGCTCTTCGAACAGCACGGCCTCGACGTTTTCGGGCGTCTCGTTCAGCACCTCATCGACGACGCGTCGCCCGTAGACGAGTGTCTGCCCTTCTTTCATGATGGAGCGCGCTCCGCCCTGCATGATCTTCTTCAGCGATTTATAACGCACGTTCTCGGCCGACGTGATATGCAGTGCATGCTTCCACTGCTCGGCCGTCTCGCCATAGGGATAGAGCCTGCGCCCGCGCCCCGGCTCGGACGTGCGCCTGAAGACGACAAGGCGACGTCGATCGCGCTCCGATCCGGGTAGCGTATAATGCTCATCGAGCACAAGCTCATAGGGCTCTGCCTGCATCTCCCGGATCTCGTCGTCGCAGTGAGGGCCCTTCATAAACAGAAGCAATCCGCCTTTTTCGAGAGATCCGCTGACGCGCTCAGCCGTGCCCGTCATGCCTTCGACGGCTCGCGTGATGACGGCACGCACAGATACGGCGTCGGTGGGTTGCAGCTTGCGCCAGTAGACGGTGACGTTCGAGAGGCCAAGCTCGGCCGCCGTTTCTTTTAAATAAGCACAGCGGTTCTCGCGGCCTTCTACAAGATACCAGGCCGTATCGGGCGATTCGATGGCCAGAGGCATTCCTGGAAAGCCGCCGCCTGATCCCAGATCCATGACGGGGCCCTCAAGCCGCAGGCCGCTTTTTGAAAGCAGCTCGGTTACAAGCAGGCAGTCGACGTAATGCTTGCGCACCATCGTCTCGTAGCTATAAAGCCGCGTGAGATTGAGCTCGCGGTTGCGCTCGCGTAGAATGCGATGAAAGGACCAGAGTCGATCAAGGGCATCTTTCTTTAAATGGATGCCGGCCGAGCGTAGATCCGCAGCCATCCGATCCTGATCGATCTCTTTCATACCTCCACTTTTCCCGACGCCCGCCGCCGGAGAACCGCGAAAACACTTCCGTTTATGAGAGGCATCAGAATTATCTGAATCACAGGGGGGATGCGTGCAATCCTTTGAATGGGTCGATTTTCAGTTTCCGACGCGGACCTACGTGCAGCGGAATTCCACACATAACATGGGCACCCTGATTCGCGATCTGGGCGAGCGTCCCTTCGTCTTCAGTATTCAGGAAGAGATCCGCTCTGAAGATGAATACCAGATCCTGCTTACCGGCCTCAAGAAGCAGATGTCGGGCTGCATCATCTATGATGAATTCCATTCGCTGCCCTCGTACGATCAGATGGATTCGGCCTCTTACTTTCTGCGACGCAGCGGCGCCGACATCATCATCGCCATCGGCGGACGCCATACGTTTCAGGTCGCCCGTTCGCTGGCCATGCTTGCCCGCAACGAGGTTTATGCCGGCGAATTGAAACAGAAACGCTTTCCGCTGAAAAAGGCGCCGATGCCCGTGGTCTGTATTCCCACCGGATTGACCATCGGCGAAGAGAGCTCGCCCGATATGTTCGGCTACGATAGCAGCACGGGCGATTTCTTTTATCACAGAGATCACAGGTTGTATCCCGAGGCCATTCTGGTGGATCCGAACCTCGTTTCCAATCCGTCGCGAAACGAGCTCGTGCGTCAGGGTATGGCCGTCATCGCCGCCTCAGTCGAATCCATCCTCTCGCGCAAATCCAACGAGATTACGGGCTCACTTTCGCTGAAGGCCATCGAGCTTGTCGTGCGTTCGATCAATACGCTGATGACCGATCAGGCGAATCAGGGGGCCAGGTATAACCTCGCCGTCGCCTCCGTCGTCTGCGGTATGGCTGCATCAAGCACGGCGCTTGGCCTGAGCTACAGCATCGCACAGTCCGTTCATCTCGTGACGGGCATGGATTTTTATAGCGCCCTCAATATTCTTCTGCCGCATGTGATGGAGTATAACCTCACCAGCTCGGCGTCAAAATACGTGCAGATCGCCCGGGCGCTTGAGCAGGACATCCACGACATCTCAATCATCGAAGCGGCCATCAAGGCCGTCGAAGGCGTGCGCAAGCTCTACCTTGACCTGAACGTAGCACAGCGCCTGTCGGATTTCGAGATCGCCAAATCCACACTGGGCGAGATCGCCGAGCTTGCCGCCGAGTATCCGCTTATCAAGAACACTCCTCGTGATATGGAGCGCAACGAGATCGAGACGATTCTGATTACGGCGTATTGAGGGGGGGAGTCGTCAGGGGTTCTTCCCTTTTCCGATGTTTTGATTATGGATACAAGCTTTCGAACGCTGTCGGCCGTACTATTCATCGGATCACCGATATCATTCAGCGTTGCCTTAATTGTCTTCATCTGGCATCGTATCTGGAACAGGTTCGCTATTGTGCCGCTTCTGGCGCCTCTTCTCTATGCCTGCGCGATCTATGCAACTACTCTGTTTGGGTCAGAACAAGCTGGTTCTCTCCTTCAAAGCGAACATAACGTTGCGAGCTACCTGTTATTTCTCATCGTTACCGGAACGGTCCTGGGACTATGGATAACGGCCCGGCTTCCAGAGAATTCTCGATTCTATTCCCTGATCGTTCCAGCGCACATGGCAGTTCTGGCCATGCCAGCGTTAGTATTTGTCGGCCAGGACGGACAGGGCAAGGCCAATGTAATACATGCTATGTGGGCTTTTCCACTCGGTCTGGGTTTTTCTTCAGGGCTGCATCGAAGATTTGGAATCCTGGTATCCTTCATAGCAGCTCTTTCACTGGCTTCCGTCGATGAGGCCATTCAGATTTTCGTACCGGAGCGTGTATTCGACATTCATGACATCTGGTTAAACCTTGCAGCCGCATCGCTCGGATATGCGCTGGGTATCATCCGACAAATTGATGGAGAACCTCTTTACAGTGCTATTCTCGAAAGGTTCAGGAAACTGTGCAATTCATGACTGCGAGAAACATCCGGTCATTATTCTTCGTTTGGTTCCTTTTTTTGCGCCACCATTTCCTTCTTGAAGGCCTCTTCGCCGCCGGGCATGTAATAGGCATACACGCAGAGGCCTTTTTCTGCCGGCACCGACAGGCGCTTCATCTCCATTGGAAGGGGTGGAACGCTCTCAGCATTCTCAATCTGCGACCAATGCACGGCAATCTCATTGAAGTGCAGGAAAGTAAAGTCAAGGAACCGTTCTCTCTCTTCTGTTAATTCGCATGTGTCGCTCGCTGATTCCAGCATATAGTAATACTCAAACGGAGGCTGCTGTGGCGCTTCTGGTGTTCCACACCAGCGGCCAAAGCCCCACGGCGGGACCCGCTCAGCAGCGACCATAGGATAACCCAGCGCAAAATATCCAAAGCCATACCAGGGATTCGAAAGACTGAGATAGTAAATGACGCCAACATCCAGAACAGGAGCCGATATCATTCCGGTAAGATCCCACATTCCAAGTCTACTATGATCCTCTTCTCCCTGAACGTAGAAGTTACAGGATTGCGGAGATTCTGCAGCAGAACGAACCCTGCGATCTGTATTCAAACGCATGGCGCCCGACAAACAGGAGGAAAGAACTGCAACGAGCAGAGGTAAGGCCAGCCAGCGCATATGTCAGAAGAGGGCATTGGCGAGCATAGAAAAGAAAAAATCCGATTTCCTGACAATCGCTCAACTGAGCACACGAGCCTGAAGGCATGAATTGTGCCTACAGTGATGCACATTGGTCCGTTCCGCTTTCATTTTTATTCGAACGAAGGCGAAGAACCCGCCCATATTCATGTCACGAGAGATGACGTTGAGTGCAAATTCTGGCTCGATCCGGTTGTTCTGGCCAGGAACTCCGGATTAAAAGCATACGAAATCCGAACAATAGAAAGACTTGTCTTTGAGCATCAGGCCCTTCTGATTGGTAAATACAATGAGTTCCACGGTCGGGAAAGTTCATTCCGAGGCCATTACTCTGCGTGCATGGACAGAGGGGCGGATGGTTCATCTCGAGCTATCGGACGGCCGATTGCTTGCCTTTCCTGCTGATCGCTTCCGCCTTTTGAAAAACGCAACAGAAGAACAGCTTGCTCGCATCTCGATTCGCCTGAACGGAGCAGCCCTTCGCTGGGAAGAGCTCGACGAAGACCTGACGGTTCAGGGAATTCTTGACGGGCGCTTTCAGCTGCCGTTGTAGTTACGCTCGCATGAATCGCATCACGGAACTGGAGCGTTTCTTGCGCGATCGAACGCTGACCGGGATAAGGATTAACCTGTCACGCCGCGTCGTTGATCTCGATCTTACAGAGCGAGACGGAGAGATGACATCCGTCACTCTGACCGGAGTGACCGGAATTGATTGGTCCGACGATTCTCTCAATGAGTTTTGCATCAGCCATGTGAAATGTCTGAGCGATAGCGAACGAACCATTCTCGTTCTGGATCCTTACGACGAGCGAGTAGAGGACGTCTTGCCGCAAGACAATATGGTCGTTCAGTTCGCTGCCTTTGAAATCAAGACTTCCGAAATTGCCGGGGATTCCCCCGACCTGGAAAAGGCACAGCAGCCGGACTATCGAAAACTCGTGCGAGAGATGAAAGACTTTCGCTCAAAGCTACACGGCAAAGTGAACGTCATTGAGTTGCGAGATGATGGCAGGAAATACTGAAAATCATTGACATCGAACGGCTGCTTACGATTTAACACCATGGTCAAATCTTCCTTTCGCCTTACGATTGCATTCCTGCTCTTTTCCTCCGCTCTGACCGCCGAACCGGTCGGCGACGCCGTAGATCCTCTTCTTCAGGAGGCCACGGCATGCGAGAAGAAGCGGGATTTCGAATGCGCCATTGAAAAGTACGGATCGTATCTTCGAAAAAACCCTGCCTCTTTTGAGGCGAACGCCGGTCTCGGCCGCTCCCATTACTGGATTTCCGGCGGAGCGGGCCGCAAAGCCGTCCCATATTTCGAAAGGGCTCTTCAAATCAAACCCGACGATGTCTATTGCAACTTCCAGGTAGGAATGCTCTCGAAGGATCCGAAAAAGAAGGTTTTGCATCTTGAAAAAGTGAAAAACAAGAGCCCGCAGCACCGGCTGGTTTATGTGCACCTGGGCCTTGCTTTAAAAGCACTGGGCCGGCTCGACGAAGCCGTCGCCGTACTGAAAGTACCCGTTGAGAAGGGATGGCAGGCCACCAACGAACAGTGGAGGATTGCAGAAATCTACGAAGAGCAGGGAAAACTCGAAGAGGCCCTCGCGCTATTCAAGGAGATCCAGCCGAAGGCTCCGGAGCACATGCACATTTCCCTGAACATCGGCAGGGTGCTTTTCAAGCTCGGTCGGTACGATGAAGCCCTGACCTATCTAACCGAAGGCAAGAACTCCACACAGAGCGAAGCCGAGCTCATCATCGGGCAGATCTATCTGCAAACCGGGAAGAATGAAGAAGCCGCTGAAAAACTGCGTTCTGCCTGCTATGCAGGTCAGAAAACTGCATGTACTGTGGGAAAAATACCGCCGCTCAAGGCCGTCAATGGAGCGGTATCGGTCTATGATTGCACATTTCCCATTCCTGCACAGATCAAGGAGATCCATGTCCGAAAGGAAGAAAACGGATACCCGGTTCTCAGCTCCGTCAGCGAGGAGACGAACTTTCAGCGAGCCCTTCAAACATTGAAGCTGATGCGCGGCTTTTACCAAAATAGGACAGTCTGCGGTGTTGCTCTGAAGAACGTCGAGGATCAAACGCAAAAGGACGATAGTAGTGCTTCCAGAATCAGGTTATCCGGACAGTCCGAGCAGAAAACAGTCACCGTGAACCTGGTGTGGGATCCTCTCTTTGAAGCCACGGGGATGTGGATCTATGTGGAGCCCGTCACGGAACGGCAGGATAAGTAATCCTCCTGCTTCCTTCGCTATAAAAGCGGCTCCCTTTCGACAAAAGGCAAAGTGCCGGTTTTTATGGCGAAGGCGCAAGTAGAAACGATCTCAATATTCGCCTTACTCAGGTTCCTTCTCCGCTACTTGAACGAGAGCTCGATCTTTTTATGCCTTTTAGCACAATCCAGCAGATAGAGATCGATGAGATTCTGGTATGGGATGCCCGTCTCCTCAGCCATAGACTTGAAGTAATCGATGGCCTCTGAGTTGATGCGAATCGTGATCTGCTTCTTCAGCCTGCGAGCATAAGGGTTTTTCTTCGCTTTTGAAAAGTCGTATTCTTTCCTCATTGTGATTATCTGCGATGCCATTTTTTCCTAAATTCTGACGACTCTTGCGCTCATCCCATTCGAAACAAATCGATTTATCAACTATACCGTATGAGACTGTTCGGACACTGACACGCAAAGGAGATTTTGCTTACTCGATGTTTTTGTTTGTAGCCTGAAGGTATCGTATGATCTGAATAAGCTCGTCAGTCCCGAGAGACTGCGCATGCGCAGGACAGGGCCCTTTGGGAGGTAATTGTTTCACACGCTCCGTTCCTATGCCGTACATCAGCGACCAGAATATCTCTTCAAATCGATGCCCATGCAACCATGAGTTGTCTGTGAGATTGGGGCCAACGAGGCCTGTCATATCTGGCTTATGGCATGCGGCACAATAGGCTCTGTAGCTCCGCTCTCCCTTCATAGCTGCCAATTCTTTATCATTGTTTGAGTCGTGCAAAGCTTGTTTCAACGCTGAAGCAACAGCCTCTTTCCATTCCCTCTCGTCGGGCACACCATTTCTAACGACGACGACAATGGTTTTACCTTGAACCAGCCGACGTTGAATCCCGTTGAAGAGCCGGTCGTATTGATATGTTCCCTCTTCATCGAAAGTGCCGTCAGCTTCCCCCTTCATCCTGCCAAGCCCGTGCCTTACAAGCCACACATACTTTGTATCAACAATTTTCCCGGCGCTGCCAGGGCGAACTTGTGTTAGTATCATCGCCCCCTCGTAGGGATTCCCGTCCTCGTAACAATTGAAAACGCCGTCTTCCTTTGCCGTGCATGGTATCCTGGCATCGGTCTGGACCCAGCCTTCCCCTTTTGGGTGCCCATTGGCCCACCAGCCTTCCCACCACACCTTTGCTGTAAAACCAGCCAGTTGACCCAAGCCATAGCCGTTCCAGCAATCCCCATGTTCGCATCGACTCAGTACGAGAGGCTTTGCGGTCGCACCGCCGGAAAAAACCAGCACCAAGCCGACAACAAGCAATCTCAATCTGAGTCTAAATAGTAGTTTCATATTTTAGCCTTGCGGACAGGTCAGTTCAACCCATAATCCGATAAGAGTCAAGATGTTCAGAGATGTGCCTGCTTACTCTTTTATGTCACCGCCTCCCCTCTTCCTGTGTGCACACAATGGACCTGTGATTTGAATTTTCCTTGTCACCATCGGCCCGTAACAAAGCCATACCTGTATGGCAAAAATTTTCTACGACGACGCATGTGATCTGAGCCTGCTCAAGGGTAAAACCATCGCGGTACTCGGATACGGTAGCCAGGGCCACGCCCAGGCACAGAATATGCGGGATTCCGGCCTGAATGTTATCATCGGATTGCGCCCGGATTCGAAATCCTTCGCCCAGGCGAAAGAGGTCGGTTTCGAGGTTCTGCCTCCGTCCGAGGCCTGCAAGAAGGCCGATATCATCCAGGTTCTGACTCCTGACCAGACGCAGGGATCTCTTTATAACGAAGCGATCGCTCCGAACCTTACAGCCGGGAAGGCCCTTGTCTTCTCGCACGGATTCAACATCCACTATGACATCATCCAGCCTCCGAAAGACGTCGACGTCTACATGGTCGCCCCGAAGGGTCCCGGCCATCTCGTTCGCCGTGTTTACACAGAGGGAGGCGGAGTTCCCTGCCTTATCGCCATCCATCAGGATGCGACGGGCGAGGCTCACAAACGTGCGCTGGCTCACGCTGCGGGCGTCGGTGGCGGACGTGCGGGCATCCTCGAAACGACGTTCCGTGACGAGACCGAAACCGACCTTTTCGGCGAGCAGGCAGTGCTTTGCGGCGGCCTGACCTCCCTTATTACGAAGGGATTTGAAACGCTTGTCGAGGCCGGATACGATCCCGACATCGCCTATTTCGAATGTCTGCACGAAGTGAAGCTGATCGTAGACCTGATCTACGAAGGCGGCATCGCCAATATGCGCAGCTCCATTTCAGATACGGCGGAGTTCGGCGACCTGACCCGCGGTCCCCGCGTTGTCGACGCTCATTCAAAAGCGGCCATGCGCTCCGTTCTGGACGACATCCAGAAAGATAAAGGCGCTCGTTTCGCTAAAGAATGGCTCGAAGAAACGGCGAAGGGATACCCGAATTTCAATCGCATGCGTGACGAAGGCAAGAAGCACCAGATCGAAGAGACGGGCGCCAAACTGCGCAGCATGATGAAGTTCCTCAAAAAGAAGTGATCTTGCGTTAAATGTAGGCCTTGGGCCCGGCGACGGGTCTGAGACGAAAAAGGGGCTACGGCCCCTTTTTTTATGTCTGTTAACCATCCGGCCAAAAACCCGACACTGTATCATTCCTGTAGCACAGGATTTGTTAGTATAAATGAAGCCGTTCACCGGTACTTTTCTTAGTTGAAGGACGACTGACACGGTGAAGTGTGGGCCTCTATGTGTGGTATTGTAGGATATTCGGGCGATAAGTCCATCCATTCGGTTCTTCTGGTCGGTCTGATCCGGCTTGAATACCGGGGTTATGACTCGGCGGGCATCGCCGCGATCGACCAGGGCGAGCTTGAGATCCGAAAAGAAAAGGGCAAGATCAAGGCGCTTGAAGACTACCTGAAGCTGCATCCCGTAAACGGCCATATCGGCATCGGCCACACGCGATGGGCCACACACGGCGAGCCCTCCCGTGGAAACGCCCATCCGCACGTCGACGGCTCACGTAAGATCGCCGTCGTTCATAACGGCATCATCGAAAACTACATGCATCTGCGTCATGAGCTGACGAAAAAAGGCCACCTCTTTCACACCGAGACCGATACCGAGGTCATCCCGCATCTGCTTGAAGAAGAGCTGAAAACGCACGGCACGCTTGAGAAGGCGATTCCCGCGGCGGTGGCGAAGCTTGAAGGCAAGTTCGCCTGCGCCATCCTCTACGAAAAAGACCCGGAGCGCATCTACTTCATTAAAGACGGCTCGCCTCTGATCTACGGTAAAGGCAAGAATGAAGGCTTCCTTGCCAGCGACATCATGGCCATCATTCCGCAGGCGAAAGAGCAATGCATTATCAAAGACGGCCAGTGGGGATGGATGACCCGCGACGAGTTCCATCTGTTCGAAAAAGACGGATCGCCCGTCGACGTGCATCTGGAGCATATCAAGCTCACCGTCGAAGATCTGGAAAAAGGCCCCTACGATCATTTCATGCTCAAAGAGATCTTCGAGCAGCCCGACGTCTTTCGTCGCATCATCGAGGCGAGAATGGACGAGAAGGGCAAGGTGCGTTTTCCCGAGATGGAGATGTCGAACGACGTGCTCGGTCGCGTAGGGCGCATCCTCATTACGAGCGCGGGGACGTCCTGGCATGCAGGGTTAGTCGGAAAGCTCTATTTCGAGAAGTTCGCCCGCATCGCCACCGACGTCGATCTGTCGTCGGAGTTCCGTTACCGCAATCCGATCGCTGAAGGCGATACGATGGTCATCGGTATCTCGCAGAGCGGCGAGACGGCCGATACGCTGGCCGGCATCCTCGAGGCAAAGTCGAAGTTCTGCCGCGTGCTCTCTTTTGTGAATCGCGTCGATTCGACGATCGCCCGGGATTCCGATGCCTTCATCAACCTGATGGCGGGGCCAGAAATCGGCGTGGCCTCGACGAAGGCCTATACGGCTCAGCTGTTAAACATGCTTTTCTTCTCGCTTTATATGTCGGGCATCCGCTGGATCACGCAGAAAGAGGAGCGCGAAGCCATCTTTGAAGAGATTCGCAAGCTGCCGGTGAAGATCGAATCGATCCTTGCGCGGGCCGAAGAGATCCGCCACTGGGCGCGCGAGTATATCGGCGCCCGCGACTTCATCTTCCTGGGTCGCTATTATAACCATCCGACGGCGCTTGAAGGCGCCCTGAAGCTGAAGGAGATCTCGTACATTCATGCCTCGGGTTATGCAGGCGGTGAGTTCAAGCATGGACCGATCGCCCTCATCGACGAGAACATCCCCGTCGTATGCATCGCTCCGAAGACCGAGGTCTACGACAAGATGGTGTCGAACATCCAGGAAGTAAAGGCACGCAAAGGCAAGATCCTCGCCATCTGCACCGAAGGCGATACGATGGTTCCCGATCTCGCCGATCATTACTTCCATATTCCTGCCGCACCCGACTTCCTGACGCCGCTTTTAACGGTCATTCCGTTGCAGCTGCTGGCCTACTATGCAGCCATAGAAAGAGGATGTGAGCCCGATCAGCCGCGTAACCTTGCAAAATCCGTAACGGTGGAGTGATGCATGAAGTTCCTGCTTGTCGATCTCGATCATCCGGCAGGACGAGTGCTCAGTCGCTTCGAGCCCGTTTTCGCGTATCGCAACGGCATCTTCTCGGACATCGAACGCATCAGACGCCTGCATCCTGATGCGGTGCCCGTGTATCTGCATCCCGATGCCCGGCTGGAGCGGCTCTTTGCCGACCGGCTCGGCCTTGTTCCTTTTCGCGCCGATCAGGCGAAGGTCGATCTGACGGCTTTTTCGTCGGAGCATGCGCATACGGGCGCCGACCGCCGCTCTTTTGTCGAGACAGAGCTACAATCCCTCTATGATGACGTCGAGTTCTCGGCCGACGTCGTCGCGCTGCTTGACGACGCTCCGTCGCGCATCGCCGCCGATCTTTTTCTTTTAAACCGAGAAGACTTTGAACACCGTCAGGCCGCACAGCTCATCGGAGCAAAGCAGGATCTGTGGATTCATCAGTCCGTCGAGGTGCCGCCCGGCGTCGTCTTTGATACGCGCGAAGGTCCGGTCGTTATCGACGAGCGATGCTCGCTCACTCCGTTCACGTACATCGCC
Source organism: Leptonema illini DSM 21528 (assembly GCF_000243335.1). NCBI lineage: Bacteria > Pseudomonadati > Spirochaetota > Leptospiria > Leptospirales > Leptospiraceae > Leptonema > Leptonema illini. The sequence goes on along the minus strand of NZ_JH597773.1, from coordinate 3,698,153 downwards.
GGACCGTTCTATGCGGCGCCGGACTGCCATCTGGATAACGTCCGCATCACAGGCGGCACCGTGCTCGGCGAAGGCTGCCGCGTCGGCGGAGAGATCGAGAATTCGCTCTTCGGACGCTTCTCGAACAAGCATCATGAAGGCTTCGTCGGTCATAGCCTGATCGGCAACTGGGTCAACCTCGGCGCTCTGACGACGACATCCGATCTTAAGAATAACTACGGCGAGATACGCCTGCAACTGCCGCAAGAGCGCTTTCCTACGCGTGCAAGCTCGTTCTTCACGCTCGAAACGGGCAAGATCAAGTTCGGCTCTATTCTCGGGGATTGCGTGAAGACGGCGATCGGCACGATGCTCAATACGGGCACGGTCGTCGATGCCGGCTCGAACATCTTTGCCGGTTCGCCGTCGTCGTATGTGCCGCCGCTTTCCTGGGGAATCACCGGACATTCGTACAGGCCCGGACGTTTCCTTGAGGACTGCGAAAAAATCTTTGCCAGACGCAAGCAGGTCGTGCATCCTACCATGCAGGAGCTCGTCTCACTGCTCAGTCATCTGAGCTGATCCGCTATTCTCCACATAACAGAGGCCATTGCCATGAGCAAGAAACGCAAAGACACAGAAGAGTTCCGTTTTGAAGACGCCCTCGACCGTCTTGAAGAGATCACGCGCAATCTTGAATCGGGCGAGCTCAGCCTCGACGAATCCCTCGCCGCTTACGAAGAGGGTATCAAGCTGCGCGATCTGTGCACGGATTATTTAGGTCAGGCCGAAAAACGTCTGCAGATGCTCCAGAAGAAAGACGGCGAGCTGCGTCCCGTCGATATTCAAGAAGAAGAGGCATCGCTTTTTTGAAGAGATTTGTAAGAGGATGAAAATGAACCGTTATTTCAGAGCTTTGCTCCTTCTGTTAACCTTTTCTGTCGGATGCACCTCATCGGCAGAACGGGAGTATTCCTTACCGGACGACGATCTGGTAACGCTGATGCGGGGCCAGAAGACCTTCGCTTTAAACGAAGTTAGAAACCTCCCGGCCGGTGCGCCTGATCCGGGTATCAGGAAGGTGTTAGCAGAGATTCTAACCTCGGCCGGATTAAAGGAAGATCCGGCATCGCCGTTTAAGGTCTCTCTTGAATGGCAGGGACAGGCGCTCTCATCGGAATACAACAGCCGGGACAGAAGAGTGCAGGGCCGTCGTTATACGGCGGCCCGGATAAATGGTTTCCTGACGCTCGAAATCGACAGCGCATTCCATGAAGAGGAATTCCAGTTCGCCACAAGGACGCCTCTCTTTACGACGTTCAAGGATGAGAATCACCTCAGCAACGAATTCGAGGCCCCGTTTGAGGAACCCGTCTGGCTGTGTCCGAACGGACCGATTCTTTCTCTTTTGCGTATCGTAACGACGGCATACGGCGATACTCCTGCGCTTCGAGCCATGGCGCATCAGGATAATCGGATGCGCTTTTACGGAGCGACTGTTGCCGGCGATCTAAAACTGGAGTCGGCCCGGCCCGCGCTTGAGCGAATGATTCAGGGAACGACGTCGTATTCGACTGCGTTTTTGATCAAGAGCCCGTATGAGACGATGAATCCGGAAAAAGCTGCTTCAGCGGCGCTCGGTAAATTACCCTTTGCCGAATCGACGCGAGCCATACTGTTCCGACTGGCCAGTCGCGATTCCGAATCCAATCTCGGCATGGACCCGCTATTAGAATGGAAATCGCCGGACATGATGCCCGATATTATCCAGCTCCTTGTAAACAGTCGCTACTTTCCCTATTATGACACAGGGAGGGCTCTGCCGCTTGCCGAAAAAATATGCGACGCTCGATGCAAACCGGTGCTGCAAAAATTCCGAAAACGATGTGAAAAGGAGCTCCAACAGGTTAATACACAGGAACCGGGAAAACCCATTGAAATAAAGGATCCCAATGATCCGAATCGCAAGATCTCCATGACGGAGAGCGAGGCCTTCGCATATTACATTGCAAGTATTGATAGAACGCTTGAGCGGATCGAGCCCCGTCCGACGCGATGACAGACCTCTCTGACATATCACAGCGTTTCTCGGGCAAGGGCCTCTTTCCGCATCAGATGGCGTGGACGCTGCTTCTGCCCCTGCGCAACCTCTATCTTTCACCGAAAAAGCTGATCGAGCGGCTCGCTGTGCGACCGGACTCCGTTCTGCTCGAAATCGGCTGCGGGCCCGGTTATTTCAGTCCGGCCGTCGCGAAAGCAGCGTCGAAAGGTAGGCTGTATCTTACCGACATCCAGCCTGAGATGATAGCGAAGGCGGCGAAGCGCCTCAAGAAGAAAGGCGTCACAAACGTAGAGTTAACCGTCTGCGAGGGAAGCACGCTGCCCTATGGCGATAGTATGTTCGACGGCATATATCTCATTTCGGTGCTGGGTGAGGTTGCAGAGCAGGGCGCCTATGCAAAAGAGATGTTCCGCATCTTGAAGCCGGGCGGCATCGTTTCGATCACGGAGCAGGGCGGCGATCCCGATGCCCTTTCGTTAGATGAGGTGAAATCGATTCTCGAACCGGCAGGATTCGTATTCGAACAGCGTTTCGGGAAGGAACGGACGTATACGGCGAATTTCAAGAAGCCGTAAGAGAGGTTTGCGTACAGAGTATCGCAAGCGTTTCAGTTTCTTTAAGGCGAGCTCGTCTCAATGGGTCTCGTTAGATCCGGATTACCCAGAAGGAATCCTTTGATGCTCAAGTCCTCATCCAGTCTGGGCCAATGGATACCGATCCCACCACCAATTAAACGGAAGTCGGCGCGATCCTCGGGAGTGGCCTTGCTCAATCTGGGGTACCATGAGAGAGGAACCGATAGATTACGCCCATCTTTCAATTCGATAAGAATCGACGTATCATCGATCTTGACCGACACAGCCTTTGGTGCTTCCATTTTATTCTCCGAAAAACTCTTTCCACCGAATGATGATGACATCTTCATTCTCTCTGACTATCTCTTCGATATCAGCCAATTCTTTCGTACTCATATTGTACGATTCGGCCAGGACTATACCGTTCTCTATCCAGAACTTTGCAGCCTTTTCGGCTTTCTCGACGTGCACGTGAATGGGCTCATTCGAGGACCGATTTTCATTTGCGAAAAAAAAGTATCGAAAACCATTATGTCGAAAGATCGTGGGCACTCAATAATTCTAAGCCCGAGAAGCGCTCTGTCAATTAGATAAAAGTCGGCCTGACTGCATTCAGGGACGGTTCCCCACGCAGATTCAGTTGTCGCCCGCACGGCTTCATAAATACCGACGGGATGCCCTCATCTGATTCGATCACCATCCGACCTGAAAAATTCGTCCAGGGAGGACTGACGCTTGCTCATCATGAAGGGCAGGCCGTCTTTGTTCACGGCGCCTTGCCCGGCGAGCTCGTGCAGGCAGAGATCCGCCGTGAGCGCACCGGTCATCGCTTTGCCGTCGTCACAGACGTTCTCGAAGCCTCCGCTGGCCGTAAACCATCAGACTGCTCGATCTTTCCGCAGTGTGGCGGATGCAGCTTTCGCCACATAGACTATGCAAAAGAGATCGAGATCAAGCGCGATCTGTTACGAGAACATCGGCATCTTGAGCCGGAGCTCGATCGGCTTGAATTTTTCACGGCCGATCCGGATGGCTACCGACATCACGCCCGCCTGCACCGCACAGACGCCGCTGTCGGATTCTTTGCACTCTGGACGGAGGAACTCATCCAGCTTCCCGAATCGGGATGCCTGCAACTTGCGCCGGAGCTGAACGCAGCCTTACGGGCGACGAAACCACTGGCCTCGGAATTCTCTCTTTATCTGACCACCGACCGTCAGGTCATAGAATCGAGCGAGAAAAACAAAGAAATCGATTTCAAACTGCAAACGCCCGATCGGTCCTTCTCTTGGCCGTACCGACCCGGGCTCTTCTTTCAGGCCAATCGCTTCTTGATCGGGCCCTGGCTTGCTTATATTGACGACCTGCTTGCCGGATCGCCGCGCAACGCCCTTGAGCTTTTCTGTGGATCGGGCCTCATCGGAGGCTACGTGCGCAAGAATCTTCGCAGCTACACGGGAGTCGAATCCTACGGCGCCTCGCTTGAGCAGGCCCGCCTGAACTTCAAGCGGTCCGGCCTTGAAGGCCGCTTTCTGCTGCGCGATCTATACCAGAAAAAAGGCATCTCCGGGTTAGGCGAAATGCGTTCCGATCTGTGGATCGTGAATCCGCCGCGGGCGGGCATGAAAGAACCGCTCTGCCATGAGGCGAATCGCTCGAAAATCAGCGAGATGATTTATTCGTCGTGTAATCCGCAGACGCTGAACCGTGATATCGGCCTTCTGAAAAAAGGCGGATTCACCGTCGCCGGCCTGGCCGCCTTTGATTTCTTTCCCCGCACCCCGCATATGGAGATGGTGGTGCACCTGAAGCGCTGAAATTCCGCTGGCCGATACAGGACATAATCCTATTCTGATCCGCATGAAGGCGGCGGCCAGACTGAAGCTATACGGAGGGGTGACGGGATCGGCCCCTGAAGCTCCGGCGCCGTCGGTGAAGGAGCTGCCGGAATTCCTGCCGCTTTCTTCAGGGCTTCTTCACCGGCAGGTCGAGCTGCCACTGCAACAGAATATCGTTCCTTTGCCCTACGATGCCCTGCAACTGCCGACGGCCGTCATGGGCATGCTCGATCTTGCCGGTCCCGGTCTGCCCGCCGGCGACGTGCTCTTTCTCGATACCGAAACGACAGGGTTATCCATCGGCACGGGAACGCTGCCTTTTTTAATCGGACTTGCCTGGTGGCACGAAGAGCGCCTGACGATCCGGCAGCTTTTCTTGAGTTCTCCAGGAGGAGAGGCCGCTCTTGTAAAAGAAATGGACGCCCTTTTTTCGCGATTCCCGTATCTATGCACGTTCAACGGAAAATCCTACGACGTGCCGCTGATTCGCAATCGCTTCGCCCTGCAACGCAGCACGATGAAGGTCTTTGCCCATCATTTCGACCTGCTGCATATCTGGAAGAGACTGCTGCCGCGCGATTATCCCGGCGGCTTCAAACAGAAGAACCTGGAAACGACGCTTCTTCGAGCTCCGCGCATCGACGACATCGACGGCGCAGCGATTCCGGGTATCTACTTCGACTGGATTAAATACGGCGTCGATAACGGACTGACGCAGATCATACGGCATAACGAACTCGATATGCAGGGCATGATCGCCCTCTACGCAGAGGCGGCGGCGCTTTTCGAGCAAAATCTGAGCGCTAAGAAAAAGGATAACCCATCGACGCGCATCCGCATCGGTCGTATCCTTTTTCGCAATCATCAGGGCAGAGAGGCTCTGGCTCTGCTTGAGCCCCTGCTAAATGAAACGATCGAACGTGCCGACGACGAACGTATTCTTTTAACGACGCTCTATCGCATCTATTCACGACTTGATAGAAATGAAGAAGCGGCTTTCTGTCTCGATCGACTCGTTCGCCGCGACAGAAGCCCGTTTGAGATGCTATTGCTTCTTAGATTCCTTGAATACCGCCTGCTCGATTTTGATGCGGCTTTGAAGCTCATCGACGAGATTCCGGCCATCATCGACTTCACCGAACCGGCTCTGACCGTCGGTCGTGTGCGCGCCGTCGGTTTGCTGCGCGGCGAACCGCTTGAACGACGTCGCGCTCGAATTCGCAAGAAGCTTGCAACGGACGAGGCGAACCGGAACAGAACATGAACGTTTCTCAGCTGATCGATTTTTTACAGAAGAACGAACGCTTTGCCGCAAACATCTCTTCGCTTCACGAGATACCGGCGCGCGAAGAGCGGTCGATCGAAATCCCCGAAGACCTGCCCGCTGCGCTGAAAGGCATGCTACAGGCGCAGGGCATCAAAAGGCTTTATATTCATCAGGCCGAAACCTACCGTCGGATGCGCGAAGGTCGTGATGTCGTCGTCGTCACACCGACGGCTTCCGGAAAATCGTTATCCTACCTGTTGCCTGTTCTTCACCGCAAGCTCGAGAATCCCGAGGCGCGCACGATTCTACTCTTCCCGACCAAGGCGCTCTCGCGCGATCAACAGGCGGCCATCGAAAACTTCTCTGAGGCGGCGAAGATGGAGCTGCGCACCTTCACCTATGACGGAGATACGTCGGCCTCGGCACGCAATCGCATTCGTGAATCGGGAGACTTCGTCATCACAAACCCCGATATGCTGCATGCAGGCATCCTGCCGCATCATACGATGTGGATCAGGCTATTTGAGAATCTGGAGACGATCGTCGTCGATGAGATGCATACCTATCGCGGCGTCTTCGGCAGCCATTTTGCGAACGTCATGCGTCGTTTGCTTCGCATCGCTGCTTTTTACGGAAAAAGCCCCCGCATCATCTGTGCCTCGGCGACGATCGGGAATCCGGGTGAGCTCGCCGAGAAGCTTTTCGAGCGACCATTTGATGTCGTCGATGAGAATGGAGCGCCTTCGGGCCGTAAGGTCTTTCTTTTCTATAATCCGCCCGTCGTGCAGAAGGAGCTGGGCATCCGAGTTTCGTCGGTGAAAGAGGCGGCAAAGTTAGGCGGACTGTTTGTCGACAACAACGTGCATTCAATCCTGTTCTGTCGCAGCCGCACGCGCGTCGAGGTGCTCACGAATTATCTGAAAGAGGCGTCGAAACAGAAGGCCAATCGCGTCATGGCCTATCGCGGCGGCTATCTTCCCAACGAGCGTCGCTCTATTGAACGGGATCTGCGCGAAGGCAAACTGCTCGCCGTCGTCAGCACAAACGCCCTTGAACTGGGCATCGACATCGGCTCGCTCGACGTCTCCATCACCGTCGGATTCCCGGGCAGCATCAGCTCGCTATTACAACAATCCGGCCGCGCAGGGCGCAAACAGAATGACGCCATATCGATTCTCATCGCCACGTCAGAAGCGACCGATCAATATGTCGTGCAACATCCGGAATTTTTGCTCGGTCGCAGCCCGGAGCACGGTCGCATCAATGCCGACAATCTGCTTATCCTGATAGAGCATCTGAAATGCGCCGTTTTCGAGCTGCCTTTTAAGAAGGGCGAATCGTTCGGCCGTTTCGCCGAGGTGACGGAGCTGCTCGATCTGCTGGCACAGGGGCGCATCGTTACCCGAAGCGGAGACGACTGGCACTGGTCTGACGATTCGTATCCGGCGAACAATATCAGCCTGCGTGCGGGCCCGCGCGAGAATTTCGTCATCGTCGATATCAGCGACACGGGACGCGAGAAGATCATCGGCGAGATCGATCGTTTCGCCGCTCCGACGATGATTCATCCGCATGCCATCTATCTGCATCAGAGCGAGCCGTATTACGTCGAAGAGCTGCTCTGGGAGGATCGCATCGCGAAGATACGCAAGGTCGAGGTCGACTATTATACCGATGCTCAGGAGAAGGTCGACGTCTCGATCCTCGAAAGCGAGGTCGCCGGATCCTGCGAGACCTTCGATCTCTACAAAGGGGAGCTGCAGCTCCAGCGCCGCGCCGTCATGTTCAAGAAGATCAAATTCGAGACGCATGAGAATCTCGGCTGGGGCGATATTCATCTTCCCGAGCTTGAGATGCATACGCAGGGCTTCTGGATGCTCTTTCGCGATCTCGATCAGCTTCCCGGTCTGGATTCTGACGCACGTATAGGCGCGACGCTTGCCGGCGTGGCACATGCACTTGGAGTCGTCGCTCCCATTCATGCGATGTGCGATCCGCGCGATATGCGTTTTCACGCCGAGGTTCGCAATCCCGTCTTTGCTCTTCCGTGCATCTATGCGGTGGATAACTTTCCAGGAGGACTGGAGCTGGCCTACTACGTTCTCGGTAATCTCGAAGTAATCAGCCAGGCCGCACACGATCATGTCGCCGCATGCGCCTGCGAGGACGGATGCCCGGCATGTATCGGTCTATCAGAAGAGAAGGGAATGAAGTCGACCGTGCTTGCGTTGCTTGAACGGATTTGTGCAGAAAGAGAACAGAGATAATCACGATCCTTGAGCTGTCTGTAGCGGATGCAGGCCCGGATTGACAGGCCTGCATCCGCTACAGCTTTAGCTTATCGGCGCAAGATCTTGATATCGCAGCAGGAAACGCAGAGTCCAACCTGCCGGCAGCGCATACTATTTCTTCACATGCACAATCATCTTTGGATCGACCGGTATAATATTACCGTATCCATTGTAATCTTTGTACTTCTCCTGAAATACCTTCAGGCTCGTCTCGTGCGGCTGTCCGCTCTGTAATACGATAGACGAAGGAACGATGCTATCCCAGGAAGCAAAATGTGCGTCGAGAGCTGGAACGACATACACTCCCGGCTTTTTAATGAAGCCCAGATCATAGAGAACGGTTGACGCAAGAGTCGTGTTCTGTCCCCATGCAAATGTGCAGGCGAGCACCAATCGCCCGTTTGATGCCGTCGCTGCGTAGTCTACCGGAACTTCAATCGCATAGAGGCCCGTTCCTGAATCAATACCCACACCAGCGGCACTTTTTCCTTCCGGGTCGAATGCGGCGCTTCCAACGCAATTCACCGCCATCAATACACGATAACGCATCCAGGAAACCTGCTCTCCACCTTCTTTTCGAGTAATCACGCCGGTAATGACAATTTTATTATCATCGGGCGGACCCTCCTTCAGGTTAGCATTCGCAATGCAACTCGACAAAACTATCAGCGCCAGTGCACAAATACCGGTTTTTCTCAACATCGATTGTTCTCCTATTTTTTTTATCCTGTGGGTGCTGTACGTCATACGCACCTTGCCGGATTCCTGTGATCCCTGCTACTTCGAATGGTCTTCACTCCATTTCAGCTCAACCGTTTCAGGTGCGATAACATTCGTCGCCCCGTTGGCTTCATCGATCAGATAACCTACAAAAATATTCGGCAGGTTAAAAAGAAGGACCTTCACTCCCTGTACCTGATCGGGTCGAACCGTCGGAACAAAGGACTTTGAAGGGTGCCCTTTTAGATCAAAGCGGATAACAACTCCGGGAGTTTTCGGGACGGCAATCCACTCATCCCCTGGGTCGGAAGTCCTGACAACCTCTCCATTCAGCAGAATCACTGCTTGCACTCCGGGCCGATCAGACTGGATCTCAACATACTGATTCGTTCCACCAGTAAGAGTCATGCAGCCAGTCAGTAGAAAGAAAGATCCTACCCGGAAAATTCGCTTGAAAAAAAATAACGCGTTACCAGTTGTTCTCATGGGAGCTCCGAAATCACCGACCAATTTATGCCTTCGAAATATGCAGACGGCTGAAACTGAGGTTGATAAACCATATCGCACTTATTTTCAGTTTTCTTCCGTACTTCAAACAGCTGAATCCGATTGACGCTGCGAGATGATGTCGCACCGAAGTTAGACCGGTATAGATCCGTATCTCTTGAATCGAGCATCAATTCGCCATTCCGATTAAATATAAGGATAAACGAATCGCCCTGAATCCATTCTGCATTCTGACAGAACGTAAATGAGCCGGCAGCTTGACTGCTCGGGATAAACGTACCCTTTCTTAGCTCAAAATCGATGGCGGGCACAACCAACCAGTCGGCATCATGGCTGCGCAGGAAGTCTCTCACGCAGTGTACGCACTGACTGTGTTCCAGCATGGCCGGATTCCCTGAACGTCCGACCTTTCCCAAAAGCGCCTGGCCGTCATTCTGGCTGTAACGAACCCTCTGCCTGACTTCGGCCGGTAGACTTTCCTGAATCTCTGAAAAATTCGAAGAGAATCCATTGCCATCGACGATGCGCAGATTTTGCTTCTTCAGCAGGGTTCTGCCCGAGTGAAGAACTACAGGCGGGATAATGAGAATCGGCCTGTCTGTCCTTTCCGTAACCTGACCGGTCGAATGGAATGCAAATTTTGCATTCTCATGAGCACACGAAAATGACAGGAAAAGAAGGCAGAATACAAAACCACGAAAAGCGTCCATCCATCACCTCACACAGGCAGTACTGACTATTAATCTATCCTTGCAGGGTGCAACACTTTTTTCCTACAATCATTCCTGAGTTATAACGCAGACGGGCTTGATTCGATCTGATCGGAAATAAGGAGTGATAGCTGAATTTGGATAAGGCTTCAGGAGCTACTTTAAGTCCGCTTTTTTTTCCCAGACCGAAAGAGCTTCATCCAGTCTTCGACCTCGCGAGAGCTCATCTGCCGATCGGGCTTCTCGGCGACGCGACCGGGCTTCGGCGTCGTCGCCTTCCCGTACCATTCATAGAATTCTTCGGAGCTCTGGAGCTCGCAGCGATGCGCCTTTGCGTATTGCCTGACCTGTTTATCTGAGCTGACGACGCGAATCTGCTCCCCGCCGAACTTCGACTCGACGAACTCCCGGATCAGATGATCGGCGCTTTCGTCGATGCTATAATACGTATGAATGCCGCTTTCGTAATCCCGGAACGTATCGTCGCCCCTCGAACGCCTACCGTCGAAAAAGATATGTATCTCCATTTTCGGATAACTCTTTCGCAAGAAGGCCATGTAAGACGTCAGTCCGCGCATGGCCGATTCCAGCTGACCGCGCACCATATCCTCTTCAAACTCGGGAAACTTATAGATAACGTTAAAACCGTCCAGAACAAGGATCACGATCGACTCCAGATTTCTTTATGCCCGAAGCGCACGGTGTTATCCGTATATTTGATCCAGTGCACCCGAAGCGTCCAGAAGCGCAGCTCGGGATCGCCAAGCAGCGGCTCGCATTCCGGAAACCTCTCTCTGTAACCGGCAAAGTCCTTCGCTGTTTCACGCTCGTCAGGGCGGTGCATGCTCACCGTTCCGAGCATCTGCGCCCCTTGAAGCATGGCCACGTCACGATGAGGCGCATAGACGGCGGCGCTCACACGTTCGTTAAGAATGGCTTCGTCGGCATGGCGCGTTTGAAGGGAGCTGAGAAAAGTGAAAATCACGTCTGTTGCACTGAAATGATAGAAGAGCGGAGTGGAATACGGTTGACCGCCTGATGCCGTAGCCAGACACATTATATGATTCCGCTGGAAGAACTCGCTCATCGCTCCGGGCAGCATGGTTCATCGCATCGGGCGAAGAAGGAACGTCAATGACTTATTACCTCTGGATCAAGGCTTTTCACATCATCGCTCTCGTCGCCTGGTTCGCCGGCCTCTTCTACATCTGGAGGCTTTTCGTCTATCATGCGATGAACGACTCGCCCGCCGTAAAAGAGCAGCTGGGCGTCATGGAATCGAAACTGATTCGCATCATTATGAATCCGGCGATGATCGTGACGACGGTGCTCGGGCTCGTCATGCTCTTCATCAATCTCGACTATTTCATGGCCGTCGGATGGATCTGGACGAAGTTGATGATCGTGCTCGTGCTTTTTGCCAATCACTTCCTGGCCGTGCGCTATCATAAACGCCTTATGGCCGGCGAGGCCTTCGATCATAAACGCTTTCGATTTTTAAACGAGCTTCCCACCCTCGTTCTGATCGCCGTCGTTATCCTGGCCGTCGTCAAGCCATTCTGAGAAAGCTGAGTCCAGCGCCATTGACGAGAAACATGCCCTCAGCATAGCAAAAGGCCGCCTTAACAGGCGGCCTTCATTCATCGAATCGGCTTTGCTTCGCTGTCGATGCTTTCTGCTGTAAAACTCAACCGAGTCGCTTCAGCAGATTCTCCACCGTGAATCCGAAGTGCTTCATCAAGAGTTCTCCGGGGGCCGAGGCTCCGAACGAATCAATACCGATGATGTTTTCAAACGGCGCATACTTCGCCCACAGACCCGGATGCGCAGCTTCAATCGCATAACGATTCGCATAAGGCACATTCAGGATCGACTCCCGATACGCCGCATCCTGACGATCAAACCGTTCGGCACAGGGCATCGAAACAATGCGCACCGCTCCGCCTGATGCATTCTTCTGCTTTGCCGCCTCGATGGCTAACGGCAGCTCTGATCCCGTTGCGATGATGAGCTGTTCGGCCTTACGCGAAGGTTCGACGGCGACATAGGCGCCTTTTGCAACGGCCGATAGATCCGTTACGGGAGTGAAGTCGATATTCGATCGACTGAGGATAAAGGCCGACGGTCCGTCCTTACGCTTCAAGGCCTCGCTCCATGCCACAAGCGTCTCTTCGACGTTCGCGGGGCGCCAGACGTCCAGATCGGGAATCAAGCGCAACGACGGCACATGTTCGACGGGCTGATGTGTCGGGCCGTCTTCGCCGAGGCCGATCGAATCATGCGTGAGAACATAGATAACAGGCAGCTTCATCAGGGCGGATAACCGCATCGCATTGCGCATGTAATCCGAGAAGACGAGAAAGGTTCCGCCGAACGGTCGATAGTGTCCGTGCAGTTGCAGGCCGTTCATGATCGCCGCCATGGCGAATTCACGTACGCCGAAATGCAGATAGTTACCGCCGTTTGCGCCAGGCTGTACGGATTTCATACCCGACCAGTTCGTAAGATTCGAATGTGTAAGGTCGGCCGAACCGCCGAGCATCTCGGGCAGGGCCGCCTTCAACTCGCCCAGCACACGCTGCGACGTTTTGCGAGTCGCCTCTTTTGCAGGCTGCTCTTTTGAAAGAAAGGCCTTCACGACTTCTTCAAAGTTAGCCGGAAGGCGCCCTTCGCCGCGCCGCTTAAACTCGACGGCGAGATCGGGATGCGCGGCTTCATACTTTGCAAAAAGCGCATTCCACTGCGCTTCGGCCTCCGCTCCTTTAACCGAAGCGTTCCAGGCCTTATAGACCTCGTCGGGAATAACAAAGGCGTCATGATTCCAGCCAAGCGCAGCCTTTGTCGCGGCCGCCTCGTCTTTTCCAAGCGGAGCGCCATGCACGCTTTCTTTGCCTGCCTTCGCAGGAGAGCCGAATCCGATAACGGTCTTGCAACAGATCAAGGTAGGATGCTCCGTATCGGCCTTCGCCTTCGCTATGGCAGCGGCGACGGCAGATGCGTCATGGCCGTCAACTCCGTCGATCACCTGCCATCCGTACGAGCGGAAACGACCGGCGACGTCTTCGCTGAACCAGCCTTTTACCTCTCCGTCGATGGAGATGCCGTTGTCGTCATACAGGGCGATGAGCTTGCCCAGCTTCCATGTTCCCGCCAGAGAAGCCGCTTCGTGCGAGATGCCTTCCATGAGACATCCGTCGCCGACAAGAACATACGTATGATGATCGACGATAGAAAGGCCGTCCCGGTTAAACTCAGAAGCAAGCAGCTTCTCGCCAAGCGCCATGCCGACAGCGGTCGTGATGCCCTGTCCGAGCGGCCCTGTTGTCGTCTCGACGCCGGCCGTGTGACCGTATTCGGGATGCCCCGGAGTCTTCGAATGCAACTGTCTGAAGTTCTTCAGATCATCGATCGTAAGATCATAACCGCTCAGATGCAGAGCCGAGTAGAGCAACATCGAGGCATGGCCGTTTGAAAGCACGACACGATCACGGTTCGCCCAATTCGGATTCTTCGGATTGTGTCTGAGAAAATCGTTCCAGAGAACCTCAGCCATATCGGCCATTCCCATCGGAGCACCGGGATGCCCGGAGTTCGCCTTCTCGACGGCGTCGATGCTCAACGCTCGAATAGCATTGGCCAGTGTTTTACGATCCATCTCTCGCTCCTCGTCGACGGTAGCGGTCCGTGCATACTCCGAAGCCGCTTCTTTATAAGTGCTATTCATCGCAGTTTCTCCCTCCATCCCGGGAACATGACATCAGCATCGCCCGGAAAAGAATGAAACGCTGCTGCCAGTTCCTGATGGTCGCCTGCATAGTCCAGCAGGGAAATGCCCTTCTGCCATGCCTCGACGGCCTGTCTGATCGATGCCACACCGGCCTTCACTCCGTCTCTATGACCGAAGCTACCGCCGCCAGACGTCTGAATGATATTCGCATGCCCGAGATTATCAAAGAAGGCCGGCAGACGCAGGGCGTTCATACCACCCGAGATAATCGGCGTGCAGGCCTTCATACCGAGCCACTCCTGATGAAAGAATGGCCCATCGACGGAATCGCCTTCGAGCATATAGGCGAGGATGCGGTCTTCGGGATCTCCTTCCATTTTCCCGAATCCCATCGTGCCCGTATGGATGCCAGACGCTCCCTGCAATCGGGCCATCTTCGAAAGAACAAACGATGTATAACCCCGCTTCGATTGTGGAGAGGTGATCGCCCCATGACCGGCTCGATGATAGTGGATGAACTGATCCGGAAAGTTGCGTCGTGCCGTGGTCACGCCCGTCGTACCGGCGAGATAGCCGTCGATTAAAAAGGCGACATGATCGGCATGCTCGCCGAACTCTCGCAGTATGAACTCGCCGCGAGCGATGATCTCAGCGGGATCATCGGCCGTAATATTCGCCGAAAAAAGCTTGGCCTCGCCCGTCTCATCCATCGCTCGTTTCATGGCATCGGCGACAAGAGGGATCACCTTCTGCAATGGAGCAAAGACCTGATTGCCCTGCGGCTCGTCGTTCTTGATGAAGTCCCCGCCGGCCGCCCAGTATTCATAGCAAGCCTTCGCAAAGGGGATGGCTCGCAACCCGAGCTTCGGCTTAATAATCGTGCCCTGGATAAAGCCGCCGTTCACGACCGGCCGACCGAGCACACGCCACAGATCGGCGATGTTTTTTGTCGGTCCGTCGAAAAGACGCAGATAGGCCGGTGGAAAATAAAAGTCGAGCATCTTCGCATACTCAACATCGCCCATGCCCTGATTGTTTCCGATGGCAAGCGTCAGAAACGAAACCATCATCGCACGGCCATCGAGTATGTTACGATCAAAGAGATCGATCGGATACGCAATCTTCATCAGCTCGTTCGCTTCGTCGATCCAGTAGACGAGGGCGTCGACGCCTCGTGTGAAATCGTCCGTCGTGCTCACCTCGACGTTCGTTCCCGTCGAAGATTCCGCCGCGAAATGCGCCGCCGTCTCAAGATAACCGTAACCCTGCTTCGGCTTCATGCGATAGGCGGTCAGAACATGTCTTCCGCCAGAGATCAGGTCTTCTTCGCGAAGATCCAGTCTCGCATAACGTTTTGATTGATCCATAATTCCCTCCAGATTTTACGAGGCCAATTGTCGTATCTCGACTTGTTTCGTCGTATTTCGTCGACTCTTACCTTCGCGCAGGCTCCTGACGACATTCCTTGTTCCAGGCCGTAAGCAAACGTCTGTCAGGACTGGTATTGCTTTCAATCTATTTTTCTCCAAATACTAATAGACAATTATCTATTGCTCCGGATAAACTGCCATCAATGTGCAGCCGGCATCTGAAAAGCGAAGCTGTGTACGCCGGGCAGGAACGGTATGCGAGAAACCGACTATTTTATTCAGCATCTGACGTTGCGCCAGCTCCAGCTACTCGTCGCCGTCGTTGATCATGGCGGGCATTCCGCCGCTGCAAGAGAGCTGAACATTACACAACCGACGATCTCTATTCAGCTGAGCCGCATGGCAGAAATCGTCGGATCAGCGCTTTTCCAGACCATCGGTCGCACACAGGAATTAACAGAAACAGGTCAGCAGGTTTATGATGCGGCTCGCAGCATCCTTGCGGCTTTGCAGAAGCTCGATGACGAAATCTCGGGAATGCAGGGGGATCTCAAAGGAGAGCTGCGCATCTGCTCCGTGAGCACCGCCGGCTTTATACCGTTTTACCTGGGCCTGTTTCTCGATCTGCATCCACACGTCATCCCCCGACTTCATGTTGGCAATCGCTCTGAGCTGATCGAACGCATCGCAGGGAACCGCGATGACATATTTATTACAGGACGAGTGCCCGAGAGTTTGCCTGTTGACGCCCTGCCCATCATGAAAAATGAGCTGGTCGTCGTCGCCTCGCCCGACCATCCGCTTGCGAAAAAGAAATCGATCTCCCTTGAACAGCTTGCTACCGAGCGACTGCTCTTGCGCGAACCTGAATCGGGCACACGGCTGGCCTTTGAAACGGTGATGCGCGAAAGCGGTTACGAGATCAAGCCCTATATGGAGCTTGGCAGTAATGAAGCCGTCCGGCAGGCCGTGATGGGCGGGCTCGGCATCTCGGTGCTCTCGCTTTCCAGCATCGAACTGGAAACCGCTTCGAAAAGGATGGTGGTAATCAAGACCGAGAAATTCCCGCTACAGAAGCAGTGGTTCGCCGTTTCAAGACGCGGCAAACAGCTTCCGCGAGCCGCACGAGAATTCCTGGCCTTTCTGAAACACCGTGCTGCGGACGTGCGGCGTTAGCCAATTTATGCTCGCCAGAATCATCGGACCTGTATCACTACGTCATGCGTCTTCAGGCCGTGCTCTTTGATCTCGACGGTACCATAGCCGAGACCGAAACCGTTCATCTGCAATGCTTCAACGAGGCCTTCCAGCACTTCGGGCTTCCATATCAGTGGTCTTTTGAAGAATATCGAACCCTGCTTGAAATCGCCGGCGGTCGAGAGCGCATCCGTCATTTTTTTGAAAAACTCGACAACCCTCCCGACCATCTGCGCGATCTTGCCGCCGGACTTCACAAGCTGAAGAATGAGTTATACGTCGAGCGCATGGAGGCCGGGTTTCAGATCCGTCCCGGTGTGCGCAGGCTGCTCGAAGACGCCCTCGCTTGCGACATCACGTGCGGTCTGACGACGACGACATCTCGCGTGAACGTTGATCCGTTGCTTCGCTATTCTCTCGCCGAGGACTATTCGAAATACTTCGCCTTCTTGCTCACCGGAACGGAGATCCGCCATAAAAAGCCCGATCCGGCTATCTATGTAACGGCAAAGCAGATGCTTCTTGAACAGAACCGCAAGAATATCATCGTCATCGAAGACAGCCACATCGGCCTTGTGGCAGCTCGATCTGCAGGATTGCCCGTGCTCATCACGCAGAATGAATTCACCGATCATCACGACTTCTCGGGAGCCGCCGCCGTGCTCAGCGATCTCGGAGATCCTAAAACGCCGGCCCGTCTGATAAATGGGCCCGCGCTTCATGATGGCTACGTCGACCTTGCGTACCTTGATTCCCTCACCGTCTGAGAGGCAGGCTCATTCAATTCCGCCGGCTTACAGGCTCTCGTCGACTCCGCGAGCCTGTAAGCCGGTCTTCATTTAACTCCGCGCGCCTGCAAGCTCGCTTCGTAAATACGCTCGATTTTTGGCTGCAAAATGATTTCAAGCGCCATTCCGAATTTTCCACCCGGCACGCAAATCGTATTCGGCCGGGACATGAACGCTCCTTGAATCATCTGCAAGAGATATGGAAAATCGATCCTCTTGGGATAGCGAAATCGGATAACGACAAAGCTTTCATCGGGTGTGGGGATGTCCCGTGCAATAAACGGATTGGAAGTGTCGACCGTGGGCACTCGCTGAAAGTTGACGTTCGTAAGCGAAAACTGCGGGGTGATATAGTGCACATAGTCGTACATACGACGCAGAATCGTTTCGGTGGCCGCCTCAGCCGTGTAGCCTCGCTGGCCGACGTCTCGATGAATCTTCTGAATCCATTCAAGGTTAACGATCGGCACGACTCCGACAAGAAGATCGACATGTGATGCGGCATCGACGTCGCCATGCACGACGCCGCCATGCAGTCCTTCGTAAAACAGAACCTCAGTGCCTTCTGGAATGGGCTCAAACTCGGTGAACGTTCCAGGCGCCGTTCCGTACTGCTCGGCCTCTTCTTCGCTGTGAATATAATGCCGCACATGCCCTTGTCCGCTCTGCCCGAACTCCTGAAACAGAGAGGCGATCTTATCGAAGTGATTGCCTTCCGGACCGAAGTGACTTGGCGGCCTGCATTGCCCGTTATCATAGGATTCGGCGACGACGCTCTTGAACTCTTTGCGATCATACCGATGAAAGCTATCGCCTTCCACAGTAATGGCATTGATCTTTAACCGACGAAACATATGCTCGAAGGCGACGCGAACGGTACTCGTTCCCGCTCCTGATGAGCCTGTGACCGCAATAACCGGATATTTAACAGACATACGATACTCCTATAAAAAAGTGAGAGTTGCAGAATTCGTGGTCGTTCAGTGATACGACAGGGCGCTGATCTGCATCAGCTTATCAAGATCGGTGTGTGATTCGATGTACCGCAGCGATCCCGTAGATCCGCGCATCACCATCGAATGTGTGACGACGAAATGCGATTCATAACGCACGCCCTTGAGAAAAGGACCGTCGGTGATCCCCGTCGCGGCAAAATAGACGTCGTTCGAACGCACCATATCGTCGACGCTGTACACCTTCCTCAGATCAAAGCCCGCCTCCTCAAGGTGACGACGCTCGTCCTCGCTCTGTGGATCAAGCCTGCCAAGGATCTGACCTCCGATCACCTTGATGGCAACAGCGGCCAGGATGCCTTCGGGCGTTCCTCCCGTTCCAATCATCAAATCGATACCGCAATTTCCCTGGGCGGCCATCAGCGCTCCGTTCACATCGCCATCGGTATGAAACTGAATACGCGCCCCGGCACGACGAATTTCATCGACAAGCGTGCGATGACGCGGCTTATCAAGGACGAAGACGACGAGATCGTCGACCTGCTTTCCAAGAGCCTTAGCTATGCTTGCAAGGTTATCCGAAACGGGAGCGTCGAGATCGACGGCATTTCGAGCGCCGGGCGGAACAACGAGCTTCTGCATATAATACGAGCGACCGGGATCCATCATCGATCCGCGCGGAGCAAGACCGACGACGGCGATCGCGTTCGGACGCCCGTTCGCAAGAAGCGTCGTGCCTTCGACGGGATCGACGGCGATATCCATCTCGGGCCCGTTGCCTGTACCGAGCTCTTCGCCCGTATACAGCATCGGAGCCTCGTCTTTTTCGCCCTCGCCGATCACGACACGCCCGCGAAAGTCGACCGTGCCAAACATCAACCGCATCGCATCGACGGCAGCGCGGTCTCCTTCGTTTTTATCACCCCGCCCCATCCAGCGCGCCGCCATCATGGCCGCCGACTCGGTTACGCGCAGAAGATCAAAACCCAGGTTACGTGTAGGACGCTCCATCATCGCACCTCCACCGGCTGCTGGACGGGTTGATTGGCCTGAATCAACGTGCGCAACAGATCGACCGTCGCCGCAATCTGCGGAGCGCCAAAAACGGCGTTCCCCGCGACGAAGACGTCCACTCCGGCCCGGCGCAGGTCTTTTGCGTTATCCACACCGATGCCGCCGTCCATCTCGATCAGCGGATTCACGCCGAGTCGATCACACATCGCACGAAGCTTCTCGACTTTAGCCGCAGATGCCGGGATAAACTTCTGACCGCCGAATCCCGGATTCACAGACATAAGAAGAACCATATCGAGATCGGGTAAAATCTCTTCGAGCACGCTGACCGGAGTCGCCGGATTCAGAGCGACGCCTGCCTTCGCTCCCTTTGAGCGGATGCGCTGCACCAGACGATGCAGATGCACGGTCGCCTCATAGTGAACGCTCACGATCGACGCTCCCGCTTCGATAAACTCGTCCACATAGTTCTCGGGTCTTTCGATCATAAGATGAACATCAAGCGGCAGATTACTGATGGACTTCAGGGCACGCACGATATTGGGCCCGAACGTCATGTTCGGCACAAAATGTCCGTCCATGATGTCGACATGAAGCAGATCGGCGCCGCCTTTCTCGACGGCGATGATCTGATCGCGAAGCCGCGTTAGATCGGCCGACAGGATGGAAGGCGCAAGCATTGCCGCGTTCATGACGCCGCTCCGATAACGTCATCGGCGCGACCGGCGCTTCCGAGTACGTTCTTCATCTTATGCTGCACGATCTCGCGGATGGCGTCGCGCACCGGACCGAAAAACTTGCGCGGATCAAACTCCGCCGGGTTACCCGCCATCGCACGACGCAGCGCCATCACGGCTGCAAGACGCAGGTCGGTGTCGATGTTGATCTTCGCCACTCCCATCGTCGTCGCTTCTCGCAGCATCTCTTCGGGAATGCCCTGTGCGTCTTCGATTTTCGCTCCGTATCGGTTCGCTTCTTCGATGAGGGCAGCCGGTACCGACGAAGCGCCGTGCAGCACAAGCGGATAACCCGGCATGAGCGTATGAATCCGGCTCAACCGTTCGAAATCCAGACGAGCCGCTCCTTTGAACTTATATGCGCCGTGACTCGTTCCGATGGCGACGGCAAGCGAATGACATCCGGTTCGATGAACAAACTCCACGGCCTGATCAGGATCTGTAAAGACGCTGTGCTCGGCCGATACGTCGTCCTCGACGCCGGCAAGCTGGCCGAGCTCCGCCTCTACAAACACGCCGCGCTCATCGGCATAATCAACGACGCGTCGCGTTAGCCGGATGTTCTCTTCGAAACCATGATGCGATCCGTCGATCATCACCGAATTAAAGCCTCCGTCGATGGCAGCCTTGCATATCTCGAAATCGGCGCCATGATCAAGATGCAGGGCGATGGGCACGTCGGTCGTCGCGGCCGCCTCCACCATCTTCACCAGATAGTCATGGCCGGCGTATTTGCGCGCACCGGCCGAAACCTGCAAGATCACGGGCGAACGCAGAGCCCGCGCCGCCTCGACGATACCCTGCAGCATCTCCATATTATTCACGTTGAAGGCTCCGACGGCGTAGCGGAAATTTAAAGCCTTACGAAACATCAGTCCGGGCGATTGAAGTGGCATACTCTTCCTCCTTACTACCTTTAGCGGGTAGGGGTATATTTTTAGAGCCGCCAGACCGACACGAATTCAGGAATCGAGCAAGAAGAAAAATCCGCTGCTTTTAGAAAAATGAGGCTTTTGATTTTGAGAATGAAAAGAAGTTCGTCCGGAATCAGGCTAATATCTAAAAAGCGGTTGTCAGAGAGCTGAGGCAGGGCGTTCTGACGTACCGCTCCGATAGCTCAGCTGGATAGAGTACTGGACTTCGAATCCAGGTGTCGCAGGTTCGAATCCTGCTCGGAGCAGGTTCTTCTTATTGCTTGCTTTCAATCGGGCCGCTTTCACCGGACGGCTTCATTGCAGTGCCGCCTGCCGGAACATCGGCCCGCAATTCGACCAGATCAGATACGCCGCCACTCAGGTTCAGTAACAGAACGACTACGGTAAGTCCTCCGTAAACAGCCCCGGCCGTACTAACCCATCCCACCGGAGATCTGAGCATCGCAGAGGCAGCCCAGCCGTCGAAGCCACCCGTTACGACAGAACCGGCAATCTTTTCGCCTCCGCGCGTACCGTTCACGGCATTTCCGAGAGAAAGACAGGAATTCAACGAAATAAGCAGGATTGTCGTCAGGATCAGGAATCGACGCATACTCTATGAATTGCACGCTCAGCGCCGGCGTCAATGCTTAATTGATCAGCCGGCACAATGAACTCATGGAACGACTTCGTGGGCATCATAGAAGTTATCGAGATTTCTGTCGAGGTATCGGATCTGGCGGCCGTTTCGGTATTCAATCATGATCTCATACCGTCCGTCTCCGTTGCGATCCTCGAAATAATCCTCCCCGCTGCACCCCATTCTATTTATACTGTCCATAGAGGTTAACATGCAACGCCCCCTTTTTGAAAATACGAACATCACACCCATCGTTTTCGGATGCAACGTCTTCGGCTGGACCATCGACGAAGCGCAATCGTTCCGGATGCTCGACCATCTTGTCGATCGCGGTCTGAACTGCATCGATACGGCCGACACGTATGCTCGATGGATCGGTAAGCCCGGTATCTCTGAGTCGATCATCGGTCGCTGGCTCAAGCAATCAGGAAAGCGCGAGAAGCTCGTCATCGCAACGAAGGTCGGCATGGAAATGGCTCCCGATCGCAAAGGCCTCTCGAAGAAACACATCCTTGCATCGGTCGATGAATCATTGCAGCGACTTCAGATCGACTGTATCGATCTCTATCAGGCGCATCAGGATGATCCGGCGACGCCTCTTGAGGAATCGCTCGAAGCATTTGATTCGCTTGTGAAGGCGGGCAAGGTAAAGGCCATCGGTGCTTCGAACTATTCAGGCGCCCGCCTGCGTGAGGCTCAGGGAATTGCGAAATCTAAGAACTACGCCGTATTCCAGACGTTACAGCCGCATTATAATCTCTATGAACGGCAGGACTTCGAGACCGACCTTGCCGCAGTCAGCAAAGAGCAGGGGCTGGCAGTCATCCCCTATTTCTCTCTGGCGGCGGGATTTCTTACGGGCAAGTATCGCTCCGAGGCGGATTTCTCGAAAAGCGCCCGTGGCGGAGGCATGAAAAAGTACATGAACGATCGCGGGCTTCGCATTCTGGGTGCGCTTGATACGGTGGCGGCTAACGTTCATGCGACTCCGGCGCAGATCGCACTCGCCTGGCTGCTCAGTCGCCCGGCCGTAACGGCGCCTAT
The DNA here is from genome assembly GCF_000243335.1 of Leptonema illini DSM 21528. Classification (NCBI taxonomy): domain Bacteria; kingdom Pseudomonadati; phylum Spirochaetota; class Leptospiria; order Leptospirales; family Leptospiraceae; genus Leptonema; species Leptonema illini. The sequence continues at coordinate 3,675,820 of NZ_JH597773.1, read as the reverse complement.
CGTCAGTGCGACGACGACGGAGCAACTCGACGCTCTTATCGCCGCTCTGGACGTAAAGCTCGATGCAGAGGCGTTGAAGCTGCTCGATGCCGCAAGCGCCTATTGATATGCAGTGATCGACTCAACAAACGAGAGAGCTCGAAAAACCCTTGCCGTTTCGGGCTCCGTCGCTTCTTTCCTGTCATGCAATCCCTGAACACACTGCGCCTCTTGCGATCAGCAAAGAGGTCTCATACCGTAGCGACCTGGCTTGCCGTAACGGCCGCCGCTTTTATTCTGCAAGCCTGTGCCTCCGCTCCGGCCGAGCGATCCGTTCCGGCGTTAACCGTAAGCAGCCAGGCCTTCAAACAAGGCCAGCGACTCGCCGACGATCAGGTTGCGAATACCTTCGGATGCACGGGCAAGAACATCTCGCCCGACGTGCAATGGAACGGAGCGCCGGCCGATACGAAGTTCTATGCCGTCTCCATCTACGATCCCGATGCTCCGACAGGCAGCGGCTTCTGGCACTGGGTCGTCTTCAATATTCCCGCTTCGGTGACGTCTCTCAAGGCCGACGCAGGCAAGAATGCGAGCACGCTGCCACCCGGCGCTACCATGGCCCGGAATGACGGAGGCGCCGCAGCGTTTGCCGGAGCCTGCCCTCCTGTCGGTCATGGAGAGCACCGCTACATCCTCAGAGTCTTCGCATTAAGCGATAAACTGCCACTGGACGGCAATGCCTCTCCGGCCCTTGTCGGATTTATGATCAATCAGATGAAGCTTGCCGAAGGCTCGATCACGGCGAAGTATTCGCGATAATCTGCATCGTTATCATCAAGGGCCTTCGTCTTCGGGCGAGGGCTCATTGATATCGAGGAATGCTACGGTTCTTGGCCGCTCTTCCACGACAGTTCCGAATTTGTGGGTATTCAAGGCATCGGCATAGCGAAGCATTCCTTCGTCGTCAACGTAAACGAGAAAATAGTGCCCGTCATAGTTCTCATCGACGCGACCGAACACGGCATACTTGCTTCGGCTTGAGAGCAAGGCATCAAATCGGTCAGGTTCTTCTGACCGTTGCAGGTTAACAGGATGGCCCTTCACCCTGTAACGCTCTACAAGCCTTGCTGCTGCATCGGGACCAGCCAGGAGAGCAAAACCGGGCGGAAAATCTTTTGATTTCGTCTCTGAAATAATGCCCTCATCAATGGCACGCAAATAGAAGTCGGGGAAGTCCGGTAGATCGGCATCGCTGTACTTCAACAGTAGATAATACGACACTACGGCGCAGATCTGTCGGCCATGATCTTCAGCCGTGATTGAGAGGAATCTGTTGCGCACTGTTTGCAGTTTAATTCGGCTGGGCTCGGCCTGAACTCTTCTCTGAGCTTCTTCAATCAGGGAGGTCATGCCCGGCGAGTACTGCTTGAAGCGGACCCTCACATCTCTTTCAAGGCCTGACATGCATGATGCGAGAAAAGGAGAGAGCAATACATATAGTAGAATGGAAACCATCGGTCGGATTGATATGTTCATAAGCTGGCCACCGGTACATCGATCGATATACAGCTCGCTATTCCCGCCCCTCGCAACTCAGTGATTGTCTTCTCTTTTCTTTGCTGAACGTCATCGGCAGTATCGACCAGATCCTCAACGATGACAACAGCAAATCCGGCCGCTAATGCATCAAGTGCCGTGGCCCGAACACAGTATTCTATCAAGAATCCAGCGAGAAAGAGGCGCTTGATCTGTTGATCGGCCAGATACTGTAAAAACGGAGCCGAACTGAAGGCGCTGTGCTCATGTTTCACAAAGGTCGGCAGATCTTTCGGTAATTCCAGTGCGGGCTCAACGCCGGATGTGTCTCGAATGCAAAGAGAAAGACCCTCTGCGAACTGATCCGGTCGGTAATGAGCGATGACGGCAACGACAGGGACGGGAGGCTGCTTTAAGAGCATCGCAATACGCATGGCAGTATGTCGCATGGAAGCTATTCCCTTATGACGTCGCGCATAGGGCCCTTCTTCATCGAGAAAATCTCTTTGAGCGTCAATGACAACAAGTGCGCTCTTACTATCGTCCATACTCAAAACCGCTGCAATAAATAGATCGAATACTCCCGGATCGCGCTGCCATGCTCGGCATCTTGTAAAAAACGATAGCCACGCCCCGGCAGAAAGATGGCCGCCTTTGCGGTAAGCACGAATTGAGCAAACGGACGCCAGTCAACGACGACATTCCATTCGTTACCGATATCGCTGGACGGCGGACCCTTCCACCAGCCGTAGAACTGGTTATATTGCCCGTCCAGCCCGTGTGCGGAGCGGATATGCGTGTAAGAAGTCCTGCCTTCAATGGTCGTCGTGAATTTCTGTTTCCATTCGAGCTTGTAGGCTCGCAAGCCTGTCAGCTCTCCGTTACGGAAGATTGTATAACCTCCGGATGTGTCGAGGGCGATCTCGGTGAATTGAAAGGCCGATCCGGCCGTGAAAAATCGGTCGGTACGGTAGGCCTGTGACGTTCCGTCGGTCTCGGCGTTCAAACGACCGCTTGCGCCGGCCCCCGACAGAGAAACCGTCGTACCGTCGGCCACCCGATAAGACATCTCGAACTGCGCCGCCCCCGAACGCACAGGATAACGTCGTCGGCTCGCCGGGAAGGCATTGCGGGCCTCCTCGATCAGCGTGAGACGTTCGCTCTCGTAGATCGACGACGCCTTTCGCAGATCGACGCTATCGGTCGCCGTCCAGAGAATGTTGCCGTCGTTCGTAATTGAGGGTTGATAGAACTTATTGTTCGATCCGCTCGTCTCACGGTCCGTCGTCGACAATACGATGCCAGCATTGGCGACGCCGTGCAACATAAGCGAAAAATCGCCCTTCGTATAACGCACCTGCGATCCGGTCCAGTAGAGCTGCGACGTATCGCGCAGATTACCGCTATCATCGTACTCGGTCGGATCACGCCTGTAGATGGCGTAGCTATCGAAGTTCCAATCCTGAAAACCGAAGAAGCGCCAGTTGCCGTAGAGAAGGTTAACGTCCTTGAAGGTATCGTCGTTGTATCCGTTCTGGTCGCCGTCTTTGATCGAATCGTCGGATTGCCGCAGATAAACGAGCTGAAAGCTCGAATAGAGAGACTTCGCCTCGCTTTCAAGACGAAAGCCCGCTCCGCTTGTGGCCAGAACAAGACCGGCCGGCGAGCCGACTGGAAAGAGCCCCGAATCGAAATGAATCGTGCGGTCCTCGTTATGAAAGCGCAGTCGCATCTCACGCGTTTCCAGATTCACCGCGTCAGCTCCTTTGCCGCCCGAGCCCGGTCCCGTCTTACTGGATCTGTCCTGTCCGAAGGTGATGTCGCCGACCTCAAGCCCATAATAGATGTCGGCATAGGCGTTCGGCGTAAAGATCATGTTTAACCGAAAGCGTGCCGTATAGAAATCCTTCGCCTCCTGGCACGGCGACTGCACCGCTTCTGCCTTGCCTGCCTCTGCCGGATTCGGACACGGCTCCTTCGTCACACGCTCAAGCGGAAGATCCCGCGAAGTATAAAACCCGCGCACAAGCATGTCGCCGTTATAGTTAAAGCGCTTTTCGGCGGATTGAGCGAAAACAGAAACGGGAACGGAAAGACTGATGGCAATACTGAAAAACAGAATCCGACGCATTCATCCCCCTCAACGTACGTCGCGCGTGACGTCGATATATCGTTCGAGGATCTGCGTGATCACGCCGGTGCGACGATACTCTTTGACCATGAAGTCGATGAGCATCCAGTATTCGGCGTCGCCTGGAGGCACGGCGATGCTCAGATGCTCTTCGCTGTAAGGGCCAAGGATGGGTTGAAAACGAGAGACGATATCGGGCCGATTCTTCAGGGCGGATCGAATCCATATGTCGTCGGCGACAAGCAGATCGATCTGGTTCTTATCAAGCGCCGTCAGGATGTCAAGGTTAGTCGCGAAGGTTTCGATATGAAAAGTCGAGAACTTCGCATCGGCCTTCAGGATCTGTTCGTTTGTGCTTCCCGCTCTTACTCCGACGACGAGTTTTCCTGGAATCTGAATATCACGCAGCGAATTGATCTGACGTTTCGGGAAGTCGATCGATGCGGACTCTTCGGGAATCTTCAGTCGGTTCAGCAGACCGGCCGGCGTGACGAGGATGTACGGACCTGTAAAGCGCACCTGCAATCCACGATTCACCGTCGACGATAACCCGCCGAGGCTGAGATCGATCGTGCCTTTAGTTACGCGCTCGATCAGCTCTTCCGGCGTGCCTATGACGATCTCGGCCTTCACTCCAAGATCGGCGGCGATGCGATGCGCCAGCTCGACGTCGATGCCCGGACGGCTCTCTTCTTCGAGATAGAGCGGTTGAATCTTCTGCAGGCCGATCTTGATGACTCCGGTCTGAACGATGCGTTTCAATCGCAGAGATGAACCGGGCTCAGGGGCCGATAAGAGCTGAGAAGAGCTAAAAACACCGAAGAATACGGCAGAAATCAAGAAAGAGTGACGTAACATCTCTGTTATGGTAAGGTATTGAGACCGGTACGTCAACCGGAATCGACATTGACAGGATGCCGTTCAAACACGATGTGTCAGTATGACATTCCGGGACCTCGGTCTGGAGCCCGAACTCCTCAATTCCATTGACAGACTTGGCTTCGAGACTCCCACCCCCATTCAGATACAGTGTTTTGCCCCCGGCTCAGCCGGTAAAAATATCGTAGGCATATCGCAGACAGGAACCGGTAAGACCCTTGCCTTCCTTCTGCCCATTCTGAATCGAATCTACAGCGAGAAAATCGACACTCCCACATGCATTATCCTCGCCCCCACGCGTGAGCTCTGCGTTCAAATCTCAGAAGAGCTCGTACGGCTTACGGCCGCTCATCCGCTTCGTGTGGCCACCGTCTACGGCGGCGAAGGCTACAACAGGCAGGAGAAAGAGCTTGCGGCCATGCCGCACTTTATCGTCGCCACGCCGGGCCGACTGATCGACTTCATGAAACAGAAGAAGATCCCCGTCGAGACGATGAAGGTGCTCGTTCTCGACGAAGCCGACCGCATGTTCGACATGGGATTTATACGCGACATCCGATACGTGATGCGCGCCATCCCCGAGAACTCGCAGATCATGCTTTTCACGGCCACCATGTCGTATTATGTGATGCGCCTCATCACCGACTTCATGGAAGAGCCCGAGCATATCAAGATCGATACCGATCAGGTCGAAGTCGAGAAGATCAAGCAGAGCCTCTATCATCTGAGCATCGATGAAAAGATGCCCTATCTTGTGAATCTGATCCGCAGCATTCCCGATATCAAAGGCATCGTTTTCACAAACTCACGTCATCGCGTGCAGGACATCGTGCGTGTACTCGGCAAATACGGAGTGCATGCGACGGGCATCAGTTCGCTTCTCGATCAGAAGAAGCGCATCCATCTGCTCAAGTCGTTCAAGCTCGGAAAGTATAACGTTCTTGTCGCCACCGACGTCGCCAGCCGCGGCCTCGACATCGACGACATCACACACGTTTTTAACTATGACCTTCCGCAAGACGCCGAATCCTACGTGCATCGTATCGGACGAACGGCGCGAGCGGGCAAAGAAGGCACGGCGATTTCGTTCTGCTCCGAGATGGACTATGAATGCCTTCCGCGCATCGAGATCCTTCTCGAACATAAGATTCCCGTCGATGCCATCGATCCCGAGATGTTTATCTTTCCGGCGCCGTCGCCGATCAGCGTTCCCGAAGAGGAGCGCCTGAACGAAAGCGATCGCCGTCCGCGCGGAGATCGCCTGTCAGACGGAAACCGTCGCGGCGGACGCGATACCCGCGGTGGACGTGGTCAGGGTTCCGATCGCCGCAGCGGTGAGCGGCCTGCAAGGCCCGAGGCCGCCGTTGCCGGCGAGTCAGGCGAGCAAACGGGTAAGAAGAAGCGTCGTCGTAAAAAGAACAATCAGGGACGCGAGGCGACGATTGAGGGCGTTGCGGGCCAGGCTCGTGACGGGCAGAGAGGACCGGCTCGTCCGGGCGACTCCAGGCCGGGCGATTCCCGACAGGGCGAATCGAGACGAGGCGGTCGCAACGACTCCCGTCGTGATTCGGGCCGGGGCTCGCAGGGACGCGGTCGCCAGGATCGCGACAATCGTGGTCGGGGCGATCAGCGCAGGGACCAGCGTCGTGATTCACGTCGCGAACAGAGAGAGCCGGTGAAGAAGCCTTCTCTGCTGCAACGTATCATCGGACTTTTCAAAAAGAAAGATTGATACAAGAGCTTGAATGAGGCGGGCCTGGGCCCGCTTCCGCTCAATGCTAATCGCTCATAGCCTCCGACCGTTTTTTTGCACACTCGCAGAAACAACTTGACTCCCCTTACAATTTCCCCTTTGGTAAGGGAGTGAAAAAGATTCGCTCCAGAGTGACATCAAAATTCCAGATCACTATCCCTCGTGAGATTCGAGACAGAATGAAACTCGGCGTCTCAGACGTGATCGAGTGGAATATTGATAAGGATGGAATTCGGCTTGAGCCTGCCGAAAAACCCTTTCTCAAGTTCCACGGATATTTCGACGCTGAAATCGGTTCGGTCGATGAAGATATTCAGAAAGCGCGTGAACTTCGATCGGCAGGATACCAATGACATTGATCATGCTGTTCCAAGAACTGCGCAGTTACTGCCTCTGTATTGATACACTGTAAAACGCAACGCAGAGATTTGGCTCTTCCCTCAATAATCCAAGGATACTCTTGGACAAATTGAGCGTAGGCAATCTTCAAAGAAGCCTGAAGATTTTACGACCCAACCGCTGCAAAAAGATCGTTCTCATCTGAATCCTGCTTCTGCTTACCCGCCTTAAACCGAAGCTGCGAATTAGAGAGGTACTCCTCAGACAGCTCGACTGCGATCCACTGCCTTCCCAGCTGTTCAGCAATAAAGCCCGTTGTATTCGAGCCTGCAAATGGATCTAGGACAACGTCACCCGGATTGGTTAGAAATTCGATAAACAGACGCGGAATATCGCCTGGAAATCTAGCAGGATGCACCTTTTGCCCTTTGGCTTTTGTTCCTTGAATATAATTGCTATTGCTTTCATTATTGCCAGCGATGATAATATTAGGTGGAATACTGCCACCCTTGTCGGCTGAAAAGGACTCATTGATAACGTGACCGGAGGGGCGCACCGTATTCTTCACGCCTTTCTTTATCAAACGCTGCATATCTTTGCTGTATTCCCGAAGAATTCGCCTGTTGTCAGCTTTAACAAAAGGATCTTTTCCGAACCAAAAAATATACTCAACGGAATCTTTGACTCGAATTCTACGTACATTCACCCACTCAGCCGGTGCCGGCATTCGAGCCGGGTTGAACCAGAAGAATTCCTGCAACAGATGAAATGAAGCGGTTTCACATAAGGCTAAAACGAGCTTGTAAACATACAAAGAGCGGGTAGGGATTTTGGGAGTCCAGGTTCCGCCAATATTTAGAACGAAGCTGGCAGTCGGCTTCATGATTCGCTTTATTTCTAACGCAATCGGCAAAAACCAATCGACATATTCAGATTGGCTGGCATTGCCATATTCTTTCTTAAAATGTAGCGCGTAGGGAGGTGAAGTAACAACCAAATCTACAGACTCTGTCTGCACCTGCTTCAGAACCTCTAGGCAATCACCCAAATAAGCACGGCCAGATTTTGTCTTATAGTATGGCTTCATAATCCCACGCTAAACGCATGTTTGGTCCAGGCAACTATTTTTTCCCGAATTCGGCTTCGATCAAATCCCCAATATCGTCGTACCAAGGGACTTCGACGAGATAGGGCAAAGGTACGGGCTGCATAACGGCGAGTTTCCCGGGATAAGCTTTATGTCGAGCAAGTCGATGTGTAGCTACAAAGACAAAATTGCGCCAATCTTTCGTTTTTTTGCCAAGGCAGACGCCCAAGATATCAAACTGGGTTGTATCGTAGTAACGACTCGATGCATCACTATTCGATGTCCGGGTCTTTTGCGTCTCCACTTTATAGGCGATAACCTCACCACCTTTTCTGTAAGCCTCTTCGTGGTTGCGAACATTCTTGCACTCGGCCAGAAGTGGCTCGTTACGGCCGCGAATCCATATCGAAAAATCTGCGTGTCCATCCAGGTCGTGCTCTTCAAACCTCTCAATCACGCCTTTCTGCTTCGCTTTTCTCAAGTGCTCAGCCATTTGCTCCTCTGCAACGGCCCCCTCAAGGGTGACTCTCGCTCGAAACCGTTTCGCAAGACTATCCAACAATCGCTCACATGTTAATCCGTATTCTACTTCCAATGGGTGCATAGTGATCCTACATTTATTCAATTCTCTTCTGAAGGCCCGCTTCGGCTCACTCCAGCACAAGCACGATATCATCGACCGACAGTCTGTAATACTCCTTGAAGTCATCGCGTTCAAGATCCAGGATAATCAGCACATCGCCGTCGCTTCGGATGTTGATGATGCGGTAGTTCTGATTTTTTACGCGAATCGTCACGGGCTGTCCGTCTTCCAGAAGCACATAGTTACCGGGACGGCCTTTAAAGAATTCGTATAGCCTCAGTCGAGAGGGCGGACCGCCGGGCAGCGGAACCGCCTGCACAAGCGGAACATACTTCATGTCTTTTACAAAGCCCATGAACTGCTGACGGTTACGGTTTCGCATCAGCTGAATCGATCGGCTGCGCACATCGCCGATCTCGAGGCGCGACGGAAACATCTTCAGGGCGTCAAGGCGATAGAAGAGATCGCGTCCTGTGTCGACTTTAGCGATGCGGCTGCTTCGGTATTCTTCGTCACGCTTCTTTGCGGCAAGGAAGTGTTCGTAATCCTGATCAAAGAGCTTCTGCTCCGATGCATCGGCAACGCTGAGGCGACGGGCCTCTTCTTGCATCAGCGGGCGGTTCTTACTGTAGACATCCTGCGCCTTGCGCGCCTGCTGCTCTTCCTCTCTATCTTTGCTCAATAGCGCGACGGCCTCCGTTCGCTCTCGCTCCTTCTTTGCCTCGTCGGCCAGCATTTGCTCTTCAAGGCGATTCTGTCGATCGGAATCTTCATGGCTGTCACGCCCTTCGTCCTTCTGCGCCACATCTGAGACTGTTTCTTTTTTAGCTTCTTCTTTTCCGGTCTGATCCTGCTCAATACTGATGTCGCTATTCTTCTGTTCTCGCTCACGACGCAGCATCTCTTCATAGGCCTTTTCTGCGCGGCGGCGAGATTCTTCTGCAGTGAGGGCAGTGGACTCATCGGTCTTCCTTTCTGCTTCGGGTTTAGATCGAGAATCCTTGCCGCTATCGATCTCGTCTTTCCTCTGCGGAGACGCACAGGAGACGATGAGCAGCAATAGCAGCCATGCTTTCAAAGTTTTCATCGCCTTCGCTCCAGTATCATCAGAGCTCTTTCGGCCAGGAAGCTGTTGCGTTGTTTGCGCAGATCCTTTTCTCGTGCGCGCAGTCGGGCAAGAGCGTCGGCATCTTCGCGCACGTCGGCGGCGACGACGTCCAGAAAGAGCTTCATGCCTGCATCGTCGATGACGGTCGCATCGATATGAACCGTCAGCTGAGAGGCCTGTTCAGATAACCCATCCCGATAGAGCGAAAAGGCGGCGAGCGCCATCTGCCGCTGCCTTTCGTTGCCCGAGCCATAGTTAGCCGCCATGCGAAAGTAAACGGCCGACTCCCCGTCGTCGGTCAGGCGCTCCAGACGGCCGAGCAAATACAGGATGCGCATACGCTCGTCGCGGCTCAGACGATCCGATGTGAGAACCGACTCAAGAGCTTCCCGGGCCTTTCCTGGATCGTTACGATCGACGAAATACGATGCCGTTCGGATCGCCGCTTCTGCATCCGAGAGATTCTTATCGCCTGACGCAAGCTGAACACTGACGGCCTCCTGACCCTGCTCCTTCAGCCACCGATCGAGGTCGGCACGAAAGCGGTTCGAGCCCTCTCCATAGATCGCACGCAAGGCGGATAGATCGGATTCGCTGGGGCTTCGGCCCTTTTTAAAGCTTCGGGCGATTTTCGCGTAGTTGAGGAAGCTCTGCCGGCGAAGCCCCCACTGGCTCTTGATGTCGTCCATCAACGAGTCTTCGATCGAAGCCTTATGCGAGACGGTTTTCAGCGTTTCATAGGCCTCCAGATACCAGCCCTGCGAGCGGCAGAGGAAATACAGCCTCCAGCGAGCCGCTTTATTCAGATCGGCCGTCAGACCGGCATCCAGCGCCTGCCGATAAAGGACGGCGGCACGTTCCGGCCGGGTTTTCTCAATTCGGTAGGCCTCTTCAAAAAGGGCGCGGCCGTTTGCATGCAGACCCTGGACGAATGTGACCAGAAGAATCAGCAGTAACACGCAGGTTTTTTTAATTGCAAAGTTTCGAAAAGTCATTGAAAAGAAATTTCCATCTTTTTTCATGTGTTCGGCAAGGACGGCTCTTATCAAAGCCGGCACGATTCAGTCCCCTGGCAGCTCTTTTACTGGTAATTCTCTATGGAAATCACCGTCCGCAACAAAGAAAATAAATATGTCTTCGACCTTGAAGGGTCTCTCGACATCTATACTTCGCTCGATCTGAAAAGCGCGCTTGAGGATAGCATCAAGGCTCAGAACTCCGACGTCTGCATCAACCTTGACCGTCTGACGTATATAGACTCAAGCGGGATCGGAATTCTCATAAAATCTCTGAATTATGTGCAGAGCCTGAACGGAAATATGTGTGTGGCCAACCTCAAGCCCGCCATCGAGAAGGTCTTCAAAGTAAGCGGTCTCACCACCTATTTTGAAATCCTCTCCACCGACGATTTTCAAACTCGTTACAGCGGATTCTGATTTCGCCTATTCCTTATCGCAGCTCCGCCTATTCTTCGGGCGGGCTGTGGCTTAAAAAGACATCCCACAGCGCCAGCAATCGGCCTGATGGCACGATACGCACGTGTATCAGGCCGGCGCGAAACTCATCGCGCGATACCGGAACGGCGATCGGCCCTGTAAAGCCGACGTCGTGACCCTGATAGGTGATGAGCTTGCGCTTGCCGTTTACGAATACCTCAACCCACTCGTACGGGCCCGGTTTCGCGGAGGGAAGAATGGTCTCGCGGCGAGCCGGCCGACAGCGCTGCTCGTCGGCGATGGCCTCCATGTCCTGGTCGATCATGCCGACAAAATCCAGATATAAGAAAACACGGCGATTGCTCTGCGGCCTCAGAGTGAACTCAAGCCCCGTCTCAGGAATCCAGCGGGCGATGTTATCCTGAAGTCCGGCCGTGCCGCAATCCGATAGAACGATACGATTTTCGGCGGCGGCTATCTTTTCGAGTTCGTACCATGTCACGATTTCCTCGGCATCCAGCTCCTCCCCGAAGCCAAGAGATGCGGGGATGGGTCGATCCTCTTTGAGAACGATCGTCTCGGAACGCAGCGGCAGTACGCAGAGAAGCGTCATCGGCAGAAAAGCAACCCGGAAAAGAGAGGCGAGGCGAGCCATTATTCCATCTTCGAACGAAACGGGCTGCATCTGAAATGAAAAGCTGCCCGCGATAACGACGCACACCCGGGTACAGATCAGAACTTATCGAGCACCAGCACGACGTGACAGCGACCGAGGTATTGTTTCTTCTGTCGATCCTCGATAAAGAAGATCACGATATACTGCCTCTGGTTCTGCAGATTGATACTCACAAGTTTATGGTTGAGCGATTCGGGCGGTTGCAGATGAAGCTGATAACCGGCATCGTCGAATTCGTGCAGAATGCGAAAGCTGATCTGGTTGGCGAACTCGGCCAGAATGGAATCGGCCATGCCCTTTGCCACGCTATCGATCTGGAAGGTTTCGGCTATAAGCGGAAGCAGCTTGAGACGGGTATAACCGTCCATGCAGAAGTAGAGGCTGCCCGAGAAATCGCCCGAAAAAGGTAGTGCGGTCGTGCTCTCGTAACAGAGGCCTTCGTTCACCGACGGGCCATATGCCTCGCGCCATGCCTGAATATGCAGCTGTTCCTCCATATACTCGACAAAGGAGCGAGATACGGTCAGCACGATCTTTTCATCTAAAAGCGGGTCCATTCCTAATGTCTTTCGGATTTCATGGCCATAAAAACAAGCGCGCAGGAACCGGCCGACATGAAAATACCAGAACCGAACGCCCTCGCGCTGACAACAGGGCAGCAGAAGGAAGGACATTGCACAGCGGTCGATCTTGCAGGTATTGAAATGCGCTACGAGCCCGTAAGAGCGTCCTGATAAGCGGTGGAAGTTGGGGAGGTTCTGTCGCAAGCAACAGGAAGAAGAAACTGCTCAGGGGGGGACTTGAACCCCCACACCACGAAGGCACTACCACCTCAAAGTAGCGTGTCTACCATTCCACCACCTGAGCTTGATGCAACGTTTCGCCGGCTTCTTCGCCGGTCGAGCAAAAAATAAATTCGACTGCTCCGTCTGACGATCAGAGCTGGAACCAATGAAGCTGCCATCCATCTTTCAAAAGGCCGTCGCCGAGAAAAAGCTGATGATCTCGGTCTCGGGGATTCGCGCCGTTCTGCCCGACGGACTTGATCCGAACGAGCTCTGCACCATCGCCACGGCCTTCGCCGACACGACGGGAAACACCATCGTTCTCGGTCGTGACTCACGGCCCACAGGAGAACCGATTATCAGCCTTTTTCGTGCGATCCTTGAGATGCGCGGCAAGACGGTGATCGATACGGGGATCGCTCCGACGCCGACGGTGAAGGCCGTCGTCGCCGCGCGAAAGGCAAGCGGAGGTCTCATCGTCACTGCATCTCACAACCCCGAAGAATGGAACGGCCTGAAGTTCCTCGGTAAAGGCGGATTCTTCTACGACCAGACATCGGTCGACGCCTTGCTTGCCGAGATCGCCTCGCCCGCACACCGACCGACTGTTGCCGCCACACCCGGACGCAGCCTGAAGCTCGGCAGAACGACGCATGAAGACGGCATCGACCTGCATATCAAGGCCATCCTGAAATCGCTGCCGAATATAAGCGCCATCCGCAAACACAAGTTTCGCGTCGTCGTCGACGCTGTCGGCGGAGCCGGACGAGAAGCGCTGCCGCGTCTTCTTGCCGAGCTCGGTTGCAAGGTCGTTCCGCTTTATTGTGAAGCAAGCGACCGCTTTCCGCGTCCGCCCGAGCCCACGCCGGCCGCCTTAAAGCAATTCGGCGCTCTCGTTAAAAAAGAAAAAGCCGCCGTCGGATTCGCCCTCGATCCCGACGCCGATCGCCTGGTAACGGGATCGGTTAACCTCGGAGCGGTTCACGAAGAATACACGCTTCCGCTGGCTTTTCTCGGTAAACGCGAGACGCTTAAAAAGCCCGGCATCCTGGTCGTGAACCTGTCGACATCGACGCTGCTTGATGCCGTCGCCGGCCCACATCGGGTGGAGCGCTCCGCCGTCGGTGAGGCGAACGTCGTCGGGCAGATGCTTTCGCGCAAGGCGCTGTTTGGAGGTGAGGGGAACGGAGGCGTGATTGATCCGGCTCTGCCTTCTTTTGGAAGAGATTCGCTGGCCGGCGCCGCGTGGATTCTTTCGGCGATGGCGGCGCAGAACGTAAAAGGCGTAGACGACCTGTTACAACAGATCCCCCCGCTTTTTATGAGCAAGCAGAAGCTTGAACGAAACGGCGATCTCAACGAGGCCTTTGGCCGCTTCGAATCCATTGCCCTGCGAACAGGCAAGCTGCAATACGTCGATCACCGTGACGGGTTGCATCTGCTCTTTAACGACCGGTCCTGGGTACATCTGCGCGCCTCGAACACCGAGCCCATCCTGCGCCTGATCGCACAGGCTCCCGATAAAAAAGGCCTTCAGGAATTACTGGAGCTGTTTCGCTAACATGCACCTCTCGCTCGAAAAAGCGACCTTCTATAGATCTGGTAACGCCATACTCAAAGGCATCGACCTGCGCCTTGACGAAGGCCGTCACTACTGTCTGATCGGACCGAACGGAGCGGGAAAGACGACGCTTCTATCGCTGATCTGTGGCATGGACTGGCCTACGACGGGAAAGGTCTTGGTGCATACAGACGACGGCATCGAGCATCCGGCGCATGTGAAGGCGATGTTCGGACATTTCTTTCCGCGATATGCGGCCCATATCGAGGCCTATCATCCCGATATCACGGCCCTTGAATTGATCAGCACGGGATTCCGGCAGGCGCTCGCCTACTATCATGAAGCGAGCCCCGAGGAATGGCAGGCGGCTCGCACGTTCTTTCGTAAGTACGTGCAGTCCACCGAAGAGAACCGGGCCTTCAGCACGATGTCCACCGGTGAACGATTTCGTATGTTGCTTCTGCGTTCGCTTGTGACGCATCCGGCGGTGCTCATTCTTGATGAGCCCTTCGACGGGCTTGATCTTCCCGCCCGGGCCGCCTTTGAACGCCTGATCGCCTCCACATTAGAAGAACATGCAAGGCTCTCGTTATCGGTGCTTCACCGTATCGAAGAGGTGCCTGAATTCGTCACCGACATCATCCTGCTTAAAGAAGGCCAGATCCTCGCATCGGGAGTAAAGGCGGATGTACTCACATCCCAGAATCTAAGCGACCTGTATGACATGAAACTGATTTGCCGTGAGCATAACGGCCGGTACTACGTCCTGCATGACGGATGAGGTGCTCTTTTTGCCCGATGCCGATGCTGCGCAGCAGCTCATGCTGAACGGCCGGGCCGTGCACAGTCGCCATGCTCAGCGTGAGGCGGAGCGTCAGGCCGCTGAAATCCTGGCACGGTCGCCTCGCAGCGTCATCCTGCTTTCTCCAGGGTTAGGCTTCGTGCTCGACCTTCTGCTTGAAGGCAGCGACGCGATGCTGCTCTGGATCGAGCCGGACGAACGTATTCGAGAGGCTGCTCTGCGAAGGCTGGCCTCGAAGTTGACCGGCCTGCGGCGACGCATCGTCGACGGTCAGACGATTTATTCGAGTAAATCAGGGGATCGCCTTATACTGCGCAACTCTCTTCCAGACTTTGCGCATCTTCGCTCCCTGCTTCCGGGAACGCCCGACACATGGCATGTCTTTTCGCTACGTGCAACCTTCCGGCCTCAATATGTTTCGTTTGTAGCCGATCTTGAGCAGCGCGGCTTTCGCGAAACCGTTAACCGCAACACGCTCAAACGCTTCGATAAAATATGGTTGAAAAACCTGTACTACAATCTGGCAACGGCTTCACAACTACGTCCTGTATCGTCGCTCTTTGAGAGTCACAGGAACATGCCCGCCGTCGTCGTATCGGCCGGCCCTTCGCTTGATCGTTGCCTGCCCGCTCTGGCCGAACATCGCTCTCGCATTATTCTTATCGCCGTAGACACGGCCGTGAGCGCTCTGCGCCATTTCGGTCTTGATCCGGACTATCTGCTCTCCGTGGACGCCCAGGCGCCTAACTTCCTGCATCTGCGATCCTACAGTGGAGAGGCCACCCTTGTCGTCGATACGACCGTAAGCTATCTGGCCTTGCGTCATCTGAAAGGTCCTTATTATACATTTCAGAATCCATTGCCGGCGGCCTCTATACTGCTCCAGATGCTTTTTCCAGACGGAGCCGGAGAGCTGCAGTTCGGAGGCTCGGTTTCGACTAATGCGTTTGATCTTGCGCTCCGACTTGGTTGCTCGCCGGTCTATCTGTGCGGGCTTGATCTTTCCTTTCCCGAAAACCGCATCCATGCACGCGGCTCGGCACTCGAAGAGGCCGCCCTTGCAAAGACGCACAGACTGCATACGGCACATCAACAGAATCATGCTCAACTCACGGCCATCGACCGACGCTATCTTCAGAATTCAGAGAGCAGGGCCGTTCCAACTAACGATAAGCTACTGATCTTTTATGAATGGTACAGGTCTCGACTCCCGGCTCCGCATGTTGTGCATGTCGACGGTGGAGGGGCTTCATTTTCGAGAGTCCCCCGTATTGGTTCAGAGAAGCTCGCAGAGGCGCTCGCCGCTCATCCGAAGTTAGCCGAAGTGAATAAGATGCGACCGGGCGGTAGCATTGCCGCCCTTACAAATGGTACCGAGACGATTGATACAGAGGCAATACTCGAATCACTTCACTCATTCGCCGGCGATTTGCTTGAACGCCTCGATGACGCGCTCAAGGCGGCGGAAGATATGTTAGCAGGTGCCCCCTCAGCCGAATTGGCAGGGCAGCTGCTTCAGCTCGATAAAGAGCATGGCTTTTCGGTGACACGATTATTGAGCAGCGGCATGCAGAGCAGCCTTCTTTCAAACGAAGGCGCAAGTCCATCGGGCGAAAGTCTCACTGCCTTTTTTAACGACCTCAGAGCATCGCTGCGATTGCATCAGAAGCTGATATCACGGTGCCGGCAATTCGCAGACAGTTAACCCTCCGCTACGGCGCCCGAAGACGATGCTTTTTTCGGGAGAAAGTACGAAGAACGTCGACGGATCTTTCACGGGCGCCACAAAAAGCGCGGCATCTATCGATAACTGCGGCTGCTCGGATTCATGCAAAACAAAGAGCTTCCCGTCGGCGATATTCGCCACAGACGGCGATTCACCGACACTCAGCGGAATCTCACGAAGAGTAAGGCGATCGACGTCAAGCTCCATAAGAGCGCTTCCGTTCGGGATGAGCACCGTGCGCTCTCCCGCTTTGCCGGCATAAAGCGCTCCTCCCGTTTTCACAGGTAGATAACGTAGAGTCAGGCTGCGATGCAGTATCAGATCGCCATCGCCACCAAATAGGCCCGAACGCTTCTCTCGTACGATGACATACTCGTCGGGCGAGACAAGGGCGATATCTCTGATCCCCTGCATGCGCGCCGTGCGGATTCGCTTCTGAAAAACAAGATTACCGCGCTGCAGTCGGTAGACCTCGATGCTTCTCTGATTATGATATGCCTCGTTCACGACAAAAAGCATCGGCTCATTTCGCCCGACCATGGCATCGATGCCCAGCGGTTTGAACGGATACTCATCTCGACCCTGAACAATGAGCTCCTTCACTTCAAGTGTGCGCCGATGCACGGTGACGATTCTTCCGCTATTCAGGGATTCTCCTTTTGCATCGACCGGCCGTCGGTCGTGCACGGCTACAAAGAGAAGACCGGATCCGGCATCCGCTATGTCGACGACGCCTTCCAGATCGACGGTACGATTGCATCCGCTCATCTGCTTTAGCTGTGGCTTTGCGCAGAAGCTGACGCACAGCGACATCGCGGCGGGAATCAGCAAAGCACGCAGAAGCGTCAAGGTCCGCAGTGAAGAAATAGAGTGCAATGGGTCTGTTAGATTGATAAACATGAAAATTACCTGATTGAAAACAAAACGCCAGGCCCAGGCCTTCGTGAGTTAGAATCCATGCGTACGTGGATAACCCGTGAAAATCCAATGCGGGTTCCCCGATCTCGACATGGCCCTTTCCATGTTCCATGCAGAGTTGTAGCGCTTCCATTCATCCCGCGAGTTGAGATGTTGCAGATCCTCATCCTGAATGTGCTTGACCAGATCACGAAATGCTGACGCCATCTGTTCGGCCTGTTCAAGTGTCAGAACGTTCAGACAGAACGTCATTCGCTCGATCATCACAGGCGGAAAGAGCATGCCGGGTTTCCAGGGTTCAAGGCCCGACAGGATGCCAAGCAGACGCTCCTGAATATAGGAATAGTCGATGGCGTCAAAAAGAGCCGTCGTCCAGATCTCCTTCTGTTCCCGCGTGAGTGAATAACGCGAGGCCTCAAGGATTTCAGAGAATGTCAGTATATCAAGATGTTTGACGACGCCTTGGTCTACAACGAACTCCTCGATAGGAAGAAGTCCGGCCTTATAGTAGATGCGATCGGTGTAAAACTCAGGGGATCGATTCTGTTCGGCCGGGCGAATGATCTCGGTCATCTCAGCGCCGCCTGCGTAGCCGACAAGAACGCGCAGCTCGAGCATCATCTCTGCCTGCTTCAGCGCATCGGTCTGACAGACGAAACTCAGGTACTTCTGATTCCCCGAAAAGATATCGTTCTGCCATAATGCAAAATGGTCACCAAAACCTGGCCAGCGTTCGCCAAGAAGCGCCCGCACTCGCAGAATCTCTTCGGCCGACGTATCAATGAGATGGACGGATGGCCAGGCGAAACGGTCTTCAAACCGAATGTAAGGATGCTTGAAGTTGTCGAGGCAGTAGGCAGGCATTCTATTCGCCACGGTACACCTTTACGGGCTCTGTAAGGCGTCCCTCTGCTATCGGATGCTGCGATCGTAGCGTCTTCACAATCTTATTCTGCTGCATCAACAGAAAGAGCAGATACGCGACAAAGAGCAAGAGAGTGACTACAAAGACGGCCAGCAGTCGATCCAGACGCTTCTGTGCCAGCTCGATCGCATCAAGCGAGGCAAGATGTTCGTAAAGATAAAATACAGGCGCTGCCTCGGGATTCTTCGCAAGAGCACGACGGCTGAGCGTGCTCATCAGCGCTTCGGCCTCCGAAGCAGACATCTTCAGAATCTGCTCTTTCTGGGCGGCCGGACTCAACGCCAGCAAGGCATCGGCCTGCTCTTCAAGCCTTTTTGCTTCTTCCTGCAAGGATGGCTGCGCCTGAAGAAGCCCTGCGAACGAGAGCAGTATCAGTATAAAGAGCGATCGTCGAAGCATGTTGTTTCCTTTGTTCATCAGACGAGTATTTATCATGCAAACGTTTACCATACGAATCATTTTCAGCGCACTCCGTCCGTAATCTTCTGAAGCTTCTCAGCACGATAGCTCAAAACGAAAAGAAAGAGGTAAAAGAAATGGAATCCGAGAACGGATAACCAGAAGGTCTGTCTGATTTTCGGCGACATCGCTCCCAGCACCGATGTCGGATGGCTTTCTGGCGTTATTACGCGGATCGCGAACCACGTGAGCAGTGCGGCAAACGTGCAGAGCAGAGCCATGACGGCGCTGTATAACCCTTTTCGCCGCGGATCTTCGGTGAATTCACGCACAACAAAAAAACCACCAATCGTAAGAACCAGGATAAAAAAGCTCATGAGCCGCGAGTCCTTCCAATTCCAGAAGACGCCCCACTCCGTAGAGGCCCAGAGCGGACCGCTGATCACGACGCCCAGGGCAAAAAGCAAGGCCAGCCGCATCGAGACGACGACAATGGTGTCGAAGCGCTCCTCTCGACGCAACAGATACGCCAACCCCGCAAGAGCGCCGATGGCCGGCGAATAAAGCGCCACCCATGCTACCGGCACATGTATATAGAAGATACGATGAGCCTGTCCCTGATCGGCTATCACCGGAGGATAATAAAAGGCCAGCATGATGACCGCCGGCATGGCCACGGCGGCCAATACCATCAGGGTCGTCTGCGCGGCATTGAAATTTCGGATCTGCATCTTCACCTCATCAGGCCTCGTCGGTGGCCATAAATTGAAAGAATAACGCTCCGGCGCCGGCATAGACGGCGAGCAGGGAAAGCAGGACGACAGCATACGGAGCCGCATCCGCTCTGCCTTCAAGGACGGCAGAACTTCCGGAATAGACGATAAAGATCGGAAGAGAGAGCGGGAAAAATAAAATCGGAAGCACGATCTCACGTATTCGATTGGCACCCGAAAGAATGGCGACTATCTCGCCGAGTAGCACAAGGTTTACCGTACACGGAAGAAGGAAGAGCAGGGTGCGACCCGTTAACTCGAAGAACTGCGAAGTTCCTACAAGAAGAACATTGTAAAGAATCGAATAAACGAGAAGCAGAATACCAATCATGCTCGACTTTACGACAACGCGAGCGAAGAGATAGGCCGTCCGATCCATACCCGACATGAGAAGAATACGAAAAGCGCCGGATTCCTTTTCGCGTCCCATCGCACGGGCTGTCATCATCGAAACCATAAAGAAGAGAGAGATTAAAAGCAATCCCATCAGGTTCTTTCCTTCATGAAAGACGGCAGGCTGCAGCGAATAATGGAAGAGAACGGCAAGCGTCGCTGCATACGGCAGCAGAACGATCATCGTTCCGATATTACGCAGCTCAAGGCGCAGTTCCCATCGCAGCATCCGCAAAAAAGAGGAAAGTCGCCCCGGCGGCTCATGCCCTCCGCGACTGTGATGCTCTGCGCGTGCCGTGGAAGTATCCAGTGCGTGCTCCTGAATCCGGTTGACCGACAGGCCCTGCAGGCCACCGATGAATTAATGAAGAAGAAATTCGACCCGTCCGTCTTTGCAATTCCGAATTTAACGGTGGGTCTGATCCTGCTCATCGCCATCGTCAACGGCCTTGATCTCTGGATGCCCGGCAATCTTCCGCATTTCAGTTTCGAAAAACTCTTCACGCCGGAGTGGTGGACCGTCCTTCTTTTTCCGTTTCGCATCGCTCCGACCTGGCTGAGCCTTGTCGTCTATCTCTATATGTTCTTCATGATCGGACAGAACCTTGAGGCGGCCATCGGCGATCTGCGCTACAGCCTCTATATCTTCACAGGCATCGTCTTTGCGATCCTGGGCTCTTACTTCTCACCCGTCTCTGCAGTCTTTATCTATCTCTCCGTCTTCCTGGCCGTCGCCCATCTCGATCCCGAACGACAGCTGTTGCTTTTTTTTATCATCCCAATGAAGTATCGATGGCTGGCCATAGGCGTTGCCGTTTATCTGCTTTTTATTCCGGCAAGGAACACTATTTCTACAGGGAGCGTTTCTCATCTGCTCGGTCCGGTTCTCGGCTTCGCCAATTACATCATCTTTTTCGCAATCCCATATCTGCTCCATGTCGGAGGGGTCTCGCGAACAGCATCATTCAAACGCAAGGCCCGCCGCACGGACGCCATCCACCGTTGCACCGTCTGCGGGATGACCGAGTCGGATGATCCGACTATGGACTTTCGTTTTTGCGTCGACTGCGACGATCACGAGTACTGTTCGAAGCATTTGCATGCGCACGAGCATATTCGCTCCGCATGACGCATGCGGGCGCGTTTTACCAGGCCGAAGGCAAAAGGGAGCCCTCGAGTTCCAATGAGCCGGGGTGGAAAACGGGCGGCAGCGGAGACTGGCTATGTTTGTAGTATTCTCGTGAGGTTTCTGGTCGCCGCATCAATGGAAATTGAGCAAAAAACTACGGGGTTCCAATGTCCCTTCACGAAAATTGGATTAGTTCCTCCATTCTCGAGGACTATCACCCCCATAAAGATCAACATGAGAAACACAAATATATAACATCGAGAATAACCCGTAGCATTCGAAATCGCCGACAACCTCCCCCAATCCCTGTCATCGGGATAAAAATTCACCCGATGCAATTCCTGTCCCTCCTCCTGATATTGCTTCTTCCATTTACCGCTCCTCTCTATGAAACTGAGTTTGTACTTCAGCGCCGGGTCATCCATAAGGATGCTCAGAAAAGCCCCCAACGCCCAATCCTCCACTTTTATGTACGGGCTTCGCCAGAAGAACCTCTTAAAGTGCTCATCCGGAATCAGCAGGGTAGATCGACTCCGGTAATAGGGTTCTCGCTCCGTTCGCAACTGTTCGTTCATGTAAGGGTGGGTCGAAAAATAGCTGATCCGAATACAAAAAAACCCGCCAGGTTCGCTGACGGGTTTCAACGAAGCAAAAGAAGATAATTACTTCTTCTTGATCCCTTCGAGTTCAATCGTCAGAATCACCTCGTCACCTACAACGGCTCCGCCCGTTTCAAGCGCCTTATGCCAGGTCAGCCCGAAATCCTTACGGTTGATCTTGCCGGTAGCGGTGAAACCGACTCGTTCGTTGCCCCACGGATCCTTGGCCGCACCCAGATACTGACCGTTCAGAACGACCGTCTTCGTGATGCCGCGGATCGTCAGATCACCGACAACCTGGACATTGTTCCCGGACACCCGGCCGCTTTTCAGAACGAACTTGATCTCCGGATGCTTATCGACGTCAAAGAAGTCGCCCGAACGAAGGTGTTCGTCACGCTTTTCGTCGTTTGTGAAGATCGTTTTTGCTTCAATGACTGCCTCACCGGCGGTGAAGACTTTCTTCTTTTCGTCAAAAGTAAACTTGCCCGTAAACTTCTGGAAAGATCCCTTAACATTCGAGATCACGAGGTGCTTTACAGAAAAGCCTACCTGAGAATGCGATGCATCCACCTCGAATTCAGCGGCCACGGCGGCCTGTGTTACAAGCAGAGCGGCAATAGCTGCCAGCATGAGCTTTTTCATTTCATTATCTCCTGAGTTTGGTTCGCATATTTGCGATACACTGCTTTGTTGCCGCTTCAGAAGTAAGTGATTCGAAAATTTTTGTCGAGCCGGAGTTTTAGCGTTGTTTTTTGTTCGGGGAAGCGGGGACAGATAGATGCTCCCGATCACTGTGTAATTCAATTAAAATCAAAATTCACCAGGATCGTTATCGGAATCCAATTATCCTGTGCCATATTCAGAAGACCAAACTGAAAACGAGCCCTGCCATTGCATGAGTTGATTACACCCAGCTGCACCAGACACTTTTTTTCGGCACTGTTCCAGAGACCGATCTGCGCACCCTTTTCGGCCCCCTGATCGTTTGCCACGTTCAATACGCCAATCTGAGCGCCTTCCATTCTCCAGTGTGCCTTGTTCGCAATTCCCACCTGGATTCCCTGCATTTCTCCTGCATAGTTTGCCAGTACAGCGCCTTGCAATCCCACGAGGTGAGCATCTACTCCGTTTCCTCCAGCAGCAAGCTGAACTCCGGTCAAAGATCCCGCTGACTCGTTTACCAGGCCCGACACCTGAAGACCGGCCACGTCGCCTTCAACTGAATTCACAAGTACGGCTGCCTGCACACCATCTAACCGTCCTCTCACTTTGTTCACCAGACCAGCTGCTTGAATTCCGAATGCACTTTCATCAGCCATATTTCCGAAAAGTGCTACCTGTGCTCCCTGCACTCTTCCTGCGACGTTCAAACCGGCAGTCAGCTGCATTCCCTTTACATCGCCGCCAAAGTTGACCAGGCCGGCTGCAGAGATTCCGTAACTGCGATCTTTATTATTATTGAATATTCCCGCCAGTTGCACGCCGATTGCATTCTCATTCATATTTCCGCCACCGGCAGCCTGCAATACTGATGTCTTCGCTTCATTGCCAAAAACGCCGAATTGAAAAACGGAAATTCCCTGAGCCGTGTTCGTAAGTCCAGCTTCGATCAGGACGAATCTGTAGGACTGCCCGGTCAGTATATTCAATTGAGCGACCTTGTAGAAGCGACTGTTGAACAAACACGTTCCTGCGAAGCATACCTCGACGGGCATCGGCAATCCTCTGTAATTGCATTGGCCGTCGCGCCAGCTTCCGCCGTTCTCCTGGCAGGTGAATCGATCATCGCTGCTTCTGTACTGAAAGTCGGCGAACAGGGCATCCGGCTGGCTAACAAAGGAAAGATTGACCGGACTGCCAGGCAAACCGGCACTCTCGCTCAGCGGCAGCTTCGGGGGAGCTACTCTTGCATTCAGCAATGACCCGCTCAAAAGCAAGAGAGCGACTCCCATGAGGATGATTTTAAGAACGCTGCTCTGAAGCCCTTTCATTCTGATCACATCTTCACGCCCATCAGATCGAGGATGCGCTCCAGGTCATCGAGCGAGCTGTACTGGATCGTCAGCTTTCCGCCTCCGCTGCCTTTATGCGCCAGATCAACCTTTGCCGTCAGACGGGCCCTGATGCGCTCTTCCATCTTTCGCGTATTCGCATCCTTGCCCGACGACTTCGCCTTCGTCGGTCCGGCGACTTCGGTTAACTTCGCCACCTCGTCTTCCACACGACGAGCAGACCATCCCTCTCTGGCGATCCGGCCGGCAAGCTGGGTCATCATCTTCCGATCTCCGAGACTGAGAAGCGGCCGGGCCTGCCCTGCCGTAATCATCTTCTCTTCAACAAGCTTGAGTATCTCTTCGGGCAACTTCAACAGACGCAGCAGGTTCGTAATCGTCGTGCGGTCCTTTCCTACCTTCTTAGCCAGGTCGCCGGGCTTATCGCCGGTCAGCGCCATCAGGCTCTCGTAGGCTCGCGCCTCTTCAATGGCGCTCAGGTCTTCACGCTGGATGTTCTCAATCAACGCGACCTCAGCCGCACGCACGTCGTCGAAGTCCTTAATGACGGCGGGGATCTTTTTATATCCGACCAGCTTCGAGGCTCGCCAGCGACGCTCTCCCGAAATAATCAGATAACGATTGCCTTTTTTGCGCACGACGATGGGCTCGATGACGCCGACGTTCTGGATCGTCTCGGCGAGCTCGCTCAGCTCCTGCTCTTTAAAGACGCGGCGTGGCTGATCCGGATTCGGATCAATCTCGTCGAGGTTCAGGTATTGAAACTCCGACGAAGAGGCGACGCTCGCCGACGGAGCATCGGGAATAAGATTCGAGAGGCCGCGGCCCAGTCCTGTTTTCTTCAAGCTCATAGTAGTTCTTCCTTTATCCTTCTACATCGATCCGACTGCCTTTCTTGCAGTACGAAGATCCATCGGTATCAGATGCGCTTCACCAGCTCTTCGGCGACGCCCTGATAGGCCGCTGCACCCGGACTGTCGGGCGCATAGATCAGGATGCTCTGGCCGAACGACGGCGCCTCGGAGAGCTTCACGTTACGCGGCACGATCGTTTGAAAGACCGCATCCTGAAAGTGTCCGCGCACATCGTCGACGACCATGCGAGACAGATTCGTTCTCTGATCGTACATGGTGAGCAGAACGCCCGTCAACGCAAGGGCAGGGTTCAACGACTTCTGCACCATCTGAATCACCTTAACAAGCTGTGTGATCCCCTCGAGCGCATAGTACTCGGTTTGAAGCGGGATGATGACGCCATCCGCAGCGCAGAGGGCGTTCAGCGTGAGGATACCGAGGTTCGGCGGGCAATCAATAAGAATGACGTCGAAACGATTGCGAACCGGATCAAGATACCCTTTGAGGCGATGATTGCGATTCTCGCTTTCCAGAAGGTCCACCTCAATACCCGAGAGGTTGACGTTTGACGGAACGATCTGCACGCCTTTCTCTGCCGACTCCACGATGCACTCGGCCACCGAATACTCTTCAAGCAGGATCTCGTAGATCGTGCGCTCCGTCTTATGAATATCGATTCCAAGTCCCGAGGAGGCGTTGCCCTGCGGATCAAGATCGACGATGAGCACCGACTTACCGAGGCGGCCGAGAGCGGCGGCGAGGTTGATCGTGGAGGTCGTTTTCCCGACTCCGCCTTTCTGGTTGGCAATAGCGATTATCTGCGCCATGAATGTTTCCTTTGTGTGTGATGTCCTGCCATGCTATCACGGCAATCGGTCATTTCTCTGAAGCGGCCCGCAGTCCCTGAATGGTCTTCCACGGAACGGGCTGAAGCGTCGATGTGCGGTTCTTCTTCCGTAGCAGAAGCAGATGCCGTTCACCGATAAAATCCAGTTCGGCCAGCGGGCAAGATTCTTCCACCATCAAACCGAACTGTTGCAGCAGTTTTTCTGATTCCGGGGTGACAGGCGAGGGGCCGGTGGCCAGCGCCATCTGTCCTTTAAGAAGATGGCGCAGTAAAATGGCGTTGAAAGGGAAGGGGATGAGCGCCCGGGCCGTTACGATATCATAGTCGCCTTTGCTTTCCTCGGCGCGGGCATACTGAAAGCGCACTCGTCCCTTCAGCCGTTGCAGGCGCTCCGGGGGCAGCGAACGGTGGAACTCCTCCAGCAGTGATAGGCGCCGACGGGACGAGTCGAGCAACGTGACATAAGGAGGCTCTTTCAGGCAGGTAAACAGATAGCCTGGCAACCCCGGCCCGCTGCCTGCATCGAGGATTTTTGTTTCACGTGAAACACCTTTCAGGGACATAATGCGGGCCACATAGGCCAGGCTCTCATACAGGTGACGATCGGCGATCCTCTCGAAATCGCCCTTTGAGAAGAACCCGCCGATATCATTCTTCTCACGCAAGAAGGAGTAAAACGATTCGATCGCCTGCCCATCAAAGAGTTCGAGAATCGTCCGGTCGGCCGCCGGATTCAGATCTTCAAGAAAAGACATGTGACCTTCTTTTTGTCGGAGCATTCCCTGAAATCCAATAACCAGGAAATTTCAGATGCTCTCCTGCCAGCGTCTCGTTGATTGGGCCATGCGTCTCTTGCCCTTTCGCTCCTTTGCCGCCCTGATCCTGTGTGGCGCTCTGCCGCTTGCCATGAGCTGCTCGCCCCTTCAGCCATCCGAGATCTACTACAAGCGAGACGCCCTTTATAACTTTCTCGAAGAAGGCTTCCTTTCGCCCGATCTCTTACAGGCAGCCGGTTCTTCGACCATGCGGGCCGGTGACGGACAACTGCAACAGATGCGCCAGGCCTGCCTCAATCGGGCCGGCGAGATGGCGCATGACCGCCTCGTCTCGATGATGCTGCATACGCGGTTCGGAGTCCCTGGAAGCGCTAAACAGGAAAAAGGGGATTTCAAGCAGGACTATCCGCACGTCTTTACTGACAGGGAGATCCTGCTCGGCTCCATCGACTTCGCCGATCTGCTGAACCGCTCCTTCGTAGCCTTTCAGGACTTTAACGAGAACGGCTGTCAGGTCAGTGTCAGGTTGCTTGAGTCCGATCTTTCGAAGAAGATCCGGCAGCGCCCGATGAGCTTTCGCCCGGCTCTTTGATCCGCTTCAGATAGGACGGTCCGGCATCTCGAAGCGACAATACACCGCAGAGTTCCATCGTCTGACGGAGCTCAACGGCATAGCGCTGCAGCAGCACCTTCACGGCGGGCAGGCCACCCCCGACCGCAGCAATCACAGCGGGGCGACCGACAAGCACCGCATTCGCCCCAAGGCAAAGCATCTTGAAAACGTCGCTACCAGAGCGGATGCCTCCATCGACAAGAACAGGAATGCGTCCTGCCACCGCCGCCACAACCTCGGGCAGCACGCGCGCCGTTCCGGGAAGCTCTTCATGCACCCGACCGCCATGGTTTGAAACGACGATAGCGGCCACTCCCGCATCCACAGCGGCCCGTGCATCGTCCGGATTCATAATGCCTTTCAATATGAACGGCAGGGAAGTGCGCCGACACAGTTCCTCAATAGCGGCAAAGCTGCGAGCCATGCCCTTCTGTCCGCGCAGTGCGAGCGTGCGAAAGGTAATGGCGTCGATATCCATGCCCACCGCAACAAAGCCGCCCTCTGTGGCCTCATCGATGCGCTGTAACAACGCATCGGTATCGGCCCGCGGCTTGAGGATGGCGATTCCAAACCCGTCCTGCTCTTTCAGTACACCGTAAATAGAATGATACTTGTTGATGCTCGCTCCGTCGCCAACCCAGCCGATCGATCCCGTCTCGCGGGTGCCCTGCACGAGGTGTCGGGCAAGCTCTTCTTCTGAGATAGCATCCCCCAGATTCGTCGTCGCCCCCGTCATGGGCGCGATCATAATCGGATGTTCAAGGTGACGTCCGAATAGCTCAAGCCCGGTCTGTGGAGTGACGAACTCTCGAATGTAGCGCGGAAGAATCTTATACTCCGAAAGAGCAACAGAGTTGTCGATGAACGATGCCTGCGAACCGACGCCCCCCATGCCAGGAACGGAGCTTGCGCAGTTTGTTCCATCACAGGCCTTGCAGACCCAGCATACAGATTCGCCAAAGCGTTCCCGTGCCTTCTGCTCCACCTGCTTCCAGTCCACGCTGAAGGTATCGTCGACGGCGATCTGCAGATGCGCAAAGGCAGCAGCGGCAGAAGCCTCGGCCTCGGCAAGCGTGCGTCCTCGCAGAATCACATGGCCGACCTTATCGATGTTGCTTGTGATCGGCTGCATCACCGAGCCGACGGGCTTCGTTATAATGACCTCTTCGACTCCTGGAACGGCTCGCATCGCCTCAATGCCCTCGATGGAAAGGATCTTACCCGGAGCAGAGAGCATACCACGCTCTATACAGACAAAGTCATGCACCGGATCAAGATCGCCCGGCTCTTCACTAAGTGCGATGCGGATGGCTGCGCGATACAGATCGATACCGCTATGCAGAGGGAAGGTGTGCGAACTCATCCATCCGCCTGAAAGACGGGCTGCAATCTCGCCGACCATGACGCCTTTCGGTGTGACTTTTAAATCGCCCTTGCCCGCTCCTGTGTGAATCTCAAGCGCACGCATGCCTGCCTTCATCACCTCTTCGGCCTCGGCCAGAATAGCCGGACTCAAGGCAGACGGCATGTTATGGCCGATCTCGATGAAATAGGGCTCATTGGTGATGATTCGATCGGCGATGCCCGTCATGCGGATCTGTCCATTCCATGCAAGAGCATCCACCGAAAGCTCCGGGCCTTCCATGTATTCTTCGAGGATCAGTTCCCCCGTCGTCGCATATTTCTTTGTATGTCTGTAGGCGCGCTGCAGCTCTTCACGGCTGCGAATCTTGATAACGCCGCGAGCACCCATATTCTCGGCCGGCTTGAGCACGGCCGGACAGCCCAGTTCATCCAGGGCATCCCGCGCCTCTTTCAACGACCATACGGAATAGAAATCGGGAATGGGCACACCGTGCCGCCGCAATGTCTTGCGCATGAGAACTTTATTCGAAGCGGCCTCGGCGGCGCTGTAGCGGATGCCCGGTAATTCGAGCGCTCCGGCGATGGCGGCGACGGCACGGCTGGCATCGGTGCCTGCCGTGATGACGCCGTGCACCTGAATCGTCTGACGCAGCTTTTTCGCCTCGCGCACACATCCGTCGATGTCGCGGGTGCTCATGCGCACGGCCATGTCGGCCTCTTTCATACCCACGGCATCCGGGTCCATGTCGAAGACGATGACAGAAAGCCCCATGCGACGGGCGGTGCGTATAAGCGGAAGCTGCAGCATGCCTCCGCCAATGATGATAAGAGAGCGCTTCATACCGTTTCTATTATCTCTGCTTTGTTTGATTGCCATGAGCGAAAAATCCACTTATCTGGTTCTGAGCCTTCCCCCTTTTCAAGCATCCCTTTTTATGAACGAGCAAAATCCTGTTATTCCGTCACGCTTCGACGTCGTCGTCGTAGGCGGTGGTCATGCCGGCGCCGAGGCCGCTTATGCCTGCGCTAAAGGCGGACTGCAAACCGTACTCATCTCGATGAATCTCGATACGCTCGGCCAGATGTCGTGCAACCCGGCCATCGGCGGTATTGCCAAAGGGCACATGGTACGTGAGATCGACGCCCTCGGCGGCATCATGGGTCGCGTCATCGACGAGACGGGCATCCACTTCAAGATGCTCAATCGCAGCAAGGGTCCGGCCGTATGGGCGCCTAGAGCCCAGGCCGAAAAGAAGGCCTATCAGAACGTCGTGAAGTGGACGCTTGAAGAAACGCCGAATCTAAGCCTGCGCCAGGATACGGTTAACTCTCTGCTCATCGAGAACGATGCGGTGGTCGGCGTCGTCACCGGTCGCGGCCATGAGATCGCGGGCCGGGCCGTCATTCTGACGACGGGCACCTTCCTGAACGGCCTGATTCACATCGGCGAGTACCAGGCAAAATCGGGTCGCATCTCTGAATCGTCGGCCATCGGCCTCTCGGATTGCCTTGCTCATTACGGCTTCGCCCTCGGCCGTCTGAAAACCGGCACGCCTCCACGCGTTCTCAAAAAATCCATTGACTTTTCAAAGACGGAGGTGCAGCCTCCCGACGAGATTCCGCAGCCCTTCTCGTATGCGACACAGGCGATCCGACAACAGCAGATCGACTGCTACATCACCTATACGAACGCAGAGGCCCACCGGCTCATCCTCGATAACCTGGACCGGGCGCCCATGTACTCGGGACAGATCCAGAGTACCGGACCGCGCTACTGCCCGAGCATCGAAGATAAGGTCGTGCGCTTCACGGACCGAGAGCGACATCATATCTTTATCGAGCCCGAAGGCATCCGTACCGGAGAGGTCTATCTAAACGGCGTCTCGACGTCGCTACCCGAAGAGATCCAGTGGAAGCTCATCCGTTCCTGCCGCGGTCTTGAAGAGGCTGAGATCATGAAGCCCGGCTATGCGGTCGAATACGACTATGTCGATCCGCGCGAGCTCGGTCCCGATTTGCAGACGAAGAAGATCCGCCATCTTTACTTCGCCGGACAGATCAACGGTACGACGGGTTATGAAGAGGCCGCCGCCCAGGGCCTCATGGCCGGCATCAATGTGCTGCGTTCGCTGCGCGGAGAGGCGCCCTTTGTGCTTTCGCGAGGGGAGGCCTACATCGGCGTCCTTGTCGACGACCTCGTGTACAAGGGCGTCGAAGATCCCTACCGTATGTTCACGAGCCGCGCCGAGCATCGGCTGCTGCTGCGACAGGATAACGCAGATCGTCGGCTTATGAAATACGGGCATGAGCTCGGCCTGATCACCGACGACGACTTTGCTCGCATGGTCGATCGCTACGCGCGCATCGAAGGCATTCGGAAAAAGATCTATGCGACCGGCATGCGCCCGCTTCCCGAGTTCGACGCGCTGCTGGCCGAGAAAGGCATCCCCCGTACGGACCAGATGTTCGGTAAGACCGTCGACTCGTTTCTGCGCCGTCCCGAGGTGCAGCTTGAGGATGTTCAGGTCTTTGTACCCGAGGTGATGCAGCTCGACGAGGATCACCGACGCATATTAGAGATGGAAGTGAAATACGAAGGCTACGTGAAGCGCGAGATGGAGAACATCGAGCGTCGGGAGAAGGCACGCCAGATCGTCATCCCCGCAGACTTCGACTATGATAGCCTGACTGCTATGAAGAAGGAGGCGCGTGAAAAGCTGAAGCGTCTGCGCCCGGTCGACCTCGACGCCGCCTCGCGCATCTCAGGCGTCGATCCGCCCGACATCGATCTCATTCACATGAGGCTACTTCAGCTGAGCGGCCGCAATGCCTGATCACTGAGCAGGCTGGTCAATGCCAGGCTGGCCTCTGAAGATGTGCTTTGCGTTCTTCAAGCACAGAACTCAACCCAGCCGATAGAGCGCCCGCGCATTCTCGTACAGAATGCGCTGCAACACATCCTCGGCGAAGGCATCCAGAAGGCGCTCCAGATCGGCTCTCTGAAAAGGCATCGGCGCTCGAGTACCCGGCAGGTCGGTCCCAAACATCAGTGCATCGGGATTCACCGCATGAATCTGCCTCATTGCGGCCAGCCAGTTCAAATCTCCGCGATGGAATCCGCTCGCCTTCACACGGGCGCCTCCTTCAACAAGGCGCAGAAGAGGCGGCAGTCCGGCCTCAGACAATCCAAGGTGATCGACGACGATCTGCGGCAACGCCAGCAGCCGCTCGATCAGCCCATCATCGAGCTCTGCTGTATCGATATAAAACTCCACGTGCCACCCTGCCAGTTCATACACGCGCCGGGAAAGGACTTCAATATGATCGGCTGATTCTGATCCGCCACGGCGCAGGTTAAAGCGCACGGCTCGCACACCCTGGCGATGAAGCGACATAATGCCAGTGTCTGGATAATCATAGGGGATCTGGGTGACGCCGACATATTGCGACCCGCGAGCTTCCTGTACCTCAACGGCATTGAGAATCTCAAGCGCATCGAGCAGATAGGATTGATCGAAGCCTTGAAAGCTACCCGATACGATTGCACCGCCGACCGGAGTAACAAGCGTTTCCAGATCGGCCAGCGCCTGTCTGTAATCGTCGACGGTGTAGGGATCGGGCAGAAATCCCTGGTTTTTCGAAATAGGAAAGCGCGGATCGATTATATGTAAGTGCGCGTCAAAGAAGAGAGAAGGCATCAATTTCTTTATAAAGGTACGAACACAGAAAGGCAAGGACAAATAATCACACCACCTACGCACCTCTTAGCGGTGGACTGCACGGATGCCTTCTAAAAAAAGAAACTATGTTTCGCATCGCAACCCGTGGATCTGACCTTGCCCTCGCCCAGACGGAGTATATCCAGGCCAGGCTCGAATCGCTGGGCTATAAAACAGAGCAGCTCATCGTGAAAACGACGGGCGATGTGAATCTTGCGCCTTTTGCCCTGGCCTCCGGAGACGAGCGCAAAGGACTTTTCACGAAAGAGATCGAAGATGCCCTGCTTGCCGGCGAGGCTGACATTGCCGTGCACTCTTACAAGGATCTGCCTTCGGTCTCCGTTCCTGAATTGATGATCGCCGCTATTCCGCAACGGCTCGACTCCCGCGACTATTTCATCTTCAAAAAGAAGGATCAGGTCAGCGATACGTTCCCCTATATCAGAGCCGATGCGCGGATCGGAACATCCTCGGTGCGCCGTCGCTCGCAGCTGCTTCATCTATTGCCGGCCCTACAGGTGATGGAGCTACGCGGTAACGTACCGACCCGTGTGCGACGACTCTTCGAAGAAGGCGGGCCTGAAGGCATTCTGCTTTCGGGGGCCGGAGTGCAGCGCTTAATAGAACAGAAGCGCTTCGTGGAAGAGCATCTGCTCGAACAGCTGGCCATCATGCCCGTCGACGTCGAAACGCTGGTTCCGGCGCCGGCACAGGGAACACTCGCCGTGCAATGCAGGGTTGCCGATTCGGCGGCGCGGGACGCGCTTGCAAAGCTGCACGACTCTTCACTGGCAGAGATCCTATCCGTAGAGCGTGGGGTGCTGGCCGCACTTGAAGGCGGATGCCATCTGCCTCTGGGAATCCAGGCCCATGCACGGGATGGATTCGTCGAAGCGTCCGTCTATCTCGGAAAGGAGTTCTTGAAGACGCGTTATCCGTATACCGTGCAGTTCACGAGACGGCATGCCGAGCCGGCGGTGCTGCGTGAATTCCTGATCGCCGAGTTGAAGGATGCTTCGACTCCACTCTATGTGTTCGGAAAGAAGGATCGCATGCAGTCGCTCTCCGATTCGTATAAAGAGGCCCGCTGCATCGGCGTTATCGAGACGCGGCCCCTTCTGGAGAGACTGCCCGAGCTACCCGACCAGACCGTCATCGGATGCTTCAGCGCCGATGCAGTGCGCCTGATCGAGCAGCTTGACGCACGCTGGTTCAAGAATCTCACGTTTGTGTGGGGAGTGCCGGGCGAGAAGACGGCCGAGATGTTGCTACAGCGTGGTGTGCGTTCGCAGCAGATCGTCATCGGCGACGACGGCACGGGCGCCGGCCTTGCGCGCTCGCTGCTCGCTGCCCGTGAGAGCAGACTTGTCGGCCGACGCATTGTCGGACTCTCGGCCGCCGCCGGTCGCGAAGAATTCTACGATATCATCAGCGCCGGTGGATTCCAGCCCGAACGCGTAGAGGCCTATGCAACTGAAGCGATTGAAATCCCCGCATCAACGATTGCTTCTATTCAAGACGATGCTTTTTTAGTATTTGGAAGCCCGTCCTCGTTTCATGCCTTCGCAGCTTCGCTCGATCGTGTAAAACGGGATTGGTCAAAGGGCTGGCGTATCTGTTCGATCGGCAAAACGACAAGCGAGGCCATTCGTCTTTACTCACAAGAAAGAGGGGTCGCTCATCTTTCGGAGCCCTATATGACGGCTGTAGAACCGGATTATGATCGAATCATCAAACAGATTCTCGGACGCTAACGTCGTTACGCGGAGGCGATCCTTTCGAGCAGCTGCAACGCCTGCCTCTCATACGATCCGCCAAAAAGGGCGACATGCACAAGCAGCGGGTACAGCTGAAAAAACTCGATGCGCCTTTTCAGTAGATCAACGGGAATATCGCGCAGGCTCCGGTAGTCGTCCATCGTAAGCGGGCTTCCAAAGAGCTCCAGCATGGCGAAGTCTTGCTCGGGAAGAGAATACGCCACCGACGGATCGATCAGGTAGGCCTCGCTTCCCGAAAAGAGAACGTTGCCGCTCCAGAGATCGCCGTGAACGGGCGTCGGGCGCTCAGACGCTAAATCCAGCCTTTCAATACACCGATGTATCGTTTGCTCGATCCGGACTTCGGCTAACCCTCGCAAGCGGCCCATCGACTGACATAGCGCAAGCATCGGCTGAATGCGATCCTGCCACCAGAATTCCTCAAACGTTACATGTAAACCGTTGCGCTGCTCAAGTGAGCCGACATAGTTAAAACGCTGATAACCAAAGGCCTCCGCTGAAAAAGAATAGAGCCTCTGCAGCGACCCGAGCAGATCTTCCTTAGCAAGAAGGCGATCGACGGCGCGGTGTTCGATAAACTGCATCGCAAGGTAATAGACGCCCTGCCTGTCTGCGCCTCCCTCTGAACCCATCTCTCTTTTGCTTGCAGGACCTTCTGCCGCATCGTCAGAGGCCGACAACACACCGACCACCGACGGCGTTCGCGCGCCGTGCGTGGCAAGCATGGCCAGACCATCGGCCTCACTCAGGGTCATCTGCAGTCCGTTCACCTGCTTCAGGGCATACACCGGGGCGGAGCCATCCGACAGATGAACCTGCCAGCGAAACAGCGGAAAGAGTGAGCTCGAATGGAACTGTATGGTAGAGCGAAGAACGCTCAGGCCCGGCGACGAATGCCTGTCGTTCAGAGCCTTCTCAAGCTGCCTCTCCAGC
This sequence comes from Leptonema illini DSM 21528, assembly GCF_000243335.1. Classification (NCBI taxonomy): domain Bacteria; kingdom Pseudomonadati; phylum Spirochaetota; class Leptospiria; order Leptospirales; family Leptospiraceae; genus Leptonema; species Leptonema illini. The sequence continues at coordinate 3,641,400 of NZ_JH597773.1, read as the reverse complement.
GTGCCGGTATTCATAGAGCGACGCTATAAGTACAGGGTAACGGTGCAAACGATTTGCCTCTATAGAGCATAGCGCAATTACGGCCCATGGATTGGCGTAGCCTTATCATCGTATTCTGGTCGGTCTTTCTCGCAGAGATAGGCGACAAAACGCAGCTTGCAACCATGATGTTCTCGGCAGAGGGTCGAGATCCTTATATCGTTTTTATCGGATCGGCCGTCGCCCTAATTCTTGCTGCGGGCATCGGCGTCGTCGCCGGTAACTGGTTGAGCACCCGCATCGATCCGTCTTATATCAAGATGGTGGCGGGGGCCGGATTTATCATCATCGGGGTATGGACGCTTTTCTCTCGTTAAAGACGGCGAAGGATTTTCAGGGCATCTGGACCGTTAGCTGTGCAGACCGGAGTCCGCGCATTAAACGTCGAGTTCGTCTTCGAGCTTCTTGCGCAAGATCGTGAACTGATTCAGGCGGATCTGCGCAATGCGCTTTAATTCGCGCACAGGCTCGATCATGTGCGCCATGCTTCGATCGAGCGAGAACCGTTCTTCCATGACACGCAGCGAATCTCGCAGGTAACGCAGATCTTCTTCGCGCGTGATGCGACGACGCGACATCAGGCGCTTCAGCGTGTCGAATTCCATCTTGCGAAGATGCACGCGCATCAAAAAGACGACCCCGTACTTTTCCACGGCCTTGCCCCAGGATCCGGAAAGATCCATGCGGGCCAATTCCTGATACTCCGGAGTATCGACGGCTCGGCGCACGACCTTCTCGACAGGCCCCTTCGAATCTTCCTCGCCCAGATCTGAATCTGAAGCGAGGTCGCCGAAGCCCGGCATGTCCACACTCTCAACGCCTTCGAGATCGGGAAGCAGCTGACGTAGCTTTACCTGCTTCCAGTAATCCTCGTATTCTTCGGGCTTCTCGGCGATCAGGCGAACGTACTGTTCGAGCATGATCGAGATATTGAGGATCTGCCCGAGCGGCGTGTTGTTGTACTGCTTTACCTCGGGCATCAACTCGCGGATGATCGTTGAGGCCGCCTTGCGCTTGAAAAGCTGCGCCTCATACACCTGCTCGAGTCGCCTGTGATACTCGGCCACAAGCGGATGCAGAATCTCGTTCTTCGCGACGACATAACCGTAGATGCCCGGAATCATCAACCGATCGTCGGGCTCGACGATATGGATCATGAAGATAAAATGCGCCTCCTGTAAAAGGCGCAATTGATACATGAGACTCTCCTCGGAATCGTGCAGATCGCTCATATGACGCCGATAGATGTCTTCGGACGTCGGTATGGGGATCTCCTGAAGCTTCTGGTTGAGTTCCTCCAGTCGCTTCAGGATTTCGAGAAGTGTCTCAAGCGTATTCAACGAAGAAGGCCCTTGCTTTTGAAGATTCCCGTAATCGCCGCCAGATCCTCGGGCGTATCCACGCCGGGCAGCGAAGCTTCCGTAATGAAAACGCCGATAGAATGATCGTTTTCAAGGGCGCGCAGCTGTTCGAGGGACTCGGCATCTTCAAGGCCCGAGGCGGGCAGCGTATGAAAACGCATGAGGAAGTCACGCTGATAGGCGTAGATTCCCAGATGCAGATAGACCGGACGATCCACCTTGTTACGAGGGAAGGGGATGAGCGAACGTGAGAAATACAGCGCCCTTCCGCTGCGCGTCATCACAACCTTCACGCGATTCGGTTGCAACGGATCTTCACCCGGCTTGAACGGACGAGCGGCCGTCGTCATCTCCCAGTCCGGGTTCTCGATCTTCATGCGCGCTACGCCGTCGATCAGCTCGGGCTCGATGCCGGGCTCGTCGCCCTGGATATTCACAAGAATATCGTAATCCTTGTAATACTCGGCCACCTCGGCCAGACGATCGGTGCCGCTTTTATGCTCTTCGGATGTCATGAGGCATTCGCCGCCAAAGGCCTCGACGGCCTCGCGCACGCGCTCGTCGTCGGTGGCGATGACAAGATGGTCAAGGCCCTTCGCCTGCTTCGCCGCCTCATATACATATCGGATCATCGGATACGTTCCGATCTTCGCAAGAACCTTTCCCGGAAACCGGGTCGAACCGTACCTTGCCGGTATCACTCCTAAAACCTTTCCCATGACTCATGCTCCAGACGACTTTTAAAATTCACTTTGAACACGTCTCATAATCCCCCGTGGGTTTATTGACGGGTTCTTCCTGCTAAAGGGCAGGCATACTATCTGCATTGATTCGATCAAGCACACGGCAAGCGTCAAGAAGCGGAGCCGGCTCATGTGTGCGAATAAAATCCGCGCCGCGCAACACGCAGGCCAGCTCGGCTGCCAGCGTCGCCGACTGTCGCTCCGTGACGTCTCGCCCCGTTATGGCGCCAAGAAACGACTTACGGGAAACGCCCACAAGCAGCGAAGTACCGTACCGGGCCTTTAATTCGGGCAAGAATCGGATGGCCTGCACGGAGCACTGAGGATTGCGTCCGATAAAATGCCCCATGCCCGGATCAAGGATCATCCGCTCACGCGCAACGCCAGCCTTCTCAAGCGCCTCGATTCTTTCATCGAAAAAGGCGATCAATCGTGACGGTATCGATGCCGGATCAATCTCTTCGACCCGGGCCCGTCCGCTCTGCACGCTATGCATGATGACCAGGCGGACTTCGCTATCGGCGAGCTCCGAATAAAACGAGCGATCTGCGAAGCCCGAGATGTCGTTGAGGAACCTGATGCCGCTTCGTAGAAAATGACGTTGCACCGGAGTACGAAAACTATCGATCGATATAGAAAGTCCGCGCTCAAGCAATGCGGGCACAACGCGATTCAAGCGATCGATCTCATCCTGTACAGAGACGTCCGCTCCGGTGGGGTTAGACGAGACGGCGCCGATATCGATTGTTGTTGCTCCCTCTTCGATCAACCTCAGCGCCTGTCGCTCAGCCGCTGCACCCTCGACGAAAAGCCCTCCGTCCGAGAAAGAATCCGTCGTCATATTGAGGATGCCTGCGATATGCGGAATCATAGGCTTATGGCTTCGCTTCGGGCACGGGTTCGGGCGTTCGCCAGATCTCGTCGAGCTCCTTGAACTCTTGAAGCCGTTGCACAAGCGTGTCGTCTTCGCGTAGAGCCGACTTTAAAGTTTCGCGGGCAAGCTTTGCATCGCCTCTTTCGCGTTGCAGTTCGGCCAGATAGAAACGGCAGAGAGGATCACCCTGAGCCTTGTTTAAAGCAGACCAGGCCTGCTCTCGTTCATCCTCTTCAAAGAGAATACGGCCTTCGACGATGGCCGCTGCCTGTGTCGGATGAGCGGCCAGGATACGAAGCACAGCCGAGTATTTCTGTGCAAGGGCCGACTGTCCTTCTTTGAAAGGAGTGACGGGGTTGGCCGAGGATAATCTGTAGAGAACGCCTTTAGAGGCCGTTTCATCTACTTCAAGAGATCTATAGCGTGCAAGGGCCTGTAGCGCCTTTTCGTTACGTCCGTTCAGATAATGATGATGGGCGATCAATACAAGGGCCTGGGCGACATAGTGGTTAAACCTGTTCCCACGCTTCTCGTTCTCGAGGAAGAGTTCATCCATCTGCTTCTCGGCCTCTGCATAGTCGCCGACGTTCACGGCGCGGATCGATCGCAGAAGAGGTACGGCCGGGCGGTCGGGATCGGTTTTGCCGATACGATTCAGGTAAGGATCGATGGACGCTCGGTCATTCTTGAGAAGGGCAAGCATGGCCGCCAGAATCGAAGCCGGAGCACTTTTCTCGAAAAGCTTGCGATTCGATTTTAGAATACTGAGCGCTCGTTCCGCCTCGTCGATCTGCTCGAGCTCAAGATGAGCGAGGCCGCGCCCCGTATTCAGATAGAACTTAAACGTCTCATCGGGGCGATCGTTGCGCTTCTCGGCCTTTGCAAACGATACAAGCGCATCGTCGAATTCGCGCAGACCGTACTGGCAGACGCCCGCCTGAAAATGAGAGTACCACGAATCATCATCGGCGGCGATGGCCTTTTTGTAGTAGGGCAGGGCGTCGCGGCAACGATCGAGCTTGCGATAGGCGTCGCCGGCCTTCCAGAGGATCTTGATATTCTCGGGATCAAGACGCGCCGCCTCGGCATAGTGGGCGGCGGCCTGCGAGAGCTGCCCTCGCTTCTCGTCGGCCTCGCCCTCGGCAATCAGTCGCTGTATGCGCTTGCGGGCGGGATTCAGATTGGCCTCGGCCTGATCCCGGAACTTCTCGACCTCTCTGTTAGGCCGGAATGCTAAAAAGCGCTGCGATACCGAATAGAGATTATCCCAATCCTGTACGTGACGATAGTGCAGCACAAGCTTCCAGAAGGCCTTCTCTTTCAGCTCCGGAGCGAGCTGCAATTCCGTAGCCCGGCGGTATTCGCTCAAGGCCGCGCCCTTCTTGCCGGTGCGCTCATACACAAGGGCGGTGTAGTAATAGGCCTCGCCATCGGACGGCCTTGCCTTCTTTGCCGCCTGCAAGAGCGTGATGGCCTGCGAATAATTGCGCTTTGCAAAGGCGATCTTGCCTTCTCGCAGAGCATCCTGGGCCTGAAGACCCTGAACGGACAGAAAAATGAGGAGTACAGAAGCAAAAGAGAAGGCGAACTTTTTCATACCAGTGACCTGAGAGAAGCCCGACAGTGAACTCAAAGAGTTACACCTGAGCAGTCGGGAAGTAAATCCAGTACAGCAGACGGCAGATTGCTGTCATTCCGTATTGCCCCTGAAAGACGTTGACATACAGGCCGCAAATCCCGCATCTGAGCATCTATGTCGGCAAAGCAACCCGTGGTCCAGGTCGAAGGACTGAGCCGATCCTACGGCGATTTTCAGGCCCTTCGCCGGGTATCGTTTGAAATCAACAGAGGAGAGGTGGTCGGATTGCTCGGTCGCAACGGCGCCGGCAAAACGACATGCCTCAAGGTGCTCACCGGCCTTCTGCTTCCCACAGAGGGCAGGGTCTTTCTTGAAGGGAACGACATCGTCGCCGATCCCATGGCCGCTCGTTCTCGCATCGGTTATCTGCCCGAAAATCCCGCCGTCTACGCTGAGCTCACCGTACTCCAGTACCTGCGCTTCATCGCACGCCTGCGCGGCGTTTCCGAGGCGGAGTTTGATGCACTCTTTGAAAAGGTGACGTCAAAGACCGGGCTTGAAAAGGCCCGGCATTCTTTAATCAAACACCTCTCGCTCGGCTATCGCAAGCGAGTCGGTATCGCACAGACGCTTATGGGGCATCCGCCGCTTCTCATATTCGACGAGCCCGTTTCGGGCCTGGACCCGCATCAGATCGTCGAGATGCGCAAGCTTGTGCGCGAGCTGGCGCAGGATCATACGATCCTTCTTTCAAGCCACATCTTAACCGAGGTCTCGCGCACCTGCGACCGCGTCATCATTTTGCATCGCGGCGAGAAGGTCGCCGAGTTTCAGGGCGACGAGCTGAATAACCTTGAAGAGCGCTTCCTGTCGCTTACAGGCGGAGAGATGGAGGTAGGACGATGAATACGGAATCATCGATGAATCGCGGGCGACAGTCGCTTCTTCGCATCCGCTGGATTCTCTTAAAAGAGTTCGCTTCTTTTCCGGGCTCGGGATCGCCGGCTATCAGCCTGACCGTCGTCGTTTTTCTTGCCGGACTCGTCAGCGTCGTTCTCGGCCTCAGCCAGGGAGCGACCTACGAACAGGTGACAGCGCTGATGATTCGCATGTTCTACATTCTCACGTTAGTCGCCAGCGTTTTCTTAACGATGAACACGTTCGTCGCCGAGAAGCGTCAGGGCACGCTTGATCTGCTCTATACGCTTCCGGTCACAGATTTCGAGCTCGTAACGGGCAAGATACTGATGAACTTTTCTGTCGTCGCCGGATTGCTGCTTCTTCTCGACGTCATCTACATCGTCGGCATCGCCGAGACGCCTTTCTATCAGGCCTTTGCCGCCTTCGTTGGATTGCTCACTGTCGCCTACTATGCCGTCGCTCTTGGCGTTTTTGCCTCCTCGGTCAGCGAGAGTCCGTTTATGGCTCTTCTTATCGCTGTCGGCGTGATCATCGCCGTCGACATCGGCGGTTTTTATTCGGGGCTATTTCCCTCGCCGGCCCGTGAGATCTTCTCGCACTTTCACGCCTTCAATCAATTTCTGCCTTTTGCAAGAGGCGTAATCCCGCTTAAAGGGACGGTGCTCTTCCTGTCGGGCGGCGTCCTCTTTCATTTCCTGGCCGTGAAGGCGCTTGAGTTCCGACGCTTTCGCGGATGGAATTGAGCAAGGTTACTAACCGCACTGTATCGAGGTCTGCTATCATGAATCATACACGTTTCTCTCGCATGCTCAGCTCCGCCGGCGCATGGCTGCTTCTTGTCGGCTCCGTCGGCCTGCTCCTGTCGCTTAACTCTCTCGATGGCTGGATGGGATGGGCCTTCGCCCTGCTTTCCCTTGTCGCCTTGCTTGTTGATCCGATCGCCTTTTTTGTTGCGCCCGCTCCTTCGTTCCGGTCGGCCGCTGCATACTATCGACCGCGCCTGTTAGCCGCCTGGGCAACGTTCGCCCTTGCAAGCGTGCTCTTTATCGTGCGGTCGTTTCTTTCGTTGCCCCTTGATAAGACGGGCGCCGTCGAAGATACTCCGATTGGACGTCTGCGCTCGGTGCTGCTTGCGCTTTTCTTGATCGGCCTCTTCGGCGGATTCCTCTATCGCCTGTGGCTCGGTCTTGAGGCCGCCTCAGAAGACACGGTACGAGATCCGGGCATTCGCAGTCGATTCGGCTCTCTGGCTGCCCTTCAGGTCATCGGACTCGTCGCCCTGCTTGCAGGCCTGAACGTTATCTCGGCCTATCGCAACGCCTCGCTTGATCTCAGTCCCGGACTGTACTCGTATAGCGAACCGGCCCGCGCCGTCATCAAGGCCATCGACCGTCCCGTGCGTATCATCGCCTTTCTTCCCGTGCAGCAGGTGATCCGCGATACGGGACGGCGCACCACTCCTCCGGAACTGACGACGATATCAGAAGAGCTGCGCGTAATGATCGATCAGCTCAAGCTCATCAATCCGAAGTTATCCGTCGATATCGTGAACGCAGATTTAGTCGACCCCGGCAACGAAGAGTATCGCGGCATCACAAACGGCACGATCCTGATTCGCTCGTATTCCGATGAGGCATCGACGACAACGCCATTCGCCGAAAGAAGGGTCTACGTGTACGGCGAAAAGGATCTGGATCGGTTTGAAAAGAGCCTGATCGAGGCGCTTGTGCACGTATCGCTGCCGCCGTCGAAGATCTACTTCGCCCGGTCAAACGGCGAGCTCGGTCCCTCTGCCGGACGCCCCGCTCCAGACGGACTCGACGAATGGATCACCGCCTTGCGTTTCTATAACTTCACAATCACTCAGACGGACAGCGGCCCGACCATCACCATTCCCGACGACGCAAAAGCGTTAGTACTGGCGGGCCCGACCGTGCCCTACTCGATAGAGAGCCGTGATGCCATCCTTGCTTATCTGCGAAAAGGAGGCTCGGTGCTTGCGCTTGCCAATCCGACCGGCAAAGAGGATTTTGCCTGGCTTCTTGAAGACGTGGGCTCTCAATATCGCTTACAGTCGGGCTTTTTGAGTATGTTTCGCGATCATCCCGGCCTGCTGCACACGGGTTCGTTCAGCGATCATAAGATGGTCCAGAGCCTGAAGTCGGTGCTGCGCGGAGCCGTGCTGCTTTCCGGCCAGGGATTCTTCGAAAAGCGAAAGCCGACTGAGCCTGCGGCAACTCAGCCCGAGGGAACGAAGACCGCGTATAAAGAAGATCTGCTACTGCATTCCGACGGTCGCGCCTTTCGCGATCGCAATCGCAACGGGCGTATCGAGCCGGGCGAAGAGGCCGGTCGCTTCGTACTCGGTCTGCTCTTTGAAGATACCACAGAACGCCCTTCAGAAGGCTCGACAGCGCCCATGCCCGGCGAATCCCAGCGTGACGCTTCGTTAACCGCACAGCCGGGCAAGCTAATCGTGCTTTCGGACGCAAATATGCTTTCCAACGCCATGCTGGCCTTTCCCGTCGATAAAGAGAACGTGCGCTTCGGCCTTGATAGCATGCTCTGGCTGGTCGGCGGCAGCGAGATTCCCGGCATCGTAGTAAAAGAACGCACCGACCGCGCCATTCAGGTAAACGACGATCTGAAGCTGCGCAATATCGTGCTCGGCGTATTCGGATTTCCCGTCGCCTCGGGTTTGCTGCTTGCTCTTTCGCTCTATCTGTATCGCCGCCGCCGTAAGTTCGGAGAGCAGAATCGATGAGCTCCGAAAAAAAGTGGCTGCTCTTCGGAGCCCTCGGACTGATCGCCCTGCTCGGCTTCATCTTCTTTACTCCGAAGAAAGAAGAGTTCGGACGGCTCTGGCGTAAATCCATCGACGCCATCGAGTATGAAGGCCCGACCGGGCCGGTGCGTCTTGAAAAAGAATCGGGCTGGTTTGAAGACCGCTTCTTTATAACGCCTTCGGTTAACGGAAAGGTTATCCGCCGACCGGGATCGCCGGCCGTAAAAGGAATCTTCGCCGAATTCGAAGCTCCGATCGTCAAAGGGGAGTACATCCTCGATGAGGCCGAGGCCGGCAAACGCTTTGCCGACGCGCAATGCATCCGCCTCTTTCACGGAAGCTCCACCGACACGCTCTGCGCCGGAAGAACGCAGAACGCCCTCAGCCCCGTAAGGATGCCCGAAGATCCGCAGCGCGTCTATCTTCTGCCCGATCATATCTTCAGCCGGCTATCCACCGATCCCGCGCACTATATCGAGAAGCGGTTGATTGTGATGCCGGCAGGCACGGTTCCCGATCGCCTGCGCATCGTCGGCCCCGATCGCAGCGTCGAACTCTTTCGCAAAAAGCAGGCGGCCCAGGCGCCCGACGGATCTAAGGTCGAAGCTGTTCACTGGTTTGTAAAGGCGAAGGGCGGCGAGGAAAAAGAGATTGCACAGCCGACGGTGATGAACCTGCTCACGACGCTGTATGATATGCAACGAGACGAGATGCTGACAGAAAAAGAGACGCCCGGTCAGCCTCTTTACACGATAGAGCTTGATCTTGTGCTTGAAGGGCCGGCAGCCGGCAGCGCTCTCCAGCGCACGTTTGGCGATCGCACGCTGCGACTCACACTCTATAATGGAGAGCTTGAAGGGCCGAACGGTACGATGATCCGCGCGGACTCGGAGGGCGTCATCGATGCGGTGAAGAAGGAACGATTCGACCGCTTTGTCGATCGACTCAGTGCCATCCCGACTCCCTGAGATTCGGTTGCCGTCTTGAGTGCCCGTCAGTATCAGGAGTTGTGGATTCCGTTTGTGCCCTTTTCCGTCCGTCTCGATTTCTGCCGCTGATGCTGCTTTTGCTCTCCGTCGCATGCATCACCGAAGACAGGCGCCTATCGGGCCTTCCCGTCGAGCAGCGCACGCTTTTCTTACAGAACTTCGGCAACTCGACGTTTGAAGGCGATTTGCAGATGGAGCTGACGGAATCACTGCGCACATACATCCACATGCGCCGCGGATACGTTCTTGTTGAAGATCGTGACGCTGCTCGCTTCATTCTCTTCGGAGACGTCATCCTCTATCGCCGCGAAGGCCATCTGTTCGACAACGAGCTCAATCCCACGCGATACGACCTTAACATGGTCGTGCGCGTGCGCCTGATCGAGCGCCAGACGGGGCTGACGGTCACATCATTTGAAGAAGACGCCCGCACGCAATACTCCACTCAAGAAGGCCTCGTCGAAGACGAAGTCACAGCCCGACGCCGACTGTACTCGTCCATTTGCCGCAAGATCTACAATCGCATCAGCCAGGAATATCCGCAGCAAAGCCCTTCCCCCTGAAATAGCGCGTTAGAACAACCTTTGCATCAGTTGTGTCAGCAGCGGATACAGCGTCGCCGCGCCCAACAATCCGACCAATCCCAGCACAGGCACGCCCATCCGAACCCCGCCCGGTGCTCAACCAAACAACAAAGCACCACCCGCGGGGTGAGGAATGAGGTGTGCCCGTGCTTTACCCGCACGGCCGAAGGTGGGTGCAGGCGGGATTTAAGCTTGCCTGTTCGCGGACGCCGGTAGAATGAGCCTGTATGTCCCGCATTCGCCTCGAAGTTTCAAAAGAGCTTGAAGATATCATGCCGTTGTTTCTTGATACGGTGTCGAAAAACATATCGTCTATCCATGATGCACTTCAGTCCGGAGATTTTGAAACGGTCCGAACGCTCGGTCATCGTATGAAAGGGGCCGGCGGCGGTTACGGATTCGATCGCGTTACCGAACTGGGTCGCGAGATTGAGATCGCCGCGAAAGAAAGCAACGCGGCTCGTTGCCGCTCTCTCAACGAAGAGCTTTCACAACTGATGGCGAACACCGATATCGTCTTTGTCGATAAGCCGCTGTAAACCGACCTGAAAAAACACGGCGAAAACTATTTCTGAAAATAAAACATATTGACTTCCGTGCGGTAAGCGCTCACGCTACCGAAACATAAAAAACGGAGGTTCATTCAATGAACGAATTAACGATAGGAGCCATCGTCACCAACGGCATACAGATCGGGCTCCGGAACTTTGTTCCTCTTCTGATCAACGCCTTCCTGTACGTACTGACGGCGTGGATTCCCTATATCAACGTCGGCACTACGATCGGTCTCGTGAATCTTGTTCCGAAGATGGTAAAAGATGAAGGTCTGAGCCCCACTGAGATCTTCAACCCTGAGTATCGTAAGCAGATGGGCGAATTCTTCCTTCTTTCCGGACTTATGTTTGGAATGCTGCTCGCTTCACTGGCTCTTCTGGTAATGCCCATTGTGCGCATCGCCTTCGGCCAGAGCTTTTACCTGTTGCTGGATCGCGGCCTTGACCCTATGGCAGCACTTCGTAAAAGCAACGAACTGACTTACGGCAAAAAGTGGACGATTTTCCTTGGAACGCTGGCGCTCACCGCTGCACTCTTTGTCGGTCTTGCCATCCTCAGCGCGATCGGTGGGTTCATCCATCAGATCATCGGTACTCTGTTCGCATTTGCAGGCGCACTTGCATTCTTCCCCATTATGCTCGGTGCAAATGCCTATATCTACAAGGCTCTGACGAAGGATATGTGATTCACGCCCGCGGTCCAAACCATTTTGAATATGAAGAAGGCGGGCTGTGGCTCGCCTTTTTTATGCTCTTTGCAATAAACCGCCACCGCTGATCCGATAATAGAAACGGATCTATGGCTCTTGATGCGCGTACACTGGGCTTTCTCTTCGTGCAGCTTCTGGTGCTTTATGCGTACCTGAGCTACTACGGCAACCTGCGTCCATACATCTTTCTCTTCCAGTCCTTCCTGACGGGAATTCTTGCCGGCCTCATTCTCTTGATTTTATCCTCTGTGTTGAGCGGATTTTTTTTGCTGCTCAAGGGCGACTGGAGCGTCTTTATCAAGGCGGCCGCTCTCGAGAAAGCGATCAGCTATCTCTTTTTGCTGGCACTCATTCACCTGTTCTACCGAAAAGCAGGAATCCGGCGTTTTGTCTCGGCCGGTATCCACTTCGGGGCCGGTTTCGCATTTCTCGAAAACCTCGTTTATGCCTTCAATCTTCCTCCCGAAAGCATCTATATTCGCTTTATCAGCTCCGTGCCCATGCATCTGGCGACGTGCGGCATCCAGGCGTATTACATCGGCATGGGCCGATCCTTTGCCCTTTCTGGAAATAGAGTCAGGTCGCTTGTCCTTGCGTTTGCCGTTCCTGTCGCCCTGCACGGACTGTACGATCTGACCTGCATGCCCGATCAGGGTTGGGAGGTCTATACGGGGCCGATGATCGTCCTTTCCGTGCTGCTGTTTGAAGTCCTGTATTCGCGCATGCAGACCTTTCCCGAACATTCTTATCTCGCCGACCGAGCCTGGCGCTTCGAGGACTGGTTCACGCTTGAAAAGCAGCTCGGTTACGCCAAGTGGATCCTTTATTCGTCCGGGACGCGCAATCTACCGCATATTCCGTTCTTTCGCTTTCAGCCGAACTATCTGCGTATCTTTCTTTCGCTGGTCATGCTTGCCTTCGCCGCTCTTTATTTTATTGATGCGGATTGGTACTCGCCCTTTCTTAAAGTAGATACAAGCTATCGCCTCGCCATTTTCGGCATCATGCCCGCCTCGTTTGGCGTGATCTTTTTTGTTATCGGTAGCGTGAACTCCGAGTACTTTAAGAACAAACGGCTGCGTATTCCCGTCGTCGTCGACATCGAGATGACCGGTCACCGAAACACTCGCATCTCGGCGATCTCTTATGAGATCTCTTCGCGATCGATGTTTATCCATTCTGAAGATTTCTTCGGAGAAGGAGATCGCATTCAGCTCCGGATGAGCTATCATAACAGAACCAGCTCAACGATAACCTATGTCGTTCGCGAAACGATCGAGAATAACACCGGCCACTATCCCTCGGGAATGATCGTCGATCTTCTGCCCGATCAGCAATCCTATAAGCGCTACTTTCTGCGTTATCTTTTCTTTCGTTTGATCAAAGGCTTCATGCTTCTTCTGAATTTTCCGGGCAGTCATAGCGTGCGCGCGCTTTTCGTCCGTCCGCTCACCGTAATGCAGAACGAGCGCGACTACTGCGCCGGTGAGTCTATTTTCAAAGAGGGCGATCGCGGAGGACAATTCTTTCTGATAAAAAAGGGACAGATCGCATTCTTCAAGGAGCTTGATAACGGCAAGCGTCTGCAGCTCTCGGAACTCGGCCCGGGAAGTATCTTCGGCGAGATGGCTCTTGTATCAGATAAGCCGCGATCGGCGACTGCCGAATGCGTGACAGACTGTGTCGTTGCCGTGGCACACCGTGACCATCTCGATGCTCTGATGCAGGCGAACCCCGACTTCGTTCTGGGCCTGATTCAGAACCTTGTAAAGATCATACATAAAAACGAGGAGGAGTTACTACGACTGAAAAGCTCCCGCTGAGCTGGCGTCTCGACGATAAGGCGACCGTTATATCTCGCTCGCTGCTGCTCTCGCGCTCACAGTGGATTCAGAGCGCCTCGCTCAAGCAAACATCCGACCTTGATGAACTTCTCACCGCTCTGCTTGTATCTGCACGCCCTGCCGTTCTACGCGGAGCGGGCGAAGAGATTGCGCTACGATTTCGTAAAACAGGCAGCCACGTCTTCCAGAGCGGCATCGAAGCGGCCCTTGATCTCAATGATACGGCCTGGCATAGATCGTCGCTGCGAGAGCTTGCGAGGCGTGCTTTGCGGTACGGCCATATCGAATACTTCCCGACATCACAAACCGACCGGCCCTACCCCGATCTGAGTGAACTACGCAGCCGCTCCGCGTACGCAAACAGGCCGGCGTTACGCGGGCTTTATCTCACCGACGCATCTCAATGGCATAAGGCATGGTCTTTCGTCGTCGGCGGTCAGGTCGTCGGCCTGGTGACGGCCAGTCGTCGCGGTGAACGAGCCTACCACACAGAAATCCTTATGCGAGCACAGGACGCTCCGAAAGGAACGATGGAAGCGCTCATCATACGGGCGGCTACAGATCTCAAACAGGAGGGAGCATACGAACTCAGCCTTGGTGAATGCCCTTTTGTAGTCGGCGATCCGCCCGATATTCGCATTCATTTTTACGGACGTATGATGTCACACGCTTATCATGCGCGCGGACTATATGCCTTCAAAGCGAAGTTTCATCCGCAATGGAGGCCGGTCTTTCTGGTTAGCCGACGACGCCTCTTTCTGCCGCTTGTCGACCTGTTCTTCACAACAGGAAGCGCCCGCCTTTTCTTCGACGCTCTCTTTCACAGATAGAAGTCGCACCGACCATGGAATTCCGTGCCCCTTTGCAGGGCTCTAAATGTACTCGTCGCGCTCCTTCTTGATCAAGATGCGGCCTTCTTCATCGAGTCGTCGCGCCGTCTGAAGAATGAAGCCGCGCCCTTCGTTGATCTCACGCACCGAGATCGGGCCCCGATGGTCCATCTCATCAAGTACGTCGGCGGCGCGGTTCTGCGACAGCGAATTGAAAAAGGCGCGACGCATCTCTTCGGGCGCTCCTCGCAATGCGGTCGCTATCGTATCGGTGTCGATCTGCGAGAGAAGCAGACGCAGCTCCTTTGCATCGAGGCTCACAAGTTCTTCAAACGTATAAAGCCGCTCTTTCACGCGCTCAAACAGCTCGGGCTCGGCGTTCTGTAGCTGATCGAGGATGCGCTCTTCCGTTCCACGATCGAGATGGTTGAGGATGCCGGCCAACGTCTCGGCTCCGCCTGTGTCGCTGAAGGTTTCGTCGATGCGCTTCTCGAATTTCTCCTGAAGCGACTTCGCCGCACGCACGACGGCCTCGGGGCTGATCTTAGCCGAGCGGCCGATGCGCGTACAGAGATCCATACGCAACTCATCGGGCATGTATTTGAAGGCCTGGGCGGCCAGAGAGGGCTTCATATACGAGAGCGTGACGGCGGCAATCTGCGGATGCTCCTGCGACAGAACCGAGGCGATGAGAGAAGGCTCATAGGCGGTCAGAAAATCGAACTGCCGCCGTGCATCCTGCCGCTGCATGCGACTGAGCATCTCGTCGGCCTTCGCCTCGCCGAAGCTGCGCACAAGCATGCTGCGAGCGGCCTCGGGGCCGCCCTCCACCGGCGCCTCGGAAGGAACGGCCGAGCGGAACTCGTCAAGAATGCGATTCTTCTCTTCTGCAGTAATAAAGCGGATGCGACTCATCTCTTCGATGAGCAGGCGGATCTCGTCATCCCGCATCTCTCGCAAAATGCGCGACGCCTCGTCGGCCCCGAGGGCAAGAAGCAGCCGGGCTGCCTTCTGAACTCCGCCCTGAATCTGAAATTCCGGAAACAGGCCCCGATCCGACCGGTCGGCAGTATTTTTCTTGCTCCGGTTGTCTTCAATCATATCACCGACCGTAAAGTCGAGCGCTGAATCCTTCTTCCGCTTTTTCACATGGATTAAGTCGCATTCGGGCTCCATTTTTCAAACACATTTCCGATGGCGCACAGCAAAGAGCAGCAACTGAAACGGTGGATGACCGAGTCTCTCGCAGGAGACCAGCGCTCCTACAGGCTGCTGCTTGAAGAGAGCGCCCGCATGCTCTCGGACTACTTTCGCTCCCGCATCTACAGGCAGGATAACCGGGACGATCTGATACAGGAAACGCTGCTCTCGCTCCATCGGGCCCGCTCCACCTACAATCCTTCGCTGCCCTATTCGAACTGGATGTATTCGATCGCCTACCGTCGCTATATCGACTATGTAAGAAAACAGAGCCGTATCGATCGAATGGAGGTTCCGGGTGAAACCATCCTGCCTTTAATAGCGAATCATGAAAAGGAAAACCCCGACGACCTGGTCGATCGAGAGGCCGTATTGCGTGCCATTCAGGATCTGCCCGAGCGTCAGCGTGAGATCGTGCGTCTCCTGAAAATCGACGGATTCTCGGTGAAGGAAGCGGCCTCTATTCTTGATATGAGCGAAACGGCATTGAAGGTAGCCGCCCACAGGGCGTATAAGAAGATCCGGGCAAGATTCCCCGGTGGTGAGGCGGAGTCGTCGCTTCAGGGAGAGCGGCCATGAACGAACGCCGATCTGATCTTATCGATTCGCTCGTAAACGAGCTATCCTGCGTGCCCGATCGCTCGCGTCTGTGGCCGCCGCTCCTTACCTGGGCGGGCGCCTTTCTTATCCTTGTGCTTTCGTCGCTGACGATCGCCTCGATGATTATGCCCGAACGCAGCTGGGCATTTCATCTTATTAATCCGGCCTTTTTGCTCGCGCTTCTGCCCGCTGTGCCCTCGGGTATCTGGGCGATTCTGCTCTCTCTTCCTGGGCGCCGGACGAAGCCCTGGCAACTGCTCACTGTCGTGTTCTTCGTTCTATGGGGAGCATACCTTCTCTATGACATCTCGTTAATGCCGCAGGCAGCCGAAGAGATCATGCGCTGGCATGGCAGCATGTGTATCCTCGACATCATGCTCATCGGCATCCTGCCCTTCATCTTTCTCGCCATCATCGTCCGGAATCGCTTCGTCCTGAACCGCGAGGCATCGGCCATCGCTCTTTTTCTCTCGTCTTCACTGGCAGCATCGGCCTGCGCCGGCATCCTCTGTAGGGATCACAGCTCCCTGCACGTCTTTCAGGAGCATTTTCTACCGGTGACGGCTCTTCTGTTAATTGTGATGCTTGTGCAGAGCGGACTGAAACGATAGCCTGATGTAGCCGGCCGCCTGAATGGCCGATCAGTGCTTTACTTTCCGCTACACGGAATACTGCTTTACGAATCGCTCTTCCATCTCGGCTAACGTTTTGTTGAAAACGTTTCTATCAAGAAGCCCGTATGCCTTTAACACGCGGTATTCGATGTACTCGAACTGCTGGCAGCCTTTGAGAACCTCGGCCATGCAACGGGCGAGATAGACGGGATAAACGAGCGATTCTCTCGATTCATCTACATGAAGCGGACGCATCTGGTAGCGGATGGCATAAAGGATGTTCTCGGGAAAGTTCCACTTACGGGCCAGCATGGCGCCGATTTCGGGAAAGCTGATCCCAAGCGTCGTCTCTTCAAGCACGACCTGCACCTCGCTGCTCTCTTTGCCCGTCAGCTTTCGCAAACGATCGAAATCCTCTTCGCTGAACGAATAGATGACGATCCGGCCGAGGTCGTTCAGAAGGCCGGAGACGATGACCGTTTCCTTGAGCTCTCGCTTATCACGGACAAGCTGGCCTGCAAAAAAAGAAATGCGATTGCTGCTTTCCCAGATCTCTTCCATGCGCTCGCACGGAACAAGACCTGTAAGAATGGTGCGCACGCCGGCGACGAGCAAGAAAGACTTCACCTGATTGAGTCCTACGATCTGTACGGCTTCAAGAAGAGACGGATTTTTGTTTCGCGTAATATAACCCGCCGACCCTGCCAGTTTGAGTATTTGAGCGGTTAACGAAGGGTCTCGACCGATATGCGAGGCGATCAGGTCAAGCCCGGAACTCGGCGAATCGCACAGATCCATGAGGCGACGAATGTGTTCGGGAAAGGAGGGCAGCGCCTCCACCTTGCCGATGACGCGCTCACTCAGATGTCGCTCAATGACGGGACGACTGACGTGCAGCGGAATAAAGAGCTTCATCCGCGTTCCGTTTTTGTCGGCATGAAATTGAAGGTTCTTGCGTCCGATTCCCGTATTCTGAAGCAGGATGGTGATGAGAATCAATCCCAGGCCGCCGCCCTCCGAGAGGTCGATATTGCCCGTGAAGTCGGGATCGATGCCGACAGAGTGAACGTCGAACGAGAGTCGCTTCTGAATGCGCTCATATTCAAACGGCGAGATCTCCACATTATTCTCGATCGTGAGAAGCATGCCGCCGTCGGTAAGCGCGTACGTAATCACGATTCGCATGCCATGTTCGGCCAGCCGTATGGCCTGCGAATCCCACTTTTCGAGCACCTCGGTACGAAAGCTCTGCATTCCCTTCTGATAATCGGCCGCCTCGGAAAGACTGAGGCCTTCCCGCTCAAAGAAGACACGCTTGGCGCAGGCCTTCAGGAAGTTCGTTATCAGCTCGGATTGAATGATGAATATGGGCTCGTTCAGAAAGAGAAGGTCGAGTTCGGACAGAACTCTGTGTGTGAACGAATTGAGGTTACGCAAAAAAGCGTCATCGCTCCCCTGAAGCTCGTATACAAGGGAGCGATTCGAAAGCAGGCTCTCGGTGAGAGCGTTCTGATCTACTGAATGCGACAAGGAATAAAATGCTGCCGTATTCCGTCGGCCGGTCAACGCCTTTTTTCACGTACATGCAAAAACCCGCCGGAGCGGGTTTCGCCGTTTTTCGCCAACCGCAGAAGCAAGATCAATAGATGCGCAGCTTTTTGTTGGCGCGAATCGTTCGATAGTACACCATCGGCTGAGCGGGCATCTCACCTTCGCGCAGCTCACGCTTGGACTGCTCTTCTGCTTCGGCGGCCTTCTTTGCATCAAAGAGAACGATGGCGACGTTATTGAAGAACTCAAAGTCCGCCCGATACGCCGAGTAATGATGCGATCGGAAGATCAGCTTGCGACGAGTGTGTTCAAGTGTGTAGGTGTGGGCGGGAACATTCTTGAAGATCTTTGTGCGTTTTTCTTCGGGTGTCGGAGGCACATAGTTCGTCTGCACCAGCTCGTTCTGCGCCGGACCCTGATCTCCGTAAAGCTTCAAAAGCAGACCTTTCGTCGGGAATCGGTTGATATAGGCCACATACTTCCATGCCGGCGGAAAGACGTCACCGATCGGCTTGATGGAGCCGACAGTCGAACGCATACGCTCAATGGCGTACATATGCCTCTTGTAATCAGGATCCTCTTTCGTCCATATCTGGTCGGCGGCGATGTTCTGCGGGGTAATCGTAATGTACCGGTTCAGGAAGAGCCGCTTGTCGGGATTCTCTACCCGCCATGTGGGGTAAGGGACGATCCGTCGCTCGTCTTTATCGATGGCATTCGTTTCTGTATAGGCCATGACCCAGGCATACAGTTCGATAGCCTCGGATGTGTTATTATAAATGTCGAAGTAAACGTCGAGGATTTCACCTTTGCCGTCCGGAGCATAACGGCGATCGAGCGAGAAGTTCGATACGACAAAACGCGGATCGCTCATGGGCTGAGGATTGAAGTTCTCGATGGCGATCATCGCCGTATTGTTAACGGCCGTCGTATTGCCGGGCTGCGCCGGCTGCTCGGAAATATTGGGAGCCTGGCTGAACAGTACTCCTCCCGAGAGGAAGGTAACAAGTAGGGCAAACAGGCCGAGCTTCTTGAACATCACGGATCTCCTTCATCCAGTATCGAACGTCGCGGACTTGAAATTAACAGAGAAACAGAAAAACGCGGGCCTCTAAATCGACTGCGGGATTCTCATTTCAGCCCTCCGCCAGCTGCCAGGCAATCTCCGTTCGGAGCGCCTGCGATTTCCGATACGGCTCTACCATGATAAGAAAGCTCGGGTTCTCTACAATAAAAATGTTTGAACATCGCCCCGTAGGGAGCGAAACGGGTTCATGAAAACGATTCAGCTCGACGGCGTCGCCCTCGAACTCACCCCGCCCGACTCTCAGGACCAGAACTGGGTCGGAAACATGGAGGTGCTCGATCAGCTGCTCGCCTGCTGGATGAAGGTGCATGAATCCGACCTGCCGCTCAGTCCGAGGCTGATCGGCCGACCGGGCGTCGGTAAAACCACCCTTGCCTGCGCCGCCGCTAAGGCGCTTGACCGACCCTACTGGATCTTTCAGGGCACGATGGATACGCGTCCCGAAGACCTGCTCATCTCGCCTGTCATCAATGCCGAGGGAAAGATTAAATATGTCGCATCGGGCATCGTAACGGCCATGATCGAAGGCGGAGTCGCCATCCTCGACGAAGGCAACCGAATGGGCGAGAAGTCCTGGGCGTCGCTCGCCCCGCTGCTTGACCACCGGCGTTATGTCGAATCCATCGTCGCCGGCGTAAAGATCAAGGCGCATCCGGAGTTTCGGTTCTGTACGACGATGAACGAAGACGCCTCTACCTTCGAAATCCCCGAGTATATTCAGAGCCGGCTTCAACCGCAGATCTACATCGACTTCGCCGACGCCGACGAAGAACATGAAATCATCAAGGCGAACATGCCCTTCGCTCCCGACGAGATCATCGCCTACGTCGTCAGCTTCTTACAGAACGCTCATTCGCACGACGAACCGTTCTCGGTGCGGGACGGCATCAATATCACGCGTATGATCCTCAAGCTCGGTACGTCGCGAAAGCAGATCAACATCAACGGAACAGGCGCCGTGTCGCCGGGTCTTCTGCGAGAGCTTCTGCACGATGCCGTCATGGGCATTCTCGGCGACGACGCTCTGCGTTACATCGTCTGATTTCGAATCGGCCTACGTATGGTTAACCATGTCACACAGGGACCGCTTCCTTTAATTCCGCTGAGCGAGAAGATCCAGGCGCTGCCGGTGATTCACGGCTCGGCCGAGGTAACCGTTCTTGTACGCCGGGTCTTCTTCGAGCGGCCGCCTTCTGCCGTCGTTCTCGAACTGCCTGCCGATATGCGTCATGAGCTGCACAGAGCAATCGCTCATGCAGACGGCTTTCCGGTGCTCAAGCGCGACGGCGAGTTTCCGTTTTATCTGATCCTTGAACCTCTCGAACCGCTTGTTGAGGGATTGCGGTCGGCGGTTGAAGCCGGCGTTCCCGTCTTCTGCATCGACCGGCTGAGCAACCTGCCGTCGATCTTTCGCGAGCCCTTTCCAGATACCTACAGTCTTGTGCATTATCCGCTGAACGATCTGTATACGCAGTACCGCAAGGAACTGGCGACAGCCTCACCGGAAACCGACCTTATCGACGCCGTGCGCGAATTCAGCATGGCCGAATCTCTGCGTCAGATCGAAGCTGCCCTGCCCGGGCCCATCCTCTTTTTATGCGGCATCAGGCATCTGCCCCGCATTCAAAAATGGTTATCCAGCAGCGACGACGAATATGCAAAGGCCCGCGACGAGCTCATGGCGCTTGTTTCACCCTATGCCGCCGAAGATTCTGTGAGCGGCGAGCTGCAGGCCGTGATGGAATCGCATCTGGAATCAGAAGACGAGCCTCTCGATCTCATCGTGCAATCGCAGGAAAGCGAACGCCGTTACGAGAAGCCGATTCCTGGAGAGGTCGAGATCCTTTCGCTTTCAACCGAAAGCGGAGAGGTGCTCGAACAACCCGCATACTATAACGTGAAGTGGCTGCAGATACGCAATGATCCGCGCAGATTCCCGCTCTTTGATCGCATCCTTCTGCAGCGCGAAGTATATCGCACAGTACGGCGTATCTACGAAGAGGAATCGTCGGAGTTTATTCCGCCGCAGCGCGAAAAGCTCTTCTTTCGCTTCGCCCGCAACTGGTCGCTTCTCGGCAAACGGTTATTGCCCGATCCGTATCGACTCGTCGTCGCCGCCCGATCGTTCGTAAACGATAACTTCGCCCGCATCTTTTACGATACTCTTCTGCGTTTCGAGAAAAAAGACTCGCCCTTTCCCGAGGCCCGGGTAACGCTCGACGATCTCTATCGCAACAGCCGGATGATCCGCTTCCGTATGAAGCTCAATCATAAGCCGAAGGTGGCGCCGCCGGCCATACGCAAAGGGCTGCAACGCGAAAAATATCCAGGCGAATGGAAGGAGTCGTTCGGCGAAGGCGGCATGTGCTCGTACCCGCCAGAAGATATCATTATCGAGGACTTCGCGAAGTATCTGCAGACGAAAGCCGTTTCTCTTCTAAAGAGTAACGAAAGCCGCACGCTGCCTTTCTCGTCGTCGCTGCTTGACGGTATCGATTATCGCGAAACGATCCGCAACGTATATCAGGATCGCATTTTCGTAAAAGAAGTGCGACGCAAAGGAGCCGAAGCCGGCAGCGTCGTCGTCATCTACAGCGACGACGAAGAGGCCCATCCGTGGAAGGTCGTCTGGTGGGGAGAGCATACGCAGGAATCCGACATGGCCTTTTATGCGACTCCGATGCATACGCACATGGTCGGCCCGGGAATCAGTCGCTGTGTCTATGGAGGTTTTCTGTTAACCTACCCTCCCGGGCGGCTCGGCGATATCTGGACCGATCCCTTCTTCAATCAATTTGATAAGGCCCGCGATCGTCTGCTTGCCGCCGCCATTCTGTATAACGAGAAGAACGTCGTCGTGCACGTCGCCGAGCATCCTCCGTCGCAACGTCTGCATTACCTCGCCGGGCGCTTCGGCCAGCGCATCGCGCACTTTCCGCTTTCGAACATAAATCCGGTTCAGCTGAATCGCGTGCGCCGCTTTCACGTCCTTGACGGACGAGATAAGCGCGGAGGAGCGGGCGAGTTCATCTGGTAACCCGGCTCGCTCCCACCCTCACCCGCCATATCCTTACCCAGAAGTATTTCTCCTTGTACTGTTTTTGAGCCCGCGCAATATGTCGCATGAAGAAACGACAGCAGAGTGCTCAGGAACCACAGGAGCTGGATAGCGAAGTAGCCAATTGGGGGGCGCAGGAATTCGCCAGTGCAAATATCGGTGATGCGCGTTTGAACGCCAGACTCATTGCTGTCGCTGAGGCTTTCATGCAGAAGCCGGGTGCGTCTGTTCCAAAGGCGTCGGCAAGCTGGGCGGGTGCGAAAGGAGTGTATCGGTTCTTTGACAACGGCAAGGTGAACTCACAGAATATTTTAAGTCCGCACACAGAGTCCACGAAGCGAAGGATCGAGGGTCGAGAGCTTGTTCTTGCGATTCAGGATACATCGACGATCGACTATAGCACTCGTGACGCTATCGACGATATTGGACCGGCCGGCAATCGCCTTACAAGAGGACTTATGCTTCATCCCACTCTTGCCGTTACTCCCGAAGGCACACCGCTCGGAATACTGGATCTACAAATCTGGAATAGACCTGACAACACATGGTCTTCTGAACTCACACGTGAGGAAAGAAGAAATACTCCTCTCGAAGACAAAGAGAGCATGAAATGGATAAACAGCTACCGCAAGGTCTGTGAGATTCAAAAGGAGATGAATGATAAAGTTCACTTCGTAAACGTCTGCGATCGCGAAGGAGATATGTATGATCTCTTCCTTGAGCATCATAAACTATCTACAGAAAATCCGCCTGATTTGCTTGTTCGAGCTGCAAAAGACCGCAAATTGGCCGGGGATTCGGGCTTTTTGTGGGATTTCATGGAGTCCATAGATGTATTCGGTGAGTATGATATTCAGGTTCAAAGAAAGGTGGGTAAGAAAGCAAGAGAAGCAACGCTGCAAATACGCTTCTCAAAGATAACAATGCGACGGCCTTTTCACCGATATCCTGTGAAAGAGAATCCATCTTTCGATCTCTATGCAGTATATACATGCGAAAAAAAATCCACCGCAAAAGGAAGAGGGGATTTCATGGATGCTGCTCACCACAATGCCGGTTCTCACTTTCGAAGAAGCCGTTGAGAAGGTGGAATGGTACACCGATCGCTGGATCATTGAGACCTTCTTCAAGGTCCTCAAATCTGGATGCAAGATTGAAAACCGACAGATGAAGACCGGAGCTCGACTGATGTCATGCATCACAGTCGATAGCATCATCGCATGGAGAATCCTTTTCCTGACATTCATAGGCAGGGAACTTCCAGATCTCTCCGCAGAAATTGTTTTTGAACCACACGAATGGCAGAGCCTGCACTGTCGGATCAACAATACATCCGAACTCCCAAACACGGTTCCTTCTCTCT